>JBCBDU010000001.1:0-154820 GCA_038529355.1 Pseudomonadota bacterium
CACGAACACGAACACGAACACGAACACGAACACGAACACGAACACGAACACGAACACGAACACGAACACGAACACGAACACGATGACACGCCTGGCGTGCCATCGCAGTCGAGCGACACCACGGATTCGTCGAATTTTCGTTTTTCCGACGACACGCCGCCGGAGATGCTCGAAGCACTGCTCGCCGACGTTCCGCCCGACAACACTCAGGGCGATGAGATTGACCTTACGGATCAGGGCGATGGCAACGACGGCGTAGCGCCGCAGCCAGATACCATCGCGTTTGAACCTGCCGATCCGGCGCCGGACGATGCATCGCCAGAGAGCGTCATCGCCAGCGGCGACGACGACAACTGGGACGACTTGCTGGCTGAGCTCGACGAGAGCGCCGAGCCTGCTGTCATCGACGAGGACAGCGGCCTGGCGCTGGCAGCAACTGCTCCAAGCGACGCGACACCGCCAACCGTCGACGCGCAACTGCCACCGCAGTCATCGACCACCCGTGTCGACGAAGCGATATCTGGTGCGGCAGCCGATGACACGCCACTGGATTTTGAGCTCGCAACCGAGGATACACCCAGCCAAACGACCTCACTCGATCTGGATTTGTCGCGCGCCGATTCGGCGCTGCTGAGCAAGCTTGAATTAAGCGGTGCACCGGTTGCCGCCGACGCTGAACGCGACGCCGTCATGGACGCCATGCGAAAACAGGACACGGCAGGCAACGCAGCATCTGCAGCGCAGCAAACAAACGGTGTGCGCGACGACACACCGCAGGAATTAACGCTCGAGGCGGAGTCAGCATTACCGGCCTCGTCTGAGCCGCCAAGCCACCAACAAACACCCGATCAAACCGGGCAGCACGAAGGGACTGACAGCGACGAAGGCCTCGATGCTTTTGACTCGGGTTCTCTGGACAACATGATGGCCGCAACGGAGGTCTTCTCGAGCGGCAAATTTCTGATCGACGAGCACGGCGATGATGCGCTCAGCGACAATGCCGCTGCCGCTGCTACCAGCGAGGATATCGGTGACGCTGTCAGTCGCGGCGACAGCGCGGATGTCGGTGACACCAGTGAAGACGCAGCACGTGATCACAACAACGACGCAAACAGCGCAGACAACGTCGGTGCCACGGATGTATCGCCTCCGGCCGATCCATTGACCTCCTCGAGCAGCCGTTGGGAGCTGTTACCAACCACAGACGAAGAACCCCCAGCCGCCGACAGCGGCGAACCTGTCGATGACACGCACGCGATGCCCAGTCATGGCGCCGCAAGCGACGATCTTGCCCGCGATGAGGATCATACGCTGGTCGCAGACTTCGCCGCGCAAGCGGATGCGGCGACCGCGGCGGAGATCGAACCGCCAACCCTGTTCGAGGGCGACGCCGATGGTGGCGGCGAGACGATCGTACTCGCCGGCGACCGTGTGCTCAGCGGCGACGATCCGATACCCGATGATTTCGATGCGCTTGATGAGGAGCGCTTCGCCGAGTCGATGATTCTGGCCGACCAAGTAGTGCCGAAGCCGCCGGCGCGCGGCTGGATTGCGTTATCGCTGATCGCCGCCCTCGCGCTCAGTCTGCAGGCAGTGCACGCTTTTCGTGACACGTTGGCAACACTTGAACCATGGGCCGAGCCCATCAACACAGTGTATGACACCCTTGGCAAGCCCATCACACCACGGTGGCCTTTGGATAATATTTGTATCGAACGCCACGCCGCCGTGTCGAGCGATACGCAGCTCGACATCGAGACTGGCATCAGCAACAACGGCGAGCAGCGCCAGCCGCTGCCGCTATTAAAAATACGAATTACCGACCCCTATCGGGATA
Source organism: Pseudomonadota bacterium (assembly GCA_038529355.1). Lineage (GTDB taxonomy): Bacteria > Pseudomonadota > Gammaproteobacteria > Steroidobacterales > Woeseiaceae > CALBPI01. Next base: position 1,838 of record JBCBDU010000001.1, read on the forward strand.
CGCTAGCAACACGCGTGCTAACGCCGGCCGAATACCTGCCCAACGATATTGGCAGTGACGGCTGGCTGGCGCCCGGGACCGGTGTCACCGCTTTTGCGACGCTCGACGTCGGCACACCAGGCATGGACAGCTATCAGTTCTCATTATGTTATCGCAGCGACAACACAACGCTGCGTTGCGCCGACAACTGTGCCGCGCAATGATTGCTGCAGATCGCTTCGGGCCAATGCCCGTTATCGGGCCGTATACGTTGTCCAGCCGCCTGCTGTTGTCGCCGATGGCCGGTATCACCGATGCCCCGTTTCGTCGTTTGGCGCGCCATTTCGGTGCAGCGCTGGCGGCCTCGGAAATGACCACCGCCGATACGACGTTGTGGCACACGGCCAAGTCACGACACCGTCTTGATATCGACGACGACGCGTCACCACGCGTCGTGCAAATCGCTGGCTCCGAGCCCGCCGCACTCGCTGCCGCAGCGCAAGCCGTCGTCGCGCGCGGTGCACATATTGTTGATATCAACATGGGATGTCCCGCCAAAAAAGTCTGTCGCAAGCTCGCAGGCTCTGCACTGCTATCCGACGTTCCGCTTGTCGAACAGATTCTAAGCGCCGTAGTTGCGGCCGTTGATGTCCCTGTCACACTCAAAACGCGTCTGGGTCCAGATCGGAACAATGAAAATATCGTGCAGGTGGCACGCATTGCCGAACAATGCGGCATCGCAGCGATTGCCGTGCACGGACGAACGCGTGCCTGTCGCTATCAGGGTGATGCGCGCTACGAACGCATCGCAGACGTCAAACAAGCACTTACGATCCCCGTCTTCGCAAATGGCGACATCACGTGCGCGCAAAAGGCGCAACAGGTGCTCGCGCAAACAGGCGCAGACGGATTATTGATTGGCAGAGCAACGCAAGGCAGGCCGTGGATTTTGCGAGAAATATTGGCGGTACTCGCTAGTGGTGAGCCACCTGCGCCACTTTCAAAAAATAAAACGCATGCTATTATTCGCGACCATCTTGAAGCCGTGCACGAATTTTACGGTGCGCGCAAAGGGCTCTTGATGGCACGCAAACACCTGAACTGGTATTGCCGTCAGCTCGGCATCGCCGAGCCGGTCCGACGCTCACTACTGTCGGTCACTGATGCAGCGCAGCAACTGCAACTGGCACATCGCGTGTTTGCCGGAGTGGCGCGGTCGCAAGACGTGGCCGCTTGAGGGGAGCGTCTCGCAAGAGGCAAAACACCGTCATTTAGGGGATGACACAACGTGGTTGAGCCAAACAACAAAACAAGCAAGAACAACAAAAAAAAGCACAAGCCACTGGCAAGAATGACTGAGAGTGCATTGAAGGACTATTTTTCGAAACTGAACGGCACCGTTCCAGGCGATTTATATGACCTTGTTCTTAGTGAAGTCGAACGACCGCTTTTGCGCACTGTTATGGACTACGCGCAAGGCAACCAGAGTCGTGCCGCCGAGATCCTCGGCATCAACCGCGGCACCCTTCGCAAGAAGCTCAAGACCTACTCACTACAATAAGCGCCGTGCGCATTCAGGATCTGTGACATGAGCATTCAGCGTGCGCTGATTAGCGTTTCGGACAAAACCGGCGTCGTCGACTTCGCCCGCCAACTCAGTGCTGCCGGCGTGCAGATCATTTCAACCGGTGGTACCGCAAGCGCACTGCGCGAGGCCGGCCTGACCATCACGGATGTGGCCGACGTGACCGGTTTCCCCGAGATCATGGATGGCCGCGTCAAGACACTGCACCCGTCCATCCACGGTGGGCTGCTTGCTCGCAGCGGCACGGATGATGCCGTACTTGCCGAGCACGCGATCCACAGCATTGATCTGGCTGTCATCAACCTCTATCCGTTCGCCGCAACGATCAACCGCGATGACGTAGACTTTGCGATGGCGATTGAGAACATCGATATCGGCGGTCCGGCGATGATTCGCGCGGCGGCCAAGAACCACGCCAGAGTGAGCGTCGTCGTCAGCCCGACGGACTACGGCCGCGTGTTACAGGCGGTGAGCCGCAAAAAAGCACCAGATGCAGCACTGCGTCGTGAGTTGGCCGCGCGCGCGTTCGCGCACACGGCAGCCTACGACAGTCACGTCGCGACCTACATGAAACGGGCGGCAGGGCTCGATCCGCTCAGTGAGGACTTCTCGCTGGGGGGCGCGCGCGAACAAATGTTGCGCTATGGCGAGAACCCGCATCAGAGCGCCGCATTCTATCGCGACGCAAAGCGCGCACCAGGTACGCTGGCTGCCGCGACAATCCTGCAAGGCAAAGCGCTGTCATACAACAACATCGCTGACTCGGACGCAGCACTCGAGTGCGTGCGCCAGTTTGACTCGCCGGCCTGCGTCATCGTCAAACACGCAAATCCGTGCGGCGTCGCTGTTGGCACAACGTTATCCGAGGCCTACAAACTTGCGTTCGCGACTGACCCGACCTCTGCGTTCGGTGGCATCATTGCATTCAATGGCACGGTCGATGGCACGTTGGCAACCAGCATTGTTGATCGCCAGTTCGTTGAAGTGGTCATCGCACCTGACTTCACGCCAGACGCGTTGCAAGCATTCGCAACCAAGAAAAACGTCCGTGTGCTGGCTACCGGGCCGCTCACAGCATTGCCGGCAGATGTCGACCTCAAGCGTGTTTCCGGCGGATTTCTCGTGCAGAGCCGTGATGACGGAGTTGTAACGGCTGCGGATCTGCAGATCGTCACGGACCGCAAACCGAACGGGGATGAACTGCGTGATTTGATGTTTGCGTGGAAAGTCGTCAAGTACGTCAAATCCAATGCCATTGTGTTTTGCAAGGAGCAGCAAACCATCGGCATCGGCGCGGGCCAGATGAGTCGCGTGTATTCAACGCGCATCGCCGCCATCAAGGCCGAAGATGAGGGTTTGCAGGTCGCCGGGAGCGTGATGGCGTCTGATGCCTTCTTCCCGTTCCGCGACGGCCTCGATAGCGCCGCAAGCCACGGCATCACTGCGGTCATCCAGCCCGGTGGCTCGATCCGCGATGACGAGGTGATCGCCGCGGCCAATGAGCACAATCTGGCGATGGTGTTCACCGGCATGCGCCACTTCCGTCACTAACCGATGGCACCGCGCATTCTGATTGTCGGTGGCGGTGGCCGCGAACATGCGATGGCCTGGCAGTGCGCACAGACTGCCGGTGAGGTGCTGGTCGCGCCCGGCAACGCCGGCACTGCTCGCGAGCCACGTGTGCGCAACGTCGCGGTCAACGCCGACGATATCGATGCGCTGATCGCGCTGGCAACACGCGAGTCCATCGATCTGACTATCGTCGGCCCTGAGCAGCCGCTCGTCGCGGGCATCGTTGACCGGTTCCACGCGGCCGGCCTTGCATGTTTCGGGCCCACCGCACAGGCCTCGCAACTTGAAGGCTCGAAGGCATTCAGCAAGGCGTTCCTTGCGCGCCATAACATCCCAACGGCCAGTCACGCGGTGTTTACCGACTTCACCGAAGCCGAGCAACACATCCGGACTCGCGGCGCACCGTGCGTGATCAAGGCCGATGGTCTGGCTGCCGGCAAAGGCGTCGTCATTGCCGACACCGTCGAGACCGCCTGCGATGCGGCGCGCGACATGCTGGTCGACAACCAGTTCGGCAGCGCCAGCAGCCGCATCGTCGTCGAGGACTTTTTACAGGGCGAAGAAGCCAGCTTCATCGCGATCACTGACGGCAGGACGCTGCTCAGCCTGGCTACGTCGCAGGACCACAAGGCGCGCGACGAGGGCGATCAGGGACCGAACACCGGCGGCATGGGCGCCTACTCGCCAGCGCCTGTTGTAACAGAGGCGGTGCAGCAACACGTTGTTGACGACATCATGTTGCCGACGTTGCGCGGACTCGCTGACGATGGCATCGACTATTGCGGGTTTTTATACGCCGGGCTGATGATCGACACCGATGGCTGCGCCAGCGTGCTGGAATTCAATTGCCGTTTGGGCGACCCGGAGACGCAACCGATACTGCGCCGGCTCCAGACACCACTACACACGTTGTGTCGCGCTGCGCTGGAAGGCTCTTTGGCCGACGTCGATACAGCTTGGGAGGACGGCGCCGCACTGGGCGTGGTGCTCGCCAGCGCCGGATACCCGCAATCCAGTCGCACAGGCGATGTCATCGACGGCTTGCAGCGAGCCGCCAGCAAGCAAGGCATCAAGGTCTTTCATGCTGGCACCCGTAGCGATGCTGCGGGACGAGCGCTGGTCAGCGGTGGTCGTGTGTTGTGCGTGACGGCGCTGGGACCGTCCGTGCAAGCCGCTGCCGACAGCGCCTATGACGCGGCGCAGTTGATCGAATGGCCCGGTCGTTTCATGCGCCGCGATATCGGGCATCGCGCTATCGCACGCGAGCGCAACGATGATTAGCGTAGCCGAGGCTTGCGACATCATCGCTGGCCATGTCGCCACACTGGACACCATCACACTACCGCTTGCCGACGTAGCCGGTTACCTGCTGGCCGAGCCGATTATCGCCGAACGCGATCAGCCGCCATTCGATCGGGTCACAATGGATGGCGCGGCAATTCGCTGGCAAACACCCCTTCCCGCGCTGACCAGCCAAGGCAGCCAGTTTGCCGGCGACCCGGCCGGCACCTTGCAAGACGGCGCACATGCGATCGAAATCATGACCGGTGCCGTGCTACCCGATGGGGCTGACACGATCGTCCCGGTCGAGCGCTATACATTGGATACCGAGCAACGACAACTGCGCTTTGAACCGGACTATGCGCCCGAGCGCGGCCAGTTCATTCACAGGCGCGCCAGTGACCACAGTGCCGGGACGACACTGCTAGAGCCTGGCATGCGTATCACCGCTGCCGAGATCGCCATCATTGCGTCGGCAGGTCGCGCATCGGTGTCCGTCTATCGCAAACCGCGCGTTGCTGTCGTTGCAACTGGCAACGAACTGGTCGCGGCCGGCGCACCGATAGCAGCACACCAGATCCGCCTGTCGAATGCGCCTGCATTGATCAGTGCGATGCAACTCGCTGGCTTCCAAGATACGTCGCAACACCATCTACCCGACGAACCTGGTGTGTTGGAAGCGCGCATCGGGCAGCTGCTGGAATCACACGATGTGCTGATGTTGTCCGGCGGTGTGTCGCGCGGCAAGGCCGATCATGTGCCAGATGTATTGGCTCGTCTAGGCGTTGAGAAACAACTACACCGGATCGCGCAACGGCCTGGCAAACCAATGTGGTTTGGCGTGGCGCGCAATGGCGCGCTGGTCTTTGGCTTGCCGGGTAACCCGGTGTCAACGCTGTGCTGTTTTCGTCGCTACGTGCTGCCTACGCTGCAGCGTCTGGCCGGACGAACGTATCCAGATGCGGATCATGCAGTGCTCGGCGCTGATCATGAATTCAAACCGGCGCTCACGCAGTTTCTTGCCGTCCGGTTGCAACGCGAGAACGATGCGTGGATTGCAATGCCATGCCCGACGAATACGTCGGGTGATTTCACGGCACTGGCCGCAACGGATGGCTTTATCGAATTGCCAGCGACAGCGCAAACGTTCGCGCGCGGCGAGACGTTTGCGCTGTATCGCTGGCCGGCTCGTTAGACAGCCGCAAAGCTGCCCGACGACCACTAACGACTAACGCTTCATCGCGTCAAAGAAGGTCGCGTTGGTTTTGCTGTCCTGCATTTTGTTCAGCAGGAACTCAACGGCTGCCAGCTCATCCATCGGATGCAGCACTTTGCGCAGCACCCACATCTTCTGCAGCTCATCCGGATCGGTCAGCAAGTCTTCTTTGCGCGTACCGCTGCGGTTGATGTTGATGGCCGGATAAACGCGTTTTTCGGCAATCCGGCGATCCAGATGCACTTCCATATTGCCGGTGCCCTTGAACTCTTCGTAGATGACCTCGTCCATTTTCGAACCGGTGTCTACCAACGCCGTTGCCAGAATCGTCAGGCTGCCGCCCTCTTCGACGTTGCGCGCAGCGCCAAAGAAGCGCTTCGGGCGATGCAGAGCGTTCGCGTCAACACCACCGGTCAACACCTTGCCCGACGACGGCACAACGGTGTTGTAGGCGCGCGCAAGACGCGTGATCGAATCGAGCAAAATAACGACGTCGCGCTTGTGCTCAACCAATCGTTTGGCCTTTTCGATGACCATCTCCGCAACTTGTACGTGCCGGCTTGCCGGTTCATCAAACGTCGATGACACCACTTCACCACGCACCGTGCGCTCCATCTCGGTGACCTCTTCGGGCCGCTCATCGATCAGCAACACAATGAGGTCAACCTCAGGCTGGTTCGCAACGATAGCCGATGCAATGTTTTGCAGCAGCATCGTTTTACCGGCTTTCGGCGGCGACACGATCAGCCCGCGCTGACCTTTGCCGATCGGTGCAACGAGGTCGATGATGCGCGCCGTCAGATCTTCCTTGCTGCCGTTGCCCTGCTCTAGCTTCAGACGCTGGCGCGGGAACAGGGGCGTCAAGTTTTCGAACAGCACTTTGCTACGCGTGTTCTCCGGCGGCTCGAAGTTGATTTGGCCAACCTTCAGCAATGCAAAGTAACGCTCGCCATCTTTCGGCGGACGGATCAGACCGGAAACGGTGTCACCAGTACGCAAATTGAAGCGACGGATCTGGCTGGGAGAGACGTAAATGTCATCCGGCCCTGCCATGTACGAGCTATCGAAAGAGCGCAGGAAACCGAACCCGTCCTGCAGGATTTCCAGCACACCGTCGCCGTAGATATTCTCGCCATTCTTGGCGTGCGCCTTCAGTACCGAAAATATGATGTCCTGTTTGCGCGAACGGGCAAGGTTCTCAAGCCCCATCGACTCGCCGAGCTCAACCAGTTTGGCGGCCGGACGCGTCTTCAGCTCGGTCAGGTTCATCGCGTCTTTGCTTTGCTCCAGCTCTTCCGGCGGAATGATCTCAAGGCCACCACCGTCATCGAACGGCAGCTCGCCATGCATACGTTTACGTGAAGGCTTGCGCCGCGACTTCTTCTTATTGCCGCTGTTGCGGTTCTGGTTCCGAGGACGCGGGTTTTGGTTTGGTGCAGATTCACTCACAGGCTGCTATCCAGAAATTCGGTCAAAGCCGCTTTAGATACCAGGCCCAGCTTCTGCGCCTGGACTTCACCACCCTTGAACACCATCAGCGTCGGGATGCTGCGAATACCGTACTTCGGCGGCGTTCCGGGGTTTTCGTCAATGTTGATCTTGACGATTTTCAGTCGACCCTCGTACTCATCTGCGATGCTGTCCAGCAACGGCGCGATCGCCTTGCACGGGCCGCACCACTCTGCCCAGAAGTCCAAAAGGACCGGCAACTCGGATTCGAGAACGTCACTTGAAAAAGTGGCGTCGGAGGTTTGTAGGATTTTATCGCTCAACGGTGTACCCCTGTCTTGTTGTCTTTGCGTAATGAGATAAAGAGAAATGCGTGTAACGGTGTTTGGAGATGGCCCGAGGAGAACCGCGCCCGGGTAGCGCATCATGATCGGTGTTGTGTGCGTCAGCGACGATAAGCTACGTTCAAAACGTGCGTTATCCGCGAGTATCAGGCACTATTCGCCAGTTAGGCCAACGCCGGAAAGTATCTTTTTGCTCTTTGCTAGCAGTGATATTTTGGAAATTAGATGAGTGCTGGCAACGACAGTTGCGCTTGGTTTTCCTAATTTCACCCCGTCGAACAGCATTTTGCAAGTATTTGCGGCACAATTCGCCGCGAATCGCAGCAAAGACTGCGATTACCGCACAAAAAACCGGAACAACATGTCTGAAAAACACCTGTCAGAACTTCAATTCGCGTCGCTTGAACTTGACGAATCCATCCAGAAAGGGATTCGCGAGACCGGCTTTACGCACGCCACGCCGATCCAGGCGCAAACATTGCCAATCGCGCTAACGGGTGCCGATGTGGCCGGGCAAGCGCAAACCGGCACCGGTAAAACGGCCGCGTTTTTGATTGCGATGTACCAATACCTGTTGACGCGCCCGCTGGAAGATCGCCAGCCGGGCGGCATTCGCGCGTTGATCCTTGCGCCAACACGCGAGCTGGCGGTTCAGATTGCCGACGATGCGCATCAGCTGGGCAAACATAGCGGTCTGAAAATCGGCGTCGCGTATGGTGGTACTGACTATGACAAACAACGTCAGGCGATTGAGGCCGGCATCGACATACTGATTGGCACGCCCGGTCGTATCATCGACTACTTCAAGCAGCGCGTGTTTCATATGAACCAGGCGCAGACACTGATTCTTGACGAAGCCGACCGCATGTTCGATCTGGGTTTCATCAAAGACATTCGCTTCTTACTACGCCGCTTGCCGCCGGCTGGCGACCGTCTCAACCTGCTGTTTTCGGCAACGCTGTCCTATCGCGTCATGGAACTTGCCGCCGAGCACATGAACGATCCGGAGCTTGTGCGTATCGAACCGGAGAAAGTCACCGCCGATCGCGTGGTGCAAAGCATTTACTACCCGGCGAACGAAGAGAAGATTCCGCTGCTGATCAAACTGATGCGCGAGATGGATATCGAACGCACGATGGTGTTCGTCAATACCAAACGCGAAGCCGAGCGGCTCGAGGACACACTGAACGCTAACGAGATCAACGCCAGTGCAATCTCCGGCGACGTGCCGCAGAAAAAACGGTTGCGCATGCTCAAGGCATTCCAGGACGGCGAGCTGAACGTGCTGATTGGTACCGACGTGGCTTCGCGTGGGTTGCACATCGATGACGTCAGCCACGTCTTCAACTACGACTTGCCGCAGGATCGCGAAGACTATGTTCATCGCATCGGCCGCACCGCGCGCGCTGGCGCCTCCGGAGTTGCGGTCAGTTTCGGTTGCGAGCAGTTCGTCATGTCGCTGCCGGACATCGAAGACTACATCGGCTTTCGCATCCCGGTCGAAAGCTTTGATCACGAATCACTGCCGGAAATCGTCAGACCGCCACGGCGGCCGCGAAAACCGCGTCCGGGCGGACGTCCCGGCCAACGTTCCGGGCCGCGCGCCGGCGGCGGGCGCCCGCCACGCAGCAGCAATGGCAGCGGCCAGCCGAGCGGCGATCGACCGAAGCGGCGTCGGCGCCGCAAACCGAAACCGGCCACGCCGTCAGCCGACTAGCGCCGCATCGCGCGGCAAGCACAATTGCTTTAGCAACTGTGGACAGCCGAGCAGCGACGCAGTTTGGTTGTGCAAAGACCGCAATTCTAAATCGGCAGTGTCGGTTGTCACGCATAGCGCTGATCAGGACGCAGCTTAGTTGTGCGACGGCCGCAACGCGTAACCGGCGGCGTTGATCAGTCAGCGGGCAATAGCGCCGCAACAGTCTCGACGCTGTCGATATCCTCAAAGCTGCCGGCAGCACGTCGGCTATCGGGTTTGCGCAATCCCAGCACACCACCGAGCCCGAAATCCTGCGCCGCACGCAACACCGATGCGCTGTCATCGAGCAGCACAGCATCTTCGCGACGCAGCTGCTCGGCTTCGCTGAAACGATGCCAAAACTGTTGCGACTCCTTCGCGGCCGCGAAATCGCCGGAGCTATAGACTGCGTCCATATGCGCGGTGATCTGTGTACGTGCATCCTTGATTTGCAGTAATTCGCGACTCGAATTGGTCACCAACACCAAGCGAAAGCCTTGTGCACGCGCAGCCTCGATGAAAGCGAGCGCGCCCGGCAAGTAGTTCACGCGCTCGGCGCACGACGCTTTGAGCGCAAGAATATCGAGCTTCAGACGCTCACTCCAGAAATCGAGCCGGTACCAGTTCAGAGTGCCCGCCTCGGCTGCAATCATCGCGCGCAGGCTGTCGCGCGCAGCGACCAACGGCAAATCATGCGCGTCGGCGTACGCGACCGGCAGCAGCTCCTGCCAGAAGAAATTATCATAGGCAAGATCGAGCAGCGTGCCGTCCATATCCAGCAGCAGCGTCTGTTTGCCCTCGAAAACCGGGTGCATGGCGAACTCCGTGAACAGATTCGTAGTGTAGCAAACCCGCTCTTGATACCATTGTTCGCTGTATTACGTGGAGCGCACTATGAACATGCCATTTCCCTGGGCCATCGAACTTGCCCGTAAAGCAGGCGATGCCATTCTTGAGGTTTACGAGACCGACTTCGAGATTGAAGAGAAAGCGGACGAGTCGCCACTGACCCGCGCTGATCTTGCCTCACACAATGTCATTGCCGACGGGCTTGCGCGCCACGATGCCCACGTCCCTGTCATCAGCGAGGAAGATGGTCTGCCCGATTTCGACGTGCGGCGTCAGTGGGACAACTACTGGCTGATCGACCCACTGGATGGCACTAAGGAATTCGTCAAGCGCAACGGGGAATTTACCGTCAACATTGCGCGCATCGAAAACCACAAACCGGTGTATGGCGTTGTGCATGTCCCGGTTACCGGCGTGACCTATGTTGGCGCTGCCGGCAAAGGCGCGTGGCGCATCGACGGGGATGCCGACCCGGTGGCCATTGAGGTCGCTGCCGCAACACCCGATGTCGCGCGCGTCGTCGGCAGCCGCTCGCACCAGAGCGCAGATGTTGCTGCGTGGCTTGAACGTATCGGCAACCACGACATCATTGCGATGGGCAGTTCGCTGAAATTTTGCGTTGTCGCTGAAGGCAAGGCAGATGTCTACCCACGCCTGGGACTGACGTCCGAATGGGACACCGGCGCTGCGCAAGCGGTGGTCGAGGCCGCCGGTGGCAGCGTCGTGCGCCTGGACGGCGAACCACTGGACTACAACAACAAAGCCGACATCCTGAACCCGTACTTCATCGTCATCGGCAGCCGCGATCGCGACTGGCTTGGCGCCAGCGAATAACCGCAGCCGGCCCGATGGACGACAACATCACTGAAATCCTTGAAGCCAAGTCGCTCGACACGCTGACGAAGCTCAAGGAACTGCGTGTGATGCATCGCGACCTTGATGACCTGATTGATCGACTGTCACACGATGCAACGGTTGACCAAATCCGCCTGCGCCGATTAAAGAAGCGCAAGCTGCGGCTGAAAGACGCAGTCCAACGTCTTGAGTCCCAACTCATTCCGGATTTGAACGCCTGACTCTGTTCGAGATCGCGCCAACCCGGTGATGCGTCGTACGGTCTTCGGGCAACTGGCAGGCAAGCGGCGGGGCCTAGAATTCGTAGCGGATACCGGCTGACACCGTTGCATCAGTGAAAAAGTCGAGGCGTTCAACGGCCTGGTATTGCGTGAATACCGAGACTCCACCGGCTGCCGGTCCGTTCAACGTGCGCGAGCGCGCACCGCGAACGATCGCCGAGACACCGACCGACCAGACAAAGAAATCGCTATCGAACGGATCAGTGCGCACATCGAATGCGAACGCCTCATTACCGGCGCCGGCGTAGCGCGCGCGAATCAGACGCGGGTCGTTTTCAAACTCGCGATGGTATTCGATCGAAACGTACGGCACGGCGACACCCCAAGCCGGGGTCATCGTATATTGCACGCGCAAACCCAGCATCGTGTCGGTGGAGCGGAAGCTCTGCTCATCGACGACAAGGTTGAACGCGCGCGTATCGATGAGCCCGCTAATCGAGCTGAAACTGCGCGCTTCGTTAAACGCATCTATCTGTACATCGGCATATTCGATCCCCAGATAGGGTTGCCAGTTCAGCGCACCGCGACCAAACGAATAACCCACATCAACATTGACGGTGGTGATATCGGCCTCAGGCGTACTGATCGCAACCGAGTCCGAACGCGGTACGTCCGGATTAAACGACGGGTAGCGAATCTCGCGAGTCAGCTCGTAGTCAATGCGCTGAGCGCCAACGGCGACGGATGCATAGAGTTGCTCGCCGTTGAATAAACCGAAAAGCAACGCATTCTCGCCTTGGCCCTCAATACCACCGCCAACCACCGAAATGCGGCTGGCCGTTCCGTCGAAGTCGACCGATTGATCGCTGTAACCGAGCATGCCACCGACGACCAGTGTATCCGTCAAGCGATAGTCGAGCCCGAGCGTGAATTCGCGGCTGTCGAAGTCAAATGCGTTCTCGTTGCCGGTTGGCTGCCGGTCGCCGCTGCCAACCGATACGTTCAAGAACCCGCCCCAACGACTGAACGCCGGCGCGCCGCCATAGCTTGGCGCATTGGCCGACGACGACAGCGCGCGCTGGCTGCCTGCGCTGTCCGGTTGTCCCCACGCATTGCGCGGCAATTGCAGCGCGCCGGCATTGGCTGTCGTTGTGAAGCCGCGCGTACCGAAACGTAACGCGGTCAGACGTGACGCAAGGTTCGCCAGCTGGTTGTTTGAAAACTGCGTTGCCATCGAGCCTTGCACCGCCAACTCTTCGGCCGCGGTCCAGCGCAGCGCTGTGCCCAAACCGCGTTGATCGACGTTGAGACTTGCAACGGTTGGGCCTTCGCCCAGCAATGCATTGGCCGAATGCACGAGCTCGCGCGTGCTCAGGTAGACGAAGAACTGCAATTCACTGCAGCCACTCGGCGGCACAAGCTCGGCCGGTGCAGCCACCTGATCAAATTGCCCGCCCGGATTGCACACCGGATCCAGCGCATCGAACGTGCGCTGGTTTGCCAGCGCCGCAGCACGCTCGACATCGTTGGCATAGACCAGACGTGAATCGAGCAAGCCTGGCCCATCGGTCGCCGACTGCGCCTGCACCCAAAGGGGCAGTAGTGCAACCGCAAAGCACGCTGTCACGCGGCTCGCGCCGGCAACCGCAGCGCGTATGCCCGAGAGAGTGAAAAGACCAGTTACCGCACCGATCGCAGTGCGTACCTGCGCCACCAAACCCTGCGCAATGGCGTGCTCGGGTGCAGCGCACTGTCCAATCGAGCGACACGCCGACTCTGTTAAGGCGGCATTTTCAAAGGCGTCATTCATAGAAAATCCTGCTCAGTATCAAACTGACAAGTCTGTGGCGCGCGCAACGCGCGACTGCGTTCGTCTCTTCACCATTGCCTCGACGACGGTTACGGCTTATGACGATTTCGCCATATACGGTCATCAAGTCACCGTTCGTCAACTTTACCAGTTCATTACAAGACGTGCGTCACAGTCGCTCACAAGTGGTGATATCCCCAAACACAGACGATTTGGCCGTCAACGGGTGTAATACATCCCATCGAGAAAACCTTTCCGAGTGGCTTGTGCTGATGAAAATTTCTGTTCGACTGACATCATTCGTTGCCGTAACGGCCGCGGCCGTTTTACTCGTCGCACATCATGGTGAGCAACAACGCACGACCCTGCCTGCGAACCCTCGCGCGGCGTCGTTAGAGCCAAGCAAAACGCAGACGACGACCGTTGTGCCGACCGCCGTAAGACCCGCACCGCAACCTGCATCGGTCTCAGCAGAGTCCGCCGCCGCACAAACTGCCTTGCCCGCAGGCACGCAATACAACATCGAAGGGTTGCCGGTGTTTGCGCCGGCAGTAGCGCAACCAGCACCGATCACTAAGCGTGTGCTAACGGCACGCCAGATAGTTGCACGGCAAATCATCGCGCAATCACAATCCGCCCGACCCGGTTTCAGTGATCACATCGTCAAGGTCGATGCGGGCACGGATATCGACGCCTTTGATGATGCTGTGCGCGACATCGATGGCCGAGTGTTGCGCTTCATGCCAGAACAGCGACTCGCCAGCGTTCGCATACCGAGCGCGCGTGCCGACGCGCTTGCCGAACTGACGGGCGCGGCAGGCATTGCCGCTGACGCCGAGCTGACATTCATGTCCGTGCCGGCGAAAGCGACGGCTAACCTGCCGCCAGTCGGTACACCCACTTACACGGCCGTTAACACCGACATCGGCGTTGCTGTGATTGATACCGGAGTTGCCGAACACGCAGATTTGAACGTCGCGCGCCATGTGCACCTGAGTGCACCAAAAACGCAACTGATGAACGGAACGCGCGATGACGCCAAACTCGAAGCGCTCTTCGTGTTCGACGAGGGTGGCAACGTTGCATTCGATCGTGCGGGCGACTCTCGCCAACACCTGTATGTCACAACGAGCACCGAAGGCGTGATATTCGCGCCTGACGAGATCGACTGGTCAAGCCTGCCATTGCCAAACTACCGCGTCCCGCTGACCTATTTCGACCTGACGAATCAATCGATGCAACCGATCGACGTGCACTACGTTGGCAGTGCGGATGGCCAAACAACATACCGCTACGCAACGCTGCAAACCGGGCAAACGCGCGCGCTCGCAGCGTTCCCGCAGGAGCACTGGATCATCACGCCGCAAGACTCGACCGAGCGGCTCGCTGTCATGGTCGATCCCTTGGCGCACGGCGCGGTTACGTACGGCGCCAGCGCATCAGCGCGCTGGGATGACGGCACACTGCAGGTGCAGGCCGGCAGTGCTGGCAGCTTGCCCGATACGCAGCTTGCCAATGCCTGCACAGCCGCCAATGCTGCAAGCATCGAGATGTGGGTCACGCCGGACAATGCGACCGATCACAAAGACATCCTGGTTGGGCAAAGCAGCAACGGTCAGCACTTTAAAATCCGCCAGTTCGGCAGCCGCCTGCAAGCTATCATCGGCATCCAGAATGGCGCCGTTTACGCATACTCTGACCCAGGCTCCGTCGTTGCCGGTCAGCCAATGCACATCATCGCCGGTCGCAGCAGCGGTGGCGCGACACAACTTGCGGTCAACGGTTCAGTACACTGGAATACGACGATCAACCGCAGCACGCCGCTGGTCTGGAGCGGCGATCAGACGATTGAGCTGACCAACTGGAGCGGTGCTGTCGACATGCTCGCCGTACACTGTCAATCGTTGACCAGTAACGAGCAGATGAATCACTACCTGGCCGGGCCCGATGCTTACGCGAGCGTCAACGATGCGTTCGGACACGGGACACACATCGCCAGCACGATCGCCGGCACTGGCAGCATTTCAGGCGGTGAGTACGCCGGCGTTGCTCCGGGTGCCACCATCTATGATTTGCGCATCCTCGATGACACCGGTCGCGGCACCGTGGCCGACGCGCTGGCCGCGATCGATTGGCTGCTGGCCAACGCAAAGCAGGCTGGCATTCGCGTGGTGAATCTGTCGGTCGGCAAGGCGATCGAGTCATCCGCCGCCGATGATCTGCTGGTAGCCGGCGTGGAGGCACTGGTCGCCAACGGACTGACCGTCGTTGTTTCCGCCGGCAACTACGGTGAGCTTGGCAACTTTTACGTCACAAGCCCGGGCAACGCGCCGAACGTGATCACCGTCGGTGCACTCGATGTCAATGACTCTGCGTGCAACAGCGATGACGCAATCGCTGCGTTTTCATCTCAAGGTCCGGCGCTGTATGACCATTATCTGAAACCCGATCTGGTGGCGCCAGGCACACGCATCATCGGCGCTACAGCACCGCATGGTTCGATGCGCGAAGATTATCCGCACCGCCTCGAGTCCTGTGCGAACGGTCGCTGCAGCGACGAGTACTTCCGTCTGAGCGGCACCAGTATGGCGGCGGCCATGACGTCGGGTGCTGCGGTCTTGATGTTGTCGCAAGACAGCACACTGTCGCCGGCAACGATCAAGGCGCGTCTGATGCGCTCGGCACGCAAGATCGACGGCGATCCGATTGCCACCGGCGCCGGCGTGCTGGATATCACAGCCGCGCTGCAGGAAACCGGCACTGTTACCGCAGCGCCAACGCCGCGTTTGATTCGCGCATCCGGCCAAAAAACCATCCTGATTGAAGACACAGCGAGCTTATGGGGCAATCAGGATTTTAACGCCGACGCGATCTGGTCAAAAGGTTTCCTGTGGACGCAAGGCTACTTGTGGACTGATGGCAACGTATACGCGAATGGCTACCTGTGGACAGACGGTCACCTTTGGGCCAACGGCTATTTGTGGACAGACAATTCGCTGTGGTCAAACGGTTTTCTGTGGACCGATCACAACATGATGGCTAACGGGTACCTGTGGACCGACAGCAGTAATCTGGCCGCTCAAGCCAACGATGCTGGCGGCAGTGCAGCGGGCGGTGGCGCAATGTGCACCGACTAGACGGGGATTCAATGCCTGGACGCAAACGACATGACAGGCAGCCTCAGTGCTTTTGCGCCACGACGTAGACGTGCCGCTCCGGAAACTGATCAAGCTCCAGGTGCAGCAACGAGCACTCATTCGCCATTAACGTGCGCACGTTTTCGTCGATGCCTATAGAGCTGTAGTAGAACGTATCGTCGCGCCACGTGTCAGTGCTTTCACCGACGGCATTACCGAACGTATAAATCAGAACGCCTCCCTGGTTCAGCAACTCGCACAACTTGGTAACGACCTGCCGTTGTTCGCTCAACGGCACGTGAAAGATGCTGTCCCAGGCCACGATAACATCGAAGCGTTCATCGCTCTGCCATTGGCAGATATCGGCATGTACCAACGTTGTGTCCGGGTGATGTTTGCGCGCAAGGCGAATCATTTCGGCCGACACGTCCACACCGGTCACCGCATAGCCGTGCGCTGTGAGCGCGTTGATGACGCGGCCGCCACTGCCACAACCGACATCGAGTGCCGTACCACCCGCCTGATCGTCACCGCGATAGCGCAGTGCGCGCTCAATCTGATCCATGCCATAGCGCGAATGCTCATGGTGCCGATGCCACCACGCGCCGATCTTGTCGTACTTCTTGCCCAACACCTCAGGATCCATCGTCGCACCCTGTGTCGGCGCTATTGCGCATTAGTCAACATCCTCGTCGCCGTGGGCGTACGTTGCGCCAATATGCGCTTCGCCGCGCGCCTGCGCCAATGCAACCTGCCGCTTGCGCTCAGTGAACTGCTTGCGTTGCCGCTCGCTGATGGTCGCGTGACAGTGTGCACAGCAAATACCGGGCTCGTATTCCGGACGTTCGAGATCCGCTGGCGATAGCGCGCGTCGGCAGCCATGACATTGCACGTAAGCACCTGGCGTCAGACTACGATCAACGGCAACGCGCGCATCGAACACAAAGCACTCGCCTTCCCAGCGGTTGTCGCTATCCGGTTGTTCGGCAACCTGATCCAGATACGTGAGCACACCGCCATCAAGCTGATACAGATTCTTGAAGCCCTGTTTGCGCATGACCGCGGTGGCTTTTTCGCAGCGGATGCCACCGGTGCAGAACATCGCGATCGGCCGCTCCGGATCGGCTTGCAGCTCGCGTTCGATAAACGCCGGAAATTCGCGAAAGTTCGTTGTGTTCGGATTGATCGCGCCAGGGAACGTACCAATTTCAACTTCGTAATCATTGCGCGTATCGATAACCAGCGTGCGCGGATCATCGAGCAGTGCATGCCACTCGCCGGGCCCGACATGCTTACCCTGACCGTCCGCAGGATTCACGCCGGCATAGCCCATTGACACGATTTCATCGCGATATTTGATGCGCAAGCGACGAAAAGGCTCGCCTGCCCCGCGTGACCAGCGGCCGCGCAAATCGGTAAACCCGGGCTCTGAGTCAAACCACGACAGGAGCGTTTCCAATGCGGCGCGCGGGCCGGCAAACGTTGCGTTCAAACCCTCCGGCGCAACAATCGCTGTACCGAGTAACCCCAGAGCGCCGGCTTGCTCGCGCACGCGCTCACCGAACGCTTTCGGCTGCGCCAGCCGCGTAAAGCGGTAAAAAGATACTACGCAGGCATCGTCACTCATTGTGCGATTATTTCACGCCGTGTTGTCTTCGTCATCGTCGTCATCGTCGTCGTCTGGATCATCGTCGTGCGTGATCGTCAGAATGCTGTGCCGCAGCGGCTCACCCAATACCAGTCGGGCATCGGCCTCGATCGCCTCGAAATCAATATTGAAGGTCAAATGACGCTCGTCATCGACGTCCAGCACGCCGCGCGCTCGCAGCGTGCTGACAAAATCGCGGAACAAATGACGATCGAAAAAATCGGGAGAGCGCGAGCCATAGAGAATCGACAAGCGCTGCGCGCACAACTGGCAGATCTCCTCGAGCTTGTTCTGCGTCAACTGCCCGCTGCCATGTTTATCCAGCAACGCAATTGTCATGTAATAGCGCTGTAGCACCGGCACCACTGACTGGCCGAGCTGCGTCAGCGCAAATGCGCGTGCCGACCCGGCAGTGGGTCGCGACAACTGATCGCCATCGCGCTCGAGCAGTCCGCTGTCGACTAACGCATCAATCACGATGCCCACAACCCGCGGCAAATCATCCGCCTGCCATCGCAAACGTAACTCGCGGCGAACAAACGGTGCCGACAGTCGCAACAGCCGTTGTAGCGTCTCAGTGCTGATCATCTGGCCGTGAATGAAGCACGCGGCAACCAGCGAATGCACCGCCGTCAAATGCAGGATATTGTTGCGGAAGTAGGTCAACAGCAGTGCCTGACCTTCGGGCAAGCTGACGATATCGCCCATCGGATGCGGCTCAATCTGGATGACGCCCAGATTGAGGCCGTGCGCAATGATGCCGTCTGCATCAAGCTCGGGCAGCGTTGCAAACTCGCTGTACGGCGTGCGCTCGTACAATGATTGATACAGCGCGAGCTGGCGGCGCAAATCCGCCAGCGCCATGGTCTGTCGCGGCGTGCCGAGTAATGCCAGCGCCAGCAAGCTGATCGGCGTCACTGCAGCCGCTGAATTGATCCGCTCCAGAATACGCCAGCCCAGCGTATCAACAGCCGGCGCAAGCCAGGCCGGCTTGCTATCCGTTTCACCTTGTTCGCTGGTGCGCCAGTCCGGCGCAACCTCATCTAGCAGCGTGTCGAGATCAATCGACTCACCGAAGTTGACGTAAACCTGGCCGAATTGCTCGCGCAACGCTTTCAAAGAGCGAAACAGACCCAGTAGCGACTCTTTCTTTTTTTCATCGCCGCGCAGCTCACTGATAAACGACGTGCCTTCGATCAGACGCTCGTAGCCGAAATAGACCGGCACGAAACGCACCGGCCGTCGCGAGTCCTCCAGGTACGCCTGAATGCTCATACTCAGCATGCCGCCTTTCGGCGCGAGCAAGCGACCGGTGCGACTGCGCCCACCTTCGATGAAGTACTCCAGTGGGTAACCGCGGGTTTGTAACGCACGGACGTAGGCGCGGAAAACCGCGGAATAGAGACGGTTGCCGCTGAATGAGCGGCGCAAGAAGAACGCACCACCGCGGCGCAGGATGGAGCCGGCGACCGGCAGATTCAGGTTGATGCCGGCAGCGACATACGGCAGCGACAAACCGTTCTTGTACAACACGTACGACAGCAGCAGATAATCAAAATGGCTGCGATGACACGGCACGTAGATAATCTCGCTGCCTTCGGCGTCGCGTTGCAGCTGATCAATGCCGTGCACTGCGACGCCGTCGTAAATGCGCTGCCACAACCACGTCAGCAGCCGCTCGAGCACGCGCACGGTCGAATAGGACAGATCCGCGGCAATCTCCAACGCATATTTGCGGGCTTTTTTCTGCGCCTTGTCGTGTGCTCGCGAACCGCGCTCAGCGCTGGCATCGATAGCGCGCCGTACGGCAGGGTCCAGCAGAATTTCGTTGATCAGGGTACGCCGGTGCGACAAATCGGGCCCAACAGTTGCTTCGCGACGCCGCCGAAAATGCACGCGCAGCACGCGCGAGGTTTTGCGCATCGTGCGCTCTCCGTCGAGCCCTTCGTCCATCAGTCGTGACAGGCTGGTCGGTTGCGAAAACTGCATCAGGGTCTGGCGCCCGTGCAACAGTGTCGTGATGAATTTGCGGGTGCGACCTGCCACCGCCCAATCGTCAGAGAACGCAAGGCTGAGCCACGAGCGTTCCTTGCCCGGTGCGCGACCCCAGTAGATGCCGACCGGCACCAGATAGACTGGCCCTGCCGTATCACCATCGCCTGCGTCACGCGCATCGACGGCGCACTCCAGCAATCGCGTCAGCCGCACCGATTGTTTACGCGAGCGTCGCCGCAGGAACCAACCTTTGAGTCGCCGCAAAATGATCAGCGAGCGACCCAGATCGCTGCCATGCAATGACAAATCCTGCTGCGGTGACGGCAAACCTTCGGCGCGACACACGCCCTCCAACGTCAGCACATCGGCCAGACCGCCCGATTCGAGCACATAAACAATGCGCGCATTTTCCTCGGCACAGGCGTCACGCAACTGCGCAACCACATCGCCCGCGGCGACCTCCGGCTTGACCCAGAGCCGCAGACAGCGCGACAAAAACACCTGCAAGCCGGCACGCAAACCGCCCATGTTCAGCCTATCCCCTTTAGCATCCAGCTATTGTAACCTACGCCCGCCGCCATTCTGCGGCTTGAATTTTCGTGATCGCTGGGCAATCGTTGCCGATCTGCTGACCCTATTGGAGAATCTTTCGTGAACGACAGCCCCTCTGCATGGCTGATCGCCGACATCGGCGGCACCAACTCGCGCGTGGCCGTCTGGCGCGACGATGGCGGTCCGATGGGGCAGCTCACCGGACTGCAGAAACTGCGCAACAGCGACTATGCACGAATCGATGACATGCTCGCGGCGTTCGTGGCAACGCTTGGCGGCGTGCAACCGTTTGGCGCTGTGCTGGCGATTGCCGGTGCGATCACCGGCGAGTCGCTGCGGCTACTCAATATCGACTGGTCGTTCAACACCCGTGCGCTGCAACGTTCAATGCATCTCGAAAAACTCATCGTACTCAACGATTTCGAGGCGCTAGCGCACGCACTGCCTGTGCTCAGCGACAACGACACGCTGCGCATCGGCACCGGCAAGCCGGTGGCCGGCGCCAATTGCGCGTTGATCGGTCCGGGCACCGGACTGGGTGTCGCTGGCCTGATGTACGCCGATGGCATACCACACGCAATTGCCGGTGAAGGCGGACATGCGACGCTGCCGGCTACTAATGCCACCGAGGCGCGGTTGATCGATAGCGTTCGCGAACGTTTCGGTCACTGCTCGGCCGAGCGCATTCTGTGTGGCGACGGACTTGAGCTGTTACACGCAGCGCTGCACACGCAGACGATGGATGCCGCCGCGATCAGTCGCGCAGCAGCCGACGGCGATGCGGCCGCCATTGCAACGTTTACGCAGTTCTTCAACTTCCTGGCAACAGTGGCGGGCGATGTTGCGCTCACGCTCGGCGCGCGCGGCGGGGTCTTTCTTGGCGGTGGCATCCTACCCGCCAATCGCGATGTGTTCATGCAGTCGGGCTTTCGCGAGCGGTTTGTTGACAAGGGGCGCTACCGCGACTATCTCGGCGCGATTCCGACCTATCTGATCACGCATGACACGCCGGCATTGGCCGGCCTGTCGGCGTACCTTGCGGCGCGCAGCCCATCAAATATAGAGCTCGCCGCGGGAAAATAATGCGGCGGTACCGCCGATATAGATCGCATCGACAACACTATCGGTCTTGCATGTGCGGGCGCGCAGATGGCTCGCACGACCCATTTGCACACCTTGCGTGATGTGCCATTCGCACTCGCCGGTAACCTGCGCATCGAGTTGGTGCAATAGCGCTGTTACCGCGCATCCGGCGCTGCCGGTCGCCGGATCCTCAACAACACCGTCATACGGTGCGAACATACGCGCCGCGACGCGTTGACCCTCACGTACATAACAGTACAGATCCGGGTTGTGCCCTGCCGCATGATGCGTAGCCAGCGCGGATGCGTCGATCGCTGCTGCACTGAGCGCATCAGCATCACGCAACGCAACGAACATGAACGGCAAGCCGACCGATGCCTCCACGGGCAAATGTGCGTCGGTAGCCAACGCGCTGACGGGCAAACCGAGCGCCGCAGCGACGCCATCAGCGGCCAGCGGCTCGCCGACCGTCAGCGGTTGCGGTGCGCGCAATTCGGCAGACACGCCAGCATCGCTATCGCTGTGCAGTGTGAGCTCAACGACACCGGCCGCCTCCGCAAAACGCACGGTCTTGCGCGGCGCAATATCGCCCAACAACCCCAAATCAGATAGCGCCCAGGCGGTACCGATATTCGGGTGACCGGCGAACGGCACTTCCTTGTTTGGCGTAAAAATACGCACGCTGAAGTCGGTGTTGCTGGTCGGATCACCAGGCAATACAAACGCGCTTTCGGAAAAATTAAACTCGCGGGCGATGCGCTGCATATCGCTGCCGCTCAACCCTTGTGCATCATGAATAACTGCCAGCGGGTTACCGCTAAACACGCTATCGGTGAACACATCGACGATCGAATAGGCGTAGCGGCGACTCACGGTTGTTCGTCCTTATCATCGCCGGACTCCAGTTGCTGCAACCGCGCATCCATCTCGGCTTTGCGCTCGAGTCCGGCATCCTCGACTGCCTTCGCTTTGTCGAGCGTTTCGTTCACAGCATCGGTCAGGCGTGTATCAGGTTCAATAACGGGCGCCGCGGCCTGTTCGGTTTCCGGTCCACCCGAATCACCACAACCGGCAACCAGACTCGCACTCACGACGCCAATACCCAGCATTGATAAACGCATAGCCCCTACTCCTCGGTGACGAAATGACACAAGAACGCATCCAGACGTTCGATAATGATCGGCATCGCCGACCCCAGGCGGTGATCGCTGTCGACGATATGCAAACTGATCGCAGAATCGCGCGCGAAGCGGATGCTGTTATCAACAGGCACAACATCATCATGCCAACCATGCACAATATGCATCGGGCAATCCGGCGGTGGCGGCGTCAATGCCTCGTAGCCAGGCATGAAGAACGCCGGCGCCAGCACGAACACACCCTGCACTCGGCGCTCGTTCGACGCCGCCGTCGCAACGTGTCCCCCCATACTGGAGCCAACCAGAATCGTCGTTTGCGCCGGCGAGCCGTCAAGTGTCGCCAGCAACTTGTCAACGCGCGGGCGTGGCTCGCGCATGCCCTGATAGTCAACGGACATGACATCGAAACCGCGCTTACGGGCCACTTCTGCCATTGCGGTGATCTTGCTGCCCCAGGGTCCGGATTCCAGTCCGTGGGAAAAAACCACTTGCCGTTGCGTCATGACTTGTCTGCCTTCATTCGCGCGCGAATATCGTCACGCGCCATTTTCAAAATCGAATCGCGATCCAGCGATGCCAGAATATCGCGGACCACGGTTTTGGGTCCCGAAGCACCCCAGGAACAACCGGCAGCCAGATACTCACGGGCAACCTGACCGATCACGTAGGTACCGTAATAGGCAACCGCGCCCTGCGCCACTGCTGTTAGCGCCGTCGACAGACCGCCAGTACCCAGTTTCAACGCACTGGCAATCAGGTGGACGGCCCACACCGAACCCATTAACGCGATAGCTTCGCCGCTGATCACGCGCACAAGCTTACCCGCGTCATTGCGCGACAGCGGCAATGCGAACACGCGCGACAAGTGCACAACCATGCCGACATCAATCGCCGCCGCCGCGAACAGATCGGCAACCGGGATAGGATTCAGCGCGACCGCCACGCCTTTGCCAACGCAATAGGTGCGCACGAGTTTGTCAGCAACTTCTGCGCGCGCTGCGACCAACCGTTGCCCCACCTTGTCCGACAGGTCTGCTGCGAACAACGACGCATTGAGCGCTGCCAGTGTTTTGCCGTCACGTTCGGCAACCTCCCACAGAAGCGAGCGCAGTGCATCGATCTGCGGCGGCTGCTCGCGCAGTTCCTCGCGCTCGTTCCCATCAGCATCCTGCACGACCACCGGCACAGGGCGCGGATTGGCGCACACGGCAAGCACACGCTCCGGCGCGATCAAATCGGCAACGCGCGCACGGATCGCCTCGAGCAGCATCGCAAGTTCGTCTTCGCTGTAGCGATCGCGCTTGTTCAACGCAAGAATCACTGGCGGCGCCATCGCCGCAAGGCTCGTCAACGCGGCGAACTCGCTGTCGGTGATATCGCTATCGATGACGAACAGCACGATGTCCGCGCGGGCCGTGACTTCACACGCCGCCGCCTCGCGCGCATCTCCATCGGCCTCATCGATGCCGGGCGTATCAATGACAAAAATGCCGCCGGCACGACGCTCATCAAGCGCCGCCATCGCTGTGCGCGTGGTTTCCCCGTGCAGTGCACTGACGCTGAACACCGGCTCGCCAACGAGTGCGTTGAGCAGCGATGATTTACCGGTGCTGACGCGGCCGAATGCTGCAATGTGCAAGTGGCCATGCTCGAGCTTGTCCAGCATTGCGCGCACCTGCACGTAGTCACCTTTCAATGCGTTACGAACAGCCGCCGGCAACCGTGAATCGTCGAGCAACTCGCTGAGTGATGTGCGCGCAAGCTGCAAGTGCTTGTGTTTGTCCTGCCGGCGAGCGTCGACCTCGCCCTCTGCGCTGTCGCCGCTGTCGCTCAAGGCGCCTCCCGCTTCAGATCCAGCGCAAGGCGCGCGATACGTTTCACGCTGTCATTGAGGTTTTCCTGCAATCTCTCGCCAACCGCCTGCGCCGCATCAGCGGCGGCAAAGCTGTCCTGCCCCTCCAGCGACGCCGTTAACCCGCGCCCGACCGCATCAAAGATTAGACCGTAGGCAACCGAGTGCACGAGTCCGCCGGCAATGGTGCCGGCACCCGGGAACGCCTTGAGCCCATTGCCAGCGATTGCGAGCGTAATGGGTAGCGCCTTGCCGACACGGCTCTGGCTCAGATTCAGGAACGACTCTATATCCAGGTCGCGTGCTTGATGATCATAAAGTTTGCACAACCGCTTGGTCATGTCGCTGCCAAGATAGCCCTGAATAACCACATCAGTGCCCGGCGTCACCGCAGCCAGCGCACCAACAACGGCCTTGCGCGTTGCATCGCTCACGATCTGCTCGGCGCGCTGCTGTCGGTAGGCCTGTTTGGCTTGCACAATTTTTTCACTGGCCAGTGACAACAACGCCTGCTCACGCAGCGCATTGACCACTGACAGATCACCGCCCAGCAATTCCTCCAGCGCCAGCACCAGTTGACTAACGTCAGGTGGTCGCTCGCGCGTCTGCGCAGACCGGCGACCGGCATCATCCTGCATCAATACGGTCTCTTCGCCACCAGCAATCGTGACGATCAACACCGGATTGACCGACTGTGCATCGGCTGCGATACGCTCCTGCAATCTTACGAGCAGCGCCGCCTGTTCTTCGGCTGAATAGCGATCTGCCTTGTTCAACGTCACGATCAACGGCTTGCCGATGCGGGTCAGTGACTGCAGCGCTTCGAGCTGTTGCCGCGTCAGATCACCATCCGTCACGAACACCACTGCATGCGCACGGCGCGCCTCGTCCATCATTGTGGCGTCCAGCGCTTTGCCCACTGCATCCAGACCGGGCAGGTCTGCAAGCGTAATCGTTGCGCCCGTTGTCGCCTGCCAGGCGTAGCGCGCCACATCTGTGGTCGACCCGGCCAACGGGCTGATCACGACATCAGCGTCGGGCAACAGGGCTTTGGCGAGCGATGTCTTGCCCGTACTCACCTCACCGAACAGCGCAATGTCCAATTGATCGCCAGCGCGATGTGCGGCAAGCGTTGCCAATTCCTGTTCAGCCGCGCTGACGTCGATACCACTGTCCTGCATGCTGGACACCGCGTCGCGTAATGCCGTTTCGTCGAGTACAGCCGGGGTTGATGTGGATTGTTTCGCTGGCGTTGGCCGCAACAGCCG
The DNA here is from genome assembly GCA_038529355.1 of Pseudomonadota bacterium. Classification (GTDB taxonomy): domain Bacteria; phylum Pseudomonadota; class Gammaproteobacteria; order Steroidobacterales; family Woeseiaceae; genus CALBPI01. Next base: position 27,411 of record JBCBDU010000001.1, read on the forward strand.
CCAACACAGCACGCAGAACGCAACCAGTGCCATCGCCAGCAACCCTAGCGCCAGATAGCGCAACGCAGCCGGGCCAGCTTCTAGTCGCTCCCACAGATCTAGCAGCGAGCCTGTGGTTGATACCAGCAGGCGCACGGCAACGATAAACGCCAACACCAGCGCCGTGCCGGCCGCCCACCGCCAGACGCGGGCAACTTTCATCGTGCGCTGGCTCCGGTGGGTTGTGCCTTGCCGGATCGGCAGGATTGCGAGCGTTCAGCCATGCGAGCAGTGTAACGGATCACATTGGCGGCGTGTTACACCGCAAGTGCTGCGCGGGTTGCGGCGCTGTGGCTCACCGCGCGTTAGCGCACCGTGACGCCGCGCCAGAATGCGACGCGCCCGGCAATCTGGGCTGCCGCCGGTTTCGGATCGGCGTAATAGAACGCCGCGTCGTCGTTACGCTCGCCGTCAACGACCACAGTGAGATATTGCGCCGTGCCTTTCCAACCACATTCGGTCGTCTTCGTGCTTGGCTCAAACAACGCATCATCGAGGCTTGCGCGCGGAAAATAGTGATTGCCTTCAACGACCACGGTGTCGTCGCTATCGGCCAATAGCGCATCGCGCCAAATTGCTTGCGGCATTGTGAGTCTCCCGGGCTTTACAGCAACCAACACAACACGGTGAGCATCACCGTTGCATAGATCATACCGGCGACTAGCATACCGCCGCTCAGGTCTTTGTGGGGGTCTGTCGGGTTGTTGTGCGCTGACATGGTCGGGTCCTTGATCGTCTCTGAGCTGTATTCGACGACCACTGGCTGCTGGATGCACGAGCACTGTCAGCGCTCGTCCCCTCGCAAAGCCGTGCGCACCACCGATGTACCGTCCTGTCGTTGCGAGATGATGTACATCAGCGGTGTGCGGATGTCGCGTGGTCGGAAACCCACCAACAGCCTGATGGCCGCATTCGCTACTAGACTGTCATCATTCGTTGCAGCATCGCACCTCACAGACCAGCCTGGCGTGCCCTCGTGTGCCTCGAAGGCACCCGCCGCCGCCATACTGCGCATGAAATCACCCACCTGTCTTTCAACCGCGCGCCAGACGGTTGGATCGTTGTCGGCAAACACGGCCCAGCGTGTACCGAACTCAATCTGGCGCAGCACAAACTTGATCAACCGTTGCGCGGTCAGCGAACCACTGCTGCGGTCACCCAGATTCGCGCAAGTCACGACGCCGGGGAACAACAGGCGCCGTTGTTGCCCGCGCACCAGCGGATTCACGCCGAGCTTGAGCAACTGCACAGCCTCGTCGGCCGAGACATCGCACATCGGCAGCCAGTCGCGATGCAACGCCGCAGAATTTTGCCGCGTGTCATCCGCCAGTGACGCAAACACATGCTCACGCTCATCATGCCGACACAACACGCCAACAATAGCGCCCGCCGCGGACGCCGGTGCCGCTCGCTCGCCGCGACGGTATACGGCCGGGAAATACGTCAGACTGCTAAAGCCAACGTGCTGCGTGTGTGCGCGCCAGGCAGCCAGCGAATCAACGTCGGTACAACTCGCCGGCGGGTCTACTACGAGCATCGCATTGCGTCGTTGGCAATACATCTCGGCGGCGACAACGAAAGCTGCGCCCGGACCTTCGCCGTTGGCTTCGCGTGCCGCGTAAAGAAAGTCGAATTGCGCCAGCGACTCAAGCGCAAACAGACCGGTTGCTTTGCGATCCGAACCGATCAGGTCATAGTCGCTAAGCGGCATTCCGTCATCGCCGCGTGCTGTCATCGGCACATACGCAATCGCCGAGGTCGTCAGATCTGCGCGCATTTCGCGCGGTCGCGCCAGCGGCTGATCCGTTGCCGTGACCTGCAGACGCACCAGCGCAGAGTGCTCCAGCACACGACCGACGAATCGCACCGCGGCAGGATCAATCGATACCTGCGGGTACAGCTCTTGGTCAGCGATCAGGTTGCCCTGGGTGTCCATGCGCTGAACGGTCAGATTGAATGCGTCCTGCGTGTCGATACCGTCGTAGTCGACGGATGCGCGCAGGGTTTCTGCAGAACCCGGATTCACGCTGATCAGACTCACAGGAGCGTGGTCGGTTGCAAGCTCGATATAGCCACAGCGCGCACGATTGGCGACACGCACGACAACGGCGCGTTGCCCACCGTGCTCGAAGAACTGGCGCACCGCGACCGCCAGTCCATTACCGTTCGGCGAGCCGCCGAACAACCGCTCGAACGCGCTGTAGCTTTCAATGGCAACGGGCTCGTGCAAGGCACCGGCGCAGGTGCGCCCAATAAATACAGCTACGGGTCGCGCGGAGGCAACGATGCGATCATCGCTGGCGGGCGCCGCAACGATGCTGATACCGGTGTTATCGGAGCGTGCCCGCTCGATCAATCATGCCTCCGCACGGCAGACGTGCCACGACGCTGCCAATCACTGTTAAGCTCGGCTTGATTGTAATCGCGCACAGCGCATGTTGCGAATCGGCAGCGAGAAATGACATGACCCGAAACATACCTCACGGCTATAGCTACCTGAATGAGCGCTACCCGCTGCTGGCGCAACGCCTGTCTCATTTACCGCTGGCAGACCTGCCCACGCCACTACAACCGCTCGGCAGCAATGAGCAACTGTGGGTCAAACGCGATGATCTAACGCACGGATTGTACGGCGGCAATAAGGTCCGCAAACTCGAATATCTGCTGGCAGATGCACGCCGGCGCGGTAAACGCGACGTTGTCACCTTCGGCGGTGTCGGATCCAACCATGCGCTGGCTACCGCGTTGCACGCCGCGAGTAATGATCTGGAGTGCACTGCGATGTTGATGCCGCAACGCATGACTGACTTCGTCGAGGGAACACTGCGGCGCCATCAAGCGAACGGCACGAAAATCACCCGCTACTATCATGAGCGCAGCAAACGCGTAGCCTCGCTGCGGCATTTGCGCGATAGCGGCGAGCTCGCCGTCGTGCCCATGGGCGGAACCTCACCGCTCGGCAGTATCGGCTACGTGAATGCGGCGTTCGAACTTGCGCATCAATGGCCCGCCAACCAGCCGCCGCCGACCCGCATCTATGTCGCAGCGGGTACAATGGGTACAGCGGCCGGACTTGCTGTTGGCGTGCGTTTGCTCGGTTGGCCAACGCAGATTGTGGCCACGCGCGTGATCGATTACGACGAGTGCAATGAAGCGGCCATTGCCCGGTTGTGCGAAAAAATCTGGCGACGGCTGAAGCGCGCCGCACCGTCACTACCCGACATCAGCGACCCCGCCGCACAGGTTGCCATTCGTCACTACTACCTGGGTGACGGTTACGCGCATCCAACGCCCGCAGCGTTGAATGCTGTTCGCGAAGCCGGCGAGCGCTGGCAGCTGCAGCTTGAATCGACATATACCGGCAAAGCCATGGCCTGCATGCTCGACGAATTACCGCAGCGGGCGGCGCAAGAAGACTGGGTTTTCTGGCAAACCTACAGTGGCACGCCAACCGTTGGCGGGCACAAGGCACTGGCCGGCGACTACGCCGACTTTTTCTCGTTATGCTCTTGATCGGCCGGCGCGTCAGCGGCTTGGTGCACTTGCCGATTGGCTCGGCGGCCTGCTTGCGCGTCTAATTGCTCACGCAGTTTGCGCTGCGCCTCGTCGAGCACAACGCGCAACCACTCGCTGTCAGCCGCCATCGCTGCTCGCCGCGCTACTGGCCGCACCATCCGGCGCGTCTTCGTCCTGCATGACTTCGTCGATCAGCGCCAACACTTCTTCGCGGCTCGGCCCCTCTTGCGGACCTCGCGTGACGTTCTCAACCAGAACGGCGTCAGTCAGCGCATCAATCCCGGCATACTCCCAACGTACGGCACGCGCATTGGCGGTTGTCGCAATCTGCGCCACCGCAGCATCGAAACTCTCGGTCACCGTATCGCCAAAACGGGCACGAGCGTGAGCTAACGCGGCGGCAGCGAGCTGCGCAGCATCGCGCTCATCATCTGCCAGCGGCGGATAGGCTTTGATGAAGAAATAGGCATCCTGCCATCCCGCCAACACCGGTTGGTTGACCAGCGTCACCGACACACCCAGACCAACGGCCGAATACAGCACTTCGATATCCTCCGGATACAGGCGGACACACCCGTGGCTGACGCGCATGCCAACACCGTACGGTTGATTCGTGCCGTGCAATAAATAACCGGGCATATCGAGTTTGAGCACATGACGGCCGAGCGGATTGTCCGGGCCCGCCGGAACGACCGCTGGCAACGGATCGCCCGCCTCGCGATGCTCCTTGCGCACTGACGCCGGCACGTACCAGGCCGGATCCTTGGCCTTTGCGATGATCTTGCTGACACCGACCGGCGTCGCCCAGCCTTCGCGGCCAATGCCGATCGGGTAGGTGCTCACCGTTGGCAGCTCGCCGTCGGCCACCGGCGGATAGTAGAACAGGCGCTTCGCAGCGATGTTCAACACTACGCCTTCGCGCGGCGCATCAGGCAACACGAAACGCGTTGGCAAAATGATCTGCGTGCCGGCACCCGGCAGCCACGGATCGATGTCGGGGTTTGCCAACCGCAACTCGTCGTACCCAAGACCATAACTACGGGCGATGTCGGAAAACGTATCCGACTCATTGGCCACAATCACCTGCACCCGGCCGACTGTGTTCTGGCGCTGGGAGGTCAACGTATACGTATGCGCGACCGTGGCCGGTTGCGGCTCGCTGTTCAGTCGGGGCAACACCGGCGCACGGCGCCCGCCTTCATCGCTGCCCAGTTGCGGCGGTGCCAGCAGGCTACATCCGCTTAGCAAAAGCACGGCGGCTGTGAGACCCAGACCAAGCTTCATTGTCTACCTCCCGACGCTGTCGCCGCGGCGAGGACCGATCCATAGTGGGACGCGATCGGCACGTCATGCGCTTGCAACAGACCTGCCTCGTCGAGCGCTGCGTGCACGCTGGGCAAACGGTAGCAAGGCACGGTCATGAACAAGTGGTGCTCGGCATGAAAATTGACGTAGTACGGTGCCAGCAGTGCGCGCCCGAGCCAACCGGCCTGCGTCGTGCGCGCCAAATGCCACGGATCGTCACCATTGCCGACGCACGCATGCTCACCAATATTGCGGATACGCAGCACCAGCATTTGCCAGGTGGCCAACGGCAACATCCACAGCAGGAAAAACCACAGCGCGTATCCGAACGCCGCAGCCAGCGTCAGACCCGCAACGCTGCTGACCAACCACGCCCGATCTGCAAGCGACGGCATACGTGCGTGGCGCAGGTCGGCAAGTAGCGGGACCACACGCACACGCAGAAATGTCCAACCGGTGAGGTCACGCAATAGTTTGCGCAGCATACTGCTGCGCGACACTGGAAACTTCGCCGACAATGGCAAATCCGGGTCTTCGGCCTGCTGGGCAAACCGGTGATGCTTCATGTGGTAGCCACGATAAGCATGCATGTCCAGACCAACCGGCAGCGCGCACAACCACTGGCCAGTCCAATCGTTATAGCGCCGGTCTTTCAGCAACACGCCGTGCGCCGCGTCGTGCATCAAAATCGACAGCCCCAACTGGCGCGAGCCGATGATGATGATCGCCGCGATGACAACTAACGGGTGAGGCAGCGCGACGGCGAATGCAGCAGCCAGCGCGATCACGGCCCATGCATGCACCACTAAAGCTGCGCCCTGCCAATTGCTCGGCGTGACCATACGCTGCCAGCGGGTGGCGCCGAACAGTGCCTTGCCATCGATTTTCGTCAACGCGCTCATAGCCTTAGTGTAGCAAACGCCAATGCTCAGGGTTTTCGAAACACATGCCAGACCAGCGGCCAGCGTACCTGTCGCCGCCCGGCACCCCATGCGCTACGCAATGACGGCGCAATCTCGGCCAGCGGATCGGCGCCGGTCGCACGGCGCGCACGCTGCAGCGCTGACCAGCTGGACAAGTAGCCAAGCAATTGCGCACACGACCAATCGGCGTGAACTTCAAACTGCGGCGTTGCCAGCGGGCGCCAGTCGGGCAGAATATTCATGTAGCGATTGTCGACATATGCGCGCTCCGCTGGCCAGAACTCAGCGAGTGTATCCAACGCAAACCGGTGCACGATGGCATCAACGGCGCTCGAGACGTGAGCCCACTGATAGGTCCATACGGCCAGCACACCATCATCGCGCAGTACGCGATCGGCTTCGCGGTAGAACGCCGCCTGATCAAACCAGTGCAACGCTTGCGCGACGCTGACAATGTCAACACTGGCCGGCGCCAGGCCGCTGCGCTCGGCACTGGCAACGGCAAACGAGATCCGCGGATGCGCGCGCGCATTTTGAATCTGGGCAACGCTGGCATCGGTGGCAACAACGCGCTCTGCGTAATGCACCCAGTCATGAGCGGCCTGACCATTACCTGTTGCACAATCCCACACCGTTGGTTGCGCGCCAACACGACTCGCCAACCACCGATACATCCGCCACGGGTACAACGGCCGGTATTGCTGGTACGTCGCCGCATGCGCCGAAAAATGATCCTTGAAACTCATCGCCTGGTCACCTCAACAACTGCGCCCGGGCCAGCAACAAAAATGCGTTCGCCCGCTGCGGATTGAATATTGTAACCGCCGGTAAAACTGCCGAACGCAGGCAACACCGCATGATCTTCGCGAAACCAGAACGCAGGCGCGCGCAGCCGGTCGCTACCCACTCGCAACGCGCAGGTGGGATGAATGTGGCCAGCCAACACATACTGCCCTGGCGCGGACCCAGGCTCATGATCGAATCGAAACGGACCGTCATCGACATGCGATGCGCGCCAGTCGAGTCTGTCGGCCAGATTCGCAGGCAACGCATCCGTGCGAACCCGATCGTGATTACCGGCGACCACGATGACCTGCAGCGCTGCATGCTGCTGCAACCAGTGTGCAAACAGTGTCGGCCAGGCGTCACCCGGTTGTGGCGGCGCGTGCATCAAATCACCCAACACGACCAACCGTTCAATGCGCTGCTCGCGCACCAGCATGGCCAGGCGCGCAAGATCGTGCGCTACATCACCATCGGGTATGGCGATACCCCGCCTGCCGAAGACGTCTGCTTTGCCCATATGCCAATCGGCGATCAATAGCGTGCGGCGCGCCGGCCACGTGATCGCGCGCTCGGCCAGCAGCGTCAGTTGCTCGCCGGCACAGCTAAGCGTTGCGGACTGGTCCGAATGCGTCATCAGCGCGGCCGCCGTTTACCGGCCGCGCGATTGAGTTGGTCAGCCATGCGTTGCACGCGCGCGGCCCACGTCTCGCTCGACATGATCTGGCTCTGCAGGCGCTCCGCCCACAGCGGAAACGCAAACGGCGACAGGCGCTCGGTATCGACGATATCGAACGTGCTGCGCGCAATATCTGCCAGCGCATCGCGCAGACGCGTCACCTCCAATTGGGCATCGAGCACTTCGCGACGCGATTGATCGAGCAACAAATTGTCTTCGTCGTAGCGCGACAGTACATCGAAGATCAAGCCACTCGATGCCTGAATCTGCCGCGTTGATTTGCCACTGCCGGGGTACCCCTGAAAAACCAGTCCTGCGATGCGTGCGATATCGCGGAACTGGCGCTTTGCGGTTTCGCTGAGATTTACGGCGGCGAACAGGTCATCGACCAGCGCATCGCTCGACAACCACGCGCGCAGTGCAGGCTCATCGACGGGCACCGGCTCGGCGCTCAGCAACTCCAGACCATAATCATTGACAGACAATGTGAACGTGATCGGCTGCTCGCGAGAAATGCGCATCGCCAGCAACGTGGCTAATCCTTCGTGTACGAGCCGACCGGCGAACGGAAACAGGAACAAACTGTGACCCTCGCGTGACGCGCAACGCTCAACGAGCAGGCGCTCCGGCAGCGGCAGCGATGAGACTTGCGACTGATGCGCCAGCAAAGCGGCGACCACGTCGATCTCCGGCGCGCTGAGCGTTCCCGCCGCGTAAGCGGCCAGCACCTCGCGCATGCTGTCAGCCAACGCCGTCGACAGCGGCATGCGACCACCTTGCCAACGCGGCACGGTTTTGCTGCCGCGTTTTGATCGACGGACATACGCAGTCATATCGCGCACCTGCAACAGCTCAACCATGCGCCCGGCAAACAGAAACCGGTCACCCTTGTCGAGCCGCGAGATGAATGACTCTTCAATCGTGCCGAGCGAGCCACCCGTCATCCATTTGACGCGCATCGCGGTGTCGCTGGAAATCGTGCCAATACCCATGCGGTGTTGCCGCGACAGACGTGCATCGGTCATCCGATACACGCCATCGACACATTGCACGCGTTGAAACTGCGGGTAACCCTGCAGCGCCTGACCACCGCGCGTGATGAAGTCGAGACACCATTGCCATTGCGCGTCAGTCAAGTCGGCAAACGCATAGGTCGTGCGCACTTCGGCAAGCATCTCGTGCGCAACGAAACCACCACCGAGCGCGCGCGTGACCAGATGTTGCGACAACACATCCAGTGATTGGCGCAGCGGCTGACGCGGCTCGATGCGCCGCGCGCGCCAAGCCTCGCGCGCGGCAACGATCTCGATCAGCTCCAACGCATACGTGGGCACACACCAAACGGTCGACGTCGCGCCTGGTTGATGGCCGCTGCGACCGGCGCGCTGCATCAGGCGCGCAACCCCTTTCGGGCTGCCGACCTGCAGCACCTGATCGACAGGCGCAAAATCGACACCGAGGTCGAGCGACGATGTGCACACAACGGCGAGCATGTCGCCATCACGCAAGGCCTGCTCGATGCGGCGGCGCAGCTTGCGGTCAATGGAGCCGTGATGCAGCGCGATACGGCCTAACCAGTCGCTACGCGCACCCACTAACGCATCGAACCACAATTCGGCTTGAGCACGCGTGTTCGTAAACACCAGCGTTGATTGCGCTGACTCGATGCGCGCAACCACCGCGTCGAGCAACGCAAGTCCCAGGTGACCTGCCTGCGGAAAACGCGCCAGTGTGTCGGGCAACACGCCGGCGATCCGGACGTCCTTCGGCGCCGCGCCGGCTATGAGTGTGGTCGGCGTATGCGCACCACACAACACGTGCATCGCTGAATCAATATTGGCAAGCGTTGCCGACAAACCCCATGTCACCAAGCCCGGGCGCAACGTGCGCAACCGGGCCAGACACAACTCCAGCTGCACGCCACGTTTGCTGCCGAGCAGTTCGTGCCACTCATCAACAACGACCGCGTCCAAATGCGAAAACCAGCGGTCGGCATCGGCGTAGGACAGCAATACCGACAGACTTTCGGGCGTCGTAATCAGTGCCTCGGGTGGTTTGCGCCGCTGGCGCGCCTTCTCCGTCGAAGACGTATCGCCGGTGCGAATCCCGACCTGCCAGTCGCTCCCCACTGCCGCACTCGCGGCCGCTAGATTCTCGCGCGTATCGTTGGCCAAGGCGCGCAACGGTGTAATCCACAACACTCGCAGTTTTCCCGGCTTGTGGCCGAACTTGAGCAATGGCCCAAGCCACGCCGCGAGCGTCTTGCCGCTGCCGGTCGGCGAATGAATCAGGCCCGATGCACCGGTCTCGAAGGCAGACCATGCTGCAGCCTGAAAATCGAATACGCGCCAGCCGTTGTCGGCGAACCACGCATCAATGCGCTGCCGGTCAATGGCGGCCGCAGCGTTGCTCACAGCAATTGCTCAAGGGTTGCCAGCGTGTCCGCCTGCGCTGCCGACAGATCGCGCCGCCATCGACGGATCCGCGGAAAGCGCAGCGCAACGCCCGATTTGTGTCGTGTCGACTTCGCGATCGCCTCAAACGCCAGTTCGAACACCTGCACGGGCTCGACCGAGCGCACCGGACCAAAGCGCTCGCGCGTGTGCCGGCGAATCCATTTGTCGAGCTCGGCAATCTCGTCGTTATTCAGACCGCTGTAGGCTTTGGCGATCGGCACCAGATCCTCGCCGCGCCAGACCGCAAACGTATAGTCCGTGTGCAGGTTGGCACGCCGGCCGTGACCCGCCTGTGCGTACAACATGACAGCGTCGACGGTGTGTGGCTCGATTTTCCACTTCCACCACACGCCGCGCTGACGACCGGTGCCATAGCGACTCTCACGCGCTTTGAGCATCAGCCCCTCCACACCGCGCGAGCGTGCCTGATCGCGCGCATCTGCGATGCCTTGCCAGTCCGGTGCCTGCACAAGCGGTGACAGCAGGAACACATCGTCATGCTGTTGCTTGAGTTGCTCTAGCGCACGCCGACGCTCGCGCAGCGGCCAGTCACGGATATCGTCACCGGCCAACTCCAGCAGGTCGTACGCTTGCAGCACGACCGGAAAATCGCTCAGCGTTTTTCGACCGGGCTTCTTGCGCCCGATGCGGCGCTGCATCGCCGCGAAACTCATGGGTGCAGCGTCCCGCCATGCCAGCAACTCCCCATCGATCACGGTGCCGTCAGGCAGCTCAGCGCTCGCCTGCACAATTTCAGGGAACTGGGTGCCGATCAAATCCTCGCCGCGCGACCACAAAAAGCTGTCTCCAGCGCGCCGGATCAATTGCGAGCGAATGCCATCCCATTTCCACTCGATCTGCCAATCAGCGACCGGCCCAAGCGCTTCGGCCACCTCATCGACTGACCAGTCGCCGGGTCGTTTTTCCAGCGGACTCGCCAGACAAAACGGATACGGCTGCGACAACGCCGTGGTGCCGTCATCAGCCCGCAGCAAGTCCCGCGCAAACGCGGCATCCGGCGTCCACTGCCCCATCATCCGATGCAGGATGACCGGTCGAGGCAAGTCCGCAACCTGCGCTAGCGCGGTTGCCAATAACGTTTGCGACACACCCACGCGCAGCGCGCCGGTGAGCAGCTTGTTGAAAATGTAACAGGCCTCGTACGGCAATCGCTGCCACCAACCGGTCACATGCGCGCGCTTCGCATCGTCATCCATAGCGGCGATCGCTAAAATCTCAACGCTGACGAACTCATGCAACGCGCGCGTCGCCAACGCATCGTCAGTGCCGCGATCAGATAGCAACAACGCAATCGTTTCGGCAAGATCACCGACGCTTGCGTAGGTTTCCTCAACCAACCACGTCGGCAGCTCCGAGCACTGCGCTAACCACGTGCGCAACTGCGCAGCGCCCACCAGTCGCTTGACGCGCCGACCAGACAGGAAAAAACTCGCCCAGGCGATGTCGGCCGGCGCCGCAGCACTCAGATACGCGACCATGGCCGCCACTTTGGCGCGCGTCGACGTGGTTTGGTCGAGCGTGCGATACAGGCGGATGAACTCAAGCATCGGCAGGTTCACGCTCACGCAACGCCAGCGGCGCCGCATCGACACCACGCTCGCGCAGCAGCCGCACCAGCGTGTCGGCATGACCATGCGTCAACAAGATCTTGCTGGCACCCACCTCGTCGATCGTGCGCAGCAGCGACGGCCAATCGGCGTGATCAGACAGCACGAAGCCGCGATCGTAGCCACGCCGACGACGATTGCCGCGCACCTGCATCCAGCCGGAACAAAATCCGGTAACGGCATCCTTGAAGCGCCGCATCCAGGTTGAGCCCGCTGCGCCGGGCGGCGCAATGATCAGCTCGCCGCTGTAGTCGCGCTTCTCGCGCAAATCGACTTTTTGCGTTGGCAGCATCTGTATGCCCGCGTCACGGTACAGTCGCGTGAGTTCGGCGACCGCGCCGTGTTCGAAGACCTGCGCGTCCGTGAGTCGGTTGAGCTCCGCCAGCACGCGTTGCGCCTTGCCGAACGCGTAGCAAAACAGCACGCTCGGCCGCGCCGCTGCGCGATTGGCTTGCCACCACTCGAGAATCTGCTGCGCGACATCCGAAGACGCCGGCCAGCGGTAGATCGGCAAAGCAAAGGTAGCTTCGCTAATAAACGTATCGCACGGCAACACTTCAAACGGGGCGCACGTCGGATCTGGATCGCGTTTGAAATCGCCGGTAGCGACCCACACCTGGCCGTCGCACTCCACGCGTACTTGCGCAGAACCCAGTACGTGACCCGCCGGGTGCAAACTGACGCGTGTACGACCGAGCGTCAACGGCTCGCCGTAATCGACAGCGTCAATGCGCTGGTCGTCACCCAGACGTTTCTTCAGGATCGGGACACTATCGCGATGCGCGATGTATCGCGCTGCCCCGCGGCGGGCATGATCGGCATGCGCGTGTGTGATGAGCGCCAGTTCGCTGGCGCGCATCGGATCAATGCAAAAGCCGCCAGCCGCGCACTCGAGACCGCGCCGGCTGGCTTCAATCAGCGGCGTCAACGTTGCGCAAGCCACGCCGCGTTAGCGACGTGGATCATCATTTTTGCGGCTTTTCAGGCTCGCGGATGTTCGGGCGTTTGCAGCTCGGCCGCCGCCCGGCTTGTTGCGCCTCGTTGTACAGCACCAACGCTTTGGGCATGTGCGTGATCAACTCGCTGATGCGTGTTTCGCCGCTTGGGTGCGTCGACAGAAATTCCGGTGGACCGTCTTCGTTGCCGGCCTGCATGTTCTGCCACAGCTTGACGCTCTCACGCGGATCGAAACCGGCATTCGCCATGAACAGCAAACCAACGGCATCCGCTTCGCTCTCCTGCCCGCGCGTAAATGGCAGCAACAAACCCAGTTGCGAGCCAATCTGGATCGCCGTCGATGCGCTTTGCGCGGCAATCGGCGTGCTGCCGATGATGCCCGTTGCAATCTGACCGCCGGCGTTGATCGCCCGGGTCCGCGCGATCCGCTCGGCCGGGTGGCGTTCGGTCACGTGCGCCACCTCATGGCCGATGACCGCAGCCAGTTGGTGATCGTTTTTCGTAAACGGCAACAAGCCGGTATAGACGCTGATCTTGCCGCCGGGCAGCACGAACGCGTTCACCTGCGGCTGATCGAAAATGGCTAGCTCCCATTCGAACAACGCGGGATCGCCCTCCAGCGAGCCAACAACCGCTTCCGCGACACACGTGACGAAATCAATCGTGGCAGGATCTTGTGCCAACGGCACCTCGGACTGCAGTTTGTTGAAAGTCGCCTGACCATCAGCTTCCAGAGCACTGTCAGACACCAATGCGGCGCAGCCAGAGAGCGTTGTGGCCAGCACAGCGCCCATTACCGCACGGCGCAGCAGTTTCGGTTTCGTTCGCATCGTCATTTCAACTCCTCATCAGTCGCTGGCGCTAGCGGCCCGGCCACCATTGCGTCATGCCATCACGCAGCCGCCCAACCGTGCTGTCCACGGCGCCCATCAGCTTTTCCTGCAACGGCTGGCGGATTTCATAGTTGACCGTGAACACGTCACGCGCCTCATACGCCGCCGTCAACAACGCATCACTCGTGCTGATACTATCTATCAGACCCAATTCAAGCGCCTGTGTTCCGTACCAGTGCTCGCCGGTCGCCACTGTGTCGATATCCAGTGTCGGACGGTAGCGCGTAACGGCGTCCTTGAACAGCTTGTGGATATCCTCTAACTCAGACTTCAGTTTGGCGCGGTCTTCGTCTGTATTTTTGCCGAACATCGTCACAGTACGCTTGTATTGGCCGGCTGTGATTTGTTCAAACTCCACCCCTTTGTCATCGAGCAGGCGGTGAAAATTCGGCAATTGCGCGATGACGCCGATCGAGCCCACGATCGCAAACGGCGCGGCAACGATCTCGTTGGCGATACAGGCCATCAGGTAGCCACCGCTGGCAGCAACGCGATCGACTGCCACCGTCAGGTGCAAACCGGCATCACGCACGCGCGCAAGCTGCGCTGCCGCGAGGCCATGTTCATGCACGACGCCGCCCGGATTCTCGAGCCGCACGAGCACATGATCCTGTTCATCTGCAACCGCAAGAATGGTCGAAACCTCCTCGCGCAGGGAAGCGACTGCTTGCGCCCGGATGTCACCCTTGAAATCGACGACAAACGTCCGCGGCTGCTCGCTGACCTGCTTTTTGTCGATTTTGTTTTGCGCTTTGCGCTGCTTCTTCAACAGCTTGCGCGTCGCCGGATCACTGACAGCGCTGCGCAAACGGTTACTGGTGTCGCGGTATTTCTTGTTGAGCTTTTCAACCCGCAAGGTCTCGTTGGATTGCTGGCGGCGCGAGGCGGCTGCAATCACCGCAACGACAGCCGCAATCGCGACGACCAGCGTCAGCGCTTTGGCAAAGAACAGGGAAAAATCGGCAAACCAGGCCATCAGCGTTGCCCACCGTCAGCGGCGGCATCAAAACCAACGTTGTTTTTCTCCAGAACACGTTCCGCCCGATAGCTCGAGCGCACCAGCGGGCCGGACACCACTTCCAGGAAACCGCGCGCAAGCCCTGCCTCGCGATAGCGGTTGAACTCGTCAGGAGTGACGTAGCGTTCGATCGGCAGGTGATTCACCGTTGGCCGAAGGTATTGGCCGAATGTAACGATGTCACAGCCGATCTCTGCCAGGTCATCCATCGTGCGCATGATCTCGTCGTCGGTTTCGCCCAGACCCAGCATCAAACTGGTTTTCGTCAGAATATCGGGACGATAGCGCTTGGCAAAACCCAACACTCCCAGCGTCTGCCGGTAACCGGCGCGCGGGTCACGCACCGGATGGGTCAGCCGTTCAACGGTTTCAACGTTCTGCGCAAACACTTCCAGACCCGAGTCCAGCAGCAACGCCACGTGCGCCTCGACGCCATTGAAATCGGGCGTCAGCGCTTCCACGGCGCAGTGTGGGGTCAGCGCTTTGATCGCTCGCACGCAAGCAGCGTAATGCCCGGCGCCCCCGTCGGGAAGATCATCACGATCCACCGACGTCAACACCACGTACTTTAGTCCCATCGACTCGACAGCGAGCGCCGTGTTCTGCGGCTCCTCAGCATCGAGCCAGCCTTTCGGATTGCCCGTATCGACGGCGCAAAACTGGCACGCACGCGTACACACGCTGCCCATCACCATGATCGTCGCCGTGCCCGCATTCCAGCACTCGCCGATGTTCGGGCACATGGACTCCTCACAAACGGTGCTCAGACGCTTTTCCTTGACGGTCTGTTTGACCGCGGAGAATTTGGCGCCTGAAGGCATCTTGGCGCGCAACCACTTCGGCTTGCGGCCGACTTCGGCAGCGCTGCGATCGGCGCGTTGTTTGACGCCATTCTTGATCGCGTTGAAGCCCTGTTCGGTTTGAAATTTACTGCCACTGGTGACAATGGGAATGCCACGCAACGTCTTGGTCGGATCTGCCATGTTGCCACTGCGCCTCGGTGTCTGATCGGGTATTGTCTCACGTTGGCGCCCGCCCACGGTAGCGCCACACGGTTGAGACATGAGGCCAAAATGAGCGAAATACAGGGGCATGCCCGCAAGATGCTTGCCGAAAACGACGATCCGGTCGCCTACACGATGCGCCTCGACGATGCGCGCGTGCCAATGAACGAACTGATCGGCAAGCGGGTTGCGCTCAGTTTCACTGGCAACATTCATTGTCAGAATTGCGGCAGAAAAACGAAAAAAAGCTATAGCCAGGGCTATTGCTTCCCGTGCAGCCAAAGACTCGCGGCGTGCGATATGTGCATTGTGCGGCCGCACACTTGTCATTTCGACGCAGGCACGTGTCGTGAGCCCGACTGGGGTCTAAAACACTGTTTTCAGGATCATTTTGTCTACGTATCCAACACGTCCGGGCTGAAAGTAGGCATCACGCGGCAGGATCAGCTGCCAACGCGCTGGATCGATCAGGGCGCAACCCAGGCCCTGCCGATTTTCCGCACCCGCTCGCGGCACGTTGCCGGCATGCTCGAGAAGGCCATCGGCGCGCATGTCAGCGACAGAACCGATTGGCGGCGCATGCTCAAGGGCGATGCCGATGATCGCGAGCTATGCGCGGAGCGGGATCGATTGCTGGGTCTTGCCGCTGATGACATTGCCTCGGTGCAGGAGCAGTTCGCAGGACGTTTTGACGGTGAGGCGCCGTTTGTTGCGCTGCAAGATGACACCGTGTCACTGCGCTATCCGGTGAGCGCTTGGCCGGAGAAGGTGAAGGCACACAATCTGGACAAGCAACCGCAAGTTGACGCAACGCTCGTCGGCATCAAGGGTCAGTACCTGATTTTCGACGATGGGGTGCTCAACGTACGCAAATACACCGCCTATGAGCTCGCCTTATCGACCAGCGTGTAAACGTTTGCAAGATCCGTGCGATGACGCGGGCAAAAAAAGAGCCCGGGGTTGCCGGGCCAATCAGGGGGATTCAGGGGTCGTCAATGCGTCGCTGCTAGTGCAGGCGATACCAGTTCACTAGCGATAGCTGATCAATATCCAGGTCGAAGCGCTCGGCGAGCATATGCTCGATATCTACTGCGCTGATACCGGCGGGATCACCACGCTTGAGCTCAACGATGCCGCTGAACACGTTGTTGCGGTGCATGCTCGAGGCATCGACCTGAAACTGAGTGTAGAACTTAGTGACCATGTGTGCAGGTTAGACATATGTCATCTTACGCGCTGTGACCGGACGCACATTCTGGCAAGTCCACCTGCCGGCGACAGTTGCAGCCGCAGCAGGGGGCAGCGACAATTGTCGATTGAAAATCACCGGCGGAGTGCTGCCATGCCTGTTTCAATCAGATTTCGTCTGGGTTTTGCCCTGTGCCTCACCGCCTTGCTGGCGATGAACGCCGGCGCACAAGAGGCGCTGCGCGAAAGCCTGTTTGCCGAGGCCGATGCCGCCTATACGGCCGCTCGCGAAGCCAACGCCGCAATGTTGGCGCCTCGCAACTACGAGCGCGGGCAAAAAGCCTATGCCAGCGCCGAGGAAGCGTTGGAGCGCGGCCGCAATGTCGAAACGGTGCGCAACCGGCTTGCCGACGCCAAAGCACGCTTTAACGAAGCCGTTGCATCAGCCGATATCGCCAGGCCGGTATTGGCCAATGCGATGAAAACACGCAGCAATGCCGAAGCGGCCGATGCGTCACTGCTATCACAGCCGATTTGGGCAGACGCTGAAGACAAGCTGGCCAGCGCAATTCGCGAGCTCGAGCGCGGTGATCTGAAAGATGGCAAGCGCTACACACTGGAAGCTGAGAGCCTGTATCGAGACGCCGAGCTCGGTGCGATCAAGACGCGCTATCTAAGCGAGACGCGCCAGTTGCTTGCCGATGCAGAGCGCGGTCGTGTTGCGCGCTACGCGCCGAAAACGCTGGCGAAATCGCGCGCGCTGCTGGCAAGAGCCGAAAAAGAGCTGAACGAGAACCGCTACGACACCGACCTGCCGCGCAATCTCGCGCAGCAAGCAAACTACGAGGCGCGGCATGCGATTTATCTCGCCGAAGTCGTGCGTAAGGTGCGCGATGATGATCTGACGGTGGAAGAGCTGGTACTGAGCTGGGAGCAGCCGCTCGCGGCGATTGCCGGCGCTGCCGACGTTGTGCCGAATCTTGCCAGTGGTGGTGAGGCACTCGGCACCGAGCTTGCCGACGTTGTCACCGAGCTGCGCGCCAGCAACCAGGCGCTGGGGCAACAGCTGAACGAATCGGAAGCGCGCGCCAACGAAATGGCCGAAGAAATTCGCTTGCTGGATGAAAAGCTCGGCGGCGCAACCGTCGAACGCACCGCCTTGATGCAACGGCTGCAACGCCAGGCGCGCATCAAGGAACAATTTGAGACCGTGGAGCAGATGTTCACACGCGATCAGGCGACAGTGTTCCGCGAAGGTGACAACATCACACTGCGACTCGTCGGCCTGAGCTTTGACAGCGGCAAGTCAACGATAGACGCCAGCTACTTTCCGCTGC
Source organism: Pseudomonadota bacterium (assembly GCA_038529355.1). Classification (GTDB taxonomy): domain Bacteria; phylum Pseudomonadota; class Gammaproteobacteria; order Steroidobacterales; family Woeseiaceae; genus CALBPI01. Next base: position 45,137 of record JBCBDU010000001.1, read on the forward strand.
TCGAGCAGGTCGAGAACGCGATCGACGTGTTCCCGCGCTCGAGAATCATCGTTGAGGGGCATACCGACTCCTACGGCAGTGACTCATCGAACGAGGCACTGTCGCAAGCGCGCGCTGATGCGGTGCAGCAATACATGCTCAACGCAATGCGTATCCCCAGCTCGCGCGTCACAGCGACTGGCTACGGTGAATCGCGTCCGATTGCCAACAACGAAACCGGTGACGGGCGTGCGCGCAACCGCCGCATTGATATCGTGATCCAGCCGCAACTGCAGTAATCGTTGCGGCGGGCTACGCCGGCGCATCGTGCTGGCGCCACCAGTCGGCGATCAGGCCGGCGGTGGTTTCGTTCACGAGGTAGCCGTATTCGCTGTGCACCAGCAAACGGCCGTTCTCGCGGTAGTGGTTGATTACATCGTAGTCTTCGATGGATGACACCAGCCCGGCGTCGAGCATCTCGGCGTAATCGCGACGCATGCGCCGATCGAGCGCGGTCAATTCACCAATGGCCACGCAGTTGACCCAGCGCCGGATGTTATCCGGATAGCGGGCAACACCGGTTTCGGACCGACCCTTGATACCGCGCTGAATCACCCGATTACCGAGCGGGCTGCCCAGCGTCATCAGCACATCGACCTGCAGCGGGTGCTGACGCTCGCGCGACAGCCCCCATAGAGCATCCCACGCGATGACCGAACCCAAACTATGACCGATTAACAACACCGGACGCCCGGCCGTATGCGCTGCGATCAGTTTTTCCTCAAGATCGGCACGCACCGTATCCGCGATACCGTTGTCATTGGTGACATAGCGCTGCACGTCGCGCAGCGTCACACGCATATCAGCATTGGCCAGACGCGACGCCAGGAACGGCACCGCATCAATGGCCAGATACGCCGCGCGCCTTACTCGCGTTGCAAACGCATTCGCTTCGCGCACGTCCGTAGTCGTCGGCGCCGGTTGCGCGATTAACTGCGCAATGCCGGGCAGATCGATCGCGATGTCTCGATAGGTCTTGTAGAACGCGTAAGTCCAGCTGGTGCGCACAAAACTATCGGGCGCCGCCTGCAACCGCTCGGCAACGGGTGGATCAACGCGACGCAAGCCCTCCACCAGACATCGCAGCAATGCATCGTGATGCTGCGCGGGTGCTGGCTTTGGCTTCATGCCTGGCACAAAAAGAATCAGCGGTTTGGTCAATGCTTAAGCCTGTGGTTTCGGCACAGCCGGTTGATCGATCGGCGTTGCCGCCGTGCGATTGCGGTTACGCAGCGTGATCAACAGCACGCCACCCAACGTCACCGCGCCGCCAAACCACATGCGCCCGGTCATGACATCATCGAGCAACACCACACCACCGATAATGCCAAACAACGTCGACAACAACAGCAACGGACTAATTAGCGACAGATCGTAGTGCTTGAGCAGCACGAACGTGCCGCCATGACCAAGCAAGCTGGCGCCCAGCGCCGAGAACACGACACTGCCGATCACAATGTTGTCCATGTGCGCGATAGCGGCAACCTGACCGTTCTCGAAGATCAGCGACAACAGCGCAAGTGTCGGGCAGGCAACGACGGCAAGCCAACCTTGCAACTGGAACACGTTGACGCTGACACGCGCTTTCATCAGCGTAAGCCCGGCCGCTGCGACTGCCGCCGCCAGCGTGACCATGATAACCGCCTGGACATAGGTAAACACGCGTGGATCAAAGCCGATAATCATGACGCCGACAAACGCAAGCGTAATACCGAACCAGCGTCGCCATTGAATGTGCTCACGCAAAAACGCGACTGACATCAGCGTCGCAAACGGCACGCCAAGTTGCGTCAGGATAGCGACCGTCGACACGTCGTCTGCCAACGCAAGGCCTGTCGTCAGGAATGCAAAATGCAGCGTGCCCATAAACAGGCCGACGAGAAACAACACCCGCATTTGACCGTGATGCCAGCGCAACACCGGGAGCAACACGAGCAACACCAAAGCAAAACGCAGGCTGGAAAACGCCAGCGGTGGCACTGCTGCGACCGCAAACTTGGTCGCAACAAGATTCAGGCCAAAAGCAAGGTTAACGGCTAGCAGCAACAACCAATGCGACAAGCGCATATCAGGCGTTGCCGGACGGGAACAGCGGCGGCAACTGATGCGTGGCCGACGTGCGTGTCTGCGCGCCCGGACGGTGCAGCCGCGACAGCGCAGCAGCCAGCTCGCGACCATTCCATGCGTCACCGTCGCCGCGGTAGCGACAACGATCGAGTGCGCGAATCGGTGCCGCTTCCGCGCGCTCGACACGCGCTGCTATGTCACCCAGTGTGCGCGTGGGTTGATCCGGCCAATAGTGCCGGGCCCAGGCAATCAAAGCAGCGTGGGCGGCCTGCGCATCGTTGCGATCACAGGCGGCGCGCACCTGCTTCAGTGCTTTTTGCGTCGCGCGAAACGGCGCCTGCTGATCGCGTATGCGGCGTTCACTGCGACGCCGGCGCGCACGCGCATTGGTGCTGCGCCACACCCAGGCCAGCGTACCAAGCCACAACGCCAACAATGTGTAATTAACGATGCGCAACCTGAAAATCCGCGCGCGCATTTGGGCATCACCGACAGCGTTATCGTTTGCTGCGGCAGCCGCTTCAGCCGTGCTTGGCGGCGCTTGCGGCGTCTGTTCGGCAACCGCTGGCGCTGCGGCGCTGATCACGCCAGCCGCCCGCAGTGTCGGCAGTGTCGTACTTGCCAACTGCCACTCGCCGATCGTCGTGTTGAACCATGGCAGTGTCGGCGGTTGTAAGTCGAACACGCCGCCCTTGCCGGCGATCACCGCAAAACTCTGCTCGCGCCGGCTTTGCATGCCGGTTTGCAGCGCACGCTCGCTGACATCGGGCTGATCGGGGTAGACACGCAAATCGGGTGTCTCATTCAGGGTTAGCTCCGGCAACTGGTTACCCATCAAGCCGGTCGCGGCAACAATCAGGCGCACGTTCGCTGGCGCTCCGGCATCCAGCACGCCATCGTCCGGACGCACCTGCGAGTCAAGCGTCAATGCTTTTGCTGGTAACCAGGTACTGCCAGCCATTGACGCAGGTGGCGCAACGGTGGGCCTCACCGTCAGCGAAAGGGGCGTCGAGCGGAAAATACGTGGCGTTGAAATCCGGCCGCGCTCCCACAGACTGGTGGTGAAACGGGCCGGCGCGATTTCATAGTCGCCGCTGGATTGGGCAAACAGCGCATAGTTGCGCTCAATCACTGTGTACAAACGCTCACCGACCTGTTCGTCGTAGCGCCGGTCCTCGCCCAACCGGCGCACGATCATCTCGCCACCGCTGACTTGTGGTTCGGCCAGCGAGTTCTGGCGCACAGCAACACCCAGGAACAGTTTGATCGTGTAGATCGCCTCAGCCTGAACCCAGGTTTCGGTCGTATCCAGCGACACCTCGAAGAACACATCCGCCTCGCCAGGCAGCGCTTCGGCAGCCGGCGTGACGGTGACACGCAGCCGGTTGCTACTTACGCCGCCAAGCGTCAGCGGGCCAATCTCGAATTCACCAGCCTGCTTCGGCAACAGCACGTAGGACCAACGCTGGGTGGCCTGACGTCGACCGTTGATAATGCTGACGTTCGAGCTTCGTGTGGTACCCAACATATCGAAATGCGTATCCAGACCCGTGGTGTCCGGTTCTGCGGTCTCACCCTCGCCGGCATCCGCAGTGAGGACCAACGTGAACGATTCATTGGTCTGCACGGTAGTGCGATCGGCGGCGATGAACACGTCCGCGCGGGCGCCGGCGGGGTAAGCCCCGGCGAGTATCGCGACCAACGCTACTACGCAGCGCCAACCAGATATGCGCGTCGCAGCTACCATGGCTCGCTCCGATCGTCCGGCCACAAACGCACGCCGTCCTGATCCGTCTGTCGTCGTTGATACTGATAACGGAATTTGCGCCGCAACAGACCGCCCGGGTCGTCTTCAACCTGCCGCAGCCAGTTCTCCAACGCCTGCTGTTGCTCGGCAGCCTCGCGTTGCGCCTCGCTCATCATCGCAACCGGTTCCGGCGATGCATTCTGCTGCGCTTCGCCGCCCGCTTCTTCAGCCGCACGCATATCGCGCTGCAGCGCCTCAATGGCCTCTTGCTCGGCGTCATCGGCCTGTGCGTTGCGCCCGGCATCATTGCCATCACTGCCCTCACCGGCGCCCGCGGAGTCTGCGCTCTGTGACTGGTCGCCGTTACCATCGCCCGACTGTTGCTGCGACGACTGCTCGTCGCTATCGCCCTGATTGGACTGACTGCTGTCATCGTTTTGCATTGACTGCAACAGATCCAGATTGAACCGTGCATCAGCGTGCTCCGGATCGATCTGCAGCGCCGCTTGCAGTGTCTCTATCGCGGCGTCGAATTCGCCGGCGCGTGCCAGCGCCGTGCCGGCGTTGTATAGACCGTCTACGTCGCGCCTCGCCGCAAACGTCTGTGCCGCGTCGGCGTAGTTACCGGCCTGATAGGCAGCACTGGCTTGCCAGTCGGGATCGTCGAACAACTGCGCCGCACGTTCGGCGTCACCCTGCTCCAGCAGTGCCGCCGCCTGTTGATCGCGCGTACGCCACAGGTCTTGCCAAAAACCGGCTTCAGCGCGCGGCGCAACACCCACCGCGAGCAACGCCACAAGCGCATAGCCGCCACGACGAAACGTCAGCGCAACCAGCGGCAACAGCAGCAGCAACAGCCACGGGCCGCGATCCAGCCAACGTTCGATGCTCCGGTTGTTGTCGTCTTCACTCACAGCACGCTCCGTACGCACACCCAATTGCAACGCCTCAATGTCCCGGCTGTTGCTGCCCATCACGGCGAATCGCCCGCCGCCGGCTGCGGCCAATTGCTGCAGCGGACCCCGCTCAAGCACGGGCACAGCAATGTTGCCCGACGGATCCGTCAGAAAGCCGCCGCGAGGCCGCGGTATCGGACCACCGTCAGCGGTGCCAACGGCGAGCACGGACACCTCATGTCCTTGCGCACGCACGTTGGGCATCGCCGTCATTGCCGGCGCCAGATTGCCGCCATCGGTAATGAACAGTATACGACCCGCGGACACCGATGATTGTTCAAAAAGTTGCAGCGCCTTTTCCAGCGCCGCATCGGGGTAGCTGCCGCGACTGGGCATTAGACTGGTTGTCAGCGACGGGACCAGCGCCGCAATCGTGGCGACATCGGACGTCAGTGGCGTCACGACAAACGCATTCGCGCTGTACACGATCAGTCCGGTATCGCCGCCGGCACGCAAGCGCAGAATATCCAGCAGCTTCAAACGCGCACGCACAAGTCGCGACGGCTCAACATCGGTTGCATCCATCGACCGCGACAAGTCGAGCGCGATGATCATTGCATCCGATGCACGAGACAACGGCACGGACTGGCGCTCCCAGCTCGGCCCGGCCAGCGCGAACGATGCGCTCCAGACAATCGCCAATGCCAGCAGCGTAGACCAGATGTTGCGACGCTGCGCCTGGCCGCTCTCGAGCACGAAGGGTTGCAGCGCGTCATCGACAACACTAACCCAAGCCCCGGATGCGCGGCGCGCGCGCAGCGCGTAGCCGGCAATAGCGAAAGTGCCCAGCGGCAGAGCCAGCAGCCACCAGGGTCGGATGAAGTGCAACGCATCAAACATCACAGCTGCCGTCCGGTCACGCGGCGTAATAGCGGCAGGCAGAACAGAGCCAGACCGGCTGCCGCGGGCCAGTGATACAACTCGTCGGCCGTCACGAGACCGTCTTCCTCGTCGGCGGCAGGCTCCAGCGTATCGAGTTCACGATAGATATCTGCCAGTGCAACGGTGTCTCGCGCGCGAAAATAGCGCCCGCCGGTCAATTGCGCGATGGCGACCAGCGTTTGCTCATCCAGATCGGCGCGCGGCGTCAACAGACGACGCGAGGTGCGCGCCGTCAATGACGCCGGATCAGCGCCGATCCCGATCGTATAAATTTTGAGTCCGACCGTTGCGGCCAACTCGGCCGCCTTCATCGGCTCAATATTGCCGGCTGTGTTAGCACCGTCGGTCAACAACACCAGCACGTGTTGCTCTTGATCATTCTCTGCGTCTCGCACGCGCTTAACGGCGAGCGCTATCGCATCTCCAATTGCTGTTTTCTCGCCGGCAAGGCCAATCGCTGCCTCGAACAACAGCGTCTTTAGCGTTGTGCGGTCGAAAGTGAGCGGCGCCTGCAAATAGGCGCGCTCGCCGAACAGAATCAGGCCAAGCCGATCGCCTTCGCGGCGGTCGATAAAATCACCGCCGACCGCTTTCGTTGCCGTGAGCCGATCCACCGATCGGCCAGCCAACTTGAAGTCCTTGGCCTCCATGCTGCCGGAAAGATCCACGGCCAGCATCAAATTGCGCCCGGTCACCGGCGCCTGCTGATCGCCAGCCAACCATTGCGGTCGCATGGCAGCAGCGACCAGTAACAACCAGCCCAAGCCGGTAAACAGGCGATGCCAGAAGCGGCCGCCAGATGCGCCTTGCGAGCGATCTTGCAACGCTGCCAGCGCGCTGGCAGCCGGCACCTGCAATGCTGACTGCTCGGAGCGACGATGGGCGGGCAACGCAACGTAGATCACCAACGGCAACAGCACCAGTGCCGCAAACCACGGCCAAGCGAATGACAGGTAGGCTGGCACTGCCATCAGGTTTTGCTCCCGCGGCCATGTTGCTCTATGTGCGCAAGCCGTTGCTCGCACAGGCTCAGCAACGTCTGCGCCTGCGCGTCTGACAGTGCGATATCGCTGGCACGGTACAGGCCGTCGACCAGCAGTGAGCCCGGATGCTCGCTGAACGGTTGCTGCGGCATCGATGCGTTCAGAAACGCTCGCCATTCGCTGCCCGTGACTGCGGCCCAACGCTGTCTGCCACCTACAGCGATCGCTGTGCGCCGCATCGTTTGCGACAAACCACCAATGAACGCCTTGGCATCGCGATGCCGTTGCCATGCCACCCATTCATGACGCAACGCGATGCGCGCCCGCCCGACTGTGCCCGGCGGCCGCGCTAGCCGAACAACCGCGATCAACACCGCAATAACAAACAGGGCAGCCAGTAGCCACCAGCCCGGTGCCAGCGGCCACCAACTAACGGCAGCCGGCAAATGAATGTCGCGCAGCGGCAGTGCGTCGGGATTCATTGCACGCGACCCAGCAAACTCTGCAATACGGCGAGCGGATCATCGTCAGTTGACACCGACTGCAAACGTACCCCGTTACGCTCGCACAGGGATTTAATCGCTTCCTGCCGGCTCAACCACTCCTGTTGCCAGCGCTGCTGCGCACGCGCATTGCTATGCAACTGGAAACGCCGACCGGCGCTGCGCAGCGCATAGTCGCCCGGCGGCGGTAGTTCGCGTTCTAACGGATCGCTAATGTTGAGCACCAACACATCATTGTGGTGCGCGATGCCGCGCAGGTGCGCGGCAGCAGCCTCATCAAGGTCGGCGAAATCGCTGATCATGACAATCAGGCTGCCGGGGTGTGCAACACGGCGCAGGCCCGATAGTGTGCGCCGTAACAGATCTGGCTGTGGTTGCACGGCGGCGTCACGCTGTTGCAACTCGGCGAGCTGATGCACAAACCGCAGTACGGCGCGCTTGCCCAGCATCGGCCGCAGCTCTCTGTGCTGAGCGTCGTTAAATACAAACGCGCCGAGCCGGTCACCGCGCGCGACAGCTGCCCACGCGAGCAAGCTCGCCAGACGCGCCGCTTGCACACCCTTGAAAGCGCCACGCGTAGCGAATTGCATCGTGCTGCGCTGATCCACCCAGCAAAACACCGGGCGTTCACGCTCTTCGCGAAACAATTTGGTGTAGGCGCGGCCGGTGCGCGCGGTGACACGCCAGTCAATGTTGCGAGGATCGTCACCGGGTTGATAGAGCCGCGCCTCATCAAACTCCATGCCACGCCCTTTGAAATGCGATAAATACTGCCCGCCCTTGCGAGCACGCACGCGCAGCGCGTCGAGCGGCAAACGCGTAGCGGGATGCCGCAGCCCGATCAACTCAGGTTGCGAGATACGAACGTGCGCAGGCGGGTTGGCGACATTAGCGTTCAACGATCAATCCCGCAACGCGCTACGGCACACCGACGCCTGCGACAATGCGTGCAATGAATTGGTCGGTCGTCATACCGTCAGCCTCTGCTTCGAAACTGAGCAATACGCGGTGTCGCAAAACATCCGGCACGACCGACTGAATATCGTCCGGAGAGACGTAGTCACGCCCGTTGAGCCAGGCATTGGCGCGCGCGGCTCGATCGATAGCAATGCTGGCACGCGGACTGGCGCCAAATTGCACGGTATCTGCCAACGCTGCATCCAACACACCCGGATCGCGCGTAGCGACGACCAGATGCACAATGTAACGCTCGAGCTCTGGTGCAAGATGCAAATCCAGAATTTCGCGGCGCGCCGCCTGCACCGTTGCCTCGCTGACCAAGGTTGCCGGCGCAAAGCTGCTGCCATCCTGACCGCTGGCAGCACTGCGCTTGGCCTCTGCGCGGTTGATTTGCAAGATTTGCTGTTCTGCATCGGCATCCGGGTAGTCGACAACGACATGCAATAGAAAGCGGTCAAGCTGCGCCTCGGGCAACGGGTAAGTGCCTTCCTGCTCGATCGGGTTTTGCGTAGCCATGACCAAAAACAGCGCCGGCAGCGGATAAGTCTTTTTACCGACCGTGATTTGTCGCTCCTCCATCGCCTCAAGCAGCGCGGACTGCACTTTCGCCGGCGCCCGGTTGATCTCGTCAGCCAGCACCAGATTGTGAAACAGCGGGCCAGGCCGGAACTTGAACGACCCGTCCTGCGGGCGATAGATTTCGGTGCCAGTCAGGTCTGCGGGCAACAGATCGGGCGTAAATTGCAACCGGTGGAAATTCGCCTCGATACTCTGGCTCAGCACCTTGATCGCCCGTGTTTTGGCCAGACCCGGCGCGCCTTCTACCAGCACGTGCCCATCGCACAGCAGCGCGATCAGCATCCGGTTGACGAGGTGGGGTTGTCCGATAATCAGCTCACTGACGTGGGCTTGCAGTTTCTGCAGTTGCTCAAGCGATGTCACAGGTACTCTCTTTGCTGGAAGTTCGCGAAACAGGTCGGCAGCGGCGCTTGTCGCACACGCGGATCGCCAAGTGTAGTAGATCAGCGAATGCAGCGACAACGCCGTGTGCGGGGCAGCAACTGGCAACTCTACGACACACCGGCTACGCTGCGCGCTATGAATTGGACAACCCGAAGCCTTGCGGTGCTGTGCGCTGCATTCGCTGCTGGCTGCGACAAACCCGCGACGTCCCGCGCAAGCGCTACTGCTGAGCAACCCGCTGAACCAGCAGCGGTTGCGCAAACCTGCGTTGGTGCGTCCGATATCGTGCTGCGCGGGCAACTACACGGTGCGCTCACCGACGAGGTCATCGCGCGACTGAGCAATACCGAGTGTCGTGGCATGCCGCGCCCGGCAGCACAGGGCCTGCGGCTGCATTTCAGGACCACCGGTAATGATCGCGGTACGCCGCTGACGATGATTTTGGGTATCGATGATATCGGTCGCGGTGATGCCGGTGATGCGCTGCGCACGACCGTGACGTTGATTGACGAAGACGGTGAGCAGTTTTTCTCGACCGGTCAACAGGACAATTGTTTCAGTGACGTCAAGCGCCATGAGCAGACGACGGAACAACTGAGCACCGTCGAAGGTGTCCTGTGGTGTACCGCCGCCGTTCCGCAGATCAACGGTCCGGACAGCGTGCGCATCACCGACCTGTATTTCAGCGGCATCGTTACCTGGCCGGCTGAGGGCTGATGGTGTCGCGACGACAATTACGCCTGTGTGTTGCGCTGCTATGCGTGCTGTGGGCGACAGCTACGCACGCGCAAACTCTGCCCGAGAAACCGATCGATTTCGACCAACTGCGCGCGTACTTCGAACCGATAGACGTTATCGCATCCGCAGCGAACCTGTGTGTCTCGCTCGACGTCATCGTCGCCGACACCCGCGCCCAAAAAGCACGCGGCTTGATGTATGTGCGCAACATGCCACCCCGTGCCGGCATGCTGTTCGACTACGAACAACCACGGCAGATGTCGATGTGGATGAAAAACACACTCATCCCGCTCGATATTCTGTTTATCGATGCCGACGGCGACGTCATCAACATTGCGCGCGACACAACGCCATTGTCACTAGACAGCATTAGCACCGTCGCACCAGCGCGTTACGTGTTGGAGCTCAATGCCGGCGTCGCCGATGCGCTGCAATTGGCAGCCGGCGCAACGCTGCACATTTTTCGCCGCCGGTAATCACGGCAGGCACGACCCCTTCACAGATCGTAGCGTTTGATTTTCTCGACCAGTGTCGTGCGTTGCACACTCAACAGTTTGGCTGCTCTGGCGACCACACCATCGGATTTGGCTAACGCCTCGGAAATCAGCGTGCGCTCGATGTTGGCAAGATGGGTGCGCAAGTCAACGCCATCCTCGGGCAGCTCGATGGTCTCGCCATCAACCGCTTGCAGCGTTGCCAACGGGATTACCGATTCTTCTGCGTCAATGCCGCTAATCTCAACAGGCAAATCGACCAGCGTGATCGTGCCGTGCGGTTTACTGACAATCAGTCGCTCGACCAGATTCGCAAGCTCACGAACATTTCCCGGCCAGTCATACTGCCGCATGGCTTCAACGGACATCGCATTGAACTTCACGCCAACGCCATGGCGCGCACGATGGCGCCGCACGATCTCCGTGAGCAACGGCACGACGTCCGCTTCGCGTTCGCGCAGCGGCGGAATTTCGATTTCAACAACGTTGAGTCGATAGTAGAGGTCTTCGCGAAACTGCGCATTCGCGATACGCGCATCCAGGTCTCGATGTGTCGCCGCCACGATGCGCACGTCGACCTTAATGCTTTTGACGCCGCCCACGCGCTCGATAACGCGTTCCTGCAGCACGCGCAGCAACTTTACCTGCATCGCCGACGGCATGTCGCCGATCTCATCGAGAAACAGCGTACCGCCGTCTGCCTGTTCAAAGCGTCCCTTGCGTTGTGACGTTGCGCCGGTGAAGGCGCCTTTCTCATGGCCGAACAATTCGCTCTCGAGCAATTCGGCAGGTATTGCACCGCAATTGACGGCAACGAATTCGCCGGTACGATCCGACTGCTCATGCAATTGACGCGCGATGACTTCCTTGCCGGTACCCGACTCGCCGGAAATCAATACGGTTGCTGGCGTTGGCGCAACCTGACGCACCAGATTGCGGATGGACTGTGCGGCGACGCTGTCACCTATGAAGCGTTGATGCGTCGCGACGACCTCCTCTGCGCCGTGTTGCGTCTGATCGATGCGTTCAAGCACATCGCCGAGCTCATCAAACTTGACCGGCCAGGCCAGATGCAACGTGTATTGTTCAGGTGCTGCTGACATCGTCCTCACCAACGACAACGACCGGCACTTCACGGCACTGCTGATGCAGTGTTGCGCGGATATCCGACGTTTCCGCCTGCGATAAACCGGGGCCAAGAAATACAGCTTTGATTTTGCGAGACGACACGACGCTCGCCCAGCTCGACGTGTCCGCCACGGTGACTTCGGGCGTGTCGAGAAACTCGATCATAGTCTTGAGCGTCGATGCCTGATCAGGCCGTTTGTCGATCACTACGACTGTCGGCGCTTCTTCCTGAGTTGCACTCATTGCCTGCGAATCCTTGCTGGCTGTTATTCGAAACTGTCGGAAATTTGACGATTCCCTAAAGACCAAGAATAAACAATTTTGAACAGCAGCGGAACGCCACAAGTACGAAACCTTCGTGATGGAAGTCGCAGTTTTCGGCTTCAGTCAGTCTGTTTTCCGACGCTAGCTACTTCAATGAATAGTTTCGCGAGGGAATGCGAATGAGTCTTCTTAACAAATGGATCGGGCGGTCGGAAGCGGCTACGACCAAACGCGATTCGTCGATCCAACAGACTCTTCTCGACAACAGCCTGGATACGCTCGACTTGTTTCTGCGCACAACCGGTGAGTGCGCCATCGAAGTCGAAGACCAGGACCCGCGTTTTCATGATTTGTGCAAGGAGTACGCGCGGCACGTTACCAACGGCGCACCGATTCCGGATGAAGGAATTGAAAAATCCGCAGACGGCGCACGCCAATGGGCGAAGGTTCGCAGCTTTTTTACCCAAAGACGCAAGCTTGAATCGGAGTATGTTGACACGCGGCTGAGTAACTATCGGGTTCTGGTCGAGGACATGGTTGTCGGTTTGCAGTCAATCTCTACCCAAGAGGACACGACACGATCGCAAGTCATGCGCGGTTTGGAGCGCGTAGAGCACGCGGCCACTCACGGCTCGATGGAGGAAATCAGGCAATCCGTTCGTGAAACGCTGCAGGCGGTTGCGACCGTGTTCGAAGATCAGCAGAATTTTTTCCAGACGCAGATTAATCAGGCTAACCAACGGATGATGAGCCTGCGCGTAGACTTGGCTGCGGCACGCAATGACATGAAGCGCGATCCGCTGACTGACACGCTGAGTCGCGGTGCGTTTGATCTCGCTCTGCAGCAAACGGTAGCGCTGAATTTCGTGCTGCGCCAACCTGTCTGCGTGGCAATCATAGATCTTGACGGCTTTGCCCGTATCAATGAGTCCTCCGGGCATGCGGCCGGTGACGATGTGCTACGCAGCATTTCCGATTGTCTGGCGCGCACTTTCGTCCGTCGCTCCGATGTTGTCGCCCGCTTTGGTGGCGGTCAGTTTGCGCTGATCCTCAGTGACATCACGCTGGAGACCGCGCAAAAGTTGCTGCAGCGTGTACTGGAGAGCATCCGATCAACCGTAAGCGTTCCCTATTCGTCAAAAGATCAGCGAGTTACGTGCTCTGCCGGTGTGACCGAATTGTTGCCGTCTGACACAGTCGATGCGCTGATCACGCGCACGACACAGGCACTTCGACAAGCAAAAAGTGATGGTCGTGACCGCCTGGTTGCGCAACGGTGACCACGCCTCGGTCACTGCTGAAAAGCGTTTGCATTGGGCTAAAGATCGCAGCGATCAGGCCGCTAGCGTTACGAGTGCGGGCGAGTCTCGGCGACCACCGCAGCGTAGCAACGCCTGAATGAACAGGAGGGCCTGGACTTGGATCTTGCGACTCTGATCGGATTGATCGGCGCATTTGGCGTCATTTTCGCATCGATATTTCTTGGTGGCTCTATTGGCACATTCGTCAATGGGCCGTCGTTAATCGTCGTGTTTGCCGGTACGTTCCTGGTGACGATGATGAAATTCAGTCTAGGTCAGTTCCTCGGTGCAGCGAAGATCGCCGCCAAAGCATTCATGTTCAGACTCGCGACCCCGCAAGAGTTGATCGAGAAGTCTGTCGAGCTGGCGAAGGCTGCTCGTCAGGGTGGCATCCTGGCGCTCGAAGAAGCCGAGATCAACGACGAGTTCATGAAGAACGGCGTCAATCTGCTCATCGATGGTCACCAACCTGACGTGGTGCGCGACATGTTGACAAAAGACATGCAACTGACGCTGCAACGCCACGAAGAAGGTCAGAACATTTTCAAGGCGATTGGCGATGTCGGGCCTGCGATGGGCATGATCGGCACGCTGATTGGTCTTGTACAGATGCTTTCGAATATGGACGATCCCAAACAGATTGGACCGGCGATGGCCGTGGCCCTGCTGACGACGCTGTATGGCGCCATTCTCGCCAACATGTTTGCATTGCCGGTGGCAGACAAACTGTCATTGCGCAGCACCGAAGAAAAAGATCGCAAGAAGCTCATTATCGATGCGTTGCTCGGCATTCAGGAAGGTCAGAATCCACGCGTCATCAGCAGCATGCTCGAAACCTACCTACCCAAGTCAGCGCGCACCAAGGAAGAGGACGCCTGACCAGCCATGAGCGAGGAAGCCAAAAAGGAAGCCCCGGCCGGCGTACCGGCATGGGTAATGACTTTTGCCGACCTGATGACATTGCTAATGTGTTTTTTCGTTCTACTGCTGGCGTTCTCGGAAATGGATGCCCAGAAATTCAAGGAGCTTTCCGGTTCGGTAAAGAATGCGTTCGGCGTACAGGCGGAAATTGAGGCGCGCACAATACCCAAGGGCACGAGCGTCATTGCGCGCGAATTCAGCCCAGGCAAGCCGCAACCCACGATGATTCAAGAAGTGCGGCAATTCACGATCGATTCCAACAAGAACACACTCGAATTCAGTGACGAAGACGAAGAGGAAAAGAATCTCGAGGAAGAAGCTGAACGCATCCGCCGCGCACTCAAAGCCGAGATCGCCGAAGGCTCCGTTGCTGTGGTGACCGAAGAAGATCGCGTTGTGATCCATATCCTGGAGAAGGCCTCGTTCCGATCCGGTGACGCCACCGTACGCACATCATTCCGGCCGACTTTGCTAAAAATTTCCGAGCTGCTCGAGTCATCATCTGGTGCTGTAGAAGTGTCCGGGCATACCGACAACGTGCCAATCTCAACCGCACGTTTTCGCTCCAACTGGGAGCTGTCAACTAGCCGTGCCGTTTCGGTAACGCACGTCTTGCTCGATGACTCGCCACTTGAACCCACCCGCTTCACGGTCACTGGCCACGCCGATACACAACCGCGCGAACCCAACACGAACGCTCAAAATCGCGCTGCGAACCGGCGCGTCGACATTCGTATCGTCGTCGGCGCGGACTCGGAGCCTGGCAATGTTGTCAGCGCGCTTGATAACGCGCAGGAGATTGCGACCGCGACGGCAGACGAACAGACGGAGACACGACCATGACCATTCAGCACTCGATGAGCGATGATGAAAAGCAAATGCGACGATCATTTCGCATTCGTGAAAATGCCTTTGTCCGCATAACGCTGCTCAACGATGCCGACTATGCGGCTTTGCTCGAAGCGCGCTCGCTGCAGCAGCCCTCGCGATTCGGCAACAACGCGCGCCTGGTGAACCTGGAGGCTCGCTTTCAGGAGGCTTTTGCACTACTCGGCACCGCACCGCAACCCGTTCGTGATTGCCTGGCGACGCTGAACGACAAACTGAGTCTGCTGCTGGATGAACAACCTGAACGCAAGGCTGCAATCCAGCAACTCACCGAAGGAACCGCACTGATGTGCGAAATCGGTGCCACCGGCATCCGCTTTGACCACCATGAACCACTGCCGGAAGACAGCAAACTGTTCTTGCAGGTGATGCTGACCGCAGATCGCCACTATCTGGAAACACCCGCTGTCGTGCGCCGGCCCGTAGGGCTGCTGAACCAAGACCCACATGCACAACACGGGGTTGCCGCAGAGTTTGTCGGATTCAGCGAGGCCGAGTCGGAACTGCTGATCAAGCATCTGTTCCAACGTGAGAGCGAGAGTCTGCGAATGCGACGTTTGGCGGCTGACGACTAACTGCCTAGCCGTGCTGCGTACTCACCAGGTTGGCGCCCAACACGCATCGTTACTGATCTTTTGCTGATCGTTTACCGATCACACCCGGCGCCGACTCAGGTAACAAAAGCGACTGCATCAATCTCGATTCTCCATGCAGGATCGACAAGACTGCGCACACAAACCGCTGTTGACGCAGGACGATGCTCACCCAGATACTGCTCGCGCGCTTTTCTGACAACATCATCCGGGTCGTTCGGATCCGTGTAAAACGTTGTCAGTTTTACAATGTGGTGTGGTGGTATGCCGCGCGCACGCAACACAGCAACGATATTTGCGTAGACTTGCCGTGCTTGCTCTGCAAGCGTCGCACCGACAGAACCATCGAGCGCAACCGGCACTTGCCCGGACAAATACACAAAGCTTGCGCCAGCCGGCACTTCTATCATGTGCGTGTACCTGCCCTGCGGCGCATGCACCGTCTTCGGGTTGTGACCTGTCAAAGACATCAGCGCGACCTCATTCAGCAACGTAGGCAGCGAGTCTCTCGCACAAGTGCACCGCCGGCAACGATCCGCGAATCCCTCAACCAGTCAACGTCTGCGTCATACTTTGCATACGCTTGGCGATCTCAGGTTGCAGTTCCGCAATTTTCTCGGGTGTTAGGTGCAGCCGGCGAACAGACAACACGTCGAACTCCATTGGCGCTTCCGCTGTTGCTGCACACACCAGTTCAGCCGCATACACGACATCGATCAGATCAGGCTTCATTGCGGCACCACCCTCACTCAGCTCATCAGCAGGGTTGAAGGTACGGACAATTTCCTCGGAAAAGCCCCAACCTTCGGCAATAGCGCGGCCAACATGTGCGTGCCAACTGCCACCACTATCACTGCGCGCTTCGATATCTACGGTCACGCCCGGGAAATCGGCGGCCTTGGTGACCATGTAGAGCTTTCCGGTTTCGTGCAGCAGACCACACAGAAAAGCCTTCTCCGGATCAACCTGCGGCTGTGCACACCGCTTCGCGATGACGGCAGCAACCGCCGACAAGGCAACGCTGCGCCGCCACAAAATCGCAAGCTCGCGCGAGATCGCGGTATGTTCTTTCGCCAGAAAAATCTGCTCGACCGCCAGCGCAATCGCCATGTTGCGCACTTCCTTGATACCCAGACGCATCACAGCTGCGGCCAGATCGTTCACGGCGATGCCAGCCGGATTGTAGAAACTGGAGTTTGCGGACTGCAGCAAGCGCGAGGCCAGCGCAGTCTCTAGACTCGCCAGTTTCGATATCTTTTGAATGTCACAGTCCTCGCTTTCCAGCGCATTGCGAATCTGAATGACAGCGTCCGGAAACGACGGCAGTTTGATGGATTGGGATTCAAGCTCCGTCGACAGGACATTCAGAAACTGCATTTCCTCAGCTTGCATCATTGCAATGTCTCCTCATCAGTGCTTTTCGCAGCGTTGGCATGCAGGCGCACCAGCAGCTGCGCCTCGCTCGTTGCGATAGCGCAACGCTCGGCAATCGCACCAGCAGGCAAGCCGCGTTGCGCCAGCGTCACGGCATCATCGATCATGCCGCGATTTGCGGTTTGCCCGAACGCGAGTTGCGAACGGCTCAATGTCGACAGCGTTTGATCGACCTGCGCAAGGCGTTGCTCGAGTGCCAACACATCGGCCGAGTGCGCGACGCCGCTAATGTCGTCACGAGTGACAAGCAAATCGAGTATTCGGTTGATTTCCGAATCGCGGACCTGCAACTTACGGCGCACCGACAACAAGATCGAAAACGTTACCAAAAACAATAGCGCCAACGTGGCCGTGAGCGATTGCGTATAGGTTAACCATTCGCTGGCATTCATAGCTTGTCCTCCAGGTAATCCGCGTAGTCGCCGAGCTTTGCACGCAATCGCAACAACGCCTGACCGTGAATCTGACAGACTCGCGATTCGCTAACCTCAAGCACCATGCCGACTTCTTTCAGATTCATGTCTTGCTGGTAGTACAGCGACAGAACCAGACGCTCGCGCTCCGGCAAGCGGCTGATCGCCTCAGCCAGACGCACCCGAAACTGCGTCGCCTCCAATGCGTCGTCCGGCTCATCATGATCGAACGACTGTACTTCCTGCGCGCGATCCGAATCCGCAAACGGCTGGTTCAGACTGAACAGCCGGCAACTCGCCGAGTCGCGCACAATCGCGTGGTACTCGTCGAGCGGTATGCCCAGATGGTCAGCGATCTGCTGATCTCCGGGTTGCTCGCCGGTAGTAGTTTGCAATTCGTTGATCGCCTCGGTGATATTGCGATAGCGACGGTGCACCGAGCGCGGCGTCCAGTCCGACTTGCGAACCTCATCCAGAATCGATCCCCGAATGCGGATGCCTGCGTAGGTTTCGAAACTGGCACCCCGCGACGGATCGTAGTGACTGGCAGCTTCGATCAAGCCCAGCATGCCAGCCTGGATCAGATCATCCAGTTCAATACTGGCCGGCAGCTTCGCCATAATGTGGTGCGCGATACGCTTGACCAGCGTGAGATTGTCGGTAATCAGTGATTCGGATAAGGCGTCGCGTTGCGCCACCTTGGCAGTTGCGTAGCTCATCGGCGGATCCCTCCCAGTTGTTTTTGTTGCTCTTCGACCATGCGTTCAAAGAAGAACGTCAGACCGCCACTCGGTTCGTGGCGCAGCTTCCATGCATCGACCGTTTCAGCCAGTTGCGCAAAGGCTTTGGCCGACCAGCTATCCGGATACGCTTCGACGACGGCGCGCTGCTCCTGCACCGCTTTTTTCAGATAGCCATCGGACGGGATCGTGCCGGCATGCACCAGCACGACATCGAGAAAGCGATCGGTCACGCGCAGCAATTTTTCATACAACTCGCGCCCGTCGACCCGACTGCGCGACATGTTCGACAGCACGTGAAAACGCCGTATGCCGTAGTCGCGGCTGAACACCTTGATGAGGGCATAGGCATCGGTAATCGACGCCGGCTCATCGCACACAACGACTAGCGCGTGCTGCGCCGCCTGCGCAAAGCGCGCGACGTTCTCTGCCAGACCGGCAGCGGTGTCGATCACCAGCACGTCCGGTTGCTTGTCGAGCTGACTGAAGGCGGAGATAATCGCGGCTTGCGATGCTTGCGGCAGATCGGCCATCGTCCGGTCACCCGACGAAGCAGGCACAATGCGCACGCCCGCAGGTCCGGTCACGATAGTCTCGCTCAGCGTCGCCTCGCCGCGGATGAGGTTGGCCAGGTTGCGATGCGGTTGCAGGCCCAGCAACACATCAACGTTAGCCAGACTCAAGTCGGCGTCGAGCAGCATGACATCGCGCCCGCGCTGCGACAGTGACACAGCGAGATTCGTCGACACATTGGTCTTGCCGACGCCACCCTTGCCGCTGGTCACGGCGATAACTTTTGTCGGTTTCACCGACACGGCATTGCGCAGCTCCTGCGCCTGAACTGGACTACCCATTGACTACCTCCCGCAAACCGAATGTCTCCGCCATGTGTTGCTCGGATGGCACGAAGCGTTTATCGGCCGCATACTCCTGCGCACGATTGACCAACCACAACCGTTTTGACGCGGCGAGATGCAGGTCATCCGGCACGTGTTGGCCATCGCAAATAAAGGCCAGTGGCAACTGGTGGCGAATCAGCACAGACAGTGGCGCACCCAGGCGGCAAGCCTCGTCCACTTTCGTCAAAACGCAGGCACTGACCGGCACCTGGCTGTAGCAACGGACAATCTCATCGGCAAGATACGCATCCGCGGTAGCAGACATCGCCAGATAGAGAGATACGGTGCGTTGCTGGTTCGACAAACCGTCGAGCATTTGCGCCAGACGCGCGTCGCGCTGACTGACGCCAGCGGTATCGATCAGCACCATGCGGTAATGGCTCAGCTGCGGCAGCAGTGCGCGTAGCGCCAGGGGATCCTTAGCCTCGAATACGGTCGCGCCGATGATGCGGCCAAACTGACGCAGTTGCTCACGCGCGCCAACGCGGTAGCTGTCCATCGAAATTAACGCGATGTCGCGGCTGCCGTATTGCAATGCAAATTGTGCCGCCAGCTTTGCGATTGTTGTCGTTTTGCCGACACCGGTGGGCCCGATGACCGCAGCGATGCCGCCATCGCTCAGCACATGGTGGCGGGTAACCGGCAGGTGCTTGGCCAGCGCGCCAACCGGCTCACGCCACGGCTCGCCGCTGCTGCCGGGAGCGCCATGCTGTGCCTTAATCAATTGGTTGGCCACGTCATCGGCAATGCCCAGTTGGGTGTAGTTGCGCAGCAGCTGTGCGTGCTGCGGATCCTGCTCGACCTGCTGTTGCCAACGTGCATGCCCCACCTGCACTGACAACAGCGCTTTCATGTCCGCCAGTTCATCGCGCAGGCAAACCATATCGGTGGCATCCGACGTGATTTCCATTTCGGTAACGTGGGTATCGTTGTGCCGATGATTCGACGTCGCGCTGCGCTGCTGCTCCGCCCGTAGGACAAGGCTCTGTACATCCGCAGCAGCAATCGGCGTGGCGGTTTCGACAACCGCATCGGCAACTGTATCGGCAACCGGGTCGTCGTCGACCAGCTGATCGACAACGGCCGACGGCGCTGCCTCTGCGTGCGCTGCTTGCGCAGCACCTGGCTCGCGTTGCAATGCCTGTTTGATCAGCGCTTCGTCGTAGTCCAGCGCGGCAATGATCTCAATGTAGTCACCGACCCGTCGGTTCGACAAGATAACCGCATCGGGTCCCTGCTCGGTGCGCACCGCCTTCAGCGCTTCGCGCATATTGGGTGCCAGAAATCGTTTCATTTTCATCGTTGCAGCTCCCTGCCACCTGTTGCGTGAAGTCCTTTCACGCCGCGTTCACTTACTGTCCGACCGTCGCCACCATGCGGATCTGACGATCATCCGGAATCTCGTTGTAGGCCAATACGTGCAAATTACGTATGCCTTTCATCATCCTTGCCAACCACGGTCTGACGGTCGGTCCAACCAACAACACGGCGGACTCACCCGCTGCCTCCTGGGCGACCGCCTTTTCACTCAGCGCGCGGTGGATACGCTCCACCAGACCGGGCTCAAGGCCTGAAACCGTGCCGTTCTGTGTAGAGTTATTCAAAATCTGTTCCAACTCGGGCTCCAGCGTCAAAACAGGCACTTCTTCGCTGTTTCCGCTGATTTCCTGCACGATTGAGCGCCCCAACACGACCCGCACGGCCGACGTCAAAACGTCGGGATCTTGACTCTTGCCACCTTGATCAGCCAAAACTTCGGCGATTTTGCGAATATTGCGGACCGGGATACGTTCGCGCAGCAGGTTCTGCAGCACGCGCAGCACTGTCGCCATCGGCAGCGTTTTCGGCGTCAATTCTTCAACGAGTTTCGGTGCGCTGGCGCTCAGTCGATCGAGCAGCTGCTGCAATTCTTCGTGACCGATCAACTCATGCGCGTGATCCTGCAGCAACTGACTGATATGCGTGGCAACCACCGTGCTCGGATCGACGACGGTGTAACCCAGCATCTGCGCCTCTTCCTGCTGACCAGCTTCGATCCACACCGCTGGCAAACCGAACGCCGGATCATTGGTTTTGATGCCGTTAAGCTCACCGAATACCTGACCGGGGTTAATCGCCAGTTCCTTGTCCGTTTCGATATCACCTTCACCGAGCGGCACGCCCATCAGCGACACGCGGTATTGCGATGGCTTCAGATCCAGGTTGTCGCGAATGTGTACCGGTGGCAGCAGGAAGCCGAGCGTATCGGTCAGCTTGCGGCGCACACCCTTGATGCGATTGACCAGTGGACCACCGCGCTGGCGATCGACCAGCGGTATCAGCCGGTAACCCACTTCCAGACCGATCGTATCTAACGGCGTGACGTCTTCCCAGGTCAATTCACGCGTTTGCGGCTCGGCCGCCGGCGCCGCTTCGAGCACCTCAACTTCCGGCGGTGGTGGCGGTCGTCGCGACAGGCGGAAACTGGCGTAACCACAAATACCCGCCAACAACAAAAATGCGAAATTCGGCATGCCGGGAATCAGGCCGAGCGTCACCATGACGCCGCCGGTCACGGCCAGCGTACGCGGCTGGTTGAACACCTGCTGCACAATTTGCGTGCTCATGTCTTGAGCGTCAGACACGCGCGTGACGATGACGGCAACAGCTGTAGACAGCAGCAGCGACGGAATCTGTGCAACGAGCCCGTCACCAATCGTCAGCAACGTGTAGATCTTGCCCGCTTCGGAGAAGCTCAAGTCATGCTCCATCGTGCCAATAGCCAGACCGCCAATGACGTTGATGAACAAGATCAGGATACTGGCGATCGCGTCACCACGTACGAATTTGCTCGCACCATCCATCGCGCCGTAAAAGTCGGCTTCGCCAGCGACTTCACGACGTCGTAAACGTGCGGTGTCCTGATCAATGAGCCCGGCGTTCAGGTCAGCGTCGATCGCCATTTGCTTGCCCGGCATCGCATCCAGTGTGAACCGCGCAGTAACCTCTGAAACGCGTCCGGCACCCTTGGTCACAACCATGAAATTGATGATGACCAAAATACTGAACACAACCAGACCGACAGCAAAGTTGCCGCCCACGACGAAATCACCGAAAGCCTGGATCACTTTGCCCGCCGCTGCACCACCACTGTGGCCCTCGAGCAACACGACACGCGTCGAGGCGATGTTGAGCGCCAGTCGCAACAACGTCACAACGAGCAGCACCGTCGGGAACACACCAAATTCGAGCGGGCGCGAGACGTAGATGACGGTCAGCAGGATCGCCATCGAGATGGCGATGTTAAACGTGAACAGCGTATCGAGTGCGAACGGCGGCAGCGGCAAGATCATCATGCCGAGCACCATCAGCAGCAAAATTGGCACGCCCATACCGCGGCCGATGTTGGACAGTGTCAGTGCGTTGGTATCCATCAGTGATCAGCTCCTGGCGGTGGCGTCGCGACGCGCCCGCGACGTGTATATTGCGTTTCATCCACGTCGGGATCCGGGCGGGTCAAGCCGCTCGCGTCCACGCGCGGATCGCGTAACTGGAATATGTAGGCAAGAACCTGCGCAACGGCGCTGTATAAACCAGCCGGGATTGCCTCGCCGATTTTCGTGCTGTGGAAGAGCGACCGCGCCAGTGGCGGCGCCGAAAACAGCGCAACGTCGTGTTCAACTGCAATCTCGCGAATACGCGCTGCAATCTTGTCCTGACCTTTGGCCACAACCTCAGGTGCTGCCATGCGCGTATTGTCGTAGCGCAGCGCCACCGCGAAATGCGTGGGGTTGGTGATGATCACATCGGCGTAAGGCACCGCATCCATCATGCGGCGGTTGGCTGCATCCTGCTGTGCCTGGCGGATACGCTGGCGGACTTCCGGACGTCCATCCGTTTCTTTCGATTCATCGCGAATCTCTTGCTTGGTCATCCGTAATTTTTTGCTGTGCTCAAACAACTGCCAGGGCACATCAATAACCGCCCCGACCAGCAGCGCACTGGAGACGACCAACAAACTAAGCCCGGCGAGCCAACACGCCTTGGCCAGTGCCACATCAATCGGCATGTCATCAAGACGCAGCACTTGCGGCGCAATTGAACGCAACCACAAGATGGCGACGACGACGATCAGCGCAACCTTGGCAATCGACTTCGATAACTCGACCAGCGCCTTAAGCCCAAACATGCGTTTGAGACCTTTGAGCGGATTGATTTTCTCAAACTTTGGTTGAATCACGGACATGCTGAAAGAGGCACCACCCAGTGCGACGGAAAAACCAATCGCCGCAATGGCGCTCACCGCCAGCAACGGGATCAACAGTTGCACGGCTGCCACTGTCTGGTCAGCCAGCGAAGCCGCCATGAAGTCCGCTTCGAGCAATCGAGCCCGCTCAATACTGAACGCGCCCGCAAAACCTGCCGCCAGTTTGTGCCCCACTGGTTTACTGATGGCCAACAGCAAACCAGCACACGACAGCATGACGCCGCTCGTGACCAATTCGCGCGAACGTGGTACGTCGCCTTTCTTGCGCGCATCCTGCAGGCGCTTGGGTGTTGCCTGTTCTGTGCGTTCCTGAGCACTGTTATTGCCTTCCGCCATCAGGGCACCATCAGACCGGACAGCGTCTCAAGCGCCGCCGGAAACAAAGACTCGAACGACCCCACGAGGCCGTCGACACCGAGATAGACAACGACGAATCCAAGCAACATAGAAATGGGGAAACCGACCGCAAACAAATTCATCGACGGTGCGGCGCGACTCATCACGCCGAACGATAGATTCACAATTAGCAGCGTCGTCACCGCAGGCAGTGCAATGCGCATCGCACCGACGAACAACTGTCCGCTGAATGTCAAAACGGCATTCGCGTCCGCTGCCGTCAAATCAACGGCGCCGATCGGTGCGCTGGAAAAGCTGTCGGCGAGCATTTGTACCAATTGCAGATGACCATTGACCGAAAGAAAGATCAGCAGCGACAGCATCAGATAGAACTGACCGATCACCGGGATATTGACGCCACTGACACGATCAAGAAAAACCGCAAAGCCCAGACCCATGCTCATTGACACGGTCTGTGCGCCGAGCGTCACGGCATCGAATACCAACTGAGTAACAAAACCCATGATCAACCCCAACGCGACCTCTTGCAGCGCCGCCAGCACACCGACGAGGCTCAGGATTTGCTCAGCAGGCAGGCTTTGAGTGATCACCGGCGCCATCACCAGTGTCATGGTGATCGCGAGCAAGGCGCGAATGCGCCGCGGCACGAAAGCACCGCCAATCGCCGGGATTGCAACCAGAAATGCACTGATCCGCAGGAACGGCCACACGTACATAGCCAGCACGTCCACAAACGGTTGAATCTGGAATGCCATCAATTCAACCGATCAGGTTTGGAATGTCGGTGATCAGCTGACGCGTAAAGTCAACGAGCGTGCCAATGATCCACGGCCCGCCGAGCATCAACGCGACACCCAGAATCAGCAGCTTCGGAATAAACGACAGCGTCATCTCGTTGATCTGTGTTGCCGCCTGCAACATACCGACCGCCAAACCAACCAGCAGGGCCGACAGCAGCAGCGGCGATGAGATCGCAAAGGTGACCCACAGCGCTTGCTGACCAATTGAAACAATGGATTCAGGCGTCATGTCAACTTCCTTGCTAGACGTAGAAGCTCGACGCCAGCGTGCCGAGCAATAAAGCCCAGCCGTCGACCAGCACGAACAACATCAATTTGAATGGCAGCGAAATCAGCATCGGCGAGAGCATCATCATGCCCATCGACATCAGTACGCTGGAGACCACCAGATCGATGATCAGAAAAGGAATGAAAATCAGGAACCCGATTTGGAATGCGGTTTTTAGTTCGCTGACCATGAACGCCGGAATGATCACATTGATCGGCACATCGTCGACACTGTCGAAACCCGAATGCCCTGCAATGTTGGCGAACAGTTTCAAGTCAGCATCACGGGTTTGATCCAGCATGAACTGACGAATCGGTTGCATGCCGATCTTCACGGCATCGCTCATACCGATCGTGCCCTCGGTATACGGCTGTACCGCCTGTTCATTCACCGCGTTGACCACCGGCGCCATGATGAAAAAAGTCAGAAACAAGGAAATACCAAGTAGCACCTGGTTGGGCGGCGTCTGCGCTGTACCTAGCGCCTGACGCAAAATGGAAAGCACGATGATCAAACGCACGAATGCGCTCATCGACAACAGCAACGCCGGCAGCAGCGTCAACAACGTCATCGTGATGAGAATTTGCAGACTCAAGCTCAGCGACTCACCGGCCTGCTCACCAGCGTCAGGAATGGTCAGGGGCAGTGCGACATCTGTTGCTTGCGCCATTGCATCAATAGGCGCACCGACTACGAGAAGTAAAACAGCGGCAAGACGCAGCGCCAGACTCATGAGTCGGCCTCCTGCGCTGTCGTGTGTTTCTCACGCATGGCCGCCAGACGCTCGGCAA
The DNA here is from genome assembly GCA_038529355.1 of Pseudomonadota bacterium. Lineage (GTDB taxonomy): Bacteria > Pseudomonadota > Gammaproteobacteria > Steroidobacterales > Woeseiaceae > CALBPI01. Next base: position 70,512 of record JBCBDU010000001.1, read on the forward strand.
AAGCACCGGCCAGCGGCGGACAATCTGCTGTTTTTGTGATCGGCTTGTCGAGCGTCAGTAGCGGACTGATCGTTTGCGCCGTCACACCAAGGAGCACCTGTTCATCGCCGACTTGCACGACAATCAAGCGCTCACGGTTGCCAACCATCCGCGTCGCGACAATATCCAGCCCGCTATCGGACCGACCACCGAAGCGCGAGCTGCGGCTGAAAAACCAACCGAGCAACACGATGATCGCGAGTACCAGCGCAAGGTTCAGCACCATTGGCAGCAATCCGTTACCGATCGCGACCGATTCACCCGCGACATCCTGCGCGTGCGACACATGGGTCAGCAGCATCGCGAGCAATATAAGTAACGCCTGCCGCATGACTTCAGCCCAACGTTTCAATGCGTTCGGCCGGACTGATCACGTCGGTCAGGCGCACACCGAATTGACCGTCAACAACGACAATTTCACCGTGCGCGACCAATGTGCCATTAACCATCACATCCAGCGGCTCACCCGCGGCGCGATCCAGCGCCACCACCGACCCTTCGGCCAGACTGACGAGATCGCGAATCGTGATCTGGGTGCTGCCTACATGCAATGCCAGCGACACTTTGACATCCAGAATCAGATCCAGATTGACATCGGCGCCTGCTGCCGGCTGGTCCGCTGCATTCAGCGCATCCGGTGCGTATTTTTCGTCACCGGTAGCGTCCGGCGCACCGGTCTCATCAGCTTCAGTTTGACTTGCTTGTGTTTCACTCATGATGACTTCCCTGTCATGAATTGCAGTTAATCCGTGTCTTGCATGTCGTTCGGACTAGCCCAACGGCGCAATTGAAATGCGTTCTTGTCTTCCAGCGTGCCGAAACTGCCCAGTGCACACAGCGTGTCGCCAAGTAATAGTTTCGCCGCTTCAGGTTGTTGCAGCGGCAATAGGTCGCCGGGCTGCATGGACACGATACGTCGCAATGGCAGACGCAGACGCCCGACCATAACGCTGGCACTCACATCGGTTTTTTCAAGGCTGTGGCCCAACGCCTCGCGCCAGTGTGGATCACCGTCGGGATTGCGCGCATTCGTTGCGCCTTCCAAGTCATCGGCGATGCTCTGGATTTGCGTATGCGGCATCATCAGATCTAAATAGCCGTTGTGCGTACCTGTTTGCACGAGGAACTTACATACGATCACACGATCTTTCGGCTCAACGCCGGTACCCAGCGTCGGGTCAAACTCGCGCTGAATGACGCTGGGCTGCAACACGATCAGTTTCTCCCAGGCATCGGGCAGCGCATCGACAAATTTCGCTAACGCAAGCTCGCTGACCCGCAATTCGCCGGGCGTAAACTGCTGACGAACCTCGGTGGCGATGCTTTGACGCACATCGCTTTCGTGGCTGACGAAACCGAAGAACGCTTCAACGAGTCCGGCCAACAGGTTGTTGTCAATGATCACGACAGCGTGGCCCGGTAACGGCGCCATCGCCAACAGGCTGGTGATCACTGGCGCCCGTGTTTTCGCAATAGCGGTCGCGTAAGTTGCCGTGAACACATCTTCGGCCGTCATGCTCAAAGGGCACTTCAACAGCGCGGACCAATTCTGCGACGCACGCTTGGCCCACTGTTGGCAGATACCCTGCAGGCGTGGGTAGCTACCGTAGTTGATGTAAGCATCCGGACGGATTACGTAGTCACTGACCGAGCTGGCGGTGTCACCTGATTCGGCTCCAATGACTCCGGCAGTCACGCCATCCAGCAGAGCAGCCTTTTCATCTTCGGACAACAGCTCCTCGCCATCGCCAGCAGCGGTCGCTGCGCCTTCTGCCGTCTCATCCGCGGCAGAAGCAGCTTGTGCATCAGCAGTTTCGTCTTCGGCCATTACTGCACAACCAGGTTCGTGAAGTAGACCGCTTCGACACCACCTTCACCCGTTTGCTCGACGAGGATGTTGTTGATTTCCTCAAGCGCCTGGTCAAGCATCTTGGTCTTGCCATCGCGGCCATTCAAATCTTCGATCTTGACGTCGCCGTAGAGCAGAATCAGGTTGTTGCGAATCACCGCATTGTGCGCTTCGATCGCATCGATAATCGACTGATCACGCGCCATCAATTCCAGTGACATCTGCAAAAACCGCGAACGGCCGCGGTCGTCCATGAAATTGATCAGCAGCGGCGGATGGATACCCTGGTAGATTGCCTCCTTCTTCGGTGGCTCGACATCAACTTCACCTTCTTCGGCGACGGCTTCGGGTTCACCTGCAATCATGCTTTGCACCATCGGTCCGGCAAAAATACCACCGCCAGCCAGTACGATGCCGGCGACGATCATGATGATCAGTTTGCCTTTGCCGCCTTTCGCGGGTGCTTCCTGCTGCTCTTCTTCGGCCATGTCTACTCCTTAGCTTGCGCAACTCGAATCGCGCGTGTCCTTTGAAGAGGAAAAGCAAGGAGCGTGCCAATATTTTTTTCTTATTTATTTCAGCATGTTAGATACTCACGCTTCATGGGTTCTGCGCCCGATTGCACATAGGCGACAGAAAATTGGCACATGCCAGCGGGCAAACGCCTGGCCGTCATTTATCAGACGTACGTATCCACGAGGCTTGCGGATGTCAGCGCGACGGCGCCGGTGTCGATCCGGTCCGCGGTATCGTGGTCGGCCGACGAGATTTCATCCGGGTCAGTTTGCGGATTGGCAAAGGCCGTCTCGCCGCCATCCGGTCGCTCTTTTGGCGCATCGCGAACATCGGCGTCGGTTAATTGCATGCCTTGTTGCTCAAGCAACTCCCGTAACCGCGGCAAGCTGTTTTCGATCGCGTCGCGTGTCAACGGTTGTCCGGCGACAAACTGCACACGCGTGTTGTTGTCATCAACCTCGATGCGCATCTCAACCGGTCCGAGGTGCTCAGGGTTCAGGCGCACCTGCGCTGTGCCCAGGCGCGCATGGATGACCCAACCGACGCGCTCGGCAAATTGCCGTGACCAGTCCGGATCGCCGATTTTCGCACCGACCATCAATTGCGGTGTCGGGTTTTCGCTTACGAACGGTGTTGCCGCTGCGTTTGCAATCTGTGCCACCCGCGCTGTTTGCGCAGTGGAGGGGTTGTCCGGCAAACGGATATCGATGGCGGACAGCGATTGGATCGTATCGCGATCTTTGCCGCGCGCGACCTGCGCCAGTTGCAAGATGGGCGGTGGCAAGCCACTTTGGGTTGGGCTTGCCGCACTTTGTGTCGATGGCAATGGCGCATCGATGACCGGCAGTGCAGCGTTAGCGCGTCCTGCGGCCATCAAGTCATCTTTTCCCCGGCGTGTCAGCAAATGCGCCAACGCTGTTGCCGGATTCGCATCTGCCGCATCCAGCGTCAGCGCTTGATCGGGAGACTTGAGCGGCACGCTTAGCGTGGATGGCGGTAGCACGCCATCACCCTCGGCAAGACCCACTGACGATTTAGCGAGTGGTGGCGCAAGCGCAGATGGCAACGCCGTTGCCGCCGCCGGAGTTGCGACGCTCAGCACCGGCACCACCTCTGTCGACGCGTCCTGCCCGCTCAGCTGCACATTGACCGTATTCGGCCACGCGATTTGTTGAGTGATGGCAGCAAGCCTGTCCGCTGCATCCTGTGGCAAAACTTCGCGTAACTCATCGAGCCACACACTGTTGCTCTCGAACACGCCGCCTTCGCCGCCGGTCACGGCTGACGCAAGCGCAGGCAATGTATTGCCATCAAGTGCCGGCAATACATTGCCGTCGTCGCCGCCGGCAGTCTCTTCCGATTGCTGCTGCAGTAGCAGTGCGGCGAACTGTACGGCAGCATCCAGCGCTTCGGGCTGTGCCGAGCCGGATTCTCCGGGACGCAGCGAAGTATCTGTTTTAAATAGCATTAATCCACTTTTTCCAGCACCAGAGTCACTACCTGGCAGTAAAACGGAAAGCGTTGTTTGAGTCATGGCGTTGGTTCCGAAGGCTCTGGCCAGCAGTAGCCCGTTACGTGAAGTTGTTACCTGCTAGTAGTGTTTGCACGACGCGTGCCAAGTTGCTAGCCGGCAAAGGGCACACGACCGTGGCGCTGCGCAGCTAGCTCATCGTCTGCCTTTTGCTCACGCACCAGTGCTTGCTGCTCGGCGACCGAACGCAACCGTGCACGCAACTGCTTAAGCGATTCGGCACGCGCGCGTTTTTGTTGCCAAACCGAGCGCAACGCATGACAGCGCAACTGCTGCTGCTCAATGACGTCCTGCTGCGCCGCAATCGCGGCGTCCAACTTGGTCAAGAATTCGTTGTAGTCTTGCCAGTGTTGTCCTTGCCAGCGTCCGGGCTCGGCACTGGTTGTGGCATAGCCGCCACGATACTGAATTAACTCGTGCAGCGTTTGCCGATGTTCGCTCAGGATGCGTTCGGCGCTCGCAAGCTCGGCGCCCGCCTCGTCGGCTTGCGTGGACGCAAAGCGTTGCACAGGTGCAAGACGTTTAACCCGGTCACGACTCATCCGTCACCGGCCTGCGATGACGTGGCGTCGGTAATCAACGCCGCGAGCTGCGCCAAACTGTCAGCCAGTGGTACAGAGACGTCAGCAGACTGGCGCAGGAACTGCTGGATGTGTGGCCACATCGCAATCGCCTGATCGACTTCCGAACTGCTACCGGGTTGATACGCACCAATCGCGATCAGGTCCTGGTTTTGCTGATACAGCGAATACATGCGTCGCAGTGCGATTACTTGTTCACGTTGCGCCGGCGTCGTAATTTGCAACATCGCGCGACTCACGGACTGTTCGATGTCGATCGCCGGATAGTGTCCGCTATCGGCCAACGTGCGTGATAATACGATGTGACCATCAAGAATGGCGCGCGCGGCATCGACAATTGGATCGTTTTGGTCATCGCCTTCGGCCAGAACCGTGTAGATCGCCGTGATGGAACCACCGCCGGATGCGCCATTGCCAGCGCGCTCCACCAGTTGCGGCAGCTTGGCAAACACCGAGGGTGGATAACCCTTGGTCGCCGGCGGCTCGCCAATCGCTAGCGCCATTTCCCGCTGCGCCTGTGCATAACGCGTCAGTGAATCCATGAGCAGTAATACGCGCTGACCCTGATCGCGAAAATATTCGGCAATCGCCGTCGCCAACGCGGCGCCCTGCAAGCGCATCAACGGCGGATCATCAGCTGGGCTTGCCACTACCACCGCACGCCTGAGCCCGGCTTCGCCAAGCGTCAGATCGACAAACTCCTTAACTTCACGACCACGTTCGCCAATCAGACCAACCACAATGACATCCGCCTCGGTAAAGCGCGTCATCATGCCCAGCAAAACGCTCTTGCCGACGCCGCTGCCTGCGAACAGACCTAATCGTTGGCCTCGACCGATCGGCAGCAGCGTGTTGATGGCACGCACACCCACATCGAGCGGTTCGGTGATTGGCTGACGTTGTAGCGGATTGATCGATTCGGGGTTCAGATCAACCCAGCCATCACCGCGCGGCGGCGGCCCACCATCCAGCGGTTGACCACCGCCATCGATCACACGACCGAGCAAACCCTCACCGACGGCAATACGTTTCATGCCGCCAGTAGGAATCACGCGTGCATTGGGAGAGATGCCATGCACGCCGTCGGTAGGCATCAGGAACAAGCGGTCTCCCGAGAAGCCGACAACCTCAGCATCAACGCGCCGGCCATCGTCGCCAATAATCTCGCAATGCGAGCCCACAGCGGCGCTGCAGCCTTCCGCCTCCAAGGTCAATCCAACGGTGCGCCGCAACTGCCCTGCCACGACCACTGAAGGCCGTGACAGACTGTGCTGCAGACGCCACTTCAGGCGATCACCGAGCGAGGACTGCAAGTGTTCGGTATACGGATTATTCACTGCGTTGATCGCCAACGAGCTCGTTCACCATCGACTCGATTCGCGTCTCAACGCGCGCATCCACTTCCGAGGCGTGGCTTGTGATGTGGCAACCACCCCGAGTCAGCGCTGGATCAGAAACCAACGCCCAGCGCTGCTCACCGGTGTCGGGCGCGTTGCTGGCCGATACGATGGCTGCGAGCCTCTCCGCGTCTTCGGGATGCACGCGCACTTCAATGTTGCGAGTTGCCGAAGGCAGTTTGTCGACAGCATCGCGGACCAGCCCGATGATGCTATCCGGCTCGAGCTCAAGCTGGCGCCGGAACAGCCGCCCAACCAGACGCGACACCATCTGCAGTAACTGTGCCTCCAACTCATCTTCGAGTTGTTCGAGCGGCGCAGCGAGCGCATCAAGCGCCTGGCTCAGTAATGCGCTGCGCTCAGCAAGCTCTTTGCGACCGGTCTGCAGCGCCTCGCTCATACCCGCCTCGTAACCCTCTTTGTGGGCCTGCTGGTAAGTCTCATCGTAAATCTGTTGTTGCAGCTGCTCTAATTCACCCGCCGTCGGAATCGACTCGGGTGCGGGAAAACTGGGCGCCTGCCAACGGGTATCAGCAACCTCAGACATATTCGTCATCGCTGTCACCGAGATTCAGATCGCCGGCATCCGCCAGCTTGCGAGCAATTTCCAGAATGTCTTTTTGCGCCTGCTCGACATCGGCCAGCTTCATTGGACCGCGCGCTTCCATATCTTCTTCCAGCAAAGCGGCAGCGCGCTTCGACATGTTGCCGAAGATCTTTTTCTGTACAGCAGGATCAGCACCTTTCAGCGCAACCACGAGTACGTCGTTCGACACTTCGCGCAGCAACGTCTGGATGCCGCGATCATCGACGTTCAACAGACTATCAAATACAAACATCATCTCGGCGATGCGACTACCCAGTTCGGCGTTCGTGCGATTGATGTTCTCCAGTAACGTTTCGCCGTCGGCATTATTCAGTGCGTTGACGATGCCAGCCGCGACACGGTCGCCGCCGACCTTGGCGGTGCGACCGACATCGATGCTATTGCTTTTGGCCGCGATCAGAGATTCAATCTCTGCCAATGCGCTTTGTTGCACATCATCAAGGCGTGCGACGCGCATGACCACTTCGGCCCGCAACGTATCGTCGAACTGCTCCAAAACCTCGGCAGCTTGCTCAGGCTCTAGGTACGACAATACGATCGCAACGATCTGCGGATGTTCATCGCGCAGCAATTGCGCGATCGCTTCGCCGCTCATCCATTTTAGCGTTTCGAATCCGTTAGTGGTCGCACTGCCCAGAATGCGATCAATAAATGCATCAGCCTTGGTCGCGCCGAATGCATTCGTCAACACTTTGCGAATGTAGTCATCCACCCCAATGCCGAACGACGTTTGATCATCAACCGTGGTTACGAACTCCGACAAAATATTGTCTGCGGTATCACGCGAGACGTCTTTCAATCCGGCCATTGCCAGACCCACTGCCTGCACTTCTTTTGGAGACATATGCCGCAATACCGAGGAAGCCTCCTCTTCGCCAAGCGTCATCAACAAAATTGCGGCGCGCTGCGTACCGGCTAGATCCTTATCATCCGCCATCGGTATCAATCCATTTGCGCACGACCTGCGCAACGCGCGCAGGGTCATGCCCAGTGATGTTACGCGCCGCTGTCACCTTCTCCTGATAGGTCAATGCACCGCCCGACTCGCCGGGCGCATCCAGCTGCCCGGACACGGCTGCCGCACCGGATGTTTGCCCTGGTAGCAGCGTTGTCAGCGACCCCGGTGGTGGCTCGACAATGCTCTTCAACATCGGGCGCACAATCCCGAACGCCAGCGCAAGCGCAAGAATGACGCCCGTCGCTTGTTTGGCAATTTCGCGCACCATCGGGCGCTCCCAAATCGCCGGGCCTTCAACTTCAGCAGCTTCAGGCGGCGCGACAAACGGCGCGCTCAGCACCTCAACGGTGTCACCGCGCGCAGCGTCGAAACCAACAGCCTCGCGCACCAGTGCCGTGACTCGTTCCAGATCAATCGCCGGTGCAACCACATTGCTCGCTGCTGCATCGTCCTGCGCAGCGTCGTCGCCAGCAGCTGCAGGCGCGGCACCGAGCACAGCGGCTTCATTAATCAGCACGGCCACAGACAAGCGCCGGATGTTGCCTGTCGGCGCCCGCGTGCGACTGACCGTCTTGTCCATTTCATAGTTGCGCGTTGCTTGCCGCGAAGAATTGACCGTCGTGTCCGGTACGCCATCTTCGAGCGCACCATTGCCACCTGCTTCCGGTGGCGTGTTAGACAGCGCACCAGGCACGCCACCATTCAATGCATCCTCAGCCAGACGTTGTTGTTCGCTGACCTGTTCGCTGCGCACCACCTGGCTGGACGGATCAAAACGTTCTGTGGTTTGTTCGGTGATCGTGAAATCCAGATCCGCAACCACTTCTGCACGAATGCTACCTGGGCCGAGCAGTGGCGTGAGCAGTTGTTCGATGCGGCGGCGATAGTCCGCTTCGAGTGCACGCGAAATCTTGAACTGTGCAGCCGACAGGGCCTCGTCGGTCATCGCATCACTTTGACTGAGCAACCGACCAAACTGATCGATCAACGTCACATCCGCTGCTGACATGCCCGGTATGCTGCCGGCAACCAAATTGACAATAGACGCTGCCTGCGCAGCTTCCAATTGCTGGCCACCGTACAAGTGCAACAACACCGACGCACTCGGCGCTTGCTGATCTCGAATGAATGCCGATTGTTTCGGCACAGCCAGATGCACGCGCGCATCCTGCACCGAGCGTAGCGACTTGATCGTGCGCGAGAGCTCCGCTTCTTGGGCGTGCTGGTAGCGCGCCGACTCCATAAACTGGCTGACACCAAAGCTGGAGGCATCGCCCATCGCTTCCATGCCCACGGTACCACCCTGCGGCAGCCCTTGAGATGCGAGCTGCATACGCGCCTCGTGCACCTGATCCGAGCGCACGCGAATGGCGCCCGTTGCAGAGCTGATGTCGTGCTCGATACCGGCCGTGCGCAGCGCGTCGACCACGGCCGCAGCGTCACGCTCTTCAAGCCCGCCGTACAACTGCGTAAAGTCAGGTGACTTTGACCACATGACAACGGCGACGCCAATCGCAACGCTTGCGGCAATGCCGATCAAGGACATCAGCTGCTTGACTGCCGGTATCCTGACGAGCGTCGAGAGCTGAATCTGCGGCGCAACCGGCGCAGGCAGCTCGGCGATGTTTGTGGTTCCTTCCATCTTGGTTAATCCATCCTTGAATCAGTGAGTGGTGGTGCTCAGACCGGCATATTCATGACTTCCTGATACGCATTTACGAGTTTGTTGCGCACCTCCGTCATCGCCTGGAAGGACAGGCTGGCTTTTTGTAGCGACACCATCACCTGGGTCAGATCGGCGTCTGGCGCCCCGACCTCGAAAGCGCTCGCCTGCGCAGCCGCCGTTTGTTGCGTGTCATTGACGGCAGCGACGGATCGCGCCAGCAAAGATGAGAACTGGCCTGCGTCTGCCTGATTGACATTGTTAACGCGCAGCGGCGCGCCGAGGTCACGAATTTGCGCTAGTACCTGCGCGGTATTGATATCTGTCATGACGATGTGACTCCCGCTGTCTCTGCGTCTTTTTGTGCCTTCGTCGTGGATCCGGCAGTTCTGAGCAAGTGTTTCGGAACGGCGTAACCGGCATCGCGCAAGCGCGCAATCTTGTAGCGCAACGTACGTGGACTGATGCCCAGGATGCGCGCAGCCGCCTCACGATTGCCCGCACCAGTGCGCAGGGCGTCGACAATGAGCCGTCGCTCCTCAACACGCAGATCTTCCTGCAGACTCGTGTTTGCGCTGTCCTGCGGACCTGCCAGCGAAACCACGTTTGGCGCTGGTACCGTCGCCTGTTCACTGGCGACGGACAATGACGCTGACAATTCCAACGCCAGATCTGCGCGACCAATCTCGTTACGTTGCAACATGATCAGCGTGCGCTGCACAACATTCTCGAGCTCGCGCACGTTGCCCGGCCAGGCATGTTGCAGCAATTGTTTTTCCGCCAGCGCAGTTAGCTTTGGCACCGCGCGCTGGCCATGGCAGTAGCGTTTGAGCATATGCGTAAACAACGGCAGGATATCGCCGCGCCGCTCGCGCAGCGGCGGGATGTGTAGCGGAAACACGTTCAGCCTGTAATACAGATCTTCGCGAAACTTACCATCACGCACCGCGACTTCGAGGTTGCGGTTCGTCGTTGCCAGCACACGTACGTCTAGAGCAATACTGCGTTTACCACCGACGCGTTCAAGCTCTCGCTCCTGCAGAACCCGCAGTAACTTTGCCTGCAGTCCCAACTCCATTTCGCTGATTTCGTCGAGTAGCAACGTGCCACCATTAGCCTGCTCGAATTTACCTGCCGCGGCGCTGGTTGCACCGGTGAAAGCGCCTTTCTCATGACCGAACAGGGTCGCTTCCAGCAAGTTCTCCGGAATCGCTGCGCAGTTGATTGCAACGTAGGGTGCCTCAGCGCGTAACGAATTGTTGTGCACAAAGCGCGCGAAGACTTCTTTACCCGTGCCGCTTTCACCACTGAGTAATACTGTCGCATCACTACCAGCAACGCGACCGGCGATTGCCAGCAGGTTCATCGTCGTCGTGTCCCCGCAAACGACAGCGCCCGTCTCAACGCTGGTCACCGAGATGGCCCGATGGCGCGCAAGACACTGTTCGACGGTGTCGCACAGCTGCGCCGCCTGAAACGGCTTCACAAGATAGGTCTCGGCACCGCGCTGCATGGCATTGACAGCACTGGAAACGGTCGCGTAGGCCGTCATCAGAATGACCGGCAAACCGGGGAAGGATTCACGCACGGCATCAAGCAAAGACAGTCCGTCCATGGGCTGCATTTGCACATCCGTCAGCACCAGCTGCACGTTGTTGCGCGTCAGTAGCGACAGCGCCTGCTCGCCATCAGTGGCGTGCAGCACGCTATGCCCGGCTTGCTGCAACGCGCTACAAACAGCGTCCGCCAAATCGTGATCATCTTCGACAACAAGTATGTGCACATCAGACATGAGACACGCTCCGCAATTTGGAGAATGCCGACGACGCACCGGCAGAAATGGCAAACTGCGGTACATCGTCGGCCGGGACGAATCCCTTTTCAACACGGTCAGCGCTTGGTAAGCGCAGCGCAAAAACAGTGCCCGCATCCGTCACGTCGCACGCCACGTCACCGTCATGCGCACGCAGCACAGACCGCACAATGGCAAGGCCCAAACCCGTACCATTGGCGCGGGTTGTGAAAAACGGATCGAATATTTTTTCGCGTAACTCTGGCGCAATGCCCGGACCATTATCGGTGACGGTCAAAATGAGGTTGCCGTGCGCGTCTTCCCCATCCGCCAGCAAGATGCGACCCCGACCATCCATGTGCTGTACGGCATTCGCAATCAGGTTATGCAGTGCACCGATCAGTGCTGGTCGATTAGCAGAAAACTCGAAACTCGCACCGGTCGCGGCGACGTTCAGCGTAATGCCATCGTCGAGCATATCGCGCGCCTCGTCGGCTACCTGACACAACAGGTGCCCGCTGTTCATCGTCGTATACTCATCCGACGTGCCACTGGCAAAGCGCAGCATGTCGTCAACGAGCGTCGCCAGCGCTTGCAGTCGCGCCATCAGTTTGCTTTGTACGACAGCGCTAGGCGCAGGTTGCGCGGCATACAGCATTGCGGCGGACAATGGTGTACGAATCTGGTGGGCCATACGCGCGGCCATTTCGCCCAACAACGCAAGCCGCTGGTGCCGATGCGTGGCATCGATAGCGGTGCGTGCATCGGTGACGTCGCTGAACACAATGATCTCGCCGCCACCTGCCAGCGCCGAGCGCGCCGCATTGAAAATGCGTCCGTGTCCGGTGTAGACATCAGCGCCATCGATCGCGCGGGTACGGAAGTGGCGTGTTTCGTGCTGCGTCCATGGGGAGTGCATTAACGCGTCACCAAACACTGTCAGAGCACGCGCGTTGGCATCGACCACGGTGCCGGCATCATCCGTCACGACGACGACCGCCGGCAACGCTTCCATCAGCTCGGCATAACGTGCCGTGACTTTGCGTTGTCGTGATTGCTGCTCAAGGCCAGTGCGCCGCGCATCGTTGAGCGCCTCGGCCAGAATCGCTACCTTGACTTGCAGTTGTTCATAAGCTGCATGCAAGCCGGCAGAATGGGAATTGAACGCGGCGAACGCCTGCGTCAATGTTTCGTTGTTGTTTTGCACTAAATCCACCTGAAGTCCTTTTCCAAGCTCTGTAGTGGGTAGAGCAATTAACGTGCCACGTCCTGTGATTCGTTGTTTTTCAGCGAGTTAGAAAAACTGGCCTACCCCTTGTGTCAAAATGCTGACAGCTACGCAACGCGTAGTTTCTCTACCAGAGTCGTACGCCGAATCTGCAACAGCCGCGCCGCTTTGGCGACGACGCCATCACTACGGGCCAAGGCCGTATCGATCAAAGAGCGCTCCAGCTGGCGCAAGTGATCTTTCAGCACAATGCCGTGTTCCGGCAGGCTCGTGACCGGTTCGGCCAGTGTCTGCTCATCAATGCCCTGGCGATACTTCGCCGGCAAGTCAGACAAACGAATCACGCCGGTCGGGTGCAGGATCGCCAGGCGTTCGACAAGATTGCCCAATTCACGCACGTTGCCCGGCCAGCGATATTGCGCAAGTGCTTGCAAAGCACAAGATTGCAAGCGCAGTGTCTTGCCGGAGGTCGTGTCGTAGCCGCTGACCAGTTCTTTCAGTAACCGGGGTATATCCTCCAGTCGTTTACGCAGTGGCGGCATTGCAATCGGGAATACGTTGAGACGATAGAACAGATCCTCGCGGAAATCGCCCTCGGCAACCGCTTCAGGCAGGTCACGATGCGTTGCGGCGACCACCCGCACATTGGCTTTGCGCGTAACGCCGCTGCCAACCCGCTCAAAGCAGCGCTCTTGCAAGACGCGCAATAACTTCACTTGCATCGGCATCGCCATGTCGCCGATTTCGTCGAGAAAAATAGTGCCACCTTCGGCCAGTTCAAAGCGACCCTTGCGGGTTGCGACGGCGCCGGTAAAGGCGCCCTTCTCATGACCAAACAGTTCGCTCTCCAGCAAGTCCTCCGGGATGGCGCCGCAGTTTACCGGGACGAACGGCGCATCGCGACGATCAGAAAGATCATGGATCGTGCGCGCCACCAGTTCCTTGCCAGTGCCTGACTCACCGGTGATCAAAACGTTGGTATCGAATGCCGCAACTTGCTCGATCGCATGCCGCACTTTGGCGATACACATTGAATCGCCAGTCAAACGCTGGCGACGCTGCCGCCCGCGGTAGCGTTTGGCCTGCATTAGCAGGTGGGCAAGACGCGCGCGTTTGAGCGGCACATCAACCGGCCACAACGGTGCGCTGCCACGCGGCAACGGTCGCTGATCCTGTTCATCGAGCATCAGCACCGGTGTGCTGAGCAACAACTCGCGCAACGAGACGCCAGGGCTGGCAGACAAATCTTCATAGTGTTTTGCATCAGCAACGATCGCGGTGATAGCACGTGACTCGCCGGGCATATCGCGCAGGTCGGCAAGCGTCGTTGTGGTGTAGCCCAGAAACTCAATTCTATGGCTGAGGTCCTGTTGGACCTTGGCATCGTGGTGCGCCACCAAAATGGGGGCGGACACGTCCTTGTGTTGCTCTTGTTCCATGCGTCCATATCCTTAAGACGATTATCGAAGCCCGTTTTGACATTTTTTTGACAAACCGGACTGTCGCGGCCTTGCGACGCCTTAAGAATAGGATAATAACTTTGACAAACCGTGAGGTAACTCACAATTCTCTGTCAACAAGGGTAATCGGACAGGTGTTTTTTGATCGAAATTCGGATTAAGTCAAAAAAAACCGATGCATATCGCTAACGGTAAACTGACCGATTGTGCGAATAGGTTTCAGTAGCAACCCGACCCTGGCGGATTTCCCGTAACTGTTCAGAGCTTACGCGCTGTAACTCACGAATCTTTCGGGTCAGAGACTGGTCCGATTCGATCAGGCCAACCAATGCTTCGCGATCCAGTTTTTTCGCCAAGGCACGGATGTAATCATCCCGCGCATCCAGAATGCGCTCCGCCTCACCCCATTCATCAGCTTCAACATGTCGCAGCACGAGGGCCGCCATTTCGTCGAGTTCGTGCAAAAAATTGTCTGCGTTAGCCATTCCCTAGCTCCTGCTCAGTAGTACCGATGGCATCCCATGCCTCCTTAACCTGCCGCACGAGCCCATCAACCTCGTCGATCAATGCAACGTCGTTGTGCAGGTTTGCTGACAATAGCTGGCGCGACATGTAGTCGTAAAGGCCAATCAGGTTTTCGGCCAACTTCGGGTTATGGCGTTCATCGACGGCGACCTGCAGGACATCGATGATGTTGATAGCCTGGCTCAGGTGCTCACCCTTGCTCGCAATGTCATTCTGCGCGATGCAATGCTTAGCCATTGCGAGCCGTGCAATCAAGCGCGTCATCAACGATCGCACCAGCGTGTAGCCGTCCGCTGTGTCGACGACATGTTCTGCCGCGCTATGACGATAAGCTTTCGTTGCGTGTGGGTTGGCGTACATCAGCAATTCTTCGGGTTAGCGATTGGCGCCTGGCGTTGGCAGGTTCGCCAACTGCGTTGCCAGGAAGGAACTGGTCAGGTTCAACTGCGACAACAGCGAATCGAGACCATTGAACTGACGGAACAAACGCGTCTCGAGCGCCTCAAGTCGCGCATTGAGTCGCTCGTTTTGCTCGCCCAGTGCATCGATGCTGCTCTGGATGCCGTCAGTACGCGTTTGCAGCAATCCATCATCGCGAGTGAATGATTCAATCACGGTATCGAGCCGGGCAACGTAGCCGTCATCGCCGCCGAACAACGATGTGATTGCGCGGAAATTCGATTCGAGCACCGGATTCAGCAATTCGTTATCGATCTGCAGTTTGCCATCTTCGTCCAACGCGATACCGATCTCGGTTAGCGTGTCAGCGCCAGCGGCTGCCGACTCCGTGTTGTTGCTTAACTCGCGCCGTAGCAACGCCGTCGCATTACGCAACAGTGCATCGCCTTGCAAGGCACCCGCGACGTTCGTTTCGGCATCAAACGCGCTGAGGTTGGCCGCCGTATCGACGAACTCGTTATAGGCAAACACAAACGTACCAACGGCGCCGCGCACGGTACTAGTGTCGTTGCTGACCGCAATCTCGAACGTATCCGAGCCGGTGACTTCGGTGGCCGTAAAGCTCACAGCATCAATAACGGTATCGAATACATTTGTTGCACTTTCGACGGAGAACCCATTGACCTCAGCGCGCGCATTATCAGCTGCTTGCGAGCGTGTAAGGCTCGTTACGCCATTGTCCGGGTCGTAATCGAGCACCGACAAACCACCGTCACCGCCTTCCTGCGTCACGGTGATCGTATTGTCCGAGCCCGTGTCGTCACCGACAAACACCAGATAGCTGGCGCCTTCGGCGTTAATAATGGTAGCTTGGACGCCGGTGTTCTCAGTCGACTCGTTGACCGCGGCACGAATGCCTTCGAGGGTATTGTTACCCTCATCGATCGCAACGGTGAAACTCTCGCCACCGATCGACAACGTCAGGTTGCCAGTTCCGACCGCGGCCTGCGAGTCAGCAAATGCACCACTGGTCAGTCGCTCGTTCGTTGCCAGGTTCGTGATTGCAACTGTGTAGGTGGCCGGCACGGCTGCTGGTTCCGCTGTCACCGTTACGGCATCCTCGTTAGAGGAAACAACGCTACGGGCGCTCGTGGCTTCCCCATCGCCGAGTCTTTCTGCCGCCGTTTTCAACGCATCAAGTGCGGAACGAAAACTGCCAAACGCTGACAATTGCGACTGGAACTCCGACTCTCGGACGATCAGTCTTTGCTGGACGGGTTGACCTTCTGCAGCAACTAATTGCTGCACCAGACCATTGACGTCCAATCCCGAACCAATACCCGTTGATACAATGCCGACCATCTTGAATTCCTGAGCTGCTAAACGGTTTCGGCGACGAGCGCCGGGACAGTGCCTTCTTCCGATGCCTTAACAACAGCTTCAGGCGGCAGTTGGCGAATGACTTCGCCGGTGGAACGATTCATCACCTTGATAATGACAACGCCGCTGTCGGCGTCTGGCTCAAACTTCAGCGCTGGCGAGAAGCTGCTGGCCTGTTCGTTGATTCGTTCGAGCGCTGTATTGAGGCGCTCCTGCTGGTCTTCTCTGGATTGCGCCGCGACTTCCGCGCGCTGCTTAACGGCTGCCTGATCAACGACTGGTGTAGCAGACTGCGAAGCTGGTGCTAATTTCGCGGCTTCGGTGTCGCTAGGCGGCGAAGCCGCTGCGGTAGTTTGTGGCTCACGCACCGGTGTTTGCGATGCGACAACAATATTCTTGACAAGGTTCATGTTCTCCTCCTGATGTCGGGGTCGCTTCCCTGCGACCCCTTCAGGAAGTAATCAGTCCTGATTACTGGAGCAGGCTCAAAGCCAGCTGGGGCTGTGCGTTTGCCTGAGTCAGTACCGATACACCGGCCTGCTGCAGGATCTGCGCTTTTGTCAACTGCGCTGTTTCTGCAGCGAAGTCAGCATCAAGAATCCGGCCGCGTGATGCGGACAGGTTCTCGCTAACCGTTTGCAGGTTGGCAATCGTTGACTCAAAACGGTTTTGAATCGCACCGAACTCCGAGCGCAATGAGTTGATCGTCGTCAGAGCCGCATCAACACGCTGAATCGCGGTCTCCGCATTCTCGGCCGTATCGACGGTTGCCGTGTCCAGACCTGCTGTGTCGCGGTTGATCGTACCAGCAGTAAAACCGATAGCCGACGCACCAACGGTACCAGCGAGGGTGATATCTCCGCCAGATGCTGTCAGTGTGACATTACCGCGGTTTGATGCGGCTACGTTATCCGCACCAACTACGGCGGTCGTCGTCAGACCACCGGCCGGAGCCGTACCCTCAATATCCTGCAGGAAGTCGATGTTTTCGCCGTTAACCGCTGTAAACGTGACGTTACCGCCAGCGAAATCAGCCGTGACGCCCGTTTGGTTCGCAAACAAGTTGATGCGCTCAACCAAAGCCGAACCATCGATAGTTGCGCCACCGCTAATCGTTTCTTCGTCATAGATCTCTACGGAGTTGATCGTCAACGAGTAGGTCTCATCACCATCGTCTGCCGCGCCTTCGCTGATCGTCGTGAACGCGCTGACCACTTCGGTTTTCGCCGTCGCCGTCAAGCCCGGGATACCCGATGCGTTAATTGCCGCAACCGCATCCTTCGCGCTGTTTGAATCGGCTGCACCAACGGATACCGCAGCACTATCGCCCACTGCGATAGTCAAAGCACCAGCTACCAATGCGGTGGCATCCACGGCGTTAGCGCCGGTGCCTGTTGCCACCTGACCGATCTGCGACGTACGAACGCCGGTATTGAGCGATACGTTGATTTTTTCGCCAACGTTCGCGCCAACCTGGAACGCAGCGTTACCGAATGAACCATCGAGTACGCGCAGACCGTTGAATGAGGTCTGTGAAGCAATTCGCTCTACTTCCGCCAGACGCTGCTGTACTTCGTCATCGAGCGCAGCGCGATCCGAAGCAGAGTTCGTCGCGTTAGCCGACTGTACGGCCAGCTCACGAATACGCTGCAAGTTATTGGTGACCTCGCCGAGCGCACTTTCTGCGGTCTGCGACAGAGAAATGCCATCGCTCGCGTTACGAACCGCCTGGTTCAAACCGCGAATCTGGGTGGTGAAACGTTCCGAGATCGCAAGGCCTGCCGCATCATCTTTTGCACTGTTGATACGAAGACCTGTCGACAAACGCTCCAAGGACGTGTTCAACAAACTCTGCGACCTTCCCAGGTTACGCTGAGCGTTGAGTGACGCTACGTTGGTGTTAATTGACTGTGCCATTTTTTGAAACTCCTAAGTGTTCAACGACCGGTGTATTCATCGCCCGGCCCGAATCGCAATGCATGAAAGAGAAAAGAGTAATTGCGCTTCAACCCCGTTATCGGATGGCTGCCGAGTTTCTTGAGGATTTTCCTGTAACTATTTCCGCGGGCGCACGCGTCGTATTTCACGTGTATGAGTAGCTTTAATGGCAATAAGATAAACTGTGCGACGCGTCACACAGTCGTTCAAAAATTAGGGACAACCGCCACAAGCGTAGCTGCTTCTGTAAGTTTTCTGTCTACAGGAAATTGAACAAAGACAGCGATTGCACGCGAACGAATGACTGCTGCGCGGCTTCCAGCGCAGCCGACTGCTGCGCCAGCGCAGAGATAGCCGCGGCATAGTCCAGATCTTCAATGTCTGCCAACGAGCTTTGCAATACCAGCTTGGTGCCGGCATTCGTATCCAGTTGCGACTCGGTAACCGCCAGACGTGCACCGATTTTCGTACGCGCGCTCAGGACACTATCGAGCGCTTGATCAATACCGGCAAGCCCGCGATTGACGGCGTTATCCGTTGTCGCACGGCCGGTCGATGTCTCAGCACCGTTCTCTAGCGCGTTGGCAAGGTTCGTCAATATAGAAAAAACGTCTGTGTTAGGACTAGGGTCAATAGCAAAGCGGTCGCCCGCAGTCGGGCTGCCATCGATTGATATGCTGATGCCATTAAACGCAATGCTGTCGCCACTGGCGAATGCGCCTGATGTAACCAGCGCACCGCTATCGTCGCGGACTTCGAAACTGTCGTCTGCAACGAACTCTATCGCGTAAGACTCGAACGCATAGCCTGACACCTCCGACTGCGTGTCGTTGACAATAACGCCCGTGCCTGTGTTCGCAGAGTCCGCCGTTGCCAGGATCTGGCCATTGCCTTCGCGGATTCGGCCGAAAATGCTGTCGCCAGGATCACTGTCGGCGATCTGCCGCGATGCGGAGAGCTGCACATAACGCTGCCCTTGGTCGCCGTTGTAGACAAAGGTGTCACCAACGCGTGTGTACGGCTGGGTTCCGGTCTGAAATCCGGAGAACAAGAACTCGTCGGCTGCATCGCGGGTATTGGCCAGCGACAACGCTTCTTCGACATTCTGCCGAATCTCTTTAGCGATAAATCCACGGGTTTGCTGCGACTGCGTCGCGTTGCCCGCTTGCAGCGACAGCTCTCTCGCACGTTGTAGCAAATTGGTAAACTCAGTCAGCGTTTGCTCTTCCAGTTGCAGACGGCTGTCGGCCAGACCGGTATTTCGCTGAAACTGGTCGATTGCGTCGATCGATTGCCGATAGTCGAGCACCCGTGCGGCGCCGACCGGATCGTCAGACGGGCGCTGGATGCGACGCCCCGTTGCGATCTGCTCCTGCAGATCGGTCAAGTCTGACTGCAGACGCTGCAATGTCGAAATACTGTTGTTAAAGAACGCCTGTGTTGAAACTCTCATGACCTGTCTCCGCTAGCGTCGCGTCGCTGCCAGTAATGTGTCGAACAATGTGCTGGCGACGCTGATCACCTGAGCGGCGGCTTGATACGACTGCTGATAGCGAATCAAGTCCGCGGCTTCTTCATCGAGGTTGACGCCCGAGGCTTCCTGCAGACGATTTTGTGCGCTTTGCAAAATGATTGACTGGGCAGTCGCGCTGGACTGCGCCTGTCCGGTCGCACTGCCGACGCGCGAGACCAGCTGGCTGTAGCTTTCGCTGATGCTCAATGACCCATCGCGCAAGATGCCGAGCGACTGCGTCTGGCCCAGCAGCAATGCATTGCGGTTGTCGCCCTGCGCTGCCGTATTCGCCGCAATATCAAACCGATCGCCTGTCGTCGGCGTACCCGTGATCGCAAAGTCGACGCCGTTGACGTTAATCGCATCGCCAGGTACGAATGTCGCATCTGCGCCACCGTCTATCTGGTAGGTCGTTGGTGACGTGAACACGATACTTGCCTGGGTCAGCAGCGCCGGGTTAGTGATATCTGTGACCGTTCCGTTGTCGATGACAGCATTGCTCAGATTCGCAGTGGCAGCGCTCGCACGCACCGGACCGGCGGCGGCAAATGCGAGGCCATCGGAAATCGCGAGCTCGAAACCTGCCAATGCACCCTTAGTGGGCTCAATACTGAAGCGGTCGCCGGCGGCCGGTGTACCACTCACTTCAATGCTCAATCCGCCCGCACGATACGGATCGGCGGACGTGCCGCTGCCGCTTAGCGCTAACTCCTCGCCAGTATCGACGCGAAACAGTCGATAGTCCGCACCGTCATTGAGCAGCCGGTATTCCGTTTCACGTATCGCGCCCAGGTCCTCAATGCTCACCGACACGGTGGCATTGCTGGCATTCGCTGACGAACTCGTCACGCGCGGCGGCGCGACACGGAAGACATCTCCGCCCAATGCACCGCTTGCGTCCAGACCCTGAGCATTTTGTGCATTGATCGCGGTACTGACCGCCGTCGCAGATGCACCTAGCGAGCGCCGTGCTGGGTCGAGAATGTCAGATTGAAAGTCTAATAACGCGCCGATCGAACCGCCTGTCAGCAGATCCTCAACCGGCGTCGTGCCGGTCAGGCCAACGTAGACCACTTGACTGCGCGTGGGGTCGAATTCGGCGGGCTGTACCTCGAGTCGGAAATTGTCACTGTCGACAACGAGCGTCTGGCCCTTGCCAATAAACACATTGACAGAGCCTTGCGGGTTTTCAACGGTCGTGACATCGACACGTTCGCTGAGCTCACGGATCAGGTTGTCTCGACGATCGAGCAGGTCGTTGGGCGCATTGCTGATGCCCGCGTTAACAATGCTCTGGTTCACATCGGCAATGGACTCTGCGAGCTGATTGATTTCGACGACATTCTGCGCAATAGCCTGATCAGCTTCGGTATCGATAGCACCTATACGCGCATCTAGCGCCTCGAAGCGCGCGATCAGATTGCTTGCTTCGGCGAACAACGCATCGCGCGAAGGGGAAGCTGGGTCAGCCGCAAAATCCTGGATAGCACCGTAAAACTGAGACAACGCCGGCCCGAGACCTGCATCCGGGTCAGCCAACAAGTCGTCGACGCGACCGGCGAATGACGCCAATGTCGCGAACCGTGTAGCAGACGAGCCAGCAGTGCGCGCCTGGTCGGTTAAGAATGCATTGTAGTTTCGCTCAATGCCGCTGATCGTAACGCCGCGTCCTGCAAAACCAAGGCCGACAAATTGTGGATCACGCGCCTGAAACGTCACGCTCTGGCGACTGTAGCCTTCCGTATTGACGTTCGCGATATTGTTGCTAATGGTGTCCAACGAGCGACGGAATGCCGTCAATGCATCGGTACCAATGCCAAATAATGTCGTCATCGACGATCACTCCATAAATTCATCTGCGCGCAGTCACTCACGTGCTACTCGACTCTACCGGTTAGCGACGCCAGATCGTATTCCTTGAGACTTGCCAGCGCATCACGCATCGTCTCGCTGGTCGCGACCTGGTCTATTTTTTGCGCGTATTGCGGATCAGTTGCGTAGCCTGCAGCCTGCAGCGCGCTAGCGAAACCGTTGATATCGTTGGCGTGACCGGTCACGTTAGCGTAGCGCGGTTTGTCCGCGAGAAAGCGCGTGTAGTCATCAAACGCCGCACCGAGCGATGGGTACGCGCGAAACGATTGTTTGCGTTTTTGCATCGCACCGGCTGTAAATTCGAGTGTCGGTTGCGACACCTGACTGCCAGTCCAGTTGCCGCTCGCCTTGATACCAAACAGATTCAAGCTGTTGCCGCCCTCGGCGTCGGGCATGACGCGCTGACCCCAGCCCGTTTCGAGCGCAGCCTGCGCAACGATGGCTAACGGACTCACACCAAGTTCCTGAGCTGCCTTCTTGGCAAACGGCAGAACGTCCTTAACGAACGCGTTGGGCGAGTGCCACTTCGTCGCGTATTGCACGGTACCTGTGGGTCTCATGGCGACCGGCTGCGGCGTAACGGGTTCTCCGCCCAGCTGACGCACGATCATATCGGCCACGCCAATACCCGGACCGCTCGCAATATCCGTCGCAACCTGTTGATCGAACATGTCGCGAAACAGCGTTTGACCACCGGACTCCGGAAGCAGCGGATCACCGAAGCTGGCATCGCGCATGCTCTCCAACATCCTTTGTACAAACAACGCTTCAAATTGCTCGGCAACCGTGTTTAGCGCTGCGTTGTTGGCGCTCGCATCAGCGCGCGTCGCATCGACGCGCAAGCTGGCAAACTGGCTAAAGTCGGTGATCGCTGACATAACGAAACCGTTAGATCACAAGCAACTCGGCGCGCAACGCACCTGCTTGCTTAAGTGCCTCAAGGATCGCCACTAGATCGCCGGGGGCCGCGCCCACCTGATTCACCGCCTGCACAATTTCATTCAGACTGGTGCCCGGTGCGAACAGAAACATACGATTGTCTTCTTCCTCAACCGTGACATCCGATTCGCTGGCCAAAACCGTTTGGCCGTCACTAAACGGGGCTGGCTGACTGATGACCGGCGACTCGCTAATTGTAACGACCAGCGAGCCGTGCGCTACCGCAGCCGGCATCACCGTCACGTTGGAGCCAATCACCACGGTGCCGGTTCTTGAGTTGATGATGACCTTAGCCGCTACGGGTGCGAGTTCAACGTCGATACCTTCGAGCACGCTGATAAAGGATGTGCGCGCACCGGGTTGCAGCGGTGCCTGGACGCGGACGCTAACAGCATCCATCGCTTCGGCAACACCGCCGCCGAGCAAGTCATTGATCGCCTTCGACATGCGGTGCGCCATCGTGAAGTCTGGCGTGTTCAGATTCAGCACAACGTATTCTTCAGTGTTGAAACTGGCGGGTACTGCGCGCTCAACGCTGGCGCCATTCGGGATGCGTCCTGCGCTGGGTATGTTGACCGTTATGCGCGAACCGTCCAGACCTTCGCCACCAAAACCGCCGACGACCAAATTACCTTGCGCAACCGCATAGACCTGTCCGTCAATCCCTTTCAGCGGGGTCATCAACAAACTGCCGCCGCGCAAGCTTTTGGCGTTGCCGATCGACGACACCGTGACATCGATAGACTGGCCGGGTTTGGAGAACGCCGGCAGATTGGCGTGCACCGACACGGCCGCGACATTTTGTACTTGTGCCAGCACACCTTCAGGCGTGGTGATGCCGAACTGAGTAAGCATGTTTTGCAAACTCTGAATGGTAAACGGCGTCTGCGCGGTTTGATCTCCAGTGCCATTCAAACCGACCACAAGGCCGTAACCGACAAGCTGATTGCTGCGCACGCCGGCAACGTCGGCCAGATCACGCACGCGCTCCGCCTGCGCTGGCATCGCCAGTGACACGCTCGTCAGCAACAGCAGCGCTATCTTGAATCGTTCCATCATCGGTTTTGCACCTGTTAGTTGGGGAACCATGCAGACTGCACAAAGCGTTGCAGCCAACCCATTTTATTGGCCGCGGCCAGAACGCCTTTGCTGCTGTAGGTAATGCGCGCATCCGCAACGCGACTGGATGCGACACTGTTGTCGGTACCGATGTCGTAGGGCCGCACGATACCTGACAGGCGAATGAACTCATCCCCTTGATTCAGGGTTACCCATTTCTCACCACGCACGAGCAGGTTGCCATTGGACAAGCGCTTGACCACAGTGACGGTGATATCGCCATCCAGACTATTGCTCTGCGCGCTCGTGCCTTCGCCGTTAAATTGGGCCGAACCACTCAGCGTTGCCGACAGCACTTCGTTGCCGTCGCGCGTCACGGTTTGTCCAAGAATGCTTGGGCTGGCAAAGTCTGCACTACTGGATTTACCCGCTGTTGTGCTCGAAGACTTGGCCGCTGTCGTATTTTCCTGCAGACGAATCGTCAGAATGTCCCCGACGCGTCGCGCGCGCAGATCTTCGAATAGCCGTACATCAACGTTTTGCTGGTAGATTGCACCGGCTTCGGCCGGCCCAGTCGCGGCCTCAACTGGCAGGGGGGGCGAATAGTCAGGACCGCGCATCATCTGCACGACACAGCCACTCATGATCAGGGTCAAAACACAGACACATCCGTTGCGTAGCGTGTTGTTGAGAAATTTCATCAGCGCGCCTTACAAGTTATTCGTCAGGAACTGCATCATCTGATCATTGGTCGAGATCGCTTTCGAATTCATTTCGTAAGCGCGCTGTGTCTCGATCATGTTGACCAACTCTTCCACAACATTAACGTTCGAACCCTCCAAAGCTCCCTGCTGCAATGCACCCAGTCCGTTCAATCCGGGCGTGCCTGGCGCCGGTGCGCCGCTGGACACGGTTTCCAGATAGAGATTCTCACCGCGCGGCTGCAGACCAACCGGGTTGATGAAATCCACTAGCTGCAGTGTGCCGACCTGCGTTGGCGAGGTTTGACCGGCCAGTTGCACGCTGACGACGCCGTCGTTACCAATCGTGATGGATTGTGCCGAATTCGGAATAGTGATTGCCGGCTGCACGGTGTAGCCGCTCGATGTGACGACCTGACCCTGCGCATTGCGCTGAAACGAGCCATCGCGGCTGTAGGCCAACTGACCGTCCGGCAGCAACACCTGAAAGTAGCCACGCCCCTGAATCGCAACATCGAGCGGGCTCTCGGATTGCACCAGACCGCCTTGCGTATGTAGCTGCTCGGTTGCAACCACCCGAACTCCGGTACCGACGTTCAGTCCAGTCGGCAGAACGGTATCCTGCGACGTCTGGCCACCGACCTGGCGGCGATTCTGATAAATCAGATCTTCAAAAACAGCGCGCCCGCGTTTGAAACCGTTCGTGTTGACGTTGGCAAGGTTGTTCGACACCACCGTCATCTTGGTTTGCTGGGCATCGAGGCCGGTCTTGGCGACCCATAGTGCTTGGTTCATTGTCTTACTCCGTTATCGCAGACGCAGCAGCGCTGCTGCAGAATCTGCATTCTCTTCGGCGGTTTTGATCGTCTTGACCTGCATTTCATAGTGACGCGCCAGTCCGATCATCGTCACCAGTGCATCGGCCACATTGACGTTGCTGGTCTCCAGTGCGCCAGGCGTGACCTTCACACTAGCGTCCGCATCAAAGGGCGCCGCATCCGTGCGGCGAAAAAGGCCATCCGTGCCTTTAACCAATTCTGATGTGGTTGGATTGACCAATTTGATTCGGTCGACCGTTGCGAGCGTTTGCGGCCCCTGACCCAGTGGCTGTACCGAGATGGTGCCATCCGGTCCGATCGTGACTGATGTGCTCGGCGGTATCGCCACCGGACCACCGTTACCAATCACCGGGTCCCCTTTGGCTGTCAATAGCTGACCAACATTATTCAGGCGCAAGTCGCCGGCGCGAGTATAGGCTTCAGTGCCATCCGCCGCCTGCACCGCCAGAAAGCCTTCTCCGGCAATAGCCACATCGAGATCACGGCCCGTTGTGACCGTCATTCCTTGCGTGAAGTCTGTGCCAAAGCGCTCGTTAATCGCGTTAACGCGCGTAGGTCGCCCTGCACCTTCGACGGCCAGCGAGCTGAAGCCGTGCAAATCGGCTCGAAAACCGGTCGTCGTTGCGTTCGCAAGATTATTACTGTTAACGGTTTGCGCAATCTCCGTTTGGCGCGCCCCTGTCATTGCAATGTAGGCCATTCTATCCATGAACTCACCTGTTGAATAATGCGGTCAGACGTTCAAGCTATCGACGAATGTTGATCACAGTCTGAGTCACGGTGTCAGCCGTAGAGATCATCTGTGCATTCGCCTGAAAGTTTCTCTGCGCTGTGATCATGTTGACGAGCTGAGCCGTCAAATCGACATTGGACGCTTCCAGCGCACCAGCTTGAATCAACCCAAATCGTCCTGTGCCGGCATCGCCCAACGCCGCATCACCGGACGCAAAGGACTCTGCCCAGTTGGTATCACCGTCCTGCTGTAAACCTTGTGGGTTGACGAACGTTGCCAGCGCAAGCTTGCCCAACGACGTTGATTGTCCGTTCGTAAATTGCGCGAAAACAACACCTGTTGCACTGACCTCAAGACCGGTGAGTCGACCGGTCGTAAAGCCGTCCTGCGTGACGGAGTTGACCCCGAAAGCCTCACCAAACTGCGTTGTGTCAACGAACCGAAGGGTCAAGTCTAGCGGCTCGGCACCATTGCCAGGATCGTAGGGCACCAAAGATACAGCCCCGTCCGCAGGCAAATTCAGTCGACCATCCGGGCCAAACTGAAAGGGTTGCGGCGTTCCAACGACGTTGCCATCGATCGTCGTTTGTACCGTCCACTCGCCATCGTTCGCACCTTTGATGAAATACGAAGTTGCGGTATGCGCAGCGCCAAGCGTGTCGTACACCGTAACGGCCGTGGTGTAGCTAAAACTGGATGCATCGTCCGGGTCAAACACGGGGTTGATCGGCTGAGGCTCGCCAACCGGCAAGTTCAATCCAAACGATACGTTCTCCGAAGCCTCCGGTGGGTTGGCGCCGGTATTGAGCTGCAGATCGGTTAGGTTGCCCGTATTGAAAAGACCATCAACGCCTACCGGATAGGATTGCACCCGCAAGCCGTTGCTATTGACTACAAAACCGTCGCGATCAACGCTGAAGTTCCCCGCTCGCGTGTAAAGGCGCTGCCCGGAGTCACTGAGCACAAAAAATCCTTCGCCGGAAATCGCAAGGTCGAGACTGTTCTCAGTAAAGTCGATGTTGCCCTGCGTGAACTGTTGCGAGATATTCGACAAACGAACACCGCTGCCACTCACCGTTGAGCTTACGCTTTGCGTGCCAACGGCAAAGACCTCGGCAAATTGGGCACGCGAGCCCTTAAATCCTGTCGTATTGACGTTGGCGATGTTGTTGGCGGTGACACCAAGGTCGGACGATGCGGCGTTAAGACCGCTCAGTGCAATTCGAAATGGCATGCGGAGTACTCCTGCTAGAAATCGGTTTAATTAAAAATCTGACGGACGTCGGCAAATGAGAAGACGCCAAGACTGCCGCTATTGATAGTCACACCCTCGCCGTTTCGCCCTAACGTGACGCTGCCAACGTTGGTTCGTACCATGGTCGGTACACTCTCAACTTGGTCTGCACGTACAACACGTGCGTTGAATTGATATATGCCGGGTGCTACGGATGCACCATCGGCGTCTGTACCGTTCCAGCTGAATGCGGCATTGCCTGGCTGCTGAACGCCCAGCTCAAGTGTCTGTACCAGTTGCCCGCTGGCGTCGAGCACATCTAACGTTACACTGCCACTGGCACCATCGATCTCGATAGCGCCGTTGACCGACTCACCGGCGCCACTTGTGCGTACCAGTTCAGATGCAACCAATACATCGCGACCAACCAGCGATGCAGCTTGCAGCGCCTGGTCACTGTAAATACTGGTTGAGAAGTCCGAGAATGCCGTTTGCAACTCTTCGATACCGCTGGCAGTTGAGAATTGCGCCAACTGACTCAGGAATTCCCCGTTCTCCATCGGTTCAAACGGATCCTGATTTTCGAATTGGGCGAGCATCAGCTCGAGGAATTGTGTTTGCCCAACAGATTGCGTTTCGGGTCCGGTGGTTGGCGAGGTAATCCCGAGGTCCTGCAGTTGCGCGAAGTTTTCAATACCGTTCATTGTCATTGACCTTGTGCGTTACGAGCGACCCATCGACAGTGTTTGTGTCAACAGCTCTTTGGTGGTGTTCATGATTTCAATACTGGATTGGTAAGAGCGCGAGGCCGACAACATGTTGACCATCTCCTCCACTGTATTGACGTTACTAACATAGACGTTGCCGTCTGCATCGGCTTCGGGATGATCTGGTGCATAGCGCTGCGCGAGCGGCGCGTTGCTTTCAATGATGTCGGTGATCTGCACACCCAGCGCGCTGCGCTCGGCGCCCAACAGAGCACCGAAGCTCGTCTGCGTGGTTTGGAAAACCGGCTGACGCGAGCGGTACACCTTAGTGGCATCACCATTGACACTGTCTGCGTTGGCCAAATTGCTCGCAGTCGTATTCAACCGCGTCGCTTGTGCCGCCATCGCCGAACCGGCGATATCAAAGACTCTGTTCAAAGCCATGCCTACGAACCTCCCCGGATGGCCAATTGCAAACCCTGGATTTTGCGGTTAATGAAGCTGAGCGATGCCTGGTAGCCAATCGTGTTGTCGGCGTACTGCGCTTGCTCGATATCCGTCTCAACCGTGTTGCCGTCAACCGATGGCTGTGCAGGCATCCGGTAAGCGAGCGAGACACGCGATTCAAATAAACTGTCATTGACCGGGATGTGATCGACCGAAGTGGTTGACAATCGCAACGGTGCATTCAATGACTCACCGGCCATCGCAAGCTGAAAGTCAAAGTCGCGCGCCTTGAACCCCGGGGTATCGGCATTGGCAATGTTATTGGCGAGCACTTCCGTGCGTTCGGCGCGTAGTGACAGTGCTTTGGCATGTTGTGCAAACGGATCAATGTTCATGAGCTGTGCACCTCCGATGTGCAAATGCTGTGTTTCAACAACCCGCAGTGGATAAAGCAAACGACGTGCCAATCACGCTAAGTAATTGTTTTACCTGACGTTACGATTTCGGACATTCGCTAATAGGGCGCTGCTGGCAAACAACTGGCCGTTCCGACAGGCAAGAACTTGCCAAACCGTCAAAGCTCTGGCGGATTGCTCGCCGTTGACGCATGGCACAGCATTTGCAACACCTTTCTGGCACTGCCGCCGACATGGTTCGCTGGCACCCATGCAAGTCCGGCAGCACTGCAAGCGCACCGGTCAAAACACTTGTGACGCGATCAGGAGCACATCATTGATGACAACCCGTGATGACAGAATTTTGACGATAGCCGTCATGGTATTGAGTCTGGCCGCACCGCCGGCTCACGCGGATTGGCAATCGCCTGAGTCAATTCAGGCAACGGCCGTCGAGCTGGTGCGTTCCGATCAGGAAGATTCAGCCGCATCATTAGCCATTCGTGCGGCAACGCCGGACGCGCGATTGCGACTTGCTCGCTGCGAACAACCGCTGGATGCCAGCTACCTTGGCAAGCGCACCGGCACACGTATGACCATCAGGGTGGCCTGCGGCGGCTCGTTACCGTGGAAAATCTATGTGCCGGTGACGGTTACGCGCTTTCAGCGCGTCGTCGTCACGACACGTCATCTGCAACGCGGGCATACGTTGGTCGCCAACGATCTCGACTATCAACGCCGTGACGTGACCGATGAGCGGATGCAATACGTCACGTCAATAGACGCGGTCATCGGTCAGCGCACAACCAAGACCGTTATCGCTGGCGCACCGCTGACAGCACGCGTGGTCAGCCCGCCGAATAGTGTCGAAAGTGGTCGTATTGTCACACTGACGGCCAAACGCGCCGGCATCGTGATACGCATGGCTGGCACAGCACTGGACAGCGCCGCTTTGGGCGAATCGGTACGGGTTCGCAACGACAGCTCCGGTCGCATCGTAGAGGGCGTGGTCAGCGCCAGCAATGAAGTGCTGGTGACCAGTTTCTAGCTAATCGCGACCCGTCAAATTATTGTGGTTGAGACCTAAAGTTAGGCCGGCAAGTGCCGCTAACTCAACTGTAAACCTATTTCATGATAAAGGATCATGGTTATGTCTAACGACATCGACAGCATTTCATCAGGCAATCTTGCGAAAATCAGCGAATCGACTGGCAGTCGTCGGGTCGACGCTGAACGCAGTGAACAGGCACCTCAGCAACGCGCTGACGCGCCCGCCGGAGACACCGTCGCGTTAACCGATAGCGCCCGGATCGTCGAGCGTGCTGCCAGCAAACTGGCCGATGCGCCATCGATCAACCCTGCGTTAGTCGACAGCGTTCGCGAGCAGATCGACAACGGCAGTTATCAGATCGATGACCAGGCGGTTGCCGACAAGATACTGCGTAGCGATCAAGAGCGCGGTTAAATCGATGAGCAACAGTGCCGCGCTGCAGCAGCGTCGAACGCAACTGCAAGAAATCCTGACGCAAACTCAGCGCTCATGCGAGCGATTGCGCAATGCGCTCAGCGATGAACGAGATGCGCTGCGCTCGAACGATACGGTGCAGCTGGATACAGCCGTCGGTCGCAAGAAACTGCACCTTGCAGATCTTGAGAAACTCGAACAGCGGCGCCGCGCGTTGCTGGCCGCATGCAAGCTAAAGGATGACTTGCCGGCTATGCAGCGCTTTGTAACCAGCAGCGATGCCGACGGATCGCTGACCAAATTGTGGCAAGCAACGATGGAGCTGGTTGCCGAATGTCGCGATACAAACAACACCAATGGCGCGATCATCGCCGCCCAGCGACAACACAACAGTAAAACCCTTGGCGTGTTGCGCGATCAGCCGGAGGCGCCCGAGACGTACGGCCCAGAAGGCAAAACGGAAACGACCGGACAGTACCGCGCGTTGGCGGAAGTCTGATCGTCCTGACAACGAAAAACGACCATCAATGACAAGGAGTCAGTCATGTTGATCGTCAGCCGGCGGAACGCCGAATCCATTTTGATCGAGCCTGCCGAAGGTATTGATCCAAGCACACCGCTCGGCGAGGTTTTCGGCGACGGACCTATTGAAATCACCATATTCTCCGGCGCCGGTCACCGAGTAAAGATGGGTGTCGATGCGCCGCGGGCACTGTCCATCTGGCGCAAGGACGCAGACCAGTAAATCGCCAGTATTTGTATTTGATGCACCGAAAGGCGATGCGGCGAAACGAAACAAATGGACAGCGTTCGGTATGCGGCTAGCGCAGCACCCTTCAAACCACTTTTAAACTCGGTCGCTCAGAAGACTTTAGGGGTTCGATACTAGGTCGGCTCGGGTTTTTGGCTGCGGCCTCCAAACCACCAGGCAGCATCAGCTCGACGCATAGGCCGCCTGAGCCTGCCTGTCTCATATTCAATCGCCCACCTGCGGCACGCACTTCCTGATCGCAAATCGCCAAGCCCAGACCAGCTGCACCGGCGCGGCCGCCAGTTTTGACGAACGGCTCCTTGATTCTAGAGATAAACCCGTCCGCAACCCCAGGGCCATTGTCTTCAATGACTATGCAGATTGACTCGTCATCGACCTGAGTCACTTCAACATCCAGTCGAAGCGTTACCGGCTTGTCGTGATGTTGGACTGCGTTCGTCATGATTTCGGTAAGCGTGCCGCGCACAACGTCCGGATCAGCGATCAACACATCACGCGAACAAGTCAGGTGCAGTTGCGCTTCGATGCCGGGGGATATCTTGCCAAACAGCGTTTGCACCAAATCGGTCACGCTGAACGGCTCCGCGCGGTATGTGCGCTCACCAGCGCGGCAGTAGCGAATCAATTCAGATACGAACCTGTCTATGTGCGCTAACCTTACATCCAGCATACCAATCGCGTGCATCGTCGCATCTGCATCTTCACGCAACACATCTTCGCGTGCGTAAGCCGATAACTGACGCGCCGAGCGTATCAATGCCGCAAGGTCGTGCGACAGGACTCGAGCGACGGTTTCTGGGTTGCCAGGCAATCCGCCGGTCATGGATGTATACGGGCGTCAGCAGACAGCCCCGGTATCGCACGCAAAATACCAGTGACCGTTTTCTTGCGATCTGACAAGTAGTGTTCGCGAATCGCAGCCACCGGCATTGGCTCACCGTAATAATTGCCCTGCACGCTGTCGCAACCCAGCGCTTTCAGCGCGCGCAATTGCGCTTTGGTTTCAACCCCGACACCACCCACTTTTAACTGTAGATTGTGCGCCAACGTTGCAATAGAGCGCACGATCGCGTCGGTCTTGCGGTCACCCAATGACTCGACAAAGCTGCGGGCAATACAAATACCGTCCAACGGAAAATCGTTCAAATAACTCATTGCCGAATAGCCGGTGCCGAAATCGTTCAGCCAGATACTGATCCCCATTTCCTGCAGCTCCTGCAGCGCATCGCGAGTTTCCGAGTACTCCGCACGCAGCACGGATTCAGTCAGATCAAACTGGATCAACCGCGGGTCAACGTCGGAATCTTCAATCAAGTGCTGCACGCAGGTCAGGATGTCCGGACGAAGGATGTGCGATGCGGAAACATTAATTGCAACCGGCACCACATCCAGACAGTCTTGTTGCCACGTGGACAGATCGGACATGACTCGCTGCATGACCCATTCATCAATCGCAGAAACCATACCATTGTCTTCGGCGAATGGAATAAACTCTGCGGGTTCGATCAGACCATGGTTTGGATGGTTCCAACGCACCAAAGCTTCCAACCCGACCAGTTCGTGTGACTGCGCACAGGCCTTGGGTTGGTAGTAGACCTCAAACTGCTCGTGAGCAATAGCCTGTGTCAGCTCTTTAAGGCGTCGGTTGCGGGCGTCGGCACTCTCGTTCAATTTTGAGGAGTAGAACAGAACGCTATTGCGACCGCTGCGCTTGGCTTGATACATCGCAATGTCTGAACGGGTTAGTAGATCCTCGGCGTCGCCCGCGTCGTGGGGAAACAGTGCAATACCAATACTGGCGCCGATCGTTACCGAATGACCGCCGACTACGAATGGAATCTGCAAAGCTTCGATTACCTTTCCAGCTACCACCTCAGCGTCAAGAGGCGAGCAAATTGCCTCTGCAAGTATCGCGAACTCGTCACCACCAAGCCGACCGACCAGATCACCTGATCGCACGCAATTTCGAAACCGCATCGCAACCTGAGACAGCAATTCATCGCCTGCGTGGTGTCCAAGGGTATCGTTCACTTCCTTGAATTCGTTCAGGTCAATAAACAACAGCGCCATCAACTCGCCACTGCGTTCAGCATGCCCGATGGCTTTCAATAACTGACGATTGAATCGCTGGCGGTTTGAAAGCCGAGTGAGTTGATCGTAATCGGCGAGATCACGCAAGCGTTGCTCGCCCTTCTTGCGCTCGATAGCGTAGCGCAACGTACGCAAGAATGGTGCACCGATGGATTCGCCTTTGGCGACATACTCTTCAACGCCTAGTCGCGCCGCGGACAGTGCTGTGTGCTCGTTGTCATCGCCGCTGAGTACGACAATAGGCAGCGATTCGTTGATGCGCTGCAACTCTTTAATGGTACCTAGTCCGAAACTATCGGGTAGCGACAAATCCAACAACGCCACATCGAAATCGCTAGCGTCGATTGCTTTTCTGGCATCGCGTATCGTTGGCACTGCTGTAACATTAATTGCGCGATCAACGCGCTGCAACGAAACTTTCACCATTTCGGCGTCAGCTTCGTTATCCTCGACAACCAATACTTCCATTGTATTCAGATCCTTCCCAGCTCTGGGTCCGCTACATCCTTACAGCGACCATCTGGGGCCGAGCTTTACACGATTGGCGCAGAAAAAACGGGATTATGTCTGATTTTTGGTATTCCGTGACTGTTCTGGTTCCCCACTAAAGATGGTCACATCTGTGCCGCTACAACCTACTCACTGAGAATTGGTTGAACGGGCCGCTGTACCGACCAAGCGGCGTCATGTGCGAGGGATAGCGCGAGTGATTAGGCAAAACAGTCTGCATGAACTGATCGAGCGTAACGTTGAACTGGCAGCGCCGCGTGCTTCCGGCAACGGTATTGCACTGAACTGCCACATAGATTCGGGCTGCAAACGGATCTTCAATTTCGATGATTGGTATATCACGCAGATTATTAATAACCTGCTCAGCAACGCATTGAAATACACAGAGCAGGGATCCGTCACCGTTACGGCGCGTTGCACGGCTGCGGGCAGCGAGCTCGACACCTACCATTACGAAATTGCGATTACCGATACCGGCCCTGGGATTGACACTGACATACGCCGCGTCATGTTTGCTTTGCCCGAACAACGCGAGAGCATGCCGCAACATCCGGAGGTCGGCGTCGGACTGGTCATTGCCAAACAACTATGCGACATGATCAATGCAATTTTGACCGTGCAGCCCGCCGCTACCGGCGGCACGGTTGCTGTTGTCGCTGGCACAATCAATACCGCTGTTCACGACACACGCAACTCATCGCCGGTCAGCGATGCCCTGCGCAACACCCAGGCTTTGATCGTCGATACCGATATGGCGGCTCGACGTTTACTCGAGGCACATCTGCGCTCGTGGGATATCGATGTGCATTCGGTACTCGACGTGGAGTCAGCCATTGAGCACGCTCAGGCCGCTGCGCAGAAAAATCAATCGATCAGTATGGTGCTAGTCAGTCACGATCGCTCGGAAGCCGAAATCGAGCGCCTGTTAAAAAGTATGGATGCCTGTCCGCAGCACGCCGACACGCTATTGGTCATTCTGGGCTCCAACCCGACAAACAGCGGTGTCACGCGCGTCGCTTCCGAGGGCACCGACAGCATCACGCTCAGCAAGCCTGTCAGACCGTCAGAGCTGTACAATTGCATCTCGCAACATCCGCATATCGTGTCGCGAATTCGCTCTGACAATGTAGCGCCGCAGTCGGCGAACGACGCGACGGATGCAGAGCAATCACACGTGCTGCTCGTCGAGGACAACGTGGTTAACCAATGCGTTGCAGCCGAAATCCTGAAACGGATTGGCGCCCACGTGACGATCGCCAGCAACGGGCTTGAGGCGATCAAATGCCTGCAGACGGAGACTTTCGACTTTGTCTTTATGGATTGCCAAATGCCGCAGATGGACGGCTTTGAAGCGACACGAAAAATCCGTAGCGAATTGAAAATTAAGACGCTACCGATCGTTGCGCTGACCGCCAATGCACTTGCCGGTGATCGGCAGCTTTGCATGGAAGCCGGCATGAGCGACTACCTGACGAAACCGTTCACACGGGACCAGATCGCTGCCATGCTCGACAAGTGGATCGGCACCCAGAGTGAGACTGATACACGCCCCGACCTCGACATCGGTGTCGAAGACAGCACACTGATCGACGCCGACGCGCTGGAGCAGATCCGGCAACTCGATACCGATGGTCAAACAACGATTTTCGACGAAATCATTAACGAGTACTTGTCGTCATCTCGCACACTGATCAAACAAATTGATGATGCGACCCTTGCCGCGAACCCCGAAGGTGTTGCGCGCGTATCGCATGCACTCAAATCCAGCAGCGCTGCGGTGGGTTTAACCCGATTCGCCAAGCAATGCGCCGACCTGGAGCGTCTCGGCATACGAGGCGACGTCGAGGCCATCACGGAGCTGTGGCAATCGGCGCAACCGGTGTACAAACGCTCGGTGATGTTACTCGCCAACCAACAAACAGCGCGGGTCGCTTGATATGACAGCCAGTTTTACAGGCGTATACCGCAGCATCACGGCTTCGTTCGAGGGCCGACCTCCGCTCGTGCTCATCGTCGACGATGAAGCAACGATCCGGTTGATGACGCGACGTTTCCTCGAACATGCTGATTTTATGGTTGTCGATGCCGCGTCCGGTGAGGCTGCGCAAAAGCAGATCCAGCGTATCGAACCCGATGTCATCCTGCTTGATGTCGACATGCCGGGTATGGACGGCTATGAACTCACGCGCTGGATACGCAGCCAACCGAAAACACGCTATACGCCGATCGTCATGATCACCGGCCGCGAAGATCCGGAATCCGTGAACGCCGCGTATGAGGTTGGCGCGACCGACTTCATCGTCAAGCCCATCGCGTGGCCGGTGCTCTCGCATCGCGTGCGTTATATTCTGCGTGGCTCTGAGACGCAGCTGGCCCTGCGCGACTCGCATGCGCGCGTCAAGGCCATTGTTGAGGCTCTGCCCGATCGGCTGTTCTCGCTGGACGAATCCGGACGTGTCATTGGTGACAACAACTCGTTGCTCAGTTTCGAAGCCAGCAGCAGTTCGGGAACGACGACTTCGCTGCGCACTGGCGCATGGAGTGCCTATGAGCACGCATTCCGGCAGGAAATCGAGCGCGTAACGTCAAACATCATTGGATCGGTGTTGCGTGACGATGAGCTGGACGAGACAGCGATCAGTCTGATGGATGACAACAACAAGATGCGCCACTACGAAGTACGCGTCGTCAAACAGTCTGAAAAAAATGGACTGGCAGTTGTGCGCGACGTGACTGAACAAAAGGAGGCCGTCAGCAAAATCCATCAGCTTGCGTACTACGATTCGCTGACGGGGCTACCGAACCGGCAGTTCTTCTCCAGCGAGCTACGCGCCTGCATGGAGCGATGCAAGGAAAGTCAGGAGCAATTTGCGCTGCTGTACGTCGATCTTGATCACTTCAAGCGCATTAATGACACGTTGGGGCATACCACCGGTGATGAATTGCTGAAGATGGTCGCTGATCGGCTGCAGCGCTGCTTGCGCGCGACCGACGTGCTTGCACTACGCGATGACAATGAAGCCTACATGGAAGGCAACATTGCACGCTTGGGTGGCGATGAATTCACGTTGATCATCCATGGTGCAGAATCAGTCGACAACATTGAAAATGTCGCCAATCGCATTATCGATACGCTCAAGGTGCCGTTCGAATTCTCTGGCCATGAGTTTGTTGTTACGCCCAGCATCGGCATCGCGATCTATCCGTCCGATGGCGAAGATGAGGAGACTCTGCTCAAGACTGCCGATGTCGCGATGTACCAGGCCAAGCAGGCCGGTCGCTCCGGTTACTCTTTCTGCACTGAAACAACATCTGTGCGCTCTCTGGAAAGACTTGATCTCGAACTGGACTTGCGTCGGGCCATTGAGGCAAAACAATTCGAGCTGCACTATCAACCGAAAGTCAACGCCAGCAACTGGCAGTTAATCGGTGTTGAGGCACTGCTGCGTTGGCGACACCCGACGCGCGGCTGGATATCGCCGGCGCGCATCGTACCCATTGCTGAGGACACCGGACTAATCGTTCCGATCGGTCGCTGGATCATCAGCGAAGCGTGTCGCCAAATGGCCGCATGGCAGGCTGAGGGACTCCGTGCAGTACCGATCTCGGTTAATCTCTCCAGTCAGCAATTCTGGCAAGACGACATCGCTTCGGTCGTCGAGGCAGCACTGGGCACTTACGATATTCCGGCCGACATGCTAGAGCTGGAGTTGACTGAGGGCGTGTTGATGCGCGATGTAAAACAAACGCGCGATGCCTTGCAACTACTCAAGCAGACGGGCGTATCGCTCGCTGTCGATGATTTTGGTACCGGCTACTCGTCGCTTGCGTATCTGCGGCAGTTCCCTCTGGATGCATTGAAAATCGACCGCTCGTTCGTCGACGACTTGCCGCAGGAAGATGCTGCCGCGATTTGTAACGCCATCATCAGCATGGCGCAGAGCCTGAACCTGATGGTCGTCGCCGAAGGCGTCGAGAACCGCGCACAACTGGATTATCTGACGCAGCAACAGTGCGATCAGATTCAGGGTTACTTCTTCAGCAAACCGCTCGCCGCCAGCGCGCTGGAACAGGTACTACGCGATAGTGACTTCTTTAGCAGAATCGTCAGCGAATCCGGCGCTCAATCCGTATCGCCTGCCAATGTCGCAGCCAGTGCGTCGGCGATGTAGCCGACCTTGTTGGCGGTCAGTCCCGCAACATTGACCCGGCTCGATCCAACGATATAGACATGCCATTGCTCGCGCAGCACGTCAATCTGCGCACGCGTGATACCCAGCAGCGAGAACATGCCGTTCTGACGTGCGACGAACTCAAATCGCTCCGCCAATCCGTGCGGCGCTAGCGCAGCAACGAAACCGCGCCGCAGTGCCTGCATGCGCTCGCGCATGTCCGTCAACTCCTGTTGCCAGTCAGCTGTCAATGTATCACTGGCAAGTATCTGCGCCACAACGCGCGCGCCGTGATCCGGCGGCATCGAAATCATCGCGCGGACAATTTTCAATACGTGCGTGCGCGCCGCAGCCGCATGCTTTGCGTGGCGGGTCAGTAAACTCAATGTACCCACACGCTCGCGATAGAGTCCGAAATTTTTCGAGCAGGAAGTGACTGCCAGCATCTCGGGCACGACGTCTGCCAGTTCGCGAATGCCTTGCGCATCTGCATCTAATCCGTGCGCAAATCCCTGATAGGCCGTATCAACAAACGGCAAAATGTCGCGCTCCAGACACAGCTCGGCGATCGCTGCCCAGGTCGCTGCATCCATATCTGCACCGGTCGGGTTGTGGCAACACCCATGCAACAGCAATACGTCGCCTGCCGGAATGCTTGCGATGTCTTCGAGCATGCCTTGCGTATCAACATCGCCAGTCGCTGCATCGTAGTAGCGAAATTCCCTGATCGCTATGCCGGCCGCAGTTAGCAACGGCACATGATTCGGCCACGTCGGCGTCGTTACCCAAACCGTCGCGCCCGGGCGTAAACTGCGAATCAGCTCGGCAGCGACACGTAAGCCACCGGACCCGCCAGCACTTTGCACAGTCACCACACGGCCTTGCGCAATCGCAGCATGGTCTTTGCCAAACAACAGCGACGTCATTGCCGCGTTGAACGGCTCGGCACCCGCGATACCGACATAAGACTTGGTCGTTTGCTCGCGCAACACTTGCGCCTCGGCCTCAGCAACCGCGCGCACGACGGGCGTGTTACCGGCATCGTCCTGATAAACGCCGACGCCGAGATCGACCTTTTTATCCGACGTATCGGCACGGTACGCACTCATCAAAGCAAGGATCGGGTCGCCGGGCATTGGCTCCACATCAAACAGCATGGTAATCACTTCTCAACCGCAAAACTCCCGCGATGGTAACCGTTATCGCCGGATTCAGCACGTCTGCGCTAAACCGGCGACTCAAGCCCGCAAGCATTGTGCCGCTAACCACGCATGCAGGGAATTTCCGAACGGCAGATCGCAACGCTCGCAACACGCATCGCCGCCAGAGCCACACTGTTTTCGGCACTTGGGGCAGATCTGTCCGCGCCGCGGAGCGCTGTGACAGGGGTACACCTCAACCACGCGACATTAACGAGCGACAGCGCCTATCGCCTGCTTACCCATGCAGCAGCCAATTGGCTTACGCAAATGACGGCGAGTACGAAAACCATCGCGCAGCAAGCAGCAATACCGATGATTGGCAGTAAGCATGGCTTGCCGCTGGAAACACTGGTTCAAGCGTTACGCGAGGTCTTTTCGACGGATCGTCAGCGTTACGTCATCGATCAGGCACACGAACGCCTGAGTCAGCAATTGCCGGTGGTACTGGAGCGCATTGCGAGCATCCATGGCTTACCGCCGAGCATCGACCCGATCGCCGTCTGGTTATTACCGCTGCTGCAGCGACGTAATCGTCGCAACTCAGTCCGATCGCGCCGCGGCAACAACGAGCGTCCGCGCTCCGAGAACGACGAGCAAACGCCCGAGCATCCACAGTCGGCTCAAGACGAGCCGATTGATGTGGCTGCCGAAACCGATGCCTTACTCGACGTGGTGAGTTGGTTAGCCCAAGCGGCCTATGCCGATGAATACGCGATCGGCCCGGCAAGGCAAAGCGCACCGGCCACAGGCTCACATCTGAGTGAATACGCCTAGTTGGCGTCGAAAACCGGCTGGGCGATGTGCCGCAATCCCTCCACATCAAGCACCTTGACCCGCTTGCGATCCACCTGCAGCAGACGCGCCACTTTGAATTTGGTGACAACGCGGCTGACGGTTTCTGTGGCCAGCGACAAATAGTTGCCGATATCGCTGCGGGACATGGCCAATTCGAAATCGTGGCCATCCATGCCACGTTGATTCAGTCGTTCGCTGATGTCCAGAAAGAACGCCGCGAGACGCTCGCTGGCCGTAAAATCCATCGTGCGCCAGTGTTGACCGGCAAGTTTTCCCGAGAAGAGTCTGAACAACTGCTGCTGCAGACCGCTGGAACAGGCGGACAGCTCGAGCAAGCTCTGATAGTCGAACTCGCACAACGAAGCGTCACTGAGCGCTTGTACGTTTGCACGATGCTTATGCGAATTAATGGCATCCATACCGATGATTTCGCCAGGAAAATGGAATCCCTGCACTTGCTCATTGCCATCACGATCCAGCGTGTAGCTCTTGAAGCAGCCGGA
This sequence comes from Pseudomonadota bacterium, assembly GCA_038529355.1. Taxonomy (GTDB): domain Bacteria; phylum Pseudomonadota; class Gammaproteobacteria; order Steroidobacterales; family Woeseiaceae; genus CALBPI01. Next base: position 110,324 of record JBCBDU010000001.1, read on the forward strand.
CCTCACTGCCAGCAAGCCCGCAAATGCATCGCCACGCATTACGACATCGCGACCTACGGCGATACCGTCAGTGGTTTCAAGCAGCGCGTCCAGTTTGCCAAGCGTCAGGTCGTCGGAGCCTGATGGCAGGCACAAGTCGCCGAACGAACAGGCGCTGCAACGCGACTGATCAGAATTCATTTTGGCAGCAGACTGCGCTGGACGAGCGTTTTCTGAAGGTTGCCCCATGACTCGATAATAGCAACTGACCGACTACCGCACATTGTAGAATGCCCGGTTCTAGATAATTTGCGAGCATCGGCGATCATTACGGACAGAATGTCGATCGAAGCATTGCGCGACAACGCGCAAAAACACCAACCCTTTTGGGGTCACATCAATGCGATCAGCGCCGCACACCACCAGTCCGTCGCTGGCAAGTGCCTGCAAACCCTGCAACTCAGCGGCAAAGAACGTATCGGCACACTCGCGAAAGCGCGCGCCCCAGGCGCGTTTGTCAAAACTCGCGTGGCACATGATGTCCTGGATCGCATGGGCAACGCGCCGATCTTCGGCGGTGGCCACGTAGCCGCGCATAATTGGCCCTGCAGCGGCCATGACACGATCGAAATAGGCCGGCAGCTCCGTCTCAGATTGGAAATAGCTACCACCAACCTGGCTGATGGCACTCGCCCCGAACCCTAGCGTGTCGTTGCCGGCGCCCACTGAGTAGCCCTGAAAGTTGCGATGCAACTTGCCGTCGCGACGCGCCTGCGCCAACGGACTGTCAGTCAGCGCAAAGTGATCCATACCGATAAATTCGTAACCTGCAGCCGACAGACGACTGACGGTCTCGCGAAAAATGGCGATCCGCAACTGTGCATCCGGCATATCGTCCGCGCGCAATAATCGTTGCGCCGGGAATCGCTCAGGCAAGTGCGCATAGTTAAAGACACTCAGCGTATCCGGTTGCAGCGCCACGACAGTGTCGAGCGTGGCGCAGAAACTCTCCACGTTCTGGTGCGGTAAACCGTAGATCAAATCCAGTCCGATGCTTGCGAAGTTGGCGTCCCGTGCAGCCGTCATCAGTTCGTCAACCAATTGCGGAGAATGCTCCCGGTTCACCGCAGCCTGTACAGCCGGCAAGAAGTCCTGCACACCGATACTGATGCGATTAAAACCGATATCGGCCAAACCCTGCACCTCGCTCGCCGGCAGCGTGCGCGGATCAATCTCGATCGAAAAATCGCGTGTAGACTCTGTTGAGAGCCTGAATGCCTGACCGATGCAATCCATCAGCGACGCGCGCTGCCCGGCATTCAGGTAGGTCGGCGTACCACCACCCCAATGCAACTGATCAACGATGCGATCGTCGTCGATCTGCGCCGCCCGTGCGCAAATGTCGCGATGTAACGCCGTCAGGTAGCGCTGCACAACCGCCCTGTTACGGGTGACCTTCTTGTGGCAACCGCAGTAGTAGCAGAGCGAGCGACAAAAAGGGATGTGGGCATAGAGCGTGAGGTTCGGTGGCACCAGTTGGTCGTTGCTGGCACCGATAGCCTGTCGCAGCTCGGGCTCGCCAACGTCGGGCGAAAACGACAATGCCGTCGGATACGAGGTATAGCGCGGGCCGCTGACACCATAGCGCCGGATCGTTTCGGCAGACGGTACTTTTACAGGCATCGGCATGCGCACGGCAGCCTCCATTGATGACTCAGGCCACCGACGGTATCGGCTCGACGCGACGATGTAATTGATCCAGGTCATTTGGCGTCGCAGCGCCGCCCGATATATTGCGGGCATCGGCAGTGCGTGGGGCACTGTCGTCACGATTCGCATGAACACGGGATTTTCGACATGCAGAACACGACAACCTATAACGATAAGGTCGTGCGGCAGTTCGCACTGGCGACGGTGCTATGGGGCGTTGTCGGCATGCTGGTCGGCGTCATTATCGCCGCCCAGCTGATTTGGCCGGCCCTGAGCTTCGACCTGCCCTTTCTGACCTACAGTCGCTTGCGACCGCTGCATACCAACGCCGTGATTTTCGCATTCGGCGGCAGCGCATTGTTCGCGTCGACGTATTACGTCGTACAGCGCACCTGCCACGTACGTCTGGCGTTCGACAAACTCGCCGCGTTCACGTTCTGGGGCTGGCAAGCCGTGATCGTGCTGGCCGCGGTGACCCTGCCGCTAGGTATTACGCAGAGCAAAGAGTACGCCGAGCTTGAATGGCCCATTGACCTGCTGATTGCCGTGGTATGGGTCAGCTTTGCGATTGTCTTTCTGGTCACGATCGGCCGGCGGCGCGTCAAGCACATTTATGTGGCCAACTGGTTCTTCGCCGCATTCATCATTACCGTCGCCGTGCTGCACATTTTCAACAACCTCGCGATCCCGGTGTCGCTGACGAAGTCCTACCCGATCTACTCAGGCGTCGTCGACGGCATGATGCAGTGGTGGTACGGGCACAACGCCGTCGGCTTTTTTCTGACGGCAGGCTTTCTCGGCATGATGTATTACTTCGTGCCGAAACAGGCAGGTCGCCCAATCTATTCCTACCGCTTGTCGGTGGTGCACTTCTGGGCGCTGATCGCGATCTACATGTGGGCCGGCCCGCATCACCTGCACTACACGTCGCTGCCAGACTGGGCGCAATCGCTCGGCATGGTGTTTTCGCTCATCCTGCTCGCACCTTCCTGGGGAGGCATGATCAACGGCATGATGACGCTGTCCGGTGCGTGGCATAAGCTGCGCAGCGACCCGGTGCTGAAGTTCATGATCGTCGCGCTGTCGTTCTATGGCATGTCCACGTTCGAAGGCCCGATGATGTCGATCAAGACAGTCAACGCGCTCTCGCACTACACGGACTGGACGATCGGTCACGTGCACTCCGGCGCGCTCGGCTGGGTTGCGATGATGACGATCGGTTCGATGTATTGCCTGATTCCCCGCTTGTACGGCAAGACTGAAATGTACTCATCACGCCTGATCAACATCCACTTCTGGATGGCGACGATCGGTGTCGTGCTGTACGCCGCGTCGATGTGGGTATCCGGCATCGCACAGGGCCTGATGTGGCGTGCGATCAACGATGACGGCACGTTGACCTACTCGTTCATCGAATCACTGAAGTTCACGTATCCGTACTACGGCATCCGTTTGCTCGGCGGTCTGTTGTTCTTCCTCAGCATGTTCCTGATGGTCTACAACGTCTGGCGCACGATTCCGCGCAAAAAAGTGGCACCCGTTGCCGTAGCAGAACCTGCACAGGTGGTACCCGCATGAAACATGAAGCGATTGAGAAAAACATCACATTGATGAGCGTGTTGATCGTACTCGTCATCAGCGTGGGTGGCCTGATTGAGATCATCCCGTTGATGACCAGCAGCAGTGAAACGCAACCGATTGATGGCGTCACGCCTTACCCGGCGCTGCAGCTGGCCGGCCGCGACGTCTACATCCGCGAGGGTTGCTACGGTTGCCACTCACAGCAGATTCGCCCGTTTCGCTCCGAAACAGAACGTTATGGTCCTTACTCGGTTGCCGGCGAAGCGGTTTATGACCGACCGTTCCAGTTCGGCTCCAAGCGCACAGGCCCTGATCTTGCGCGCGTTGGTGGCCGCTACAGCGACGAGTGGCATCGTATCCACTTGCTCAAACCGCAAGACCTTGTGCCCGAGTCCAACATGCCGGCGTACCCGTGGCTCAGCGATGCCGAGGTTGATGGCGAGTTAGTCACGCGCAAGCTCAAGGCATTGCGCAGGCTCGGTGACCCGTACAGCGACGAAGACATCGCCGCGGCTGCTGCGGCAGTCGAGGGCAAGACTGAAATGCAGGCGTTAATCGCCTATTTGCAGGGCCTCGGCCTTGCGCGCTCGGCGCGCTAACAGGAGATACCGATGGAACTGGATATGGGTCTAATTCGCGGCGTCATTTCGGCGCTGGTGTTTGCATTGTTTATCGGCATCGGCTTGTGGAGCTACAGCAGCAAGCGCAAGGATGACTTCGACGACGCAGCCGTATTGCCGCTCGTCGACGATCAAACGCCGGCACAGAACGGGAGTACATCATGAGTCAGGGCATGAGCTGGTTCGTCATTATCGGCACGCTGCTGAGTATCATTGCCACCTTCTGGCTGATCGTCTGGGCGGGTCGCCAGGGTCCGCAAGCCGAAGAAGGTGCCGAGAATACCGGGCACGTCTGGGACGGCTTGGTTGAGCGCAATGAGCCGTTGCCACGCTGGTGGCTCGGGCTGTTTGTGTTGACGCTGGTGTTCGGCGTCGGCTACCTCGTGTGGTATCCGGGCATGGGTGCATTCGCTGGCACCAGTGGCTGGTCACAGGCTGCGCAGTACGATGAAGAAGTGCAGGCAGCGGAAGCGCGCTACGGTGCAATCTTCGCTGCGTTCCGCGACATGCCGGCCACAGAGATTGTGCATGACGAAGATGCGTTGCGCATTGGTCGCAGCCTGTTCTCGAACTATTGCACGCAATGCCACGGCTCGCTTGGCTATGGCGCCGCGTCGTTCCCGAACCTTGCGGACAGCGATTGGCTGTACGGCGGCGATCTGGCCAGCATCAACACCAGCATCCTGAATGGTCGCAAGGGCCTGATGCCCGCTTTGGGTGCGGTGTTTGCAGACGACGCCGCATTAAGTGGCATGGTCGAGTACGTTCGCAACCTGTCGATCAGTCAAGACACCAGCGCACCGGCGCACGGGCAATACATTGCGCTGTGCAGTGCCTGCCATGGCGCGACCGGTGACGGCATGACCGCATTGGGTGCACCGCGTCTGAACGATGACGTCTGGTTGTACGGTAGCTCACCAGAGACGATCCGCGAGACGATTGTCAACGGACGGCAAGGCGTGATGCCTGCGCACGACAAATTCCTTGGCGAGGATCGTGTGCGCTTGATTGCCGCCTACGTGTACAGCTTGTCGAATGCAGATGCTGCCGACGGCGACGACTAAAGGCACCTGACGCATGACGAGCGAATGGCCAAGAGATACGCAAAAGCGCGCGCTGCTCGTGTGGCTGTCGTTCCTGAACGCAACCGTCATGAGCCTCGTCTTCTTTGCCTTCGTCGATCCGCTGCTGATTGTTGATGAGATGAACATCACCGCGCTGCAGGGTCGCGAGATGGGTTATGCGCTGGTGTTCTTTTTCTTCTGGGCTGGCTCTGCCAGCAGCGCATGGCTGTGTCTGCGACTGGCGCGCCGCAAACGTCAGGGGCCCAAACCCGTGGGCAACAGCCAATGACTGAAACCAGCGTACCTGTCGAATCAGTTGGCCTTTATCGCAGCGAAGGTAAGATCTATCCGCGCGAGATTCGCGGACGCTTCGCAACGCTGCGCAAACTGGCGATGCTGGTGTTGCTTAGCCTGTTCTACTTCGGTCCGTTTCTGACCTGGAACGGTCGTCAAGCTGTCCTGTTCGATTTACCGGCACGCAAGTTCTACATCTTTAGCCTGACGCTATGGCCGCAGGATTTTCTATTTCTGGCGTTGCTGCTGATCATCGCCGCAGTTTGCCTGTTCTACTTCACCGCACTCGGAGGGCGGCTGTGGTGCGGCTATGCGTGCCCGCAAACCGTCTGGACCGAAGCCTTCACATGGATCGAGCAGCGCTTTGAGGGCAGCCGCAACCAACAGATGAAACTGGACAAGGCGCCGTGGTCGTTCAATAAGCTGTGGCGCAAAGCGGGCAAGCAAACGGCGTGGATCGTGTTGTCACTGATTACCGGTTTTTGCTTTGTCGGCTATTTCACGCCAGTGCAGGAGCTTGCGCAAAACATCGCCACACTGAACGTGGGCGGCTGGGCGTTTTTCTGGATTATCTTCTACGGCTTCGCCACCTACGGCAATGCCGGTTTCATGCGTGAGCAAGTGTGTAAGTACATGTGTCCCTACGCGCGCTTCCAGAGCGCAATGTTCGACAAGGACACGATGATCATCACGTACGACCCGGCGCGTGGTGAGCCGCGCGGCAGCCGCTCGCGCAAAGCCGAGCGCGGCGCCGGCGGCAAAGGCGACTGCATTGATTGCACGCTGTGCGTGCAGGTGTGCCCTACGGGTATCGACATCCGCGAAGGCTTGCAATACGAGTGCATCGCGTGCGCCGCGTGCATCGACGCATGCGATGGCGTCATGGACAAGATGAACTATCCGCGCGGTCTGATTCGTTACAGCACCGAACATGCAATGTCCGGCGGCGTCACACGCATCTGGCGCCCGCGCATCATTTTCTACACGCTCGTGCTAGCTGCGCTGCTTGGCAGTTTCGCTTATGCGCTGATCAACAAGCCGCCTGTGATTCTCGATGTACTGCGCGACCGCAATGCGCTGTATCGCGACATTGGTCGCGCCGGCATCGAGAATACGTATGCGCTACGCATCATCAACAAAGGTCAGCAAGCGCACAGCTACGCCATCAGTGTTGCCGGTATCCCCGGTATCAAACTCACCACGCCAAGCGAGATCTCCATGGACGCCGAATCGCTATATGAGTTGCCTGCCGCTGTAACGGTTCCGCACGAGCATGCCAGCGGCGGACAGATTATTACCTTCACGCTGCGCAGCACCGATGGCAGCAACATCACCATTACTGAGGAGAGTCGCTTTCGCGGCCCGGTCAAGAGATAACTGATGCAAGACAACGTCACTCATGTTCCCTGGCACCGAATCCCGGCTTTTTGGCTGATGATCGGTATTCCGACCGCAACGGTTATCGGCTGCCTGTTCACGATCTATCTGGCTGTCAGCAACCCGGACCCGGTGTTGCAACGCACGCCAACGACCGCGGTGCAGACAGACTGACGATGACGGCGCGCTGCTTCCATTGCGATGACACCATCCACGCCGGTACGCTCGTGCGGGCGACGCTTGCGAGCGGCACTGTCGATGTCTGCTGCATTGGCTGTCAGGCGGCGGCGCAGTTTATCGATAGTGCCGGCCTTGGCGGGTTTTATACGCATCGCTCAATCAGCGAAGCGCAGCAGTTGCGACCAACGACCCACGACTACGCCAGCTACGATCAGGCAGCGATGCTGGAGCGTTACGTCATACAGCACGACGCTGCGAGTGAAGTCACGCTATACGTCAGCGATATCAGTTGTGCGGCTTGCATATGGCTCATCGAACGTTTGCTTGGCGATCAGCCCGGCGTACAACAAGTGAGCGCGAACCCGGTTAGCCGGCGCGTTACCGTGCACTGGGATCGCAATACGCTGCCACTGAGCGCGGTGCTGGCATTGCTGGCGCATGTTGGTTTTGACGCAGAACCGGTTATCCCCGGCACGCAATCGGATAGCGAGCGACGCGACTATCGTCAGGCGATTCGCCGGCTCGTGGTTGCCGGCGTGTTCGGCATGCAAGTCATGATGTTTGCGATCGGTTTGTATGCCGGTGAGTTTTACGGCATGAGCGAAGGCAGTGCGCAGTTGCTACGCGTGACAAGCCTCGTCGCGGTACTGCCGATCATCGGTTTCGCCGCTTGGCCGTTTTTTCGCAACGCGTTCTACAGCCTGAGACGCGGCCGCCCGGGCATGGATGTGCCGGTTTCGTTAGCGATCAGCATTGCCTTTCTCGCCTCTTTGCTGGCAACGCTTGGCCTGGGCAATGCGGTTTATTTTGACTCAATTGCCATGTTTGTTTTGCTGCTGTGCACCAGCCGCTTTCTGGAAATGCGCGCACGCCATCGCGCCGACGATCATGCGCGGGCGCTGCAGCGGATGTTGCCGACCACCGCACGGCGAATCACCGCATCAGGCGATGTCGAATCGATGCCCGTTGACGCGCTGGCAGTCGACGACCTGTTGCGCTTCTCTGCAGGCGATGTCGTTGCCGCCGACACGCAATTGACGCACGGACAGCTTGGTATCGACAACAGCATGATGACCGGCGAATCGGACACGGTGATATGCGCGGCAGGCGACACTGTGCTGGCCGGCAGTCGCGTCGTTAGCGGCGGCGCCGACGGTCAGGTGACGGCCACCGGCAACGCAACCGCCCTGGCAGAAGTCGCACGGTTGATCGAACAGGCACAGCAGGATCGCTCTGCCTGGCAGTCCATTGCCGATCGGATCGCCAGCGTGTTTACGTTGGCTGTGCTGGGTATTGCCGGCATCACGGCCGCGCTCTGGTGGCAATGGCAACCGTCACGCACGCTGGATGTCGTTCTCGCAGTTTTGATCGTAGCTTGCCCCTGCGCGCTCGCATTGGCAGCGCCAACGGCATTGGCGCGTGCCGCAGGTAGTCTGGCGCGTTACGGTTTGCTCATTGTGCGCAGTCGCGTGCTGGAGCTGATTCGGGCCAACACGACCATTGTGCTGGACAAAACGGGCACGTTGACGACAGGTAAACCGGCTATCCACACGGTTAACCTGCAGACTGAAAACACGATGGACCAGGACTCGGTGCTGCGCATTGCCGCTGCACTGGAAGCGAGTTCGACGCATGCTCTAGCTGGCCTGTTCGGCCCCTATGGCGATGACCGCGTGCGCGCAGATGGCAGCGCGCAAGAGAGTATTGGCGCCGGCGTTGAAGGCACGATCGATGGCGTGCGGTATCGCGTTGGCTCGCGAGCGTTTGTCTGCGCGCTGAGTGACACGCAAACAGACACACTACCCACACCCGAAATGACAGAAGTTTGTGTTGGTGACAGCGCTGGCGTGCTTGCCCGCATCCACGTCTGCGATCAACTGCGACCCGACACCGGCGAGACCTTGCATGCGCTTCGACAGGCGGGCTGCGCCATTGTGGTCGCCAGCGGCGACAACGCAGCGGCGGTCGGCAGCGTTGCTGCACAACTGGATCTGGACAACTGGCACAGCGATATGACGCCGACCGACAAGCTGGCACTGGTGCGATCGCTGAAGCGCGACGGCACAACCGTGATCATGATCGGTGATGGCGTCAACGATGCGCCGGTATTAGCGGCGGCCGATGCATCGATTGCGATTGCCGATGGCACCGCACTAGCGCGCGCCAGCGCCGATGCACTGTTGCTCGGAAAGTCGCTGCGACCGCTGCAGACGCTAATGGCGACCGCACAAAAAACGCGACGGATTATCACGCAGAGCCTCGCGTGGGCCGCCAGCTACAACATCATCGCGATCACGCTAGCCGCGACCGGCGTCGTTGCGCCCTGGATGGCAGCAATTGGCATGTCAGCCAGCTCGCTTTTGGTTGTTGGCAACGCACTGCGCATCGGCGCCACGTCATCGACTACCGCCGACCCACACACAACACTGCACAAGGCAATCGTATGAGCATTCTCGGACTGTTAATACCCTTGGGGCTCATCCTGTTGTGCGTGTTCGTTGGTGCATTCTTCTGGGCAAGCGGCAACGGGCAATTCGATGACCTCGACAGCCCTGCAATGCGCATCGTGCTCGACGACGACAGCAAGCCGGCCGCCACATCGCAGCGAGACGAAGCATGACCGCGTCACTGATCATTTCCGCGTATCTGATCGGTCTGGCTGGCAGCATCCATTGCATCGGCATGTGCGGCCCGATGGTCGGCTTGATGGAGTCTAGCATCGCCGATGCCCACTCACCGCTGTGGCGCCGAGTGGCCTATCACGTCGGTCGTCTAGTGTTTTATGTGCTGCTCGGCGCCGGCGTTGCAAGCATCGCCGGTGTCGGCATGAACTCATCATGGGGTAGTGGCGTTGCACTCACGTTGCGCTTCATCAGCGTCATCGTCATTGCCGCTCTGGCACTGCAATTGTTGCGCGGCAAAAAAACCGGCGGTGCGCTGGAGCGCATCGGCCAGCAGCTTTGGCAACGCATCTCCCCGCTCGCACGTTTCGTCCTGCCGATGAGCACGCCAACGAAATCCCTGGCGGCCGGTATGCTATGGGGCGCAGTGCCTTGCGGCATGGTGTACAGCGTCGTCACGCTGGCAGCGACCAGCGCATCAGCGCTCTCCGCGGCTGCCATCATGATGGCTTTCTGGTCCGGCACATTGCCGACGCTGCTCACGCTCGGCTTTGGCGCCCAACGCGTGAACTCACCGCGCTTGCGACCCCTCACTGGTGCTGCCCTAATGCTCGTTGCGTTGTTCTCGATTTACACGCTTTGGCCACACCCGACATCAGACGCGGACAACCACGCGCACCACGCAACGATGGGACATATCGAGCACGCCAGCATGCACTGACCGACCTGCGTACGCTATGCTGCCGCGGATTGCAGTGGGTAGTGTCTGAGCCGAATGAAAAAAGCACTTTCTTTCATTGTCGTGGCCATGGTCGCCGCGTTTTTGTGGTTCAAGACCGAAAAGGATGTTGACCCGACGAGCCAAACACCAACGACAATCCAGCAGGCTCCAAACCCTTCGTCTGATCATCCGGACTCCGCTGTCGCAACACTACCCGCCGCCAATGCGCAGATCACGCAGTTGGCTGACGATCGCAAGGACAGGCGAACTGACGGCGCTCAACGTGACAGTACGCTGGAAGTAGCTGCGTGGTACCGACGCAAAGGATACTTCGCAGACCCCGACGAACGTGCTTTCTATATGTCTCAAGATCTGGAGACACTATCGGAGATTGCTGCTCAGGGCGACGTGCTGGCCGCACGAGCAGCAGGAGATCAACTGCGCAATCGCGATGCGGGAGATCTTGCGATTGTTTTTTATTCGGGCGGCGCATTCCTCGGATCAACCGAATCGCTCGTAGCCGCCGCACAACTGTACCGAGATGGGCTTGCCGGACTCAGTGATTTGGGCAACCCGGACAACAGACCAATACTGCAGGCCACCAGCGATGATCCAAAAGCGAATGAGCTGGCGCTGGTCTTGTTAGCCGAGGCGCGCGGAGACTGGCAACTTGCGGCCGATTACTTCGAATCACGGGTCGATATGTCAGACTACCCGGCAACCTCGGTTACCGCCGGGTGTCGAGGTGCCAGACAGATCTATCAGAGGATGACGCAGTTACGCGTTCAGACAAGTCAACCGTATTTTGACGACACACCTTTGCCTGGCGATGCGTCGCAACCCCCCGCCCAGAACGCGCGAATTCGTTCCATCGTGTGCGACGCGGATCTGGATGCGCTAGCGCCCAACGCAACCGCGCCGGAAAATCGAGAATGACACTGCGCCAGCGAACCCGCGTAGGGGCGTTAGCGCCTGCTATCACCATGCCGCCGTAAGGATCAGCAGCCACCCTGTTCTCTTCACGCCCGTTCATCCTTCGGCGAACCCATCACGACATAGCTCGAGATAGAATTGACCTGCGGCAACGTACCGAGCACATCAGTGTGGAACGTTTTGTACGCCGCCAAATCCGACACCTCGATACGCAACAGGTATTCGAACGTACCCGTTGTGTTGTGGCATTCCTTGACCTCGGGTGATTTCACGACGGATCGCTCGAACGCCAATTGCGACTTGCGCGAATGGTCGGACAATCCGACCGCGACGTAGGCGACAAAACCAATCCCTAGTGACGGCGGGTGCAGTACAGCGCGGTAGCCGGTGATCACACCAGCGCGCTCCAGCTCCTGCACGCGCCGCAGGCACGTCGACGGTGACAACCCGACCGCCTCGGCCAGATCGGTATTGCTGATACGCGCATTCTCGACCAGCGTTTGCAATATTTTTTGATTAATCACGTCTATTTTCGTCATTTGTTGCAATATTGCGCGCAGAACTTGGAGATTTGCAAGCCTATTCGATCTGATTGCTGACACACTGTGGGCATGAATCTCGACACCTTGCTAGCCCTCGTTGCCTTCGCCTTCGTCTCGTCAATCACCCCAGGACCCAACAACCTGATGCTGATGGCGTCCGGGGCGAACTTCGGCTTCCGTCGCACGCTGCCACACATGCTTGGCGTCGCGTTCGGCTTCATGTTCATGCTGTTGATTGTGGGAATCGGGCTGACGCAGTTGTTCATCCGCTTCCCAGCCAGTTACACCGTGCTGCGTGTCGTCAGCGTGATCTATCTGGCCTATCTTGCCTGGAAGATCGCAACAGCAAGCCCTGTCACAACCGATGCCGATCAGCGCGCAGGCAAACCGTTCTCATTCTTGCAGGCCGCTGCGTTCCAATGGGTGAACCCCAAAGCGTGGATCATGGGATTGACCGCCATCAGTGTGTACGCGGGTGATCGCAGCTTCACGCAGGTGCTGATCGTAACGCTGGTGTTCGGCATCGTGAACATCCCGTCGGTCAGCAGCTGGGCAGCGCTTGGGCAACAGATCAGTCGCTGGCTGAGCACGCCGACGCGGCTCCGCGCGTTCAACGTAACGATGGCGGTGCTGCTGGTTGGCTCGTTGGTGCCCAGCCTGATGGAATAGCACCGCGGCACTCGTTAAGCTTGGCGGATGCTCACACTCGATTCACTGTTGGCGCCCCTTGCCGACATCCAACCATGGCTACCGACAGCAACGCTGATCGCGCTGCTCATCGCGGCCGTCTGGATCGTCGACGCGGTTGCGCGCAATCGTTTGCAAGCGGCAGCGACCCTGTTCGCGCGCCAAACCAAATCAACGTGGGACGACGCCCTGGTTGATCAGGGTGTGTTCGCACGCCTGGCGCATCTGATCCCCGCCGCGCTCGTCTATTTTGCCATCGCGCAAATTCCGGACATCTCCGACAGCATTGTCACAATCGTGCGCAATGTCGCAACAGCCTATGGCATCTTCGTCATCGTGCGCACGATCAGCGCCGTACTGAGCGCCGTCAACGTACTCTACGAGGCAGGCGCCAGTGCCGTAGAGCGACCGATCAAAGGTTATATCCAAATCACCAAACTGGCGCTGTACTGCATCGGCGCCATTGTGATCGTTGCCGCACTCATCGACAAATCGCCGCTGATCCTGCTGAGTGGTTTCGGCGCGATGACTGCGGTGCTATTGCTGATCTTTAAAGACACCATACTGTCACTCGTCGCCAGCGTTCAAATTTCCAGTCTCGACATGATTCGGGTCGGCGACTGGATCGAAATGCCGCAACTGAACGCCGATGGTGATGTCATCGATATCGCGTTGCATACCGTGCGGGTGCAGAACTGGGACAAGACAATCACGACGATTCCGACGCATCGGCTGATCTCAGAATCGTTCATGAACTGGCGCGGCATGCAGCAGGCCGGCGGGCGCCGGATCAAGCGGGCGTTGTCGATCGACGTGCAGTCCGTGCGCTTTCTGAGTGCAGAAGAGATCAAGCATTTCGAGCGCTTTGCACTACTGAAAAATTACATGCGCGACAAACAGCAGGAACTGGACGGCTACAATGCCGGGCTGCCAGACGAAACCGCAGACGACGTGAATATGCGCCGGCTGACGAACCTCGGCACGCTGCGCGCCTATCTGATCAACTACCTGCGCCATCACCCGCGTATTCATGACGACATGACGCTATTGGTGCGTCAGTTGCAACCGGGCGCACATGGCATACCGATCGAGATCTATTGCTTTACGCAGACCACAGCGTGGGCAGAGTATGAATCGATTCAGGCCGACCTGTTCGATCACTTGCTGGCAATTTTGCCGCAGTTCAATCTGCGCGTTTATCAGGCGCCGAGCGGTCATGACTTCGATGCGCTGCGCCCTTCGTATGCACCATCGGAACATGGTCTTACGCAACAACCGCAAGATCCGTGAGCGCGACGAACTGCGTCGGGCGCCAAGCCTGGCAGTCTTCGTTAGCTTTGACGCTTAAGGCGACGCTTCAATGCAGCTACCTTCTGGATACTGCTGGTGAATGCCGTGGTCGCACTGCCGAAAGTGAAATAGCCAGCATTCAACGTATCGATATCCGGCCACAGCCGCTCCATGAATGAACCGGGCATCGCGCCGCTATCCATATGCCGGATATCAGCCAGACACTCCGGCATGTGCGTCACCAACTCGAGCTCATTCAACACACCAACACTGTAGTCGGCGTAATCCGGGTTCCAGCCAAGCTTGAACGCGTAGGCAAACGCGCCCGAGCGCAAATTGCACGTTGACGCAATCACGCGCCCGTCCAGACAAATTTCTGTGAAGAACACTTTGTCACGCTGCCGCATCAGTTCGATCATCTCGCGAAAGAACGCCTCATGCTCAGGCTGCGCGGCCAATGATGTGCCCGCGTCGCGCCGGAAACCGGTGTTCTCAAGAGCAAGAAAGTCATCGATCGTGCTGGCCGTGACAGAGCCGCCAGTAACAAATCGCCATTGGTAGTCACCCAGCGCAGCCAATTTGCGCTGCTTGCGCTCGTAGTTGCGGCGACTGTTGCGTGACAGGTGCTGGCGTACGAAATCAACCGGCACTGTAGCCGGTCGAATCGTTGCTCGCGGCTCATCCGCATAGGCGTGCCAGGCGACGTTGATGGCTCGCATTTCGTCAGCGGCCGCATCGGACAGCACCAATGGCAATGCAAAACAGGCGACGCCGACGGCACGCCAGCGGCGCTGCTGTTTGCGTAAGAACGTATCGAACAAGACGCGGATTGCCAATGCATCACACTCTTTGTGCAGCAACAGTCCGGTCAAGTAACCATGCGGCGGACGGTACGCCTCCAGCACGCGTGTGAACAACGTCGCGCTCGCACGGCGCTCGGTAAAAATGCCAAGCGCAATGGCCTGCCAGGTGCCGTCGTGCCAGCGTTCGGATATCAGTAGCACAAAAGCCAGGTCGGGCGTCAAGTGGCGCAACGATGGCACCACGAAGTCCGCCGAAAGATATACATTGGCATGTTGCGCGTCGTCCTCAAGCGCACGCCAGCCTTGCAGCGTCGTCGCATCCAGCGCATCCAGTGAGGTGACGATGCGAGTGCGCACGCGTACGTCGCAAACAACAGATTCTGCGGGTTCAATTAATGTTGGATTGAGCGCCATTAGCATCGACTCACCCTGCCCACTACAGGCTCAAGGGCAATACAGCTAGACGCTCAAACAATCGGTCGTCGGCAAGTGCCGGCCGTTCGCGTCGACCAAGAATGGCAAGCACAGCATGTTGCTGCGCTGTCATGAACTGGCGAACCCGGTCCGCCGCTGCGCGATAGTGCGCCACAACATCTGCTTCGTTGTCCAATTGCGTGGTGCCTGCCGCGATCTGTTCAACAAGCGCACGCGCATCGGTAAGGTTTACCGGCGCATCGAGCTGCGCTGTTGCCAGCAACTCAACCAATTGCCAAAGTTGTGCGTTGTCGTTCAGATGCGCAAGCCGCGCAGTCAGGCGCGGCTCGGTAACGTCACTGCACGCGGTCAGCACCGTGTCGGCGACGGATGCATTGCCTGTCCTGCCATGCTCGTGAACCCACTGAAAGTATGCGCAGCGCAGCGCACGTTGCACCAGCAGAATCACGCATTCGATGTAAAGCGCATGCGTCGTATACGTCAGCAACTGACCAGGCTCAGCGTATTGCGTCAGCGCATCCATGTCAGTATCAGCATCGACCGCTTGCAGATAGTTGAACAGCTCAATGATCTTCTTTTTGCTGCCTCCGCAGGCGCGACCACTCGGTGAGATAAAAATACCCTCGCGATCCGCGAACTCGAAAAAGTCTTCGGCGCTCACATGCGGATCATGTCGTGCGTTGCCCCACAACATCTCCTGCGCAACCATGAAAAAACCCGCAATCAATTTGAACTGGGTCGCCACTAACGCCGGAATCTGACCGCTGCGCAGTGGCGCTTGACCACGTCGTACCATCAATGCTGGTAACGCACAGCCCATTTTCGACACGACGAATAGCTCACGCATGCCCAGCGTCTTGCCATGCGCACCGAAACCATCGTCAAACAGCCGGCGCATTGCGCCCATAACCGGCAACGCCTGATTCCACGTGCGCATGACCATGTGCAGCGCGGTCATGTTGATCACCGAACCCGATCGCGACCCAGGCATATTGCTGGCGTGGTAGTCCGTGGCGACGTGTTCGCGAAAAAACACCGGCCATGCGTTTTCTTCACCGAGCTGGCGGCCATCCACGCAGTGCAATGTCGATGGCCCCAGCCATACACCACAGTCGAATTCCATCGTGGGCGTTGCCCACGGTGGTGGCCGGAATACGGAAGTAACTCGAATAACCGTGCGTTGTAACGGCGTTTCGTAGTAGGCGCGCTTTAACAGTTGTTTTGCGTGCTGTGACACAGTCCCCTTGCCCCGCACGGAAATTTAGACAAAACCGATCAGTATTATCCAAGAATATCGCAAAAGTATCACGCCGAATGTCACAGAATCCGGTGAGGAGCACCCTGCCCGGCGATGTTGCACCGCAGTTGAGCTGCAATAGCGCCAGCAGCGACCAGCAGATCAGGCCTTATCAGCGAGCATCTGCAATCGCAGACTGCGGATCTCGCCGATCACAGCGCGCCGATTCAGACGCATGTTGAACCACAGTTTCAAGGCGATTTGTGCGGAGTTCAGCATGATAGCGAATGCGGCAAATGTCAGTTTGTCGCTGATCGATTCGGCCTGCACCAGACCGATAACGCAATAGATCAACGCCGCACCGGCTATAAGGATCGCAACCCAGGTCCAGATTCTTAATTCACTGCCAGGGCCACGGAAACTGCTCCACACCTCCCTATAAAAGCCGTCTTCCTCGTAAACATCCAAGGTCTGTGCATCGTGCTCAGCCAGCAGATCACGCATTTTTTCGTCAAAATCTGTCATGTCGGTTCTCCGGTTAGTTCGATATCAGCCGCTTCTCGCAATCGCTTGCGCGCGTTGAACAGCCGTGACTTGACGGTGCCCGCCGGCACGGCCAGCACACGACCGATTTCAGCGACCGTAAAGCCATATTCATAAAACAAGATCAGCAATCGTTTGTCCTCTGCACCCAGCGCCGCGAACAGCGACTCGAGCGTGGTGTCCGCAGCCGGCGTGACTTCCGGCGATTGCTGAGCGAGAGTCAGTGCCTCGCGAATTTCGCGCAGCCGCACCGCACCACGAATGTGGTCAGCGGCGCGTCGCCGGATGATCGTGAACGACCATGCCTTGAATTGATTAACGTCTTTAAGCCGATGGATGTTGCGCGCAATCGCCAATGCGGCCTCTTGCATCACATCCCCCGAATCATCGCGATTGCCGACCAACCAATGCGCGAAGCGCGCCCAGCGTGGATGCCAACGCCGGTACAGGATCGCGAACGCGCGCTCGTCACCGGCAACACACAACTCAACCAGAGCGCGCTCTTCTGCGGACAATTGCGGCGTTGTTTGCGACACCTGACACCTTTCGGGTTTACCTTGCGATTACACAGTAGTCGATCCAGAGCACCAAACGGTTCATCTTGCGGCAAAAAAGAACGATCACAGGCAAACGTAGCCGTTCGACACGTGATCAGGCACGTTCACTATTGATTCACGGGCAGGCACAATGCGCTTAACTCGTTCAGGCAATCCTTTCGCCATCTTTAAAGCACAATGATGCTCAGCAAATCAGCGACCCGTCGAATTGGCGCCAGACGCGCATGCGCGAACTGGCGCGTGTCGCTATGCATCCTTGCGCTGCCCGTTGGACTTGTTGCACGCGCTGACCTGCCGGCGCATACGCCTGTGCCCGGCGGCATCGCTGTTATCGATCTGGGCGCAACGCAACCGGAGACAGCGACGCTCGCAGGCCGCGATGTCGCTATTGTCAAAGACGGTGCGCGGTGGGTCGCCGTTGCCGGCATTCCGCTGGATGTGGCCGAACAAACACTACCGCTAACCATCAAGCGCCCCACTGGCATCCGTACACGGGCGATCGCTGTTTCTCCGGTCACCTACCGCGAGCAGCACTTAACCATTAAGGAACAGCGCTACGTTACGCCGGACGAGAAGCAGCTGCAGCGCTACCGACGGGAGCGCGCGCAGATGGATGCCGCGCGCGCTAGCCGCACACCTGCCGATTCGTTCGACGTATTTGACCGCGCGCCGGTTGACGGGCCGCGCAGCGACAGCTTCGGCGCCAGACGCTTCTACAACGGGCAGCCACGCAATCCGCATAGTGGCATGGACATTTCAGCGCCGGCAGGAACGCCGGTACGCGCGCCGGGCGCAGGTCGTGTCGTCGCCGTCGGCGACTATTTTTTCAACGGCAAAACCGTCATGGTTGACCATGGTGCGGGTCTTGTGACCATGTATTGCCATCTGTCAGCCATCGCCGTCAGCGACGGCGATACGATCAATGTCGGACAAACGTTGGGTCGCGTCGGCGCAACCGGTCGCGTGACCGGCGCACACCTGCATTGGGGTGTCTACCTCAGTGGTGTCGCCATCAATCCGGCGTTGATGCTGAGCGATCCTTAGCGACAAGCTGGCAATCGACTAGCCCGTTATTGCAGCTCATTCTTCAGCCAAGCTCGGGCAAGCCGCAAGTGCCTGTCGATCGTGCAAGGCAAGCAATTCATCGTCGCACCCAACTGTGGCAAAACGCCCTTCGTCCAGCGTGACCTTGAGGTCATCTGCACCACGTTTTTATGCACGTCGCGCTTTGGTATGGCCCACATGCAAGCGCAGCATCATACGCGCAGCGAGCGCCGAGAAATGCGCCCGATCCTGCCAGTCGACGTCGACATCGACATCGACCAGGCGCTAGAACGCTTCATGCACGAGCGCAGTTGGTTGCAACGTGTGCGCTGCATGCTCTGCGCAAAACAGACGGCGCGCGGTACTTTGCAGTTACTCATACACCACCGGTGTCAGCGCACTGCCGGCGTCCGCCTCGCCACCCAAGCATTGCTGCGGCAATTGCGTGATGTTGCCTGACTTTTGCATACGATGATCGCAGCAGCTAACGCGCCCGTCTCGGGAGCGTATGCCGGTCTAGCACGGCGGCGGGCGATTGACCCGCAGTGCAGCCTCTGCGAGCCGAGCCGCTTGCAGCACAGTCGCATCGCGCGTCAAAGCGCCGGTCAGCATCAAGCCAACCGGAAGCCCCGCGGCCGTGAATCCACAGGGGATTGAGATCGACGGTTGCCCGGTAAAGTCACTAATGATGGTGTTTTGCCACGCAAGCTGTGCATGATTGGCAGGCGGATTGTCGATAGCGACGGCAGCGGCTGTCGACGTCGGCGCGGCTAATACATCGCAGTGCGCGAACAGTGCGTCGGCGCGTTGGGTAAAGCCGCGCCTGAAGTGCTGCGCGCGCGCGTATGCAGCGCTCGTGATGCGTTGCGCGGCTAGTAGTTTGCCTCGAACTTGTTCGCCAAAGTGTTCGGGACACTGTTGCAGGTCGCGTTCGTGAATCGCCGCAGCCTCGGCAAAGATGTCACGACTCGCAAGCGCTGCGTCCGCAACGTCTGGAAGGTCTAGCGATACTGCTTGTGCACCAGCCGAAAACAACTGTGCCAATGCTGCGCGCACAATGTCGACAACCTCGTCATCGCCATCGAAAAAATATCGCTCAACGATCCCGATGCGCAGATGCTTCAGGTTGCCACCGGCGCTATTGAACGGCTGCCTTTCGGGCGCCGGCAAACAATAGGGATCGCTCGCGTCCGGCCCGGCAATCACGTCCAGCATCAATGCCGTGTCTTCTACCGTTCTGGTGATCGGCCCGACATGATCCATCGTCCAGCACAGCGGTATGACACCCGCCTTGCTGACCAGCCCGAACGTCGGTTTAAATCCGGTAACACCGCAGCAGTGCGAAGGCTGTCGAATCGAGCAGCCTGTGTCGGTACCGATTGCGCCAAACGCAAGCCCTGCGGCAACCGCAGCTGCCGAGCCGCCACTCGAGCCACCGGCAAAATGCGTATCCAACCATGGGTTACGCACCGCACCAAACCAGTCGTTCTCACTGGTCGTCCCGTACGCCAACTCGTGCAGTCCGGTCTTGCCAAGGATGACGGCGCCCGCCGCTTTCAGGCGACGCACGACGGTTGCGTCCGTCTCCGGCACTCGATGCTCGAAAACTTTCGAGCCGCCGGTAGTGCGCACGCCCTGGGTATCGCACAAGTCCTTGATAGCCAGCGGAATCCCTTGCAGGACACCACGATCTACGCCGCGTGCAAAATCAGCATCGGCGCGACTCGCCGCCGCCAACGCTGCGTCGCCCGTCACGGTAATGAACGCGTTCAGTCGCCCGTCGTGTGCCGCAATGCGATCAAGCATGAGTTGCGTCAGCTGCGTTGCTGTCACCGTTCCGGATCGCAGTTGCTGCGCCGTGTGTGCTATCGAATCAAAATGCACGCCGACGCGCCCGTCGAACACTCAGTTTGCGCTGGCCATACATCAATCACTAGATGCGCTCAAACTCTGCGGCTGGCTCAGCCGTCGGTGTTGCGCTGTCCCGGTCATCGATAAAGCCGCGGAACTGGCGAGCGAGCTGGTCGAACACGGCAACAAACTCAATCAACTGCGCGTCGCTGTAGCCCGCATTGGCTAACAGATCTGCTTCGAGCACCGGATCGTTGTCGCCATCAAGGTATGCGCGTGTCAATCGATGCTCCCGATTCCAATCGTTCATGTCCGCGATTGTTAACGTGTACCCGGTCAGGCCGAAATACAACTGCAGATCGCCGTCGTCATAGACAAACAAATAATATGTGATGCCGTCGATTTTGATCTTAAGAGAACGCGGCTCATCGATCTGAACTGACGTATAGCCATCATCTTTCAGAATCTGCACCAACGCATCATCACTGTAGTCTTTACGTAGCGACTGCGCCGCGGCGTCTGTCACCAAGCAAAACAAGAGTCCTAAACCGAGGCTGATCATCAACGAGGCGCGCATACCGATTCTCCTTCTATTAACGCTTCCAAAATACACGAGACGCCGCAGGATCGCTGTGATCTGGTCGCCAAAGCAGCGGTAGCTTCAATTCACAACAGATGCCTGCTGAGTACCACTGTGCACGTGCGAGAGCACACCATCCGTAACGGCGAACGTGAACACCGATCCGTTAGCCGGCATCACGCACAAGGTATCGGGGCAGTCCATCACGTGAGCAACAACCGCATTGATGACGACGAAGTGCGTGAAAATCGCAACAGAACCGGTCAGTTGCGTCAGTTGTTGCAACAAAATTGACCGCCAGCGGGTGATGTCTTCGTTTTGCTCGTTCCAGCGCTGTGTCATGAACGACTGTATCCACTGTGCGCGCTGATCCAATGCAACCGGCGACGGTAATTCGCGAAACACCGGATCGACGGTCGGCGTTTTGCCCAACTGCATCGCATACGGTGCCGCCGTTTCGCGCGCTCGCCGCAGTGGGCTGGTAATGATGTGCGCCGGTGGCAAACTCATGCTGCGCAGGATGTCAGCTGCCGCGAGCGCCTGGCGCGCACCCAGTTCGCTCAGGCCCGGATCGGGATTATCCCCCCACTTCGCAGCCGCCTCACCATGTCGGACAAGATAGATGATCGTTCCGTCGGCGACGTTCACGGGTTGGCATCAATAATTGGGGGCACAAGACTCACGGCGCACGCAACTCAGTCAGACGCATCGGTCCATTGATAGCCAAAGGCCGCAATTTCCTTCGCACAAACGCGTTCGATACGCGCGCGATCATCGCCATTGAGCACGTGGCTGTAGTGCTCGCGATTCTTGCGCGAGCCTCCTTTGGTCATTGGCAGACTCAGCGGCTCAGGCAGGCCGATGTCGCGACCAATCGTCGCCAGATCGTCAGCAAGGTGCTCGAACCGGGCAACCTTGTCGGCAACGATATGATCCGCAATCGTGTAGCTGCCCCAGTTAGTAATGAATTCGATCGGCGCCGTATTGAAAAACTCGAGCATCGTCGGACGCGGCTCGCGCGTGCTCCAAAAGTAGCGGCTGATCGCTTTATCAAACGGATTCCGTTCTATCGAAAACTTGTAGTAACTGTTCCAGATATCAGGATCGATGTGATCGCGAATGTACTCGGCCGGCGCGTGATTAAAAAACCGCTTCGGCTCGAACTTCAATCCCAGTTTCAGCCAATCGAGTTTGCTGTAGTAGCGCTTCGCGATGCCATAGTTGGCAGCGCCGGGGTAACCGAGCTGTTGCCGCTTGGCCTCGTCAACCGGGGATATCGGCGTAACAATGTCGTCGCCGTCACAGAATTTCGACAGTGCAATTTCAACACTCGTCCCTGCAGTCTTGCGAGTCTTGATGAAAATGAACTTATAGCGGTGGTTGATGATCATGTTGTTCTCGTTGATACGCGCGGCGATCCCATTGGGCTCCAGGGCGTCAAACACGCACGCGACGTGCGCCAGATCGACACGCTAGCGTAGTGTAGCGAAAAAGTCTGAGGGATACGGCGCAGTTCTGACTGTGAACTTCGCACTGCCACACGGTCAGCGGGCTCGCCTGCGCGCATCCATTGTGATTCAAAACATGTGGCGGCCAGGCTAAAGCCGTGCACCAGTCAGCCCGCTGAATGACCCAATCTAAACATACAGATCCGAACGCGCGGATGCGCAACTCAAAATCGCAGGTAAAAAAAAGGCGTCACCACAACCGCTGTGTGGTGACGCCTTTCTGCGCCTTAGCGCGTTAGCTCTTTAGCTCTTGAACTTTTGCACGGTAGCTTTTCGCGTTTCCGAGCTTCGGCTTACAGTGTGGACAGATCGACCGGAATCAATACTCGGGAAATCGTCGTCACAAACCCATTCGCCGCGCGGAAGTTGTTCTTGCTCAACAACGACACGCGCGGATCACGCAACCGCGGATCGTTGTCGATCAGCGTACGCGTCGCCACATCTGGCGTAATCGTTGCGCCGGCCAACGTCTGCAATGATTCTGCCGTCAGCACATCTTTGACCGGAATGCCTGCGGGCAACACGTGGTACAGCAGCACCGCCTGCAACAGCGGAATGGGATCGCCGTCGCCGAGCTGCGTCAAAGCACCAACGATCACATTGAAGGCCTCACCCTCATCGCGACCGCGGTAGCCGAGATCACGCGCCAACCGGATGAACGCCTGATCATTTGGCGCCAACACGGTCAAATCAGCGTCGATATCCGCCACAGCGCCGACCAGATCCGCCGCTTGCAGTGCAGTCAACAATAAGTCGAAATCCTTGGAATTGTGATCGAACGAGCCGCCGCTGGCTGCGACTAGACCGGCAATAGTTGGCAGCTCAGCCGCATTCGTGTTGGCGATGTCCAGGGGGATCAGCACTCGGGAAATAGGATTGATGACGCCATTTTCCGCACGAATACCGTCTGTTTTGCCGCTGAGGCGAGCGTCGCGAATGTCCGGATCGTTGTCGATCAGTTGACGGCGACGTGGCAGCAACGTGGCACCTTCGAGCAAGGTTTGCACGATAGGCGTCTGTGATGTTTCGCTGGCCGTTTTGGCACCCGGTGACACGTGATAGAGCAACACGTTGGTGAGCACCGGAATTGGATCACCGCCGCCCAGCTCGGTCAGGGCAGCGACAATGAATTCAAACGCTTGCGCCTCATCGCGACCGCTAAAACCGAGGTCCTTAGCGAGGCGAATAAATGCGGCATCAGTCGGCGCGTAGACGGTCAGATCGGCATCAGGATCATCCAGTGCGCCGGCGAGATCCGCGGCCAGCACGGCGTTCAGCAAAATATCGAAATCGTTGCGGTCGCGGTCAAATTCGCCGCCACTCTGAACAACGATGCCGGTAATGGTAGGCGCATGGCCTGCGTGGGCCGTCATCGCGCCCAGCAACCCCAAACTGGCTACGGCGCTTGCAAAGTAGTGAGTAATCGCTCTCGTCATGTCATTCATCTCCCAATAAATCAAAGTGACGTAGTGTCGCTTTGTCTATTCGATGACTGTGGCGCAATGGATGCACAGCGAGAGCATCGCCAGCGGCAATCGTTTTTCACGGAAAAAAAAAACCCCGCCGAAGCGGGGCTTTTTCGATCTTTCTGTCAGTAGACAATCAGAACATGAAGCGACCACGCAGGTACCACTGACCGCCATTGAACCCGAACGGGCTGGCTTCAGAGTACAGCTGGCCAAGTGAACCCGCGCTTGGGTTCTCTTCCGGGAACTCATCGAATATGTTAGCGATACCGCCGACAATTTCGATGTTGTCAGAGACGTTGTAGCCCACTTCCAGGTCAACAAGGATTGCCGGATCGATGCCGTTCACACCGTTGCCGGTGTCATCCCATTCGCCGAAGTACGTGGCGCGGACCAATGTGCGCCAGTCGCCCTGCAAATGCGTCCACGTCACGTTACCACGCAAGTTCGGCAGCAGGTCTTCGATCGCTTGAACACGACCCGCACTGATCGGGTTGATCGTGCCGACACTGTCCACTTCCGTTTCGTTGTAGTTAAACGCCAACGTGATTTGCGAGCTACCCTGGAAGGCGTCGAACGGATAGGTACCGACGACGTCGAAACCGGTGGTGGTCGTATCGAAGCTGTTCGAGAAGAAGCGGAACTGCGACAGATCATCGAGGCCGATGAAGTCCTGTCGGTTAATGATGCCATCAGCGTCGAGGCCGGTTAGCGCCGCAGACACGGTCGTGTAGTTGTTGACGTTGCCGTCAGCGAAGTTCAGTGCTGACAGGAAGTCAACGTTGGCACCCAGTGCTACGCGATCTTCCAACTCGATGTTGTAGTAGTCGATCGTCCACGTTGATTCGCCAACATCGAATGACACACCAAACGCGAGGTTAGTGGCATCTTCTGAACCCAGAGACGGACGCCCGTTACCCTGACTGGCAATGAAGTCGGCGGCCAACTGACCTGCAGCTGACGACAATGGCAGCGTGCCCTGGTCAACCAGAACACCACCGATGTTCTGCGTGGTGACGTTCGTGATGTTTGCCTGTCCTGCCGTTGGTGCATGGAAGCCGGTAGAGAATGCACCGCGGATACGGAGCGAGTCATTCACGGCATAGACACCCGCCAGCTTGACGTTGGTCGTATCGCCAAACTCGCTGAAGTCTTCGTAGCGCAGAGCAGCCTGCAGCGTAAACGCATCAGTGATGTCCGCTTCCAGATCGACGTACGCCGCCACACTGTCCTGCGACGCAGAAGTGCTGTTCGGGAAACCACCAAAGCCGTTAGAGCTCGATGAGAAACCCTGGTCAGCCAATACGCCCAGCGCAAATGACGCCGGATCGCCCGCAAACAGGTCGAATTCCTCTTCGCGATACTCAGCACCGAACGCAACGTTCAGGTCAGAGGCAAAACCAACATCAAAACCATAGACAAGGTTGGCATTAACCACTGTTTCCGTCTGCTCCTGACCACCTGGCGTGAAGTCACGCGGTGTGTCCGGACCCAACGATGCGTTGATCGTGTTGCGGATAAAGAAGTCGGTGCGGTTAGAGCCGCGCTGGATGCTGAAGTCGTACAGCATGCCCGTGCCGACATTAAACTCACCGCGAATACCAACGGCCAATGCGCTGTCTTCGTTGTCACCGCCAAAGCGCGGTACGAAGCCCGCCGGGATCGTCTCAGCGAATGAGAAGCAGTTGGCGTCGCCGGTCACCTGAGCCAGAATCGTCGCATCAGGAATAACGCCGTTCAGCGGAATCCCTGCCGGGCAAGCGCCGCCGGCGCCCAGGCCGTCAAGGTCACCAACCAGAATCGATGGCACACCGTTCGGATCTTCGAGGCCGGTCAGCGGGTCAACCGTTGGGCCGCGATACACACCACCACGCTGCTGGCCGGTCGTCGGGCCAACAATGTTGCGGTAGAAGAAGCCGCCTTCAACGGTGCGCGACGCGTAGTTGCCGAAGAAGTACGCTTCTGCGCCGTTACTGAGCTCGATGGCTGAGTTGACGAACAGTTTGATGTCGTCGGTCACATCAGGCTGACCCCAGTACTGCGGTACTTCGGATGTATAGGTATTGATGGCCGAGAAATCCTGCACCGGCGTGTAGCCGCCATCGATGGCCGCCTGCACGTCGTCGCGAACGACCGAACGTACGGTGCCTTCAACGTCGTTGAACTCACCGGTCAGGTTGATAAAGCCTGAATCGCCCAGCGGAAAACCGATGTTGCCGGCTACGCGATAGTTATCGCCGTCACCGTCAAACGTAGAGCCATAGTTAACAAGCACTTCGGCACCATCGGCGTCGTCGCGCAAGATGAAGTTCAATACGCCGGCAATCGCATCAGAGCCGTACTGCGAAGACGCACCGTCACGCAAGACTTCCACCTGTTTGATCGCCAAAGCAGGAATCGCCGAAATATCGACGCCCTGAGCGCCATCCGAAATACCACCGCCAAGGAACGAAATGATCGAACCGCGATGACGGCGCTTGCCGTTCACCAGCACCAGCACGTTGTCCGGCGACAGACCGCGGACGTTTGGCGGCCGCACAATCGTCGCAGCATCACTGATCGGCTGCGTGTTGACGTTGAAAGACGGTACCGCTGTTCTGAGCATGTCCTGAACGTCAGCAGACGGCGTGCGCGCGATATCAGCGCCGGAGATCACGTCAACCGGTACTGGTGAGTCCGCTGCCGAGCGAGCTGCCCTGCGCGTACCCGTCGTAATGATTTCATCGATGACGGTGTCTTCGTCATCCTGCTGGGCTTGTACAGGTTGCGGCAAAATAGCCAGTGCAGGTATGAGCAGGCCAAGCAAGGCCGTTCTCATTGCATACTTTTGGGGCATGGGTGTGTCTCCATGATGGGTCCGTCTACAACAAAACGCACGACGCGTTTCACAAAATCTGTGTCGAATAGGCAACGAATAACCCGCAGACTCATGGAATCAGCGTTCAAAGCGTTGCTTATCCGACACAAAGCTGCCGTCATCATTCGCGCATCACATAAGACAGTCAAGTGTTTCCGATGTAACAAATCGGTAACAACGAACATTCTAGCGACTGATCATGACAGACAAACGGCACGGAAAAAACCTAATTTTCAGCTATTAAACTATTGTTTTAATTGCTAATTTTCTGGCCTTACCCACTAGTCCTGTAGTTTTAGGCGCCTGCAATGACCCCACCCGCGCACCTGCCGCTTCACGACCGCTGGATAGCCACCACGAGCCGCGTTCAAGCACCGTCCCCGAACATCAAGAACATCAGGTCGAGCTGCTGGTCACCGTCGTTCCAGACATGCGCAGGAAGGTTGGGCGGCACAAAAACGAACTGCCCTGCGGGCGCGACGAACTCAGCACCGCCCACGGTGCCTGTCATCGTGCCTGCCAGCGTCACCAGCAATCGGGGAAACGGTACTGCCATCGTGGGAGCCTGATCGGCCCCTAACCGCGGCGGGATGTGATAGACCGCGCTGCGAAAATCCTTGGCGTAGTACATCACGGTACCTGGTGCGCCGTGGACAATACGCGAGTACTCGGCACCAAATGGCACGACCTCGGGCAACCCTCTGGTCCAGAAATGGAAAATCAGCGGTCTCAGTCGCGCGTCGTAGTCGTCAGGTTTTGTATAGCCCTCGGAATAAAGAACATCCAACGGCGTGATGTCCGCGGAAGTCGCCGCAGCCATTGCAGTGAGCCCCGTCAATTGCCCGGCATCAATACGCTGCAGGATTTCGGCAGTCGTTTTGAAATAGAACACGGGTGATTCCGGGAAGCCCTTATGCAACTGCGCGTCGCGGTCTGCGCGATTGGCCACGACGTGCCAGCGCGCGCCATCGACCTCTATCCCGAAGGTCTCGCTTTGAATCATTGGGTCCTGTGCATAATCCGTCACGAAGCGGGATAGAATGTCGCTGGTCAAGTCTTCGGCTATCGCCGGGTTGGAAATTGCAAAGCCAAGTAATACTGCGCCGGCCGTTGCCCAGATTGTGTCAATACGCATCGATTGGTCTCCTCAGTGAAATCGAAGCAGCAGTGTCAAAACAACGTGCCGAAGCCACAATCACAAATGAACGAATCGCTGCAAAAAGCTAACGAATCACAACAGCCTGCAACTCGTGCGGCACGAATGGGAACCCCTGCTCGTGCTGTTGCGCAGATTTGGCTGCTGGTTGGGCTGATCGGCGGCGTATTTCTGGCGTTGGTCGGCGCCCTGGACAGTTACGATTACTCGTTGCTGTTCCGCATTGGCTTTTGGATCCCGCTATGCCTGCTCGCCGCCGCGTTGGGCGGCTGCATTGAATGGCTGGTCGATCGATGGACGCGCAAGCGCGTATCGCAACGCCTGAGCTGGCTCATCAAAGGCGGCTTGTTTGTCAGCGTAATGACGCCAGTTGTATTCGCGCTCAACGCGCGCGGCGACGATCCTTTCGACGATTTGCTGATGTATCTGCAAAATTGCACCATCATTTGCGCAGCCTTCATCGCATTGCGCCTGATCCTGCAGCGCCTGATGTACCCACCAATCGCGCATGCTGAAGCGACTTCGGAATCGACTGTCACTCCGGCGTTTATGCAGCGACTCTCTCCCCAGCTGCGGCAAAGCGCCTTGTTTGCGATCAAGGCAGAAGGCCACTACATACAAGTCTGGACGGATCAGGGCAAAGAGTTGGTGCTGTTCCGGTTCAAGGATGCTGTTCGGGAGATTGACGAGGCGCAGGGGATGCAAGTGCATCGTAGCTGGTGGGTTGCACGCAATGCGATCGCCGGCTCGCGGCGTGAGCGTGGCAAATTGGTACTCCGGCTCAAGAACGACATCGACGTGCCAGTTAGTCGCAGCAATGTGCAAGCACTCAAAACAACGGGCTGGTTGTAGCGTGCGTCCGGCTACGCTGATTCGGTGGCGGCGTTTTTCGCGCTCGCTGTCGCTATCGCCCAAATTGCCAGCACCTGCAATCCGCGCATCCAACGCGAATCCAGAGACATTGGGTAAACCATGCCAACGATCGGCATTACCGTGAGTACGGTGGCCAGCAGGTAGGGGTTCAAAAAGCTTGAACCAATTGCGCGCGTATTTGATTGATTCAGTCTGAACATCAAAGCGATACCCACAACGTAGAGCCCAGTGTAGACAGAGAAATACATCACTACTGCGGGCAGAAATCCTGCTTCCATGACTTGTGCCGTAATTGGCCACGCCTGTTTTTGCACCAGCGCTGTTTCCCAGGCAAGAGCGACCATTGCGAAAGTGAGCATGGTCACCAATTGGACCACAGCCCCGACCAACTTCAGGTTGTTGAATCTGTTGGTTACAAAAAATGGCGTCAGTCTGAGGACGTTGACTAAGTACCGGATGCTGGCCCTCTTCCGACCGTTTTCCTCGCCGCTGCGCCGAAAATCTTCCTCCAAATCTCCCAACAAGTCTTCCTTGACAGCTTTCGGAGCCAAAACACTAACGAGTGTTTCCAGCGTTCGCGGTGGCCGGCAATTGGCGGTCACGACGTCGTCCCTGTCGGCCAACCGGGCAGACCGTGAAGCATTTTGAACAAGATATGCGAAGACTTTTCCAGCTGCTTGACGCCATGCGCGGTTAGCGCGTAATACCGCTTTGCGCGCCCACCTCGTACCGCGGTCGGCTCGCCGATACTCGATGTCACGTAGGCCTTCTTCTCCAAACGCGACAGTGTCGGGTACAAAGCGCCAATCGAGACTGGACGGCCGGAGCGGCTCTCAATCTCATCACGTATCGCTACACCGTAGGCTTGATCACCCAGGCGGATCAATGCCGCAAGAATCAGAATTTCAAACTCACCGAGACTTTTCGCTTGCTTCATGATCACTATCTCTGATAATACTTACAATGTATATTAAATAACTTCGCACTCGTAAGCCAGCGATCTGGTTTGCCACTGCGTCATCAGCCCTGGAGCCTGTCATGCGAGCAATCAGTATAGTGATCATCGTAGTTTCGATGCTTTTGTCCTACGCGTGTCACGCGCAACCAGACGCATCCCTCACGTTCGAAGACACTAATCTGTTGCTCGCGATACAGCGCGCAACGAGCGCAGAAAACCGGACGCTAACCGCGTTCGACATCGCTGCCTTGGACAAACTGGACATCTCCAATCTGGGCGTTACCTCGCTCGAAGGTATGCAAGCCGCAAAAAATCTCAAGGCATTGCGCATCAGCAACAATCAAATATCCGACCTATCGCCGTTGGCAGACCTCATCAAACTGGAGCAACTGGTTGTAGATCATAACCCCATCACGTCGATCGACGGACTGGAGAGGCTTGCCGCGTTACGTGTGTTTCACGCGGATGGCGCGCAGCTTGCGGACATCTCAGCAGCGCGTGGCTGGAAAAACCTGGTCGGGATCACGATTGGCTCATCAGGGCTCGCAAGCATTGAGCCGCTCGCAGGTTTGAAACACCTAAAGGCGATCTGGGTGCCCGGCAATCTGGTCAGTGACGTGTCCGTTTTGCAAACACTGCCTCAGCTGCAAGTTCTGGTGCTTGGCGACAATCCGATACACTCGCTAGCGCCCGTGCGAAGCTTGCATGAGCTCGTTGACGTCGGGTTGTTTGACTTGAACTTGCAAGACATCTCCTTTCTGCAGCAAGCATCAAAACTGCAACGACTCAACATTCGTAACAACAAGATCACCGACATCAGCCCGTTAGCGGATGCCAGCGAGCTACAGTGGTTAGATCTGACGAACAATCGGATATCAGACATCTCGCCGCTTTCCCAAGCGACAGCGCTCGAGCGGCTGCTCGTTGCGCGCAACCAACTGACGTCGCTAGCACCGCTATCTGCAGCGCAGCAACTCCAGTGGCTTCGCGCCGATGCAAACAGCATCACCACCATTGCGCCGCTCGAGAAGCTCGATAAGCTGCAGTATGTGTCAGTCACCAATAACGACTTGGCTGTCGGCAAGCAACAAACGTCAACGGGCATCGCAAAGTCGATCGAGTCTCGCGGAGCCACTGTGGTGTTGTCACCGCAAACAGCACCGTCGATCTATGGATCGCTACCCGGCAAAGCGATTGGACCAGATTCGGATCCCGATCAAGCGCTATTCTAGTTATTCCCTGAGCACGCTCTGCTCATAAGCCTTGCTTGCTTTGAGCAGTGTTTCGTAACGTTCAAGCAATAACGGATTACTCTCGATCAGCCCGATCATGTAGGCGTCTGCCTCGGCCTTCTTTTTTCTGGTCATCATGATCGCCGTGCGCTCGTCGGGGG
This sequence comes from Pseudomonadota bacterium, assembly GCA_038529355.1. Lineage (GTDB taxonomy): Bacteria > Pseudomonadota > Gammaproteobacteria > Steroidobacterales > Woeseiaceae > CALBPI01. The sequence goes on from JBCBDU010000001.1 coordinate 141,184, forward strand.
GCGGACCGCCGGCACCATTGATCAGAAACTGCTGCTGGGTCACTTCGGCTAACGCGTCGGTGAAGTACTTCGGTGCACAGCGCATCTTTTTGAAGCGGGTTCCAGTCTGCGCAACCTTTCTGCAGACCACCTGATAATCGTCAACGCGATTCAGACTGTTGAACACGTCCCAAAAATCCAATCGAGCTTGCACGACCACTTTGCTCAGTTGAAGCGGTGTTTGCTGGCCCAGCACTTCAATCTCGTCGATGACTTTGTCATCAGCAGTTTCCTGCTCGGTCGCACCTTCCTCGGCCGTCTGTGCATGCGCCACCGACAGGCTCATCAGGATCCACGCGGCCAACAGCAACGAGGCAATACGGGTAGTCATTCAGATTCTCCAGTGTTCCAGGTATCGCCCTGCGCGCACCAACACCGGCATAGACCGACGACGGGCATCAGAGCAGATAGATATAGGTAGAAAGCTAAAGGATTGACGTTGCCGGCGCAACGGTCGAATCTACTGTAATGACTGTTAAATGGTTATGACATTCAAAAGGTGGCCACGGCTTCGTCCACGGCGCTGTCCGCTGCCGAGCGCCCATCCCAGTCTGCTCGCGGCACGATGACGTACGCATCGCTGATTTGCCGAGCCGTCTCGTAAAACGCTGTCAATTGCCGGCCCGTCCAGACCAACACGCCAATGATCAGCGCAATCAATACCATCAGGCTCGCAAACACCGTATTGCGCACGGTACGCGTGACACGATCCAGCTTGTCTATCGTCGCTTCGGTGCGCATCAGCGCCGGTGAGACGAACGCCTGATCGACGCGCGTCAGCAGCGCTTGGGTTAGCTCGGTCAACGGCTGCTCGGCGTTGCGAATCGCGCTGTCAATCTGATCCGCATTCTCACCAGTGGTCGCAACGAGCGTCGACAGTGTCGCCAATATCCGGTCGATCTCGCTGAGCTGCTCGGGTGATAAATTGATCCCGACCTCCCGTAGCGTGTTGATCGCTGCGGCGAGTTCAGTGACGGCCACAGCCAGTTCGGCCGGTACCTGATCAACGCCGGCAATCGTGATGGTCACGACGTCTGTCTCATCAGCCGTGTTTGGCTCGACGGACTGGGCGAGGATGATTGAATCGCCGATGTTGGGCGTTGCGATAGCTTGCGCCAGCGCTGCCGAACCTGCCAGCCATGACATGACGTACACGGCCAGTATTGAAATACGCATTGGTATCAGTAACTCCTGAAGTTATCGAAAACTAGACAACGCACAACAGCAGCGAGCGCGACATACGTCGCAATCCCAGCACGTACCGCTTAGTCGGATGCCTGACTGCGCTCGTAAGCCTCGTTAGCTTCCAAGAGCGCTTCGTACTTCTCAAGCAATAGTGGATTCGATTCGATCAATTCCACCATATACGCATCAGCCTCCGCCTTTTTCTTGCGCGTCGCTGAGATGATCGCCTCCTGATCGGGCGGCTGTGCGATCAATTGGATATTGCCATTCACATCGCGCCGCATCCGTTGCTGACTGACCTCGGCCATTTTGTCGCTGTAATAGCGCGGCACGCAGCGCAGCCGCTTGATATTGCTGCCGATCGGCGCAATGCGCTCGCAATTCACGCGGTAGTCCGGAACGTTATTGATGCTGTTGTAGAGCCCCCAAAAATCGAGTCGAGCCTCGACGACAATTTTCTCAAGTTGACGCGTCGTCTTCCGGCCGATGACCTCAATCTCGTCAATAACTTGATTCTCTTGGTCGGCGTCTAGATCACCGGAATCAACGTCCGCAAACACGACGGTCGAAACCGCCGCATTGCACACTATCAACAAAAGCGCACTAGGGAGACTGTGTTTCATACTCTGCACCGCAAAACTCAGTTCAGTTCAGTTCAGTTCAGCTCGGCTTGGCTTGGCTCGGCTTGGCTCGGCTTGGCTCAGCTTGGGACACGACGCACGCGTGTGCGCAACTTGTTTCGTTGAACCAATCGGCCCAAGCAGTGCCACCGTGGCTGAGCCGTAAAGTAACCGAACCATTTTGCCGGTTCAAGAATGCCCGTCGCAATTAGGCATAGCACTGTAGGGCATGGGCCTTACGCTCAACAGGTGCCTATTTTAGCCAGCCTTTCCTACCGAACAATCTCACCGTCGCGATAACGTATCTTGCCACCGACCATGGTCATCGTGATCTCGGTATCAAGCAGAGCATCATTGGGCACTTCAAGAATATTTTGCGACAAGATCGCAAGATCGGCGAGCTTGCCCGGCGTGATCGAGCCCTTGATGTCTTCTTCAAACGCAGCGATCGCATTGCCCATCGTGTAGGAGTACAAAGCGCGATCACGCGGATATGCTTCTTCGGAGTAGAAGACCGTGCCGTCCGCCAGCTCCCGCGTCACCGAGCAATGGAAGCTGCCGATCGGACTGATTTCATCAACGGGTGGATCCGTACCATTGGTCGGCACGAGGCCAGCCTCGGCGAGCGTGTTGAAGATATAACCGCGCTCGCGCGTGCGCTGTTCGCCGAGACGCTCGACGACCCACGGCCCATCGGAGCATGCGAAAATGCCTTGCACCGCCGGGATGATGCCAAGTTCGACCGTGCGTGCGATGTCGTCCGGATGGATCACCTGCGCATGCTCGATGCGCCAACGTAAATCCGTTTTGTCCGGATGCTTTTCGAACTCGGCCTCGTAAATGTTGAGCAGCTCGCGATAAGCGCGATCGCCAATCCCCTGAATCGCCATTTGATAGCCGTGCTGCATGGCCAGTTTTGCAGACGCTTCTATCTCGGCCAACGGCACCACGTTCAAGCCGTTGCTGCTCGGCATGTCGGCATACGGTTGCAGCAACCAACCACCGTGCGTACCCAGCGCGCCGTCGAGCACTTTTTCGCCAATGGTGCGAACCGTCAGGAAATTATCGCCGTAGCCGATCATGCGATAGGCGGCGAGCCGGTCCGCCATATCCGCAGCTTGCTCCTCGAACGCCATGTACAGACGTATCGGCAAGTTGCCTTCGTCGGCCATCGTTTTCAGCAGGTCGACCTCGGCGAACGTCGTGCCCAGATCCTGAAACGACGTGATGCCATGACGCAGCGATTCCTCACCTGCCAGCGTGATCATGCGCCGCAGTTCAGACTCGGCAACGCCGGCCGGTCGACGACCCTGATGGCCCGAGAAGGCAATCCGAAACACATCCTGCGCCGCCTCGCGCATCATGCCGGTTGCACGGCCGTTCGCATCGCGGACAATTTCGCCACCCGGCGGTGGAACGGTATCGTCACCGAGCTCTACCAAGCGCATCGCAAACTCGTTGACGAATACGGCATGCCCGCTCGTATGAATCAGCATCACCGGATGATCCGGCGTTGCGGCGCTCAGCGCATCATGCAGCGGCAGCCCCTCGACGAGATTCGCCTCCTGCGTCACCCATTTATCCTGATGCCAACCGCGTCCAACGATCCACTCACCTGCCGGAGTTTCAGCCGCAGCCTGCGCAACCATCGACACGATTTGCTCGAAACTCTTTGCATAGCGAAAATCGAGAATCATTAAAGCGCCGCCGAAACTGGTGTAGTGCCCATGTCCCTCGATGAATCCGGGGATCACCATTTGCCCGTCGAGATCGATGACTTGCGTCTGCTCGCCACGATGTTCGCTCATCGCCTCACTAGTGCCGACATCGAGAATACGGTCGCCCGCGATAGCGATAGCCTCCGCGCGTGGCAACGCCTCGTCGACAGTAACGACATCAGCATTGATCAAGATCAGGTCGGCCACCGCTCTGGTTTCCGAGGGCGCCTTCTTTGCACAGCTAAAGAGCGCCGTGACGGCAAGAATGATGAGAACACGTTGCGTAACCATGCGAGCGAGTGTAGTCGATCATGCGCGCTTTGCCGAATTACAAACCGATGACCCGTGCGCGCGCAGCCGTCACGTCACAAGCTTGCTGCCGCCTCAACCAAGCAGAAGCTCGAACCTGCCTGCCGCGGTCGCATGCCGCACTGTTTGTGCCATCACTCGACGAAACGCTCGACACAATGCTCGTTACATCGCTGGGCATATCACCCGAGCGCACTGGTATCGCGCGACGTGTCGTTGCGCTGACGCGCTGGCTCGAAAATCGGAGCATAAAAAAGGCTCCCATACGGGAGCCTCTTTTGTCGCGGTCGCGTGCATGTCGTGTGCTATCCGCACGCAACAGATTGGCCGCTTAGAAGCGGAAGTCTGCGGACAAACGCAGGTTGCGCGGTATGCCGGGTTGTACCCAAACGTTGGCGAACGAGTTAGTGAAGAACTCCTCGTCAAACAAGTTATTCACTTCCAGGCGCAAACCTAGCGAGTCTGAATAGTCATAGCTCGCGGCAATTCTCGCCGTGGTGTAGCTCGGCAGGCGGAAATCCTGACCGAACTCACCGCTTCTGTCGCCAACATGGGTGACACCGCCGATAAGCGTTAGCGCTCTGCCACGCAAGCGCATCTCTTGCGCAACCTGCAGACTCAACTGCTGTTCGGCGACGTTCAGCATGTCCGAACCCGCTGGAATGAACACAAACGAGATAAAGTCTGTGTAGTCGTTCTTCGTTTCGGCGTCTACGTAGGCGTAGGAAAGCCACATGCTTAGTGTGTCAGTGACTTCGCCGACCAAATCCAACTCAAAACCTTGGCTGCCTGCAGCGCCGACTGCCGTCGGATTGAAGTCGGCATCGAAGGTCGCAATGTTCGACTGATCTATATCAAAAATGGCAAAGGTACCGACCAGTGCGCCGTCATTCATGGCCAACTTCACACCGACCTCGGTGGACTCCGAGATGTTCGGGTCGAGGCCATTTTCGTCGGTAGCGCCAGACAACGGACGGAAGTTCTCGCCATAGACGCCATACAAGGAGAGGTTCTCTGTTGCCTGATAGACAATGCCAAACTGCGGACTCACGCGAGTTTCCGCATAGTCAGAACGGCTCTCCGCCAGACGATTGTCGAGCGACTGCTCGTAGTCATCAATGCGCGCGCCGATACGAATATCGAGGCGTTCCGTTACGCTGATTTGGTTCTGGATATAGAACCCCACAGACTCCTGTGTCTCAAGGCGGTCGATTTGCGGCGCCAGAGCCAGGCCAGAGGCTGGTGAGTTGCCGTAGACGGGGTTAAAGATATTGATAATCTGGTCGGTAGAACGGTCGCGGAATGCGATTTGATCGTTCTCGAATTTGTCGGCATCCATACCGATGATGATCCGATGTTGAATATCGCCGGTGTAAAAGCTACCGGCGAGCTCAGCGCGGAACACCTGATAGTTAGCATCGTAATCGCGGTCGCGGCTAAACCGGCCAAAGTTGCCGTCGGCATCCGGAGCACCAAAGCCGTTTTCCGATGCTAAACCGTCAAGTTCCGTGTCGCGCAGGTTGAATCCGACCAATGCGCTCCAGTCGTCGTTGAAGTTGTGCTGAAACTCAACTTGATGACCCAACACGCCTGTCTCGATCGGTCCGTAGCTTGGCTCGCCAAGAAAACGGCTTTCCGGGATCAAGCCCAACTGGCCATCGATCGCAATGACGCCACGATCAAAGGGTGTCTCCTGATCGCTGTATTCCATCTCATACACCAGCTGGCTTGAATCATTGATGCGCCATGCCACTGATGGGCTGAACAAAATTTTATTGGTTTCGATGGTATCGCGGAAGCTTTCGGCATCTTCGTACGCGCCGACGAGTCGGATTGCTACGGCGTCCGACAGCGGCGTCGTGTAATCGAAATCAACGCGGTAGGTGCTGAAGCTGCCAGCGGCTACGTTGACTTCGCCTGCCGTTTCAAACGTTGGGCGCTTCGTGACAAGATTTACTGTGCCGCCAGGTTCACCGCGACCATACAGTGCCGCGCGCGGACCCTTAAGGACCTCGACCGATTCGACACCCGACAAATCACGTGCCCCGCCAAAACCACGACCGGCATTGAAGCCATTGACAAGGAAGTTGCTCGGCAAGTTTTCATCGCCAACGAAGCCTCGTATGGCAAAACTGTTCCAGAGACCACCGAAGTTATTCTGCCGGGATACAGAGGCCGACAGATCCAGTGCCTGCACAAGATCGATCGAACCCGAATCACGCAGCGTCTTGGCGTCGATTTTCAACTCCGCCTGCGGAATCTCGAACACGTCAAAGTCGCCCTGGTAGGCCTGACGGGTGCCCGTGACGGTAATCGTATCTAGCTCTTTACCGTTTGAGTTATCGGATTGCGCCGCAGCGTCGTTCAGCAAAAGGGCGATGGCTAACGCGACCACAACAGGTGGTGCGCACAAACTGGGTTTCATCGGATTCTCCTAGCAAATCGGCTAAAAAGCCGCCCACGCGGCGCTGCTCGCCGGTCAGGCTTGTTGTAATTGGATTTTGGTGTTGGTGAGCAGATGCCACACTCATACGTTATAACATACCAAATAAGCGTACGTGTACTTTACGTGGCCAAAAAAGCGTCAATGTGGCGAAAAAACGTCAAGCAGTTGCAGGTGCTCGCAACCACTTTTCATTGAGGGGTGGCAATGCGATGCCTCAGGAAATGATTTTTCCCTTTGGGTTGACGGCCCGATGCAGATGAAACATCGAATTTTTGACGGGCGCGTTTTTTGTCCCACCAAGTCAGCCGATCCTGCTGGTTAGCGGCTAAAAAGCGCGTTCGATTGAATCACTTCTATGCGGACAATTTCACCGTCGGAGAACGTAAAAACCTCGACGATATCTGCTGGTGCAGCCTGTGCATCGGAAAGCCAGACCTGATCATGCATGATCACGCGATCGTCAATTTCGACGAGATGAACCAGCGCGTTTCTCGCTTGCGGGAAATTCTGGAAATGCGCTTCTCTGTTCGCCTTCACAGCATCGCGGCCTCGCAGTCTCACGTCGCCTGCGTACATGGCAACCACAACATCAGCTGCGAGGTCACGGACATATTGTTCGCTGTTTTTGGCATTGACTGCAGCGACAATATTTCGAGCGGCCTCTAGCTTCTGGCTGGCAGCCATGTCGCCGATAAGGTCGGTTGCACAAGCGCTCACAAGCACCATGGCAACAATGAAACCGATGGCTCGTATGCGCAACCTGTTATCTCCTGAGTCGCCTAATCCCTATTTAGTTCACCAGTTCCAACGAAGCCGACGATACGCGACACCAAGTCACCGTCCTTTTCGACAAAGTACTGCCCAAGCTGGATCTGTTCCGTACCGTCAGGGCCGTTGCCACCAAACGCCACGGTAACTCGCGTGACATCGGCAATCGTGTCTGTCCGGACCACCTTGGCCGTCCAACCCGGAGCGTTCGCACTGAACATGCCTACATAGGCGTCCAGCGCCGCAACCCCGTTGATCGGCTGCGGCGTGCGCGGGTCAGCATAGGTGACTTCTTCAGTGACACATCCGCGTATCTCGCTGAGCCGTAAATTTGCATCCTCAACGCACCAAGCATCGAAAAAACCAGCAATGCTATCCGTCATGTCTTTCTCCGACTTCGTTGCTCGTCAAGTCGCACTCGACGCCCGGAGCCAATGATACCTCTTCCAGCGTGAGCTCAGCCAGCTCGTTTATTACTGTCTCGATAGCTGGCGCACGACAACACGCACGCTCCTCGATAGCAGTTCGCATGACACAGCTGCGACCGTGCTCTGGCAACCGGAACGCGCCATTAGTCCCCGGGCGAGCCGTTGATCCAGGATATTGAGACGCCGCTGCCGACCGACGCAGCCCCTGTTTCACTAAACTAAAGTCTGGCATCTCTGCAGCGCAGCAATAAGGGTCAGGCAGTGCCAGCGTAAGCGCTAATGAACGCCGCATGGGTCGGCATGCTGTCAACCAAGTGCTTGTGTTGTGTCGACAGCCCAGTGAACAGATCACGCAACGCGCTTTCTGGCATCTCATCGACGACCGGGTGCCAGGTATTCGGCGCGACATCCTGTCCTAGGAAAACCTGCGACCAGCCAACCTCTGTGAACAGCTCTTCTTCCTCACGCACGAAGTGCCCCGTTGCACGGAATTGTTCGATCTTGCTAGTCAGCGTTGCTGGCAACGACATCGCTCGCGATCGGTCCCAAAACGCCTCGCCAACACGCCCGTTGGCGCAATAGTGGAGAATCAGAAAATCTCGGATACGCAACCACTGCCGCGAGATTTCGTGATTGAATGCAGCCGCAATGGACGGCTCCATGCGCCGTCTTGGCAACATCGCCATGAAGCGTGCCACGGAATACTGAATCAGATGAATACTGGTGGACTCCAACGGCTCCAGAAAGCCAGCAGACAAACCGATTGCAAGGCAGTTGCCGATCCAATGCTCACGTCGCGTGCCGGTTTTGAAGCGAATCAACCGCGGCTCGGCAGCGGCATTGCCGTCGATATTCCCAAGCAACTGAGCGCGCGCCGACTCGTCATCCATGTAGTCACTGCAGTAAACGACACCGTTACCCACGCGATGCTGGAGCGGAATTCGCCACTGCCAACCGGCCGCATGTGCCGTCGCAGTCGTATATGGCGTCAGCTCGCGTTTCGAGCGACATGCAACCGTTAGCGCCCGGTTGCACGGCAACCAGTGATCCCAATCGTAAAACTCGGAACCCTTAAGTTTTGAAATCAGCAGGGCACGAAACCCACTGCAGTCAATGAAAAAATCGCCTGCGACCTCACGGCCATCGTCGAGTATCACTGCGCTCACCGAACGCTGGTCTGCTTCGGTCACCACTTCGGCAACTTTACCTTCCATCCGCGTCACGCCGTTGCGCTCCGCCAGACGCCGCAGATAGGCACCATATTTCGCCGCATCGAAATGATAAGCCCATGGCATATTCACGCCACTAGCCGGCAGCCCGCCGCCCGGCATCGCCATCTTGCCCGCACGGGCGGCAAGTTCATTGATCGCGTAGTCACCAAACGCCGATGCCAGCCCCAGCTGGCGACCGCGCAACCAGAGATGATGAAACCCTGCAACGCCCGTAGCGCGACCAACTTGGCCGAACGCATGCAGGTAGTCACTGCCGGGGCCATTCCAACCGACAAAGCGTATCCCGAGCTTGAAGGTAGCGCTGGTTTCGCGCAAAAACTCGCGCTCATCGATACCGAGCGCGCGATTGAACGTTCTGATCTGTGGGATAGTGGCCTCACCGACGCCAACGCTGCCGATGGCGTCGGATTCGACCAACACAATCGGTGTGGCCGTCACTTGCGACAGCGCAGCGGCGGTCATCCAACCTGCAGAGCCACCGCCAACAATGACGATTTTCTGCAGCGTATCGCCCGTATCGCCGTTAGGTAGATCATTCTCCGTCACATGTCGCCCTCGCGTTGTCTAAAGTGTGGACCCATACTCCAAAAGAAAAAGGGCACCCGCAAGGGGCGCCCTCCAAGAATTAGCCGAGGCCGGTGATTAACGCCCGAACTGGTCCGCGCTATAACGGAATCCGGCGTAAAAGTAGCGCCCGAGGAAGCCGGTCGGCGCAGCGTCAAGTCCACGTGCCGGCAGTTCGTTCGTCAGATTATTGGCGCCAATGAAGAAGCGCGCACGCTGATCCTTCGTCGCAATCTCAAATCGCAGGTCATGAATCACGCGCGAATCCAGCTCCAGAAACTCGGGCGCCGCGATGTCCGGGTCACCTGCAATGGCGTCTCTTTCGAACCGTAGCTGTTCACCAACATACTGCAACCCATAGTTGATCGTCAGGTTGTCTTTTTGCCACGTGACATCGGCTACGCCGCTCCATTCGGGCGCACCAATCTCACCTTGATCCACATCGACAATGCCGCCGTTGGCCGGCAGAAACTCGAGCTTGTCCAAATACCCCAGCGTCGCGCCGAGGAAGAACGTTCCGTACTGACCGTTGGCAGGCTCGAACGTGTAGTTTGCAGTCAGATCCGCGCCAGCCGTTTCGAGGAACGCGACGTTTTGCGGCCCGAGCACATAGCCTGACACGAACGCGGTGCCGGTATCGCGCGTCACCGAATCGCAGAACACATTGCTGAGATCTGCCGAGTCGACGCAAAATTCCGCAGTCTCGGTCAGCGTGGGTGTGCGCACAGCATCCGACAACGTGATGTCGTACCAATCAATCGTCACGGTCAGATTGGGCACAAACCGTGGCTCTAGGACAACACCAGCGGTCCACGTTTCGGCAGTCTCTTCCGACAGAGCGGTGTTGCCGGCGACGATCCCCTCGATGCTGGCACTCGACGCGATATCACTGTCGAAATCGAACGTCGAGAAATCCGCGCCGAGACCGTTGATCAAAGCCTCGCAGTTCGCTGCTCGGAACTCTGTGCCCTGGTTGATATTTGCCGGGCTGCAAGGATCCTGTAGGAACAAGAACGTCCCGGTTCGCGGTGCGAACAACTCGGTGATATTCGGCGCTCGCACGGACTCCGAGACGCTACCGCGCAATCGAACGTCAGGGATGAATGACCATTGGCCACCAACCGACCAGGCGGCTGCGTTGCCAATGGTCGAGTAATCGGACGCGCGCGCAGCCAGAGTTAGTTCGAGTAGCTCGGCAAAAGGTCGATCAGCCAGTATTGGCACGTTCAATTCGCCGAACACTTCGATGACGTTGAAGCTACCGACTTCGCGACCGAGCAATGCAGAATCAGCGAGCACGCCGGAGTTCGGATCGAAGGTAGCGACCTGCGTAGAAATCGCATCAGGGCGAAAATCGCTCTTTTCCTCACGGAATTCCGTGCCGACTGCGTAGCCGACTGGACCTCCCGGCAAAGCAAGTCTGCTTCCGAGATCACCCGATACGAATGCGTTCACAACATGCTGTTCGAGCGTGTACTCGTTCTGGGTGTCGGTCAGTATGAAGTCGAGGGCTGCCTGACTGGGTGACCCTGCACCAAAGATATTTAACGGGACACACTCGCCCGGCGCAAAAGTCTGTGGCGCCTGACCGTAGTTGCCAGTGCCGGCATCCGCAATCGCACCACCATCGAGATTCACTCGACAATCGATCGTGCCGTTTGGCGTGCCGGTCAGGAACGCGCCCGCATCGACGGCATCAAGCGCCGCGAAGTAACGATCTTCGATACGCACGCTGGTGCCCACGTAGTTAGTCTCGTTGCGGCCGTAAACATAGCTCACTTCAAACCGCATGTTGTCGGTAAGGTCTCCATCCAGCCCAATCACCGTACGGAACAAGTCTCGCTCCAGCTGCTCATCGCGTGTCCCGAAGTCAAAGTTGTCTCGGTTAAACAAGACGCCGCCGAAATCGCCAAGACCTGCGGCACGGATCGGATCGGGGATGAATGGGTTGTCCTCGGAGACGAACGTGAAGAAGTCAAACGACGGTTGCGCGACGGTTTGGTTGTCTGAGTCCACGAACTTGCCTTCGGCGAAAAAGCGTACAGTTGGCGAAATGTCGTAATTGAAGAAGGCATTGAACGAGTGATGCTGCGTTTCGGCCTGCAGATCGCCCTGATAGCTGTTCACTGGCGTGTTGTCGCCACCTTGTGCCAGGAAGCCGGACTGCGGCAGAAACACGCCGGGGTCGTAAGGCTGGCCGTTGCCGTTGAAGGCCGGCGTGAAACTGCCGTCCACAACAATAGCACCGCCGGGAGCGCTGTCCGACCACCCAATACGATCAAGGAACACGTTGTCCGGCACGTTGGGGTCGTCCGGAATGTCGTTGGGATTGCGAACCAAGGTGTCGGCCGCAAACTCGCCGTTCGGACGCGCTAGCGCTCCGACGCGATCATCATTGCGGAATTCATACGAGAATGCGAAGTTGCCGCGCCCCTCCTGAAAGTTGGTACCGAAAGTCGCTGACAAAAAAGAACTGTCCGCGTCACCAAAATCCGACTGACCCTGCTGAGCGCGGATATCGATGCCCTCGAAATCGCGACGCATGATGAAGTTGACCACACCAGATACGCCGTCCGCACCGTATACGGATGAGACGCCACCGGTCTGCACGTCAATACGCTCAATCAATCCCGTTGGGATGGTATTGATGTCGACTGCGGCCTCGCCGGCGATACCCGCGATATGTCGCCTGCCATCTACAAGCACCAACGTGCGGTTAGGCCCAAGATTCCTGAGGTCGAGCAGATTGACGCCGGCACCACCGCCACGCGCTTGAGAACCGGCCGCGTCGAAATTGTCCTCGGAATTAAACAATGCAGGTGTTTGCGTCAAAAGCTCCGTGACGTTAGTCAGCCCGGACTGCTCGAGGTTCTGCGCAGAAATAGCAACAACAGGAATTGCGGTGGCCGCTTCAGGTCGTTGAATGCGGGTGCCGGTGACGACGATTTCCTCGATGCGTTCGGACTCGCCGCTTGTCTCTTGCTGAGCTAATGCGCTGAGCGGCAACGCAATAGCGATCGCGGCGACGCTGGTCAAGAAGGCGCCCTTGTTCAAATGTAAACGGAATTCAGAATTCATGTGATACCCCTGAAAATAGTGTTTAACACCCCCCAGACAACGCTGACCGGCCAGCCCGCGTCGCGTTTTAAGTACCTCACGGATGTAGATTTGTCGTTTTAACACCACGCGATGAGCCTCTGTTATTACACGATTTATCTAGGAAATCAAATATTCCGATAGATTTTGTTGGTTAGATACAACAGCAACTAGTAGAAGGAGGACATGCTTGGTGGGTCGTAGGCGGCCGTGACCATCCAAGCCAGTCGACAACCGCAATCGCAAGGAGCAAGTCATAAGAACGGTTGGGAACGCGCGCCGCCAACGGGCGCACTTACCTTTTGACGATCGTGCGAGTTGCGGGGCGCCGCTTTAGTGGCTCATGGTGATGAGATCCCAAGAGCTGGAATCTACCGTGGGGAGAAGATCTGACCACCGCTGCAATAGAAAGTCCACCGCCAACCTAACGCGGTTGCCAGGCATAAAAAAAGGCCGCACCCCAAACGGGATACGGCCTTCCTAAATAAATGCTTGGCAGTGTCCTACTCTCACATGGGGAGACCCCACACTACCATCGGCGCTGAGCATTTTCACTTCCGAGTTCGATATGGGATCGGGTGGTTCCTACTCGCTATTGCCGCCAAGCAAACTGGTATGAGTTGCCGTAGCCAACAGGCGTACGTCACCTCAAAAAGGTTAACAATCTGGTCATGTTTTGACGTTTTCTAGAATGTCGCACAAAGCCTTCCAGCTTCGCGTCACACCTAAGCAAGACTGCTTTGGTGTTATATGATCAAGCCGCACGAGCAATTAGTACTGGTTAGCTTCACACATTACTGCGCTTCCACACCCAGCCTATCAACGTTGTAGTCTTCAACGGCTCTTCAGGGACCTCAAGGGTCCAGGGAAATCTTATCTTGAAGGGGGCTTCCCGCTTAGATGCTTTCAGCGGTTATCCTGTCCGTATATAGCTACCCGGCAGTGCCACTGGCGTGACAACCGGAACACCAGAGATACGTCCACTCCGGTCCTCTCGTACTAGGAGCAGCTCTTCTCAAATTTCCAACGCCCACGGCAGATAGGGACCGAACTGTCTCACGACGTTCTAAACCCAGCTCGCGTACCACTTTAAATGGCGAACAGCCATACCCTTGGGACCTGCTTCAGCCCCAGGATGTGATGAGCCGACATCGAGGTGCCAAACACCGCCGTCGATGTGAACTCTTGGGAGGAATCAGCCTGTTATCCCCGGCGTACCTTTTATCCGTTGA
>JBCBDU010000002.1:0-153542 GCA_038529355.1 Pseudomonadota bacterium
TGACCCACGAGCTTACGAGTTTACGGGTCAAAGTCTACGTCTTACCCTGCAGAAATAACGTTGATGTCACATCAACATCCGATAGGGTGTGGGATTTCGGCGCAAATACAAGCATTAATATCTCACTTTCTGTATTTTCGACGCTGATCGACGTATTTACCGACGATCTATCCGGTATGATATCTGCGCTATGACAAAAAACACCTGTGGCGCTAATTATTTCGCAACCCGTTGCCTGCGTTGCAGCGCCTGCGCTGCAGCCGACAGTGCAACGGTGGCCAGCAGACAGTAGGCAGCCATGACCAGCATTTGTTCCGGCAACGCGATGCCGTGATCGATCAGCGTACCGGTAATCCCGGGGCCCAACGCCGTCGACAGAACCATTGCCGACACAATCAGGGACCGCACGGCGCCCAGATGCTCAGTGCCATAGACTTCCGGCCACAACGCGCCCAGCAATGTCGATGAAATACCGTAGCTGACGCCAACGAGAAAGATCGCCAGCACCAGCGTCCACGGCGCACTGGCCTGGGACAGCACAAGGCAAGCAAGCGCAAGGGGCACCAACAGCAGCGGCAGCAACCGCACCGCACCAAAACGGTCAACCAGCTGCCCCACCAGCAACGCGAACACGACCGTTGTTGCCGCCATCACAATTAGCGAGCTCGCAAACAACGTCGGCGGCCAACCCTGTAACGCGAGCAGATAATCCTGGTGATAGAAAATCGTCGTACCGATAAAGGCAGGCGCGAGCACACCGGTCAACAACACCCAAAACCACGGATCGGCGACCACCTCACGACGCGTCCATTGCCTTGCATCAACAGGCGCAACCTTGTCATCGGCGTGGGCCATCGACGGCTCGCGCGGCTGCGCATATGCCCAACCGGCTAACGGCAGCCCGACAACCAACAACAATCCCGCTGCTGCATACCAGCCAACTTGATACCCAAAAGCTGTTGCGAGCAACGAGAACGCAATAGGCAACGTTGCCTCGCCACCCTGATGACCCAATACAACCAAAGACACCGCGCGACCGCGCGCTGCGGCGAACGAACGACCCGTCGTTGTTAATGCAATGTGGGTCATCATGCCTTGCCCGGACAATCGCAGCAGATAGATCGCAAGGACGAGCATCAGCACCGATGCCGCATTGGCCGCCATGACCGCGGCCAGTGCCAGCAGCGGCATGAAAATCCGCAACATGCGTTGCGCCGACCACACGTCAATCAGACGTCCCACAAATGGCAGCGTCACAGCACTGCCCAGCGTCGCCAGCATATACAAGCGGCCGATCTGGCCATGCGACAGATCGAAAAGCGCCTGCCATTCGGCAATCGATGCAGAAATAAAATACGTTTGACCAAAACTGGAACAGTAGGTCAGCAGAAAGCCGCCGGCAATCCAGCGAAAGTTGCGTTTGAGAAATGCCAGCATGGGCGCGATGGTACAGCGCATTAAGCGTTACGCGCTGATAAATTTCTGAGCGCCGCCGCAAATGATCGCTACGAAAATGCTATCTTGCCGCAAGCCCGAACATTACCGGAATCACACCATGCGTTACTTATCGGTTGCCTGCCTGCTGTTGTTTGTGTTCCCACCTGTCGCGCACGGCCAACGCGCCGTTGTCATTCCCGAGGACCTGCAGCAATGGCAAGACTGGGTGCTGCACGATGCGGCTGAATTCACCTGTCCGCTGGATGCATCGAAGAATGAGGATGGCGACGCTCATCGCTGTTTGTGGCCGGAAACGCTCAACATCAATATTGATGCGCAAGGCGCGAGATTTTCACAAACGGTCACCGTGTTCGCCGATACCACGCTGGTCGCGCTGCCGGGCAGCACGCGCTATTGGCCACAGTCCGTCACGGCCAACGGTACGCCGACGCCGGTCGTCGCCGACAACAATCTGCCAACAGTGTTCTTGCCACCAGGCACGCATCAGCTGCGCGGCCAATTGCGCTGGACCCAGCGCCCGGCGCAACTGCCGATTCCGGCAGCAACAGGCCTCATTGCACTGACAATCAATGGCGATGCCGTATCGCGGCCGAACCGTAAGACCGGCAGTTTGTGGCTGGCGCCGCGCGTCGCGCAAAAGAGCAGCACGCAAGACAACATCGAAACGGTCGTACATCGACTGGTTCGTGATGGCATGCCGACGCGATTGATCACGCGCATCGCACTCGATGTGTCCGGCAGTGTGCGCGAAACAAATCTGGATGCGGTGCTCCCGGAAGGTTTTGTGCCTGTGCGGCTAAACAGTGATTTGCCGGTACGGCTTGAGGCCGACGGTAATCTGGGCGTGCAAATACGCCCGGGCAACTGGCTCATCGAACTGGAGGCGCGTGGCACCGGCACACTCAACACCGTGACACTGCCCGTGAGCGGCAACAATATGCCGACGCGCGAAGTCTGGAGCTACTCAAGCGGTGACCGGTTGCGAATCACAACGGCAAGCGGCCCGACGCCGGTTGATCCAACGCAATCCGAAGTCCCGTCAGCATGGCGCGCCTTGCCGGCATTCCAAATCGTTGCCGGGCAAGCGCTGACCATTGACGAACGCAGCCGCGGCAAAACTGTCGGCGACAATCGGCTACAACTACAGCGAACGTTGTGGCGCGATTTTGATGGCGACGGCTTCACTTTTGTGGACACGGTGCAAGGCGCGATGACACGCGATTGGCGTCTCGACATGAGCGCCCCGTTTGCACTGCAAGGCGCAAGCTCGGCGGGCGACGATTTGCTGATCACACGTAACGCGACGGATGATGCCGCCGGCGTTGAGCTGCGCCGCAGCGACGTGCAATTGCGCGCGAGTGGCCGCGTCGCAGGCCAAAACACACTGCCGATCGCCGGATGGGACACGCGCTTTGACAGCGTGGATATTCTGGTCAGCTTGCCAAGCGGCACACGACTGCTGGCCGCGCCCGGCGCAGACTACGCCGGCGGCACCTGGTTTGCGCAGTGGCAGCTCATTCACTTTTTCGTGCTGCTGATTTCTTCGGTAGCCGCCACTCGTGTGTTTGGCGTTGGCATTGGCGCGCTGACGCTGCTCACGTTGTTGCTGAGCATTCACGAATTCAACGCACCGCAATACATCTGGCTGAATTTGTTGATCGCGGCCGCGCTCGTCAACGTGGCTCCCGAAGGCAAGCTGCGCACGCTCGTGCGTCGCTATCAGCAGCTCAGCCTTGTCGCGCTGGCATTTATCGTCGTGCCGTTTGCGCTAGGTCAACTACGCGCTGCCATTTATCCGCAGCTCGATGTGCCTGGCCCGCGGTTTTATCAGGGCGACGCTTTCAGTAGAACACAACAAGCACGCGCTGTTGTCGAACCCGAAGCAGACATGGTGCAAGCAATGCGCAGCTCGAAAAGCGGCGCCGAGCAAAGTGACGAGATTGTCGTCACAGCTAGTCGCCTACCGGCCAAACGCTATGAACGCTATGCCGCCGACGCGCTCGTGCAAGTCGGCCCGGGCGTTCCAACCTGGTCGCAAGTCAACTATCGGCTGCGCTGGAGCAGCCCGGTGAGCGCAGACCAAACGATGCGCCTGGTGATCATGCCGCGTAGCCTCGTGCGCGTGTGGCGCGTGCTGATGGTGATATTGATCGGCGCACTGACTGCCGTGTTCATACTGGACGCATTAAAGCGGCTGCAATTGCCGCGCTGGTTGCGCCCGAAAACCGCCGCAACGACCGCAGCCGTTTTGCTCGCGCTCGGCGTGTCGGCGCCAGAGCCTGCAATCGCGGACGACTTACCGTCCGGCGAGTTGCTCGAACAACTCAAACAGCGGCTCACCGAATCGCCCTTGTGCGCGCCGCAGTGCGTATCGATGACACGCGCAGACGTCGTGGTCGATGATCGCGTGTTGCGCATGACGCTGCAGGTTGACGCCTACGCAGATACGGCCGCCGCGTTACCGGGTTCGCTTGAGGGCTGGCGGCCAACCGACATTCGCATCAATGGCCAGCGCACCGGGCGCGCGTTCCGCGATCGTGAAGATCAACTATACGTGCTCGTCCGACCGGGCATTAACACAATCGTCGTCACCGGGCCTCTACCAGCCGATACCAGCTTTACCGTGCCATTCCCGTTGCCACCGCGCGCGATCAGCGTCGACAACAGCGAGCGTTGGTTCATCGCCGGCATCGACCAGCAGCGGCTGGTCGGTGGCGCATTGCAATTTACGCAACAGCAAACAACGACAGGCACCGAAGAGCGTTGGTCAGCCAGTCGTTTCCCGGCGTTTGTGCGCGTCGAGCGACAACTGACGTTAGGCGTGGACTGGACCGTCAGCACACGCGTGATTCGGGAGTCGCCACAACGCGGCGCGTTTACCGTCGATGTCGGCCTCATTGACGGTGAACAGGTGACCAGCGAAGACGTGCGCGTCGCACAAGCACGCAATATCGCGACGGTGCCATTCAGCGACGGCACCCGTCAGGTCTCGTGGCAATCGATTCTGCCGCGGCAATCGCCGCTGATCCTCACTGCCACCGATGCGGGTTCATATTACGAAGTCTGGACCCTCAATATTGGCGCAACGTGGCGGGCAGCGTTTGACGGCGTGCCGGAAAGCCAGGCCAATGCTGCCACCGGCGACTTTCGCTCGGCAGTCTTTTTCCCGCGCCCCGGCGAAGTGTTAAACGTGGCTGCCGACCGACCGGCACCGGTCGATGGTAGTACGCTCGTTTTCGACAGCGTGGATATCGCAACAACCGTTGGCGCACGCCTTCAGAAGACGCTACTACAATTGAACTATCGCGCAACGCGCGGCGCGCAACATGTGTTGCAACTGCCAGCCGACGCAAGCGTTACCGAAGTACGCCAGGATGATGTCGTGACGCCGCTTCGCAGTGAAAATGGCGCACTAACGCTGCCGATCGTGCCGGGCAGCCATAACATCGCCATTCAATGGCAGACTGACCAGCCTGTTGCGTTGCAAACGGCTGCGGCCAAATTCGACGTCGGCGCACCGATCAGCAATATCCAGACACGCATCACGCTGCCGCGCGAGCGCTGGATCATTGCCGTAGGCGGCGTTGGTCAGGGACCGGCAATTTTGTATTGGTCCGCGCTGACTGCCTTGTTGCTGATCGCCGCGGTACTCAGCCGCATTCCGCTGACACCGCTCGGTGCCACGCAGTGGATATTGCTTGGTCTGGGTTTCAGCGTGTTTTCGTGGCCTGTGTTTTTCCTGATTGCGGTATGGTTGTTACTGCTTGGCAGCAAAACGCGCTGGCAACCACAAACTCCAGTTTGGGCTTACAACCTTGCACAAGCCGCGTTGATCTTTATGAGCATCAGCGCGCTGGGCGCCATTGTCGTGAGTTTGCCGGTCGGGCTGTTAGGCAATGCTGACATGGGCATTACCGGTAGCGGCTCTTACGGCAGCACGCTTGCATGGTTGCAAGACCGCAGCGGCGGCGCTATGCCGGCCGCCCACGTGCTGTCGCTACCTGCCTGGTGCTTCAAAGGGCTGATATTGGTGTGGGCGTTGTGGCTCAGCCTTGCGTTGCTGCGTTGGTTGCCGTGGGCCTGGCAACGACTCAGCGATGACGGTTTGTGGCGCTCAAAGACGATCGCGACCGCTGCTGATTCGTAAGCAATACGCACGCTGCGCCGCATCACTCGATGCGGCGCAACGTGCGACGATCAGAATCGGTACAACACGCCGACCGACAACAACGACACGTCCGTGTCTTCAAGATCAAAGATCTCGTATTCGCCGCGCACTTCCAGTGGCCCCAGACCGAACGCAGCGCCAACTCCATAGCCCAGATCGGTGCCGTCTTCGCTGGCACTGACATCGGCGATGGAAGCATCGACTTCCCACGCGATCAAACCGAGTTTGCCGTACAGATCGATTAGGCCGGCATTGAAGGTAACGATGCCCCACGCGTTAAGACCGGTCGTATCCAATGTCAGCTCTTCGCCAACGACATCGATCTCGGGTGCACCGAAATCGACGTAGCCGATTTCCGCGGAGATATCGACCAGCGGCAAGTCAAACGTATAGCCGGCAAAAAATTCGATAGCCGTGTCGTCTTCGTCTAATGAGCTTGGCACGTTCGGCACGCCGATATCGCCAATCTCTGCTTCGAAGTTTGCACCGCCGGCAGCGGCGCCAATATAGAATCCGCTGTCGGCCGCGGCCGTCGTTGCACAAATCGCAAGACTGGTCGCAACAATCGACGCCATCAGTTTCAGTTCATTCTTGAGTGTCATCACAAATCTCCTTGTTGCAATCGGCAACGCAGGTCGGCCGGCGCTGTCTGAACTTGCGCCCGACCGGCCACGTATACTCGATGCACACCAACACGGTTGCGGCGCAAAACTAACACGATGCGCAACGAATCGCGTGACGCAATTCACGATTAGTAGCCAATCTGCGACACACGCGTCGTGCCGGCAGCGCTATCAACCGATGCGCGTTTTGCTCACTGGCAGATCCACGAACCGACCAGCACGCTGTTCACTGCGCGCGTGTATCGCTTCGGCTACTTCGTCGGACTGCATCATGCTGGCATTCCAGATGCCCACATAATCCAGCGTATCGGCAGTGCTGTGATCACGGGCATAGTGGATCATGCGCTTGCAACCGTACACGGCCAACGGCGCCTTGGTCGCGATGTTTGCGGCAATTTCCATGACACCGTCAAGCATTTGCGCGTGGTCGGCGAACACCTGATTGGCTAGCCCCCAGCGATAGGCCTCGGCGGCCGGCAGCGCAGCACCAGTGAAACACATCTGCTTCACCAGCCCTTCTGGAATCAATTTCGTCAGACGCGGAAACGTACCGACGTCGGCGGTCATCGCGATGTTTGTCTCTTCGACCGAGAAAAACGCATCTTCGGTGACGTAGCGAAGATCGCACGCCGTCGCCAGATCGACGCCACCACCAATGCAGCCACCCTGAATCGCCGCCAGCACCGGCATCCGCGCCTGCTCAATTGCGTTGAATGCATGCTGCAACAACTGAACGTGCTCATAAAAACGGATACCCGCCAGTTTTTGTGTAGTGTCGGGCGTCTCGTCAGGCGCACGGTCATCGTGACCGAACATCGCAAGATCGATCCCGGCGGTAAAATGCGGACCCGTCGAACTGATGACAATGACACGCGCTTTGGCATTGTGGTCGATATCAGCAATGATCTGCGGCAACTCGTTCCAGAACGCTGCGTTCATGCTGTTGCGCTTTTCCGGCCGCTTCATCGTGATGTGCGCAATCGCATCCTCAATGTGGACATCAAAACACTGATAGGTCATTCGAACTACTCCGGATCGGCGGCGTGGCACCCATTGCGCACACCATCAAAGACGTCGATGTTACCGCGTTGCGCGAGCAGCGTGGCGACGGTGTAGCATGTAGCCAAACGAACGATGGATAACGCCATGGCCAGCAATGCACCTCAGCAACCAGAAACGACGATGATTACCACCGGTGAACAATACATCGACAGCCTGCGTGGCAGAAATCTGCAGGTGTTCCTGTTCGGTGAACGGGTCGACGAGCCGGTCGACCATCCGGTGATTCGCCCGTCGATTAATGCCGTTGCGAAAACCTACGACCTCGCCGAGCAACATCCGGAACTTGCCGGTGCGATGTCGCCGTTAACCGGCGAGCGCGTGAATCGCTTTACGCATGTCGCCACCAGTGCCGAAGATCTTGTCATGCAGAACAAAATGCAGCGTCGGCTCGGGCAGTTGACCGGCACGTGTTTCCAACGCTGCGTCGGCATGGACGCAATCAACGCGTTGCACTCGGTCACGCACGATATCGATGCAGCGCATGACACGCCCTACCATGAGCGCTTTGTCGAT
Source organism: Pseudomonadota bacterium (assembly GCA_038529355.1). Lineage (GTDB taxonomy): Bacteria > Pseudomonadota > Gammaproteobacteria > Steroidobacterales > Woeseiaceae > CALBPI01. Next base: position 7,825 of record JBCBDU010000002.1, read on the forward strand.
TTTGTGACGATGATCCAGCGCGGCGGACTGGTCATCGGTGGCGCAATGACCGACGTCAAAGGCGATCGCAGCAAAGCGCCGCATGCACAAACCGACCCTGACCTGTATGTACACGTGACGCGTCGCACCGATGCCGGCGTCTACATCAGCGGCGCAAAAGCGCATCAGACCGGCTGCATCAACGCGCACTGGTTGCTCGTGATGCCCACACTGCGCCTCGGTGAAGCAGACCGCGACTACGCCATCGTCGGCGCATTGCCTGCGGATAGTGATGGCATCACCTACATCTACGGACGCCAGTCATGCGACACGCGCGCACTGGAAGGCGGCGATATTGACGTCGGCAATGCGCAGTATGGCGGGCAAGAGGCAATGATAATCTTCGACGACGTGTTCATCCCGCATGAACACATCTTCATGGATGGCGAGTACGCATTTGCTGCATCGTTGGTCGAGCGCTTCACCTGCTATCACCGCCGCAGCTATGTCTGCAAATCAGGGGTCGGCGATGTGTTGATTGGCGCGGCGGCGACGATTGCCGACTACAACGGTGTCGACAAGGCTTCGCACATCAAGGACAAGCTCGTTGAGATGACGCACCTGAACGAGACGATTTACAGCACTGGCGTTGCCGCCAGCTATCACGCTACCGAATTGCCGTCGGGGGTATACATCAGCGATGACATGATGGCGAATGTGTGCAAACACCACGTGACAAAGATGCCATACGAGATCGGTCGCCTCGCACAGGATCTTGCCGGAGGCCTCGTGGTCACGGCGCCGTCCGAGCAGGATCTGAAACACCCGGACATCGGACCATTGGTCGACAAGTATTTAAAGGGTCGCGACGAGATTTCGACCGAGGACCGGCTGCGTATTCTGCGTCTGATCGAGAACATGACACTCGGTCGCAATGCCGTTGGCTATCTCACCGAATCGATGCATGGCGCCGGCTCTCCGCAAGCGCAACGCATCCAGATTGGTCGCCAGATGCAGCTTGATTTCAAGAAGCAGTTAGCGCAAACGCTGGCTGGCATTGATAGCGATTCCGCAAACGAGATCGGCGACGAGCTGACCCACTTCATGCGTAATGTGTTTAAGAGTGTTTAAGAGTGTTTAGAGCGAGCCGAGCCCGCCACGCCGCAGACAAGTCAATGAGAGACTTGCCTGCGGTGGCCATATCCTAAAATGGGAAGATCGGACGCGGTTTGATCGGCACCGGCGGCCCACAGCGTTTACGCATCAGGTCACGACCGGTGAACGAACGCGGCGGATACCAAAAGACAACGCAATCGCTCAGAATCAGACCATTGTTGACGACGTCGACCTGACCATTCGCCCACGCCCGACTGCCACCATTGAAATAGAACTCGCCGTCGCCACCCACCGTGAACGTGCCGCGCCGCGAGCCGAAGATCGAGCCGCCATTGCTGGTGTAGATGCCGTGCACATACATGTCACCGCCATCAAGCGTAACCTCGCCCGAACTGTTGGTTGTCATGCTCGTGCCAGCGTTAAGTAACAAGTATTCACGCGCAATGCTGATGCGACCATTATTGGTGATCGATCCATCGTGCTGGACAACCGTCCGACCAACGTTCTCCAGATAGGCCGTTGCGTAGTTGATGAAGGTGCCGGCAATAATGTCGCTCAACCCGGTGCGATGTAAGCCGGTGGTGTGATTGTGAAAGGTGCCATCGCGCAAGACGTTAAACGTGCCAGGATCGTTGAACCCCAGACTGAAGTTATCGATGCACCCGCGATTGTGCACGTTACCGCCGCTGTAAAAATGCATCAGACCACGATTGTTCGCACAATCGTTACGCCCTTGCGGCGCACCGTGCGGCAGCGGTTCGGTGAAAAAATCACCTTCAATTTCGATCTCGCCTTCCGGCAGATTCTCAAAACGCCCACTGAAGAACCATAATTCGCCCGAGTTGTCGGCATAGACATGTCCGGTATTGTGCAACTCACCTTCGGCGATGATCAGCGCTGCTGTGTTCGGAATTTCCAGGTAACCCTCATTGACCAGTACGCCGCTGATGCCGATCACCATTTCGACGCCGGGCGCAATGAAGAAATTCTGTGGTGCGCGGGCGATATAGCTCGAATGCAGCGTGCAGCGGCCATAGCGTTGCACGGGACGATTCTCTCGCTGGGGCGGGTTCGCTGCCGACCAGATGCCGCCAATACCGCCGCATGACCCAGGCCCATCAATCGTTTGTGCTGATGCGCCGCCGGAGACGGCAACACACAGTAACGCGACGAGCGCAAAGCTTACGTTTGTAATTGTTTTCATGGTTTTCGCTCCGTAGTGCTGTGAGTCTTCACACTACGAAATCACAACCGATCACGAAGACACCAAAATTGATGACAGCGACAAAACCTGCCAACGGTCATTGACAAATAAGATATCAAAGTGATATCACTATGCTATCGCGTCAGATTGAATAGGAGCGCTGTATGACTATCGTTGAAGAACGACAATATCGGGCACTGAAAGGGTGGTTGCCGTTGGTCATCATCGTCGGACTGTTAGCGTTCGGCGTGTTTGCATTTCTCGCCAAGGTAGCGGTCGCCGGCATTCTTGCCATTTTTGCAGCCAGCATAGGTTGCGCTGGTTTTATGGCCATTGCACCGAACGACGCTCGCGCGCTGCTGCTATTCGGCGACTACAAAGGCTCGGTTGTCGAATCCGGTTTTTATTGGGTGAACCCGTTTTTCTCGAAAAAGAAAATCACGCTGCGCGTGCGCAATTTTGAAACCGGATCGGTCAATACGCCGCAAAAAAAGAACTCGAGCGGCACCGTTGTGCAGGAGAAATCGCGCACGAGCGGTCGTCCGTCGAAGGTCAATGATCGTGACGGCAATCCGATCGAAATTTCGGCAGTCGTCGTCTGGAAAGTCGTAGACACCGCTGAAGCCTTGTTCGAAGTCGACGACTTCGAGGACTACGTCGCCGTGCAAAGCGAGGCCGCGCTGCGCAACCTTGCCAGCCGTTACGCTTACGACGGCGGCGATGATGAAGAATCATTGCGCGGTAACACCACCAAGGTCGGCGATGAACTACGCAAGGACATCCAGGAACGCCTGGGTCGCGCCGGCGTCGAGGTCATCGAGGCGCGCATCAGCCACCTGGCCTACGCACCGGAGATTGCTGCTGCCATGCTGCAGCGTCAGCAGGCGCAAGCCGTCGTCGCGGCCAGAACGAAAATCGTCGAAGGCGCTGTGGGTATGGTCGAAATGGCGCTCGCGCAACTCAAGGCCGATGGCATTGTCGACCTGGACGACGAACGCAAAGCGGCGATGGTATCCAACCTACTAGTCGTGTTGTGCAGCGACCGGCATACCCAGCCGGTCGTCAATACCGGCACGCTGTACAACTAGCGTTGTGCTGACGAAGCGGCAAGTTCCGAATCACGGGCGCGGCTTTGCGCGCCGTACCTGCAGGTAGTAGTTGCAATGGCGCGCACATCGTTCCTGTTTCGTACCGATCCGGAAGTCCTGAAGGCGCTGCGCAAATGGGCGGACGATGATTTACGCAGCGTTAATGCGCAACTTGAATTCATCGTGCGCAAAGCGCTGCGCGACGCCGGTCGGCAGAAAAAAAACCAATAGCCGACCGGCTGATCACGCTGCACTCAGGTGTTCTGGCCTGCGCCGACAAAACAACCGTGGAAACCGAGCGGCACAGACCGCTGCATACGTGCCATCGCGACGGGGCCGGCCGCCAGATTGTCGGCGTCAAACACATACACGCCCGATTGTTTCGCGGGCAGGTCGAGGAACGTACCGACGAGCCATCCGCTGGTCTTGCGGTTATCCGCTGCGGCGACAAAGAGCGGCTCTTCGACAATATGCCCCGGATCGAACGCAAACCGCGACGTTGCACCCGACTGCGGATTGACACTGACCAGAGAATCGGAAAACGTCGCGTTTTCGGCATCGCTATGCCCGACACCAAAAACGCTTGTGGATCGATCATCGAACCGCGCATCGATACCGGGGAATTCCATCAACAGATCGGTCGTCGTGCTACGACACGCACCACCCTGTACATCCAGCCGCAACTCGGCGAAACGCGCCCGGGCGTAGTCTGGATAATGTGCGCCGCGAGTACCCGCCATCAGTTCAACCATACCCGTTTGCATGACATCCGCATTCGGATACAGGCACATTTGCGCGACGACGTCACGACCCTCGTCGTAAGCATGCGCGCAATGGAACACAAACCCGGCAGGCGCTTCGAACCAGCGATGGCTGGTCAGATCATTCTTGTCCACCAACAATACTCTGCTCGCCTCTGACCCGGCCCACCGGAAACTGTCAACGAAGGTATCGGCGCCTGGGGTGAATCGGTGCGGGCCGAAATAGAATACGAGGAACTTCTCGGTCATCGCGAAGCTGTGAATGTAGCCCGCCATCGGCAGCGTGACCGGTTGCGCGGCGACCATCCCATCGCGCGGCGTGATCTTGTAAACAAACAGCTTACCGTTGCGCCCCGCATACGGTGCCGAGCCAAAGTTCCACAACGTGCCGTCGCGCTCGCGCAGCGGATGCGCCGAAAATGGCATGTGCCTGAGATCGTCACGCCAGTCCTTGCGGCCGAGAGTCTGCAGCGTGGTCGGATCGATCCTGTAGGCAGACCCACCCTCCCAAAGCGCCAACAGTTCGCTGTTCCACGGCAATAAGGAAATGTTCGCAACGTTGCCGGTATCGTTATTCGCCGATGCCTCGCCGTCGGGAATATTCGTGCCAGCCGCCGAATACAGGAAACGACCGGCAGCCTGTTCCTCCAGGTATTTCTGCGTTTGCACGAAACGCGCTTCGTGCGTAACGCGCTGCCCGTCGATGCGATAGTGTTGAATCATGCCGTCACCATCGAACCAGTGCCGATAGCGCAGACCAGCGCGCTCAAGCAACGCAGGCCCGTTACGATACAAGCTGCCTGTCAATGCTTCGGGTAACTCACCGTCAAGCGACAATGCAACTGGTGGTAGTGTATCCGTGTTAATGCTCTTCCAACCGAGCGACCAGTCTGGCTGCGGTGTTGATGCACCGGCTTGCGCTGTGCGCGCGCCAACGCCGAACGGCAGCATTGATCCGGCCGCAACGCCGAGAGATGTTTTCAAGAATTGACGTTTGTCCATGACCTGCATCCTGTGGTGAAACGCGCCCGCTAGCGCAACTTGATGAGCGTTTCGTTGTCCGCAGCTTCGGCAACAGTAAACGCTGCCTTGGCGAACGGCGGCGCACCGAAGCGCCCTTTGTTGCCACTAAACCCGTAACGCTCGAGTGGTATGCCAACCGGATTCATATCCATCGTGCCGTTGCCGTTCGCATCATGGTAGAGCTTGATCGCATAGTCGCCCGGCTCCAGGCCTTCTACCTCAGTCGTTACCTCGGCACCTTCTACGGCCACGCGCAAACCGCGAATGGCCTCGCCGCCGTTCTCGTAGGCCGCGGCAGAATCGAACAGCGCAATCATCACGAATCCTTCTGTTTGCTCGATCTCCGTGACGGTGATTGTCAACGTCGCAGCCTGGGCGCTCGCGGCGAAAAGGGCTGAAGCAAGCAATGCGACGGTGATTCGAATAGAGGCGTTCATGGCATGACTCCCGAAATGAGTGAATTGACGGCTCCTACCTTGCCATTCGCCATGGCGATGCAAATGTGCCAAAAGTCACGAGCGACTGTCGCCAAAGTGCGACGCTGATTTTGACGTAAGACTGGCGCAAGGCTCGTGAATCAGTAACATACGCGCCGCTAGCACAAGAATGTGCCTTGGCTGCTTGGCGCTTGCTTTGGGCTAAACGTCAGCGCTCGACACAATTCGCACGCATCGCGCGTACGCTTTTCGTTTTCCGACGTGAAAACATATGGAGATAACTGTGAAAAAAATGACTTTCATCAAGGCACTGGCGAGTGCTGCTGTTCTGGCCGCATCAACGGCCTCAGCAACGGACGTGAGCTACGACTATTTCGAACTGCGCTTCGTTGAAGCGGAGATCGGCAGCGCCGACGGCGACGGCTTCCAATTTGGCGGCTCTTACAATGTGACCGACAACTGGATCATTGTTGGTGGCTACCAATCACTGGACTTCGACGGTGGCGTTGAGCTCACCATTTTGGAAGCAGGCGGTGGTTACGTTTGGGCGATCGACCCGGCATTCGACCTGTTCGCGACCGGCTCTATCCTGTTGGGTGAAGTAGACACAAACTTCGGTGATGACGATGAAACCGGCTTCAAGGTTGTCGGCGGTATCCGCGCCAAGTTCCATGAACAAATTGAAGCGCGCGCCTCAGTCAACTACGCCGACCTCGATGACTCGGACACATTCATCCAGTTGGCAGGCGACTACTACTTCACGCCGCAGTTTGCTGCGGGCGTTAGCGTAGACCTCGCTGGCGACGTCGATTCGCTGACTTTCGGCATTCGCTACTTCTTCGGCGGACGCCGCATCAGCAAGTAACGCACCAATGCACCGGGTCGCGCTTATCGGTGCGACTCGGTGCACGCGGCATTAGCGTGCAGATCGCGCTATCATCATGTGCAGATTCATTGCCGCAAGAGATCACGCATGCACAACCCGAACCGCTACCCGATCGTCGCCACACTAGGCTTGCTCTGCGCGTTTTCACTAACCGGCTGCTCGCCAGCGCCCGAAGCTCAAAAAACGGCTGAGCCTGCGGCAGCCGCCACTACCCCTGCAGAAGCAACGCCGGCGCCCGGCTTGCCACGCACCGCCGCACCGGACAATGCAAGCGTCTACTTCGTCACACCTGCGGATGGCGACACGCTATCGTCACCGGTCAGCGTGACATTCGGCGCCGAAAATGTCGGGATCGCACCTGCAGGTACCGATACGCCGGCGACCGGTCATCACCATCTAGTGATCAACGCGCCGCTGCCACCCGAAGGTCTGCCGATCCCGAAGAATGACCAATATCAACACTTTGGCGGCGGGCAAACCGAGACGACGGTCGAACTCGAACCAGGCACGTACAAGCTAACACTTGTGCTCGGCGATCACCTGCACATCCCGCATGAGCCAATGATTTACTCCGAGACGATCACCATTACGGTCACCGAGTAAGCCGCGCGCCAGACTGCCGCTTTATTGTGACCAAGCGAGCCGCTAGAACTGGTTCAACAACGCGCGATAGGCAGACGGGTCATACAGCAACACGAAAATTAATCCACTGATCGCGCCCCACAGATGTGCATCGTGATTGATGTTGCCGCCAGCGTTTTTTGAGGCCCAGTAGGAATAGCCGACATAGCAAAACGCGAACACGAACGCTGGAATAGGCACCGGTAGTGGCAAGATCATCAGCGTGCTGAATGGCTCATAAACAATATAAGCGAACAATACAGCCGCAATCGCACCGGACGCCCCTAACGTTGCATAGTTCGGGTTCGCATGGTGCCGATACCAGGTGTAGATAGAGCTTGCGATCAAGCCAAACACATACAACACCACGAACGGCACCGTGCCCAGCCGCCGCTCAAGCTCGAACGCAAAAAAGTAGAACGTGATCATGTTCATCGCCAGATGACCAAGATCCGCGTGCACGAAACCGCTCAAGATCACCGTGTCGTATTGCTTGCGCTTCAAGAACCAATAGGGCCGGAACAGACACTGGTCGATGATTTTCGGCAGTTGAAACAGCCCGAGCAGGCTAATCACAACTGTCACGACAAATATTGTCTTTGCGCCATATAGGCCGGACTCAAACATGGGTTCGCCAATGCTTCCAACAAACCGCCTATGATGCGGCCTTCGGCGCCGCAAGGCGAGCACTCGCTGCGAAACTTAAAGAATCTGCGCATTGGCCGCTACGCTCTTCAGGACATAGATGACATAAGCCAGCCCGGCAATGAGCGCGGGCGGCTGGAGCTAGCAACAGGAGTGCTGCGCCATGCAAATTTCAGATCTGACCCGTTCACCGGCGACCAGCAACCCCCTGCTGACCAACACCGCGCTAAGCGACCCAAAACGCACGCAAGGCGTTGATGACACGTCGGTAAGTAGCACGATCCGCGCAGTAGATGCGTTCCGGCAGGAGCTCAGAACATCGATCACGGCCAAGTTTTTCGCGCGTTTCGCACCGGTCGTACCCGCCTATGACGCGAGCGCCAGCGACACCAATGCCGACAGCGTCGCCAGAGAAACGCTGGGTGCTGCACAACAACTGGTTGACCAGGCGCCGACGCGTGGCGCCCGCTCGATCATCAGCTTTCGCAGTACGGTTAGCGAATCTGCTCAATACCTGCGCGAAGCGCTCGGTGCGCGCGCCGACATTGGTGACATCGATCTGACCGAAGGTTTGATTAACCAGGGCTTGACCGCAATTGCAGCACGCGCCGAAAACAATGTTGATGCGACCACCAGCGTGCTCAGCATACGCTCCAAGATCACCGACAGCTCATCAATCCGCATCAAGACGCAGGATGGCGATGAAGTGAACGTACGTATCGTCAATATCGACGCCTTGCAGGCACGCGATGCTGCGTTCGAGGACGCCGACGGCTCAGTGACGCGCACCAGCGTCAGCTTCCGCGAAACCAACACCGTCCGTGTGCAAATTGACGGCGATATTGATGATGATGAGCAAGCCGCCATCCAGTCGGTCATTGATCAAGCCTCGGCCATCGCCGATGAATTTTTTGGCGGTGACATCGCCGCGGCATTCAACAATGCCGAACAGTTCGCGTTCGATCAGGAACAACTGTCGCTGGTCAACCTGCGCTTCAAGAGCACCGAAACCACGCAAGCGAGCTATGCACAAAGCACCACGCAATCGCCGGTAACACCAACCCCTGTCGCGCAGCAGCCGATCACGCCGCAACCTGCGCCGTCACCGGCCTTGCCGCCGGAGGCTGCCGCACCGATTCTGCCGATTGAAAACGTGGCGTTGAAATCGGCCAAGGAAATTCCGGATGCGCTGATCTTCACGCCGCCAACCAATGCAGGCACGACGACCGACGACGCAGCACCGATCGCTGACGCCGAGGCACCGGCCGCACCCGCAGCACCCGCAGCACCCGCAGCACCCGCGGCTACGACAGACGACAATCCGCTGCGTCAATTCTTCGAGCTGGTCAGCAGCTTCCTGGACAGCACGCGCAACGGATTCGACAGCGCGAACGGTCAGGACACACTGTTCTTCCGTGAAGGCTTCAAGCTGAGCCTGCTGCGCGAGACGATCGTCGTCAGCGCGCCAGAATCGGCGCAAACAGCGGCCGAGACGGCAGCGGCAGCGATTGATCAATTTGCCGCTGAAGATGCGCAAGACACGGCTTGAGTTGGTTCGAAACCTGTACCTGAAACGATGCGCAGCTGATACGCATCGAGCGAATATCACGCCAAAATAACGCCGTAAAAGACAAGCCATTTGTCATAACATCTAAATGATTTGACCCCCAGTGGGCAAATTCATCAACAAATCACGCTTTCTCTACTGTCCGCACACGAATAGTGGAGAGAACAATGATCACAATACCCATCGGGCGCCAGCCCACACGTCTTGGCGTTATTGCCTTAACCAGCTTGTTGCTGACCGCTTGTGGTGGTGGCGGTGGTGGCGGTGAAATCACTGCGCCACCACCCCCACCACCACCACCGACAACGTTCAGCATCGGTGGCACAGCATCGGGCGTCGCTGGCAGCGGACTGACGCTGCAAAACAACGGCGCCGACTCGCTCGCGATTGCTGCCGACGGCAACTTCACGTTTGCAACTGAAATCAACAGCGGTGCGAGCTATGACGTGACGGTCACCACGCAACCGGTGAGCCCGACGCAGACCTGCACCGTCGCCAACGGGTCAGGTACGGCGACCGCCGACGTCACGAACGTTACAGTCACCTGCACGACCGCATCTGCAGTGGATACTGATATGGACGGCATCACCGACGCCGATGAGCAGAATATCTACGGCACGAACTGGGAAGACCCTGATACCGACGGCGATGGCTACAGTGATGGTGACGAGGTGCAGACCTTTGATCCCAGCGTCAACAATTTCCGCTTCAATCCGCTCGTTGCTGATGTGCCGGAAATACGCATCGAGATTCAGGAAACGCCTGAAATCGGCGCAAACATCACCGAAGAAAATTCGAGTACGGAAACGGTAACGACCACGCGCGCGCAATCGACATCAAATACCAGCTCAACCACGTTTGGCGCCAGCACAACCCTCGGCGTCGAGGCATCACAATCCGCGACCGCCGGTGCCAGTCTTGCCGGCCCGAAAGCCGAAGTCGAAACTCAGGTCAAGGTCACTGCCGAAGCAACCGTCAGTTTCGATGCAACCAACAGCCAGGAAAACCGCGAAGCCTGGGAGCGCATGTTGGCCAATAACATTGAAACCACGACAACCGCATCAGACGGTTTCATCGGCGTTGGTGTGAACATCGTTAACTCCGGTCACCTGAGTCTGCGCATCGAAGCGCTGGATCTGGTTGCCGTGCGCGTCAACGACGGCGACAAGCCTTTCTCCGCCGTCGGCACACTCGCACGCGACACCGCGTTTACCGCAATCGATCTCGAGGCCGGTGAATCCATTAACAACTTGCGCTTCGAGCGCACGTCAATCTCGCTGCCAACCATTCGCAGCTTGCTCACCGACACGCGCTCGCTAAAGCTCGAGCAAGGTAACGTGACGATCATCGATACGTCAGATGAATCAGTCGCACTGCAGGCACAGGACATCAACCGGCGCACCGCCAAACTCGTCATCGATTACGGTCCGTATGCAGCGACCGAATTTTATCGTGCGTCCACGAACGTCGTTCCTGATGAGCCCGGCCGCTCGCTGGCTGCACTGCTCAATGACATATTGCGCATCCCCTACGACGAAGACAGCACCGGTCTTGCAACGGTGCGCAACCTGTCCTCGAGCACCGGGCGCTGGGTCGTGACGCACAAACGTATCGGCGATACCGACACGCAAATCACCACTTTTGATCCGGAAAGAGAGAGCTATTCGCTGGACGATATCGACGTGCGCGCCTTCGACGAAGTGCTGCTGGTATTGCTCGAGGACCCGGACAACGACGGCCTGGGTTATCGCGAAGAGTTGTTGCATGGCACCGACCCACTGTCGGCCGACACGGACGGTGACGGACGCAGCGATTTCGAGGAAGTCCGCGAAAGCTGGCGCGTCAATGCCGTTAACGTACAGGACCCGAAACGCTACGCCGACGCGGAAGTGACCTCATCACCGCTCATCGCCGACTACGACAACGATGGACTCAGCGACCGCGAAGAGTTTGCCGAGTTACTTGATCCGTACAACGCGGATACCGATGGCGATGGTGAGCTTGATGGCAGCGACCGCAACAATGGTGGCGAACCGCTATTTGCTGTGTTGCCGCTGCTGCTGGGCGAAGACCCTAACACCCCATCCACGCCATTCGATGTAGCGACCACGGGCACGATTTCAGCAGAGGCACCGCGCGTGGTCGCAACAGCGAGCATTGACTGGGACTCTGATGGCATCGCCGAACAAACGTTCGAAACAGCTCCCGGCGGTCAATCGCAACGCACGATACCGTTGATTCGCAATACGTACCCAGGTCCTGGCGATTACCAGATCTCTCTGGACGCGAGCGACGACGACAGTCCTGCCAACCAGCTCAATGAAACCGCAATGGTGCGACTCACGGCACCGGAGAATCCAGTCCCTGACGGCCTCGGCTACAACGGTGGCTATCGTATCGGCATCCACTTGCGCACAGCGGTAGATCTGAATCAGGATAGGTATGATGACATCCTCGTCATCTCCAACAGCACGACGCTGGTCAGTTTGGGCTCGGCAGATGGCTTGCAACCGTTCTCGACCTGGTCGACAGGCAACTGGATACCGAGTATCTACGAAGGCCTGAAAACGGACCCGCGACTGTTCGCTGATATCGACAATGATGGCGACTTAGACATTGTCGGTGTTGACGCCAGTGAAGGTACCGTCAGCTACGGCCTGAACAACGGCGCAGGCTTTGATGACCCGGTCACCTGGTTGAGTGGTCTGAACTGGAACGCCAGCCGCGATCAGGCCTTCCTCGCCGACATCAATGGCGATCGCTTGATCGACTTTGTGCACGCCAGCGCAGCAGATCAGGCGGTGACTACCTACACCAGCAACAGCACGCAACTGACAATGCTGTCCAGATTCGACGGAACGACTTTTGACGCTCGCTATCCGGACCGCACCCGATTCCCGATTTGGGTGACCGACCTGAATAATGACGGCTGCGCCGACATCGTGCTGTTCGGCCAGTCCGACACATTTACCAACCAATCGCAATGCAATGGCAGCTTCGGTGCCTACATCAATCAGTTTCGCGGCTTCGGATTCGATCAGGGATACCGCGTCGGGCGGGAAAAACGTTGGGTTCACGACACGACGGGTGACGAGCTGCCCGATTTGGTTGCCGCCGCCGGTGCGGTCGTCGTGCAATACGTGAATACGTCGACGACACAAGAAATTTCCTTCTCGGTAAATCGCCAGACGCTGACCGACGACTTTGTCACCGACGATGGCTGGGCGGATAACCGAGACATCGAGGGCAGACGAGGCTTCGGCGTCTTCCCGCGTTATCTTGCCGATGTTGATGCCGACGGCTTGGTCGATCTGGTTGGATTCGGCGCCGCCGGCACTGCGGTTGGCATTAACGAGCTGGGCGCCGAGGGTACACGGGTGTTTACTGACCAGCGCATCCTTGCGCGCGGATTCGATGTAGTGAGCACAACCGACTGGTATCGCGACTACACACTACCGACACCACCGTCACCGTTCCCGAGCCCGGGCCCGGGCGCTAACCCTTGTGGACCTACCTTTATCTGCCGCGACTACGGCCCAAGAATTGTTGGTGATATCAATGGGGATGGCCGCGCCGACCTGATTGGGTTCTCAAACGCCCGACTGGTCTATCAGCAAATGCCGTACGTCACACAATTCGAGTAGCTTCCACGACGTGTGGCGATTGACCCGGGCGGCAGCGATGTCGCCCGGGTCCTTTTTTATCGCGCGATCCTAGAGCGCGCTGACGCCCCACAATTTCGTGTATTGCTCACAGTGCAACACCAGCGTCTTGAATTGGTCCAGATCAATGTCTGCCGGTATCCGGTAACGCTGAGCGCCCTTGTTCTTTCGCAGCGGTGCGATCAACACGCTGCCTGAGGTCGCATTCTTCGCCTTGACGTCGCTCGCATCCAGCGGCGACAAAAACAATTTCAGGTCCGGCGCATTGCGCGTTTTGAACGCAGCGTCCAATTCCAGAAAGCGTCCTTCGTCCGTTTCCACGATCGACCATGTGCCTTTAATCGTTTGCGAACGCTTGATCCAGGTACCGCTGGCGTCTTCTGCCGAAGCGTTAAGGCCAAAAAGCGTCGCCGCCGAAAGGATTGTATAAAGCAGCGTCAGAACTTGCGCCGCGCGTGTCATTTTGCTCATCGTAAAACTCCTTGAGTCAATTCGTCAGCATGTTGCTGTTGACGTAATTGACCTAGGCAGCCCCGTGAACATTTCATGTCAGCGTATTTATTTTCCGATGTCGAACAAGGCGCGTTCAGGCAGGTAGGTAGCGCAGTCGACCCGCTTTGTGCCCGATCAAGTCTCAGCCCGGCGTAGCTTGGGAGCCAGGTGAGCGAGCAGGCCTTGGGACAACGTGGCTTGATGACTGACCAGGTTTTGGGACGGCTCGGCTTGCTGCCTGATCAGGCCTTGGGACGACGTGGCTTGCCGGCTTGCGGTTTTTTCGGTTTCTTGGGCTTTTTCGGTTTCGGCTTTTTACCCTTTGGTTTGCCGCGCGGCGCATCTTTGCCTTTGGCCTTGCCCACACCACCAGGCTTGCGTCGATCGTTGCGCTTGGTATTGGCGCGGGCTTTTTGCTTGCGGCTGCGGGTTACGCCACCGTCGCCAACCAATGAGATCGCAAGCTTCTGACCGCACACGACGACCTGCTTCAGGCCTTCAAAAATCTCTTTCGGCATGCCGGCCGGCAAGTCCACCAGACTGTGATGCTCGTCGATTTCGATATGGCCGATATGTTCGCCACGTAAGCCCGCCTCGTTGGCAATCGCACCGACGATGTTGCCGGGTTTAACGCCATGCGAGTGACCCACCTCGATGCGATAACGTTTGGCGCCCGCTTCCACATCGCGCACCGGCTTCATCGAGCCGTGCCCGCGATCGGCTTGAGCCGGCAGCAACATCGCTTGCTCGCCAATCGCCATTTGCGCCAGCGCAGCCGCGATTTCAACACCCGACACGTCGTGTTCTTCACGATACTGCTCGATCAGGCTTTGCATGAAATCGAGCTCGCCTGCACCCAGCGTATCGGTGATACGTTGTTTGAAATCGGCAATACGCTTGTTGTTGACCGCAGCGACACTTGGCAACTCAAGGCGCTCGATTTTCTGTCGCGTCGCGCGCTCAATCGCCGCCAACATGCGACGCTCGCGCGGCGACACGAACAGGATTGCGTCTCCTTGCCTGCCCGCCCGACCGGTTCGCCCGATACGATGCACGTAAGCTTCAGTGTCGTAAGGTACATCGTAGTTGATGACATGACTGATGCGATCGACATCCAACCCGCGCGCCGCAACATCGGTCGCCACCAGAATATCCAGACCGCCGCGTTTCAAGCGCGAGACCATTTGCTCACGTTGTTTCTGCGCCATATCGCCATTCATCGCCGCCGCCGCGTAGCCACGCGCTTCGAGTCTTTCGGCAAGTTCTGTTGTCGCCGTCTTTGTGCGCACGAAAATCAGGATTGCGTCGAACGACTCCACTTCGAGGATACGCGTCAATGCATCGAGCTTGTGCAGACCGCTCACTTGCCAATAACGCTGGCGAATGGTCTCCGCCGTTGTCGTGCGCGCCTTGATCGAACACTCAGCAGGATTTTTGAGAAAGCGTCTTGCGATACGCTCAACCTGTTTCGGCATCGTCGCCGAGAACAAGATGGTCTGTCGCTCCGATGGCGCCTGTTCCAGAATCCACTCGACCTCGTCGACGAACCCCATCCGCAACATCTCATCGGCCTCATCGAGCACCACAGCACGCAGCTGATCCAGCCGTAACGTGCCTTTGCTCATGTGGTCACGCAGGCGACCCGGCGTGCCAACCACGACCTGCACACCGCGTTTGAGCTGGCGAATCTGACCGCCATATTCCTGACCGCCATACACCGGAAGCACATGGAAGCCTTTCATTTGCGAGGCGTAGCGTTGGTAGGCTTCCGCAACCTGGATCGCCAACTCACGCGTTGGCGTCAGCGTTAGAACTTGCGTGGCGTTACTCTGCACATCGATGCTCGATAACAAAGGCAGTGCAAATGCGCCAGTCTTACCGGTTCCGGTGGGCGCATGCCCGAGCATGTCACGACCGTCCAGAATGTGCGGAATCGCCTGTTGCTGGATCGGCGTTGGCGTCTCATAACCAATTGCCTCCAATGCATTGATCAGAGGTTCACGAAGCTGCAAATCACGGAAACGGACCGTGGCCGGTGTTGGCTGGGACATCAGGCGTACTCAAAAGGGGAGTTGTGCGCGCAGGAAAAGCGCGCGAGGTGGCGGCATGATAGCACTGCATACGCGCGCGAGCCGCTTTTATACCTATAATAGAGGGCTGCGCATCCGATCGGTGTGCGCTGACGAAAGCAACTCAAACCCGCAATCGCCCGGAGACAGATCATGGCCGAACGCAGCAACGGAAAAATTCTCATCGCAATTACGATTGCACTGGTGCTCGGCACACTGATCAGCCTCGCCGGCAGCGACAATGGTGACACCTTCAACGGGCTGCCCGTATTCGCGATCTGTGGTGCACTCGCATTCGCCATCAACTGGCTCGTGTTCATTCCTTCAGCGTTGGCCAGAACCGAGCACTACTATGACCTGACTGGCGGCGTGACCTACATCGCCACGACCGCTGTCGCGGTGTATTTATCGGGCCCACTGGACCTGCGCGCGATGCTGGTTGCCGGCATGGTCGCCGTGTGGTCGTTCAGGCTCGCAACGTTCTTGTTCATGCGTATCTCGAAGGATGGCAAAGACAGCCGTTTTGACGACATCAAGAACCGGCCGCTGCGCTTCCTGATGGCATGGACGCTGCAAGGCCTATGGGTGTTGCTGACCGCTGCGGCTTCCTGGGCCGTGATCACCGGTGGCACGCGCGTGCCGCTGGGCGTCGTCGGCATCATCGGCATCCTGATCTGGGCTGCTGGCTTCCTGATCGAGATTGTCTCGGATCGGCAAAAATCCGCGTTCAAAGCCAATCCGGATAACAAAGGCAAATTCATCAACGTCGGTCTGTGGGCGTGGTCGCGCCATCCCAACTATTTCGGTGAAATCGTGTTGTGGATCGGTATGGCGATTGTTGCGATTCCGGTCTTGCAGGGCTGGCAGTGGGCCACGCTGATTTCACCGTTTTTCGTGACCTTCCTGCTGACGAAGGTCAGCGGTGTGCCGATGCTCGAGGAAAAGTCCGACGAGCGTTGGGGTGGGCAGGAAGACTACGAAGCCTACAAAGCCAACACGCCAGTGCTGATCCCGAAACCACCGCAAGGCTGACGCTGCCCCAAAATTGGGCGGCTCCGGCAGTATCAATACATCGCCGCCGCCGGTACAGTATGGCTGGGGTTTACGGGGGATGTTTATGGGCCAGCATCAAGCGGCTGAGAGCAACGCATATCGCACGTTAGTTTTGTGTCTGCTGACGTTGGCGTACATTTTCAATTTCGTCGACCGCTCGATCATCGGCGCACTGTCACCGAGCATCAAAGCCGACCTGCAGTTCGAAGACTGGCAGCTGGGCTTGCTGAAAGGCTTTGGCTTCGCTCTGTTGTATACGACAGTCGGTATACCCGTTGCCTGGTTGGCTGACCGTTACAGCCGCACGAAAATCATCACGGCGTCACTCGCGCTGTGGAGTGGCTTCACGGCGCTGACCGGCATGGCGACCGGCTTCGTCAGCATGTTGCTGGCTCGCACAGGCGTTGGCATTGGTGAGGCTGGTTGTTCACCACCGTCGCACTCGATCATCTCTGACCTCTACCCGAAAGAGCAGCGCGCCAGCGCGCTTGGCGTTTATTCGCTGGGTATTCCTATCGGCATTGCATTCTCCTACGTACTGGCCGGCTGGCTAGTTGAGACGCTAGGTTGGCGCTACACGCTCGTCGCGCTCGGCGTCGCCGGTATCGGACTGGCGCTGATCATGGCATTGGTGCTGCGCGAACCCAAACGTGGCCAGATGGAAGGCGCCAACGTCACGATCAAGTCTGTCAGCGTCGGCGAATCGGTGACAACGCTGGCAAAAATTCCGAGCTGGTGGGCGATGTGTATGGGCATCGCTTGGGTCAGTTTTGGCAGCTACGCCGTATCCAACTGGGGCATCGACTACATCACGCGTTTTCAACCAGAGTACGCGCCCGGTGCAGGCAACGGCCGTTTTCGTTGGCTCATGTACATGCAAGGCCTGATTCATTTGGTGGGCTACGGCATCGGCACATACTACGGCGCGGTGATCACCGAAAAACTGGCACGCAAGAACGTCAGCGCGTACGGCTGGATGCCCGGCAGCGTACTGATCATCGGCGTACCAGCGTTGATCGCAGCGTTCTGGGTACACAACATCTACGCGCATCTGGCGCTGGTCACCGTCTACCTCGTTGCTGCAGGCGTGTATCTGGGGCCCAGCTTTGCGGCCGCGCAAACGCTCGCTCCGATCAACATGCGCGCGATGTCGACGGCGCTGTTTTTTCTGATCCTGAACCTGATCGCACTGGGCGGCGGTCCGACCTATGTCGGCATTGTCAGCTCGATGCTGGAACCGCAGTATGGCGATGTGCATGCACTACGGTTGGCCATTACGACACTGGTTGTACCGTATATCGTGTCGATCGCTGCATTTTTCTGGGCGGCGAAACTTATGCCGAAAGATTGGCAGGAAGCTGAAGCCAGAAACGTTGCGCTCGCCGCAGCGGACTGAAGTGTTGGTGCTAGGCGCAAGGTAGCTCGAACACGACCAGCGCATCATTCATGGGACACGTAAAAGCCAAACGATAGGCGGTCAACTGCAAGTCAATATCGTCCTCGCTGCTCTGGCCATAGAGCCGGTCGCCGGCAATCGGATAACCCAACGCCGCAAGATGGCGGCGCACCTGATGTTTGCGGCCAGTCTCGATACGTAACTCGACATCGGTGCATTGCTTGTCGGTGTGCACATGCGCTGCGATGACAACGCTTGCGGCCGGCTTACCATCCAGCGGCGCATCTATCCGCAACGGCAGTGCATCCGGCACAAACGCGCCGACGACGACGGCACGATACTGTTTATCGATGCGGCGCTCAGCGAACAGCGCAGACAATGTGGCAGCGCAGCGCTTCGAATGCGCGACCAGCATCAAGCCGCTGGCGGCCCGGTCCAACCTGTGCACGGTAAACGCATTACGCTGCGGCGTCAGGCGCTGCTCAGCCCAGCGCACCAGCGTGCAATGATCGCCCCACTTCGAGCCTTGCGAACGTAAGCCATAGGGTTTGTGCCACACCGAGTAATCACCTTTGTCCGCAACGAGCGCCGGCTCGGGGGGCTCTTGCGCCAGCACGTTGGCGTCGTAGTACAAATGTAATTGATCCCCGGCGTGCAACGCACGACCGGCGCGTCGCAATCGCTGTACGTGCCCGCTGCGCGTGATCCACACAGCGCCTTTGGTCATCGCGCTTTTGATTTGCCCCACGGTCAAGCCAGTGCGTTGCGACAGCAACGGCGGCGCCCGATCAGCGGCCGAAGTAACGTCGACATGCACCTCGAATCGTTCCGGTTCAGACAACGACATCAGCCCTTCGCTGCTGCCGTGCTCGCCACTACGCGCACCGGCACCGATTTGTATCCCGGGGTCGAGCTGTGTTGGTCGAAGTGTTCGGCTGGAATCAACGCATTGGCTTCGGGGAAGTACGTGGCGCAGCAACCGCGTGGAATGTCGTAGGCAACGATACGCAGATTGTCTAATCGATAGCGGGCCTCATCGGCATCGCGATGCAGGAGACTAACCAATGCGTCGTCGGTAAGATTCGTCGCAGCGATATCTTCGGCGTTCATGAACAGCACATTGCGCCGGTTTTTGATGCCGCGATAACGATCATCGTAGCCATACACGGTCGTATTGTACTGATCGTGCGACCGCACCGTGGTCAGCATCAGCTCGTGCGGGTAATCGCTGTTGCCAACGCCCGGAATAGGCGTTGAGACGAACTCAGCACGGCCGCTCGCCGTGCGCCATTCGCGATGATGCGCGGCATTGCGCAGATGAAAACCACCCGGCTGCTGCAATCGCGCATTGAAATCTTCGAAACCGTCGATGCAACGCGCAATCAGATCACGGATACGATCGTAGTCTTCGGTCAGGTGTAGCCAGTCAACCGGTGCATCGGGGATTGCATGCTGCGCGATGCCGGCAACAATCGCGCACTCGGATTTCAGCATCGGGCTGGCCGGCGTATTCACACCGCGCGACGCATGCACCATCGACATCGAGTCTTCGACGGAGATCGACTGCGAACCGCCGGCTTGCAGATCCAGTTCAGTCCGCCCGAGACAGGGCAGCAAGTAGGCGGTTGCGCCCGGCGCAAGATGACTACGATTCAATTTCGTTGCAACGCTCACCGTCATCGCCTGCCCGGACAGCGCCGCGCTGACACCGTCAGGATCCGGTGAGGCGGAAACCAGGTTGCCACCCATTGCAAAGAACACCCGTGACGCACCACGGGCCATCGCCGCGATCGATTCCACAACGGTGTGGCCGTGCTGGGCGGGCATCGCAACACCAATGCCCGCTGACATGTTCTCAAGAAATGCAGACGAGGGTTTTTCCCAGATGCCCATCGTGCGGTCGCCCTGCACGTTGCTGTGGCCGCGCACCGGGCAAATGCCGGCGCCGCGTTTGCCGATGTTGCCTTTGATCAATGCCAAATTCGCCAGCGCGCGCACGTTCTGCGTGCCATGACGATGCTGCGTGATACCCATGCCGTAAGCGATGATGACGCGCTGGGCATTCGCATACAGTTGCGCTGCAGACTCTAGCTGCGCGCGCGTCAATCCGCTGGCCTGCTCGATGTCAGCCCACTGCAGCGACGCGACAGAATCACGCAACGCCTGCAGACCTTGCGTATGCTCGGCCACAAACGTCTCGTCAACGCCGTTCGGCAGCTCGAACAACACTTTTAACAGGCCATTGATCGCGGCGATATCGCCGCCGATACGCAATTGATAATAGTCGGTCGCCAGTTGGGTTGACCCACCGGTCAACATTTCGCGCGCGCTTTTCGGGTCACGAAAACGTTGCAAGCCACGCTCGCGCAGCGGATTGAACACGACAATACGTGCGCCGCGCTTTGCCGCAGCGCGCAGCGTGCCCAACATACGCGGATGATTGGTGCCCGGGTTATGGCCGAAACTGAAAATAACATCGCAATGCTCAAAATCGTCGAGCGTCACGGTGCCTTTGCCTGCACCGATCGATTGCGGCAGGCCAATGCTGGAGGCTTCGTGGCACAAATTGGAGCAGTCCGGGAAGTTATTGGTGCCGAGCAACCGCGCCATTAACTGCAGCAAGAACGCAGCCTCATTGCTGGTTCTGCCCGAGGTATAGAATTCCGCCTGATTCGGATCATCCAGCGCCGCCAGCGTTCGACCGATTTCAGCAAACGCGCTTTGCCAGTCAACCGGCTCGTAGCGGTCCGTCTCACGGTTGTAGCGAAGCGGATCGGTGAGCCGCCCCTGATCCTCAAGCCAATGGTCAGAGCGCTCGCGCAATTCGCTCAATGTGTGCTGTGCAAAAAAATCCGGCCCCGCGCGCTTGGCCGTGGCCTCCCACGCAACGGCCTTGGCACCGTTCTCGCAATACTCGAATGAACCATGCGGATTGGCGTCAGGCCATGCGCACCCGGGACAGTCAAAACCGTCCGGTTTATTCATTGCGAGCAGCGTCTTGTTGCCCTTGAACACTATCTGCTGCTCGCGCAAATGCTGCGTTGCTGATTTCAGCGCAGCCCAACCGCCAGCCGCTTGCTTACCGCGTTGTTTGTCGTCAGACATCACCAGCCTCGCTGCTGTCGACGAAAATGGTATGGCTGTCATCACGGGCAATCGCGATCAGATTCATGCCTAATGCGCGTCCGATCTCGACCGCAAGCGTACTCGGCGCCGAGACAGCCACGAGCGTCGCGACATCGTGGGCTGCGGCTTTTTGCACGAGCTCGTAGCTGAGCCGGCTGCTCATCAGCACAAAGCCTGGCGTCGGTTCGCCGCGGCGCATACGCGCTCCAAGCAGTTTGTCGAGCGCGTTATGGCGACCGATATCCTCGCGCACCAGATCGAGGTTGCCCTCAGGCGTACACCAGGCCGCTGCATGCACGGCGTGCGTTTGCCGATGCAGTGGCTGCTGCGGGCGCAGCTGCGCCACTGCGCGATGGATCGCCTGAGCACTGGGTGTCGATCGGCGTGTGACTGGCGGCAAGTCGGCAATGGCATCATCCAGTGTCGTTACGCCACACAAACCGCAACTGGCGCGCGCAACCACAGTGCGCGAGCGTGATGTTAAGGGCTGAACGATCTCGGCACGCACATTGACAACGACACCTAGCGGTTTGCGAAAACAGGCAACATCGAGAATCGCGGCATCGGGTTCGAGGAAACGTTCACTGACCAAAAACCCGACCGCAAGATCGGGTAAATCCAACGGACTCGCCATCGTCACGACAACAGTGGTTTGGTTCAGATGAATCTCGATGGCAACCTCATCAGCCATCGTTGCCTGCTCGTCACTGTGCGCGCCGTCCGGTCGGCGCCTTTTGACAGCAACCGTGCGCCAGGCCGGTGCAGCATCAGCGGCATCGTCAGTCTGCATCGCTAGCACCGCTGCCCGGTTTGCGGATGTGCAAACAACAAAGACTCGTCCTCGTCGCGGGGCGCAAGGCACTGAAAATCTTTTTCAACGGTCACCCGCAGTGACTGCCCACCCGAATTGACGTTGACAGTAAACGTCGTGACGTCATCATCGGCGAACAGGCGCGCCGCGGCGAGTGGAAGCTGCACGACAATCGCACCTGCCGTAAATGTTGCCGTGACATCGTCACAAGCGGCGGGGTAGACGCCAAAGCGCAACGACGTCGAACCGGGAAACGCAGTCTGCGCTTCGACGCACTCGCCGGCGATCAATCGATCAATCTCCGGTCGCGACAGCCGCAGTCGCAATGCATTGTCGAGAATACGCAGCTTCATCGCTGTTGGCCTTGCCTGGTCACGCCGCGCTTCAGAACAACACGACGGATCGGATACTCTTGCCCGCATGCATCAGATCAAACGCGTCATTGATCTCTCCAAGCGGCATGGTATGCGTAATCAGATCATCGATATTGACGCGACCGTCCATGTACCAATCGACGATCTTCGGCACATCCGTTCGACCACGCGCACCACCGAACGCCGTCCCTTTCCACGATCGCCCGGTCACCAACTGGAACGGCCTCGTGGAAATTTCCTGGCCCGCGCCGGCCACGCCGATGATAAAGGACTCACCCCAACCCTTGTGACAGCACTCGAGCGCCTGGCGCATCGTGTTGACGTTGCCAATACACTCAAAGCTGTAGTCCGCGCCACCGTCGGTGAGCTGCACGATGTGGTCGACGGTGTTGTCGACTTTGCGCGGATTGATAAAGTCGGTCATGCCGAATTCTCGCGCCAGCGCGACCTTGGACTCGTTGATGTCGATACCGACTATCTTGGTGGCACCGGCCATGCGCGCACCCTGAATCACATTCAGACCAATACCACCGAGCCCGAATACGACGACGTTGCTGCCCTGCTCAACCTTCGCTTCGAACAGCACGGCACCAACACCGGTCGTCACGCCACAGCCGATGTAGCACACCTTGTCGAACGGTGCGTCGTTGCGAATCTTCGCCAGTGCGATTTCCGGCAACACCGTGTAATTGGAAAATGTCGAGCACCCCATGTAGTGCAGCAGCGGCTTACCGTCGAGACTAAAACGACTGCTGCCGTCAGGCATCAGGCCTTGCCCCTGCGTCTCCCGAATCGATTGGCATAAGTTCGTTCGCGGGTGTAGGCAAAAATCACACTCGCGGCACTCCGGTGTGTAAAGAGGAATGACATGATCTCCCGGTCGCACCGATGTAACGCCGGGACCGACTTCCTGCACGATGCCAGCGCCTTCATGACCGAGGATGACCGGAAACTCGCCTTCAGGATCATCGCCGGACAGCGTAAAGGCATCGGTATGGCACACCCCGGTCGCCTTGATCTCAACGAGCACCTCCCCCGCTTGAGGCCCTTGCAGATCGACGGTTGCAATCTCCAACGGCGCACCGGCTTTCAGTGCTACGGCAGCTTGTGTCTTCATCAGTAACGTCCCCCCGATCCCAAACAACTATTTTACTGATACTACACCGAGCGAAACTAACGGGTACTGACGCCGCGGCACTTCTGCCCCCCCCTGGGTAGCACATTGCGCGAATCAGCGGCGTCACCACCCGCGCAACGATCACGACGCATAACGTGCCGCACAGGCATAACGCTCGCGACGCAGTAGACCCCGAAACCAGCCGATTTGCGCAAAATCAGTTTCTGTTGAAAAAGGCTTGAAGATTTAACGTAATGTCCGGTCGAGAAAGCTTCATTCAGACCATACTCGGCATACCTCAATGAATCCTGCGAAAATGTTACGTGTAAAATCAATGAAGTACACAATGCGGTTTGTCCCGTGGAACGACTACGGAACGGAGTTGCATAACGGGTTCCAGCAAGTTTTGCCGAACTGTATTGCTGTTGTCGATGCGAAAAAAGCGTCGGCGATTTTACATATTTGCCCTTTGATGAACATAACCGAGAAATGGTGATAGTCTTCGCCGGCGAGAAAAAATCACTAAAACCATTGAAACGGAATTGCTGACCATTCAACGCAACATGTCCAGGGACACCAACAATAACAACGTCGTCGCGAAGACGAGCCCCAGACGCGCTTTACCTGTTACTTGAGTAGAGCGTGTCGCTCTCCATCGGGTAACAAGTGGTTAACAACACTCTTGTTCTCAATACCTACCTGGAGAGAGGTACATGTCAGAAACACTTAGACATTCACTGACCGAGCGAAGCCGGGGCTTACGCAAGGTCAACAAAAGCAAGGCCCTGTTGCTTGCTGCTGTTGCGTTGCCATTTGGCGCATCGGCTGCCAATGCACAGGAAGTTCTGTGGGGCACCGAATTCACACCAGATCACGCGGCGCTGGAAGCTAACAAGCTCTCGCCTGCTGATGCGTTCACCCTGCCGTCATCACCAATTACGCCGGATCCACGTTTGAGCATGCTCAAGCCTGGCATGGCCGCTGACGACAACCATATGGCTCGCGTCAAGGCCATGAAAGCGATGATGTCAGCACAACAACAGCAGTTTGGTCTGCGCTCATTCTCGGCAGCTGCATCAACCAACGGCGCACTCGCGTCATCAGGACCGAGCATCAGCGCCGCGGTTGAGCCATTCGTTGCTGAGTACACCGAAAAAGAATCTGAAGAAGGCAGCAATGACTCACCGGAAACAGCAGAGCGCGTACGTGGCCTGAAAACTGGTGTTACATCGAAGAACACCGCACTCGTTACAGGCTCACTCGGCCAGGAGCTGGTCATCCGTGAACTCGTGCAAGCCGAAGACGATGGTGCGATTCCGCTGGCGCTGCAATCCGGCGTAACGGGTGGCCCTGACGGCATCACGTTCTCCGGCACCATCGGTGATGGCCCAAACCCTGGCGTCACGTCAGACTACGACTTCGTGCAAGTCTCTTTGCCAGCCAACACGACGTTTGAAGTATCGGTGGAAACCGACGAGCCGTTCGAAGACCTCGACCCGTTCGTTTCGTTCTACCTGCTCGACGGCACGTTGATCTTCCAGCAAGACGATGGTGGTGACGGTTTCGACACGTTTGTGCAACTGACCGTTGGCGACGCAGACCTTGAGTTTGTCATGGCTATTGGTGGCTTCGGCGCATTCGAGCCGGCTGATCCGTTTGACTCAAGCAGCGGTTCTATCACTGGCGCCATTGGATCGGAAGGCGATTACCAGTTCACGCTGCGAGCGTTCCCGACCGGCACCGGCGCAACAGATGTTTACAAATTCCGCATGAACAAAGGCGACGTTCTTGGCGTTGCAGCACGTGTTGACGGCTCACCAACGTTGGAAATCTTCAACGCGGCTGGCGAGTTCGAGAAAGGCGTCACCGGTATCGGTACGTTTGCCGTGCCAGAGAGCCCGCTGCCAATCGACGGCACCGGCGTAATCGACTACGTTGCTGAAGCCAGTGGCATGTACTCAATCGCATTGAGCGGTGGTTTTGGTGCCTATGAAATGGACATCGCGTTGCGTCGTCCGGGTCTGCAAATCCAGCGTGATTCAGTGCAGTTGATCTGGCTCGACTACAACGGTGGTCCAGTCGACAAGGCACCATGGTTCGGCTTCCCGTTCGTTACCGATCACACGCCGTTCCGTGACTTCCTGCCTGCTTGGGGTCTGCCCAACAGCGACGATGATATACGACGTATCACGAGCGCCGTGACTGCCGGTGTCCGTGACAACCTGTTGACCGACCTCAAAGAGTCTGGCATCAACAAACGCATCGACGTTGTCGTTGCAGGTAACGACGGTACGGGCGTGACCAGCATGCTCGAAAACCTGGTTGATCAGGGTTCGTTCGAGATCAACGGCGTTACCTATGAAGTCAGCGTGGTTGAAATCTCCGGTACGATCAGCGAGTCGTTTATCAGCACGATTGGTATCGCGTCGACGATCGACCCGGGTAACTACGCGCTGAATGACGCCGCATTGGTGTTGCTCGACATCATCAGTGCTCCGGCAAGCGGCGGCGACGCAAACGGCTCGTTCTCGCTGAACGACGTTGTACTCGCGCCGGGCATCACCAAGGAAGAAATGGTCGCTGAGGTCGTCGCAAACATTACGGCGCATGAGGCTGGCCACTACCTGGGCAACTTCCATACCGACGGTGTGTTCTCAACCAACCAGAACACGATGGACGAAGGTCCTGGTGGTTTGTTCAACCTGGCCGGCATCGGCCCGAGTGGAATCTTTGGTGCGGACGATGCAACTGACGTCGCGTTCATTGATGACACCTACTCGGTACTCGAGGGCTTCCAGGGCGATGAAAACACAACCGTGAACACGGCATTTGCCCTGACCACGACTGTGAGCAATCGTGACAAGGACGACCTGCCTAGTGACTAGGTGATCGCAGGTTCACAGCGTTGAACCAGAGGTGGCCTGACCGTTACCTCTGGTTCTTCGTTAACCGAATCGATCAATCGCCTCCGCTTGCGGGGGCGATTTTTTTTGTCTGATCGCAATGCAACGTCGACAGAGCTGCGTCCCCAGCGATTCACACGCGTACCACCGCTCAGTGTTGGTATATTGCAATCTTGCTCTACCTCGCATAACAACATCGAATGCCCAAAAAGACATCCGCCGACGCGACAAAGCCCTCGACCGCGATTCGCCCCGGCACACTGGATAGCCAAGGCGAACTAACCTGCCGTCACTATGACGACTCCGGGGTCGCGCTGCCGGAGACCTATGCGCACGGCCAGGGCACGATCGGCTTCCTGATGGACTGGTACGCCTCGATGCCCCGCGGCGTCGTCAGCAAACCGCAGCCACAGGTGTTGGCGGAATTCTTTACATCGATGCTGATCTTGTCCGCCGAATTCAAATACAAGCCTGCTATCGGTGCGAACAACTATCTGTATTTTATCGATGAGCGCTGGGAGCTGAGCCTGATCCCACCCGAGCAATGGACGCAACAGCGACAAGATGGTTACGCGGGTCTGTGCCGACTGCTGACGGATCGCACGTGGACGATCGTGCCGTCGGGGCAGCTCACCGAGGACACGCCTGTTGCTGACGCGGTGCGGCGATTCTACGACGGTTTTCGACTAGCAATGGATACCGACGGGACACTCGAAGACGTCCTGCCGTTCTTCGCCGGAAAGTTTTCCTACTATCGCCGGTTGAATGCCAACGCGCTGAGCCGATCGATACGCGCCGCGACCACGTTAAGCGGTGACCGTAACAAGCCTGTGCGCGAATGGGCGTTGCAACTGCCGTCCGCCCGGCAATTACTGCTAAGCAACACGGACGGTAGCGATAGCGATCGGTAGCGCGTTAGCTAGCCGCGGACGTATTTTGGTTCCGGCGGCAAATTGGGCGGCGCATAGTCCTCAGCAGCCTGCAGCTGCGTTGCGACAGATTCGTGCACGGCGCACGCGGTCGTGATCGGCCGATCGCTGCGGCCGTACGGCTTCCAAATACCGGTAAAGGCATCATGCAAACGTCCTGGCACTTTCGGTTTGACGTGGCGATCGATGTAGCGCTTGCTGAATCGCAGTCCATGCCCTGCGCCTCGATGCATCATCCATTTTAGTGCAACGTCAGACAGATCCATCGCAGCGCAGCCGCCACCGACATCCGAGTGCGAGCCGCTGAACCAGACTTCGCTAACGCGCGGATCATCGCGCCAACGCAGCACCGGAAAAAACTTACGCACCTCATCGACTGCCATCGCATGATAGCCGGCAACGACGTTGGGACTCAGACGGTCATCCTCATAGTCTGCATCGTTGGTGGCTTTGACGGTGTCCCACACCCCGATCATTTCCACGGGCATGTCGAAGTAGCGACCTTGCGCTTTCAGCGCGGCCGCGCTGGCAACATCACGATTTAGATACATTTCCCAACCGCGTTGGACGTCCTTGCTGCTCACCGGGACACCGCTATGCGCAATCAGTCCGCTCAATCGCCTGGCTGCATAAGAACCGCGACTAAAGCCAACAAGAAACAGCTTGCTGTTCTCGGCGCTCATACCGCCATCGTTGTAGCACCGCCGCAAGAAGCGATACGCACCGAGAATGCGCTTGTCCAAACCATACCCGTAGATACCACCAGGTAGCAGCTCCCACGCACGAGTACCGGCACCACTCTCATAGTGTTGCACCTGGCCTCGCCGAGTCAGCGCGGACAGAAATTTGACGACGTTGGTACCGGTCACACTGCTATCAGGCTGTCGTTCGGGTTCGTTCCACGTACCATCCAGCCCAACGACGATATTTTGCTGCAGTGTCATAGCGGTGGCATCTCGCTGGCGGGATCCCATACGGCCTCATCACTGTCGTCGGGCGCGGCAACGCACCACCACTCCACCGTTTGCGGTACATAGACTCCCAGCGTGGCGACTGCAGTCAGCAACAACAAGGCGTTAGTGTGGTATTCGACGCGGAACAGATGATCATTGCCGCATTTCTCGGTGACGAGCGGCGCCCATTGAATGCCATACAACGAACCGTGCACAGTCTGGCTACCCGTGATGGCATCCGGTCGAATCGAGCCGGCGCCCTCGACCTCGAAGGTGGAACAACCCGCCAGCGCCCAAACTAAAACGAAAACAACAATAGCCCGTATGCTTGTCATTGCATCTCTCCCCCCCGACAACGCTCACAGTATACCTATCGACAACCGGCCAACAGAAACCGATAGAGCTTGCGCGATACGAGCCGCCCTACATGCAACCTCAATGCACGCGATCCGTTTCCGGGTATGTGGCAGTCATTGAGCAACGCCGACCGTTCGCGAACCGAAACGATAGGCGATCAGTGTGCCCGCCAGCACGCGTAGCATCGTGTATCAGTCGCGAAGAATAGTCAGAAACGCCTCACCATAGCGCTCCAGCTTGGTTTGCCCAACGCCGCTGATAGCAAGCATTTGCGCATCGTTCTGAGGACGTTGCACGAGCATTTCGTGCAACGTCTTGTCATGGAAAATCACATAGGGCGGCACATCGTGTGCGGTTGCGAGCGTCTGCCTGCAAGCACGTAATGCCTCCCACAAGGGTTCGTCCGCCTCAGCGATAGGTTCACGCTGCACCGAGCGCTTCGCACTGGCCAATGGCCCTTTCGGATCTTCGCGAAAACGTAACGGTGTCTCGCCGCGCAACACACCGCGACTGGTCGACGTCAGCACCAGCGCACCATAGCGTTCGGCGTCTGAGTGCAGGTGACCAGCAACGATGAGTTGGCGTACAACCGAGCGCCACGTGGTCGCCGGCAAATCCTGACCAATACCGAACACGCTGAGCCGGTCATGACCGTGTTGACGAACCTTGTCGGTGATCTTGCCCAACAAGACGTCGACGATGTGCGCAGCCCCGAAACGTTGCTCGCAACGATAGACGGCAGACAGCAGTTTTTGTGCTGCCTGCGTGCCGTCCCAGGTTTTCGCCGGCGTCAGGCAACCGTCGCAGTTGCCACAGTCCTGGGTCAGCGTATCACCGAAATACGCCAGCAACGGGCGCCGGCGGCATGCCGTGCCCTCGCACCAACCCAGCAGCGCATCGAGTTTGTAACCCTCGTAGCGCTTGTACTCGTCAGTCGCATCGGATTCAACGAGCATTTGCCGCAGGCGCACAACATCTTGCAGGCCGTACACCATCCAGGCCTGCGCCGGCTCGCCATCGCGCCCGGCGCGCCCGGTTTCTTGATAGTACGATTCCATGCTCTTCGGTAAATCCAGGTGTGCGACAAACCGAACATCCGGTTTGTCGATGCCCATGCCGAACGCAATGGTTGCAACAACGATAAGGCCGTCCTCCGCCAGGAATCGGCGCTGATGTTCGCTGCGGGTCTCCGGCGGCAAACCTGCATGGTAGGGAACGGCAGCAAAACCATTTTGTTGCAGCCATGCGGCTGTACTTTCAGTCTTCTTGCGCGACAGGCAATAAACAATACCGGCCTCATCACGATGCGCTTGCAGAAACTTGAGCAACTGACGTTTCGGATCGGTCTTTGCCTGCACGGTATAGCTGATATTCGGGCGATCGAATGGCTCAATAAATCGCTCGGGCTGTTGCAACGCAAGCCGCTCGACAATTTCCTTGCGCGTTCGATCCGTTGCCGTTGCCGTCACCGCCATCCGCGGCACGCCGGGAAACAGTGTCCCGAGCTCACCCAGCGTTAAATAGTCATGGCGAAAGTCGTGCCCCCATTGTGATACGCAGTGCGCTTCATCAATGGCAATCAGCGATAGCGGCGTCTCCCGCAACAGTGATCGGGTGTGCGAGGTTGCCAATCGCTCCGGCGCCACGTACAGGAACTGCAACGCTCCACGGCGCAGTGCGGCGATGACGTCGCGCTGCTCGTCTGGCGACTGACTCGAATTGAGGAACGCAGCCGCAATACCCAGCTCGTGCAGCGCCGCTACCTGATCCTGCATCAGCGCAATCAATGGTGATATCACCAGACCCGTACCATCGCGCAGCATTGCAGGAATCTGGTAGCACAGCGACTTGCCGCCGCCCGTCGGCATCAGCACGAGACTGTCACGACCGTTTATCGCCGACTCAATGATCGCCGCTTGCTGACCACGGAACGCGGCGTAGCCAAACACGTCGTTGAGGATATCGATCGCAGCCGGTGACATGCAGAGCACTCTTTCGTGGGTAGTGGCAGGTGATAGGGCTCAGGATACGTACCGGTCTCGGATTTGACCGCAACCCTGACTCGTAATGTTACTACGCTTTGCATCCGACAGAGCACTTGCAAAAACACGGGCGTTAACCATTTTCGCAGACTGCGCCGTACTGTATTGCTTGCCCAAGTACCGGGCACCGCAATCGTTGCGCGTCAGACGTCGCCCGACAACCGTATTAGTCGCGCTGCAATAGCTTTGCAGGCTTGTCACGTATCAGCGTGACAGCGCCGATGAGACGGATCTGTAGCATACGACAGTAACTTCCCCAAGCATTGAGGAAAAATAATAATGAATCTCTATCTGCGCCTGCTACTGATCTGGTTCCGTAACCGCGGTCAAGAAAAACACATGTTGGATCATCGCGCGGATAGCACGTTTCGCGTCTGGCCAAACGACATCGATGCGTTCGGTCACATGAACAATGGTCGCTACCTGCAAATCATGGACGTTGCGCGTGTCGAGTGGATGTTGCAAACGCCGGTTGCCAACACGATACGGCAACAACGTTGGGCGCCGCTGCTAGGGGGCGGTGTGATCCGGTTTCGCCACTCGCTGAAGCTCGCTCAGCGCTACAGCGTGCACACGCGTCTTCTGGGTTGGGATACGCGCTGGTTCTATCTCGAGCACAGTTTTCGCGACAGGATCGGCCGGTGCGTTGCCGTCGGCGTGACTCGTGCCGGGCTGCGTCGTAGCGGTCAATGGGTGCCCGCCGACGAAGTGATGCACTTCGTTGAGCCCGGCACAACATCGCCACTATTACCTGCACACATTCTGGATTGGAATGAGCTTGAGGAGCAGGTGTATCGACACGGCGCCGGGCGTCGTCAGCTCCCGCAACGCTCTGTCAGGTTTAGCGGCTTACAGTCATGAACAATCGCACCGAGCAATTCTTTTATCGCGTTACCCGAAGACCTGCATTGAGCTTGCTGGCGGCGCTGATCTTTATTGCGCTGTGCGCAGCTGGCATGACAACGCTTGTCAAGAACACATCGCTCAAGGCCTTCATTCCACCCGGTCACGAAGCGCTCGCCAATGATGCACGCGCGACCGAGCTGTTCGGTCTGTCCGACACCGTTGCCATTGCTTTGATCACAACCGATGGCGGCTCGGTGTTCCGCCCACAGATGTTATCGCTGATCGCCGACATTACGGACCAAGTGGAAAACCTTGATAATGTGCGTGCTGATCGGGTGATGAGCCTTGCGAGCGAATCATCGATTCGTGGCGATGCGCACGCAATCAGCATAGACCCGTACGTCGATACCTATGCACTAGATGCTGCAGCCGCCGAAGACAGCTACGTGCGCTGGCGGTCAATGGCGCCACATCAAGGCACGCTCGTCAGCGACGATGGCAGCGGCGCGATCATCATGGCCGAACTCATTGACGCCGATCACGCCGACATCACATACGCAGCATTGCGCCAAATCGTCGCCGCCGTCGACCCGACACTTGCTGCCGCGCATGTTGCAGGCCCCGGCGCCGTCAGCGGCTATTTGAGTCGCTACATTGATCGCGACGCACGCAAGCTCGTCCCGCTTGCTTTCCTGCTCGTGCTCACCTTCATCTACATCACGTTCCGACGGGTACGCGCTATGCCGGGCCCGTTGTGTGTCGTCATTGGCGCAACGGTAGGCGCGCTCGGCATTATGGCGCTGAGCGGCGTTGCGTTTTTCGCCATCACGAACGCGCTGCCGATTGTAATCGTTGCGATTTCTGTCGCCGATGCCATTCATGTTCTGTCGGAGTTCTATCAACTGCGCGCGCAGCATCCGGACAAGGCGCACCGCGATTTGGTCGTTGGCGCCATGACGTCAATGGCAAGGCCGATTACGTTGACCAGCGTAACAACGA
The DNA here is from genome assembly GCA_038529355.1 of Pseudomonadota bacterium. GTDB lineage: Bacteria > Pseudomonadota > Gammaproteobacteria > Steroidobacterales > Woeseiaceae > CALBPI01. The sequence goes on from JBCBDU010000002.1 coordinate 40,281, forward strand.
TTGCCGGTTTCGGTGGCATTGCGCTGATGTCGGTCATGCCGCCGATCATCTGGTTCGGCGTGTTCGCAGCACTGGGTGTGGCGCTGGCGTGGGCATTCTCATTGCTCGTACTGCCGAACATCATGATGTTGCTGAATCCCGGCCAAAGCCCGGCGTTTGCGACCTGGGCGCAAGACCGTCCGGGCGCCCTGAGTCAGCGCTTGGCCGATATCGGCGCGTTCGCCTTTTATCACCACCGGGCTGTTCTGGCATTGTTCGCGGTCATGACTTGCATCGCCGCCTACGGTGCTGCGCAACTACGCGTTGACCGCTCGCAGGTAGAGAATTTCACCCAGCATGAACCGATACGCATTGCCGATGAGCTGATCAATCGTGAGTTCGCCGGCACCGCCTTCCTCGACGTCATTATCGAAAGTGATGCACCCGATGCACTACTGACTGTCGAGGCGATGGACAAGATCCGCCAGCTACAGACATATTTTGAATCATTGCCACACGTCACCAAAACCGTATCGATCGTTGACTACATCAGTCTGCTGCATGGCGCGGTCACAGGACTGCCGGCGGATGCGTTGTCGAGCAGACCACTACCGGCAACGGATTCTGCTATCGCCGAGTCGCTGTTCATCTACCAGATATCCGGCGACCCCGGCGATCTCGACGAGGAAATCGATGCCGATCACCAGCATGCTCTGGTACGCGGCGTACTCGATGCACATTACTTCAGTCAAAACCGCGTCGCCGTCGAAGCGCTGCAGCAATACCTGAAAACACAGTTCAATTCACCGGGCCTCACCGCTTCGCTGACTGGCGACGTTACCGTGACTTACCACTGGATGCAGAGCCTGCAACAATCGCACTTCAACGGCGTCATCCTGTCACTGGTCTTCGTGCTCATCGCATCGATGGTTGTATTTCGCTCAGCGCTAGTCGGCCTGATGGCAGTGGTGCCGGTGCTGTTCACTGTTCTGACGCTATACGCATGCATGGGCTTTCTCGGTATCTATCTGGAGCCGGCCACATCCATGTTCGCCGCCATCGCGCTCGGCGTCGGTGTTGATTTCGCGATTCACCTCGTCGATCGACTGCGTGCAGAAGTGTCGCGCACACCACAGCGTGTGGACCAGGCGATAAGAACTGCGCTGCCAAGCGTTGCGCGCGCATGCTTTTTCAATTCGGCAGCTCTCGGCCTCGGTTTTTCGGTATTGACCATCAGCGACTTGCCGACGCTAACACGCTTCGGCGGATTGATTGCGCTGGCGGCCTTTGCCAGCTACGCAACAGCGCTGGTGATCGTGCCGGCACTATTCGCCGCACAGCAGGCATGGATGCAACGTGGGCAGCCCGATTCGCGGCGCTCACGCGTTGCGGCCAGCGTGATCGTCGCGACAATCGGCATTAGCGCGATGTTGCATCCCGACACCGCACTGGCAGAGGACCCACCGACGTACGATGCTGACAGTGTCGCGCGCGCCGTCGCCGAGCGTGCCGAGGGTACCGTCGTACGGCGCACTGTTGATATGACGTTGACCAATGCCCGCAACCGCGTTGAGCAACGGATTGCCGTCGTACACAAACTCACCGATGGCGCTCGCCGCGCGACGCGAATTACATTTGTCGAACCGAAGAAGAGTCGTGACATTTCTTTTCTAAGTCATGACTTCACTGCGGGCGCAGGTGTGGACAAGCGCTGGATGTTCCTCCCCGCCGCTCGTAAGACTCGCCAGGTGCCTGCCGCGCAGCGGGGCAAGAGCTTCCTCGGCACGGATTTTTCGTTTGAGGACATGCAGTCGGAACTCAAATTCGATCTGCGCGATTGGCAGTTCAGCTATCACGGATCCAGCACGCAAGACGGGCGCGCCCAGCATCACCTGAGCGGTACACCGGTTGATGCGCGTACTGCAAAGGAGATCGGCTATGGCGGTTTTACCGCGATCATCGACGAGGCAACATGGATACCCGTTCGTATCGAGTTCGTTGACCCCAGGCAAAAGCCGCTGAAGACAATAGAAGTCGACGCGATAGAACTGATCGACGGCATCTGGACGGCGCACGACATTGTCGCCACCAATCACCAGACACAACACAAGACCGAACTGCGCTTTCGCAATGTGGACTATGCGCACGAGCTCGATGAGCGCATGTTCCAGGCGCAAACGCTGGCGCGCGGGCTTGATGCATCGCTGCTGAGGTAACACGATGCGCCTGGCGAGCGGTTCCATCATTAGTCATGCACTTGTTATCGCTATCGGTCTCGTGGCGAGTAGCCTGTTGCACGCGGCCACGGTGAGCCGCGCATCGCTCGACACCGCACTGACCTATAGCTATGCGACACGTCAGGGGCAAAGCGTGCAGGCACAGCTTGAGCTCACACCTGCCGCTGAAATGACGCTGTCGTCGACTGCGACGCTGGTTGCCTCCGCACGGGTGCGACTTGACCAGCGCGACGCGCTTGAGCCCGGCGCCTATGACTTTGCGTCCTACACCCGATGGTCGCGACCGATCAATCTCGGCACGACCGGCACCGTGGAATTGCGCGATCTATTTATCGAATGGCGCGCTGCAAACGGTATCACGCGTATCGGTAAGCAACAGATCGTCTGGGGTCGACTTGATGGACTCAAGGTACTCGACGTGATCAACCCGCAGGATTTCCGCGAATTTATTGACGACGATTTCGACGCTTCGCGCATCAGTTTGTGGAGCGCCTACTTTGACTACAGTTTCGGTCGCTGGCGCACGGAGCTTGCTGTTGTTCCGGACAGCACTGCACATGTGATTCCGGAACCAGGCGCGTGGTTCGAACTCAGTGCACCGCGCTTTCGGTTTGGCAGTGATCGAACGGCGAACCCGCTGCCTTCGGTGACCCGTGCGCCGCAACTGTCGGGGCGCGAAACGGCGCTCGGCGTGCGATTTTCCAGGCCAATGGGCAACGCGGACATCAGCGCCGTGGCCTATTCGGGCATCGATCCCGAACCCCTGGGGCGGCTGATCACGCGTTCCGATAATACGTTCGTGGAGCGTTTCTATGAACGGCGCGAGACGCTGGGCATCAGTTTCGATATCGGCCTTGGCAGCGTCGTGCTGCGCGGCGAATATGCGTTTCAGCCGGATCGGCGGTTTAACACGCGGCCAAACGGCGCGTTCGCGATCATCGCGCGCAATCAGCACCGCGCAGCACTCGGTATGGATATCGAAGCCCCGTTTGGTGTGTTCATCAACGCACAATATTTCGTCGATATCGTCAGTGATGCGCCCGCGACGCTGGTAAGGCCGGCGACTGATCGCATCGCAACGTTGTTCGCTCGTCGCAAGTTTGCCTATGACGCCCTGGCACTTGAGTTGCGCGGCTACCACTCGTTTTCGGACAATGACCGTCGCGCATCAATCGGCATCGCCTATGCGATCAATGACGCAACGTCGCTGAAACTATCAGCACGCTATGCCAGTGGCACTCCCGATGGACTGTTTGGACAGTTCGCGGATCGCGACATCCTATCAATCGGCGTGCAACATACCTTCTGACGTACGCGATCATGTGCCACAGAACGTTTGCGTCACGCGATCCGCAGCATCAGGTGCCTGTGCGTAGTGCGCAAACTCGGGCTGCGCATCGAATGGATTCGCAAGCACGACACGCAATTCATTAAACACGTCGTAATTCCCTTGCAGCGCGTCGCGAATCGCGCGCTCAATCTGGTGGTTGCGCGGTATATAGACGGGATTGATTGCTTGCATGGCCGCGGCGGCGGCGGCCGCACCACCAGGTTGTCGCGCAATCCGCTGGCGCCACTGACGCTCAAAATCACCGAACCGCGGCGCGTCAAGACTGTCGGCTACCACGACCAATTCACGAAAGCTCTGCGTGAAATCGAGTGCATGTTGTTGCAGGTAGTCCAGCCACTGCTGAACCAATTGTGCATCTTCAGCCATCGGTACAGCATCTGACGGCAGCAATCCCAGTTTGGCCGCCATCCGGTCGTGATAGTGCTGATCGAACAGCGGTTTGAAGCGATCCAGGTGTTCAATGAACACCGCCTGCTCGTCGTCGAGCAACAGCAGACACTCGGCGAGCCGTGTCAGATTCCAGTGCGCGATCGGTGCCTGCTTGTCGTAAGCATAGCGACCATGGTGGTCGATGGAGCTGAACACCTTGCCGGCGTTGTATTCGTCCAGAAACGCACAAGGGCCATAGTCGAGTGTCTCACCTGACATCGTCATGTTGTCGGTATTCATCACGCCATGTATGAAACCGACACTCATCCAATGTGCAACCAACGCCGCTTGCCGCTGCACGACTTCCGCGAACAACGCAACGTAGGGACGTGGCTGATCGGCAAGTTCGGGCGCGTGCCGCGAAATAGCAAAGTCCGCGAGCGCGCGCACCGCTTCCACGTCGCCGCGCACGGCAAAGTATTCGAAACTGCCAATGCGGATGTGACTGGATGCAACGCGCGTTAGCACGCCGCCGGGCAAAGCAGATTCGCGCTGCACCTGCTCACCACTCTCAATGGCGGCGAGCGCTCGTGTGGTCGGCACACCCAGCGCATGCATCGCCTCGCTGAGTAAGTACTCGCGGATGACCGGGCCGAGCGATGACTTGCCATCCCCTCCGCGCGAGAACGGTGTGCGGCCGGATCCTTTGAGCTGAACATCAAAACGTCGTCCGGCTGCATCAGTCACATCACCAAGCAACACGGCGCGACCGTCACCCAGTCGCGGAACGAAGTGACCGAACTGATGACCTGCATACGCTGCTGCAATCGGTGTCGCACCTTTCGGCAGGCGATTGCCGGAAAACAGCTCAGCGAGCGCATCTTTGTCGGGCGTGATATCGGCGAGCCCCAGTTCCGACGCTAAAGACTCATTCCACGCCAACAGCTTCGGCGCGGGAACATGCACCGGCTCGACGCGTGCAAACATCCGTTCGGGTAGTTGTGCGTAGTGATTCGAAAAAACGGCCAAGTCGTCAGTACTCCGTGTGTTGCCGATCCTCACGCAAGCCCTTGAACAGGCCAACACACATGATGAGTAACACAACGCCAAACGGCAACCCGATCGAGACGGTAAGCGCCTGCAGCGATGCCATACCGCCGCCAACCAGCAGCGCAATCGCGACCAGCCCTGCCAGCAGACACCAGAACACGCGCTGGCGTGCCGGGGCATCGGTTTTGCCACCGGCGGTAATGGTATCCATGACAAGAGAGCCCGAATCAGCCGAGGTCACGAAAAAGATCGCAATCAGGAACACGCTGAGCACGGAAACGACTTTTGCAAAGGGCAGCAACTCAAGCATTTTGAACAGCGCAAGCTCGGGCAGCGCGTTGGCGACACCAGCGTACCCACTTGCGAAATATTGCTGCAACGCAGTCCCGCCAAACGTTGACATCCAGATCAGTCCGATGATAGTCGGTATCACCAGCACCCAGATAATGAATTCGCGAACGGTGCGACCACGACTGACGCGCGCAATGAACATACCGACAAACGGTGACCAGGAAATCCACCATGCCCAGTAGAACGTCGTCCAGCCGTGCAGAAAAGCCTCATCTTCGCGACCGATCCAATTGCTCAACCCCGGCAAAAACCGGAAATAATCAACCAATGAGTCACCGATCGTCACAAAGATAACAAGCGTCGGGCCTGCGACCAACACAAACAACCACAGCAGCGCAGCGAGTCCCATGTTGATCTCGCTCAAACGCTTGACGCCCTTGTCGAGACCGGCCACAACGGAAACCAGCGCGATGCACGTAATGATGACGATGATAACGATCTTGGTCGGCGTGCCGACGGGCAACCCAAACAGGTAATTCAGGCCACCGGAAATTTGTTCAGCACCGTAGCCGAGCGACACGGACAAACCAAATAACGTCGCGAGCACGGCAACGATATCGACAAAGTGTCCGAACCGCCCCCAGACCGCCTTGCCAAACAACGGAAAGAACGCCGAGCGTAGTGTCAGCGGCATACCGCGATTGAAACAGAAAAACGCCAGTGACAGACCCACCACGGCGTAGATCGCCCACGCATGCAGCCCCCAATGCATGATGGCCGCTGACATACCGATCGCACGCGCGGTTTGCGTATCAGCCGGATCGATCCCTAACGGCGGGTTCAACGTATGCGTGACCGGCTCAAGCACACCGAAGAACATCAAACCGATGCCAACACCGGCCGCAAACAGCATCGCCAGCCAGCCCGGGTAACCGTAGTCCGGTCTCGCTGCCGGACCACCCAGACGGATTTTGCCCAACGGCGATACGCTGATACCGATACAGAACAACACGAAGACATTCGCGCTGACCATAAAAAACCAGGCGAATGTCGAGGTTGTCCATGTACGCAGGTCGGCGAAAATTTGGCTAGCCTGTTCCTGGAACAGCAAAGTTGCGATAACCAGCAATACCGAAACCGATGCAGAAATCGCAAACACCGGGTTATGCACATCGCAACCCATCACCTCGATATTGTTTTCACCGATCTCGTGACCACAGTCTGTCTTGAGCGCTTCAGTCACGTTAATCGCCTCTACCCGGACGCAGCGCATCCTTGAGTGGTTGCAGCCAGGTATCATAGTTGCGCCAGTAGTCGAGGCCTGACTGGAAAATGGGTTGGCGCACTTGTTCAGAGCTTGGCGTGCGTACCGAGCGAGCGTTGCGATGAAACTCAACGCAGGCTGATTCGAACTCCAGTCCGCAATGATCCAGCATACGCCGAACCTGGTACTCCAGATCACCGACAACATCCTCATAATTCACCCCCAGGATCTTGCCGGGCAGCACTGCGTCCCAATGCTCCATTAAAGTCACGTAGTCACGGTAATAGTGACCGATGTCGGCAAGGTCATAGCTAAACTCCTGACCTTCAGCGAACAGCTGCTTAAAGCCGCTGAAGCAGCACGCCATTGGCTCACGCCGTGCGTCGATGATCTTCGCATTCGGCAGCATCATATGAATTAACCCCAGATGCCGGAAATTGTTCGGCATCTTATCGATAAAAAACGGTGCGTCTTGCCGGTGAATGCGTGTGTCGTCAACAAACTGCTGACCAAAGGTTGCGAATTCAGACGCCGACAGCGTCGTCAGAATGTCGGGGTAGCCGGGTTGCTCCGACGCACGTCCGGCGCGCCGTAGCGATTGCGACAACGACAGGACATTCGGCAATTCCAGCGTGCCATCGACCTGTGAATGCGAAGACAGGATTTGCTCGAGCAACGTCGAACCGGCCCGCGGCAAACCCACGATGAAAATCGGATCAGGCGCAGCGGACCCAAACCCGCTGCGTTGCTCAAAGAATGCGCGCGTGCAGACACGGCGTTGGGCATCGAACTCCTCGCGCATTTGCGCCGCTGAATACCGACTTTGCGACTTTTTCAGACCGTTGCCTTTAGCATAGGCAACAAACGATTCCGCAAACTGTTGTCTGTCTTCAAGCGCTTTGCCCAGCGCGAAATTGACATGCACGCGATCCATGTGCGCAAGGTTTGCATCCTGCTCCAGAGACTGCATGGCGGCGATCTCATCATCACTGAATTCGTAGACCTTCAGGTTGGCAAGTGCGTAGTAACTTTCACCATGGTGCGGCGCATTGACCAACGCGGCCTGATAGGCCGCCACCGCAGCGTTATAGTTGCCCAGTGTCTTGTGTGCATGACCCTTCGAGGTCAGTGTGACCGGATCATTTGGCAGAACGGCTAACACCCGATCAAACATTTCAAGCGCCGTCTCATAGTCACCGGTCTGCATTGATTCGATCGCGTAAATCGATTGAAATTGTACATTGTCCGGCGAGGTTGCCAGCAACTGCCTGGCGTGCGAGCAGGCATCACTGAACTTCTGGCGCTTGCGTAGCGTCTTGATGTAGTCGATGCGAACGCGCACATTATCCGGATCCAGCGTATGCGCGCTCTGCAGCAGAAACTGCGCATCATCCAAGACACCAAAGCGCACGCCGATGTCCGCCAGCAAACGCATCGCCTCGGTATCGGCCGGTCGCTTGAGCAAAAATTGACGACACAGTTGCTCGGCCTTCAGCAGCGCGCCCTGTGCAATCAAGTCGATAACGCCAACCAGGGGTGGTGCAAGCTCAGCGAGGTAATCGAGCTGTGCGCGCACGCGCTGCGCCTCAGTGGTCTGACCCACCGCGTCCAGAATACGCAGCTGCTGCTGCCAACTGGCCTGCAAAGCCGGATTGAAGCGCGTCGCGCGTCGATACGCGGTGAGCGCCTCAGCATCACGCCCCATATCACGCAATGTGTGCCCTTCCTCCTGATGTGCGCGTCCATGTTCCGGGGCACGCGCTTTCATTTCGGTAAGCGTCGCCAGCGCGTCTGCATAGCAACCGGTAAGCCGTTGACACACGGCGCGCATGTAGTGCGCTTGCGTGTCTTGCCGAATCGAATCCGACAACCCGTCTAGTTTTTGCAACGCATCGGCATAGCGCTGCGTGACGATCAATTGCTGGATAGACTCAAGCGAGTCATCGCTGCGCGTCATCGCTTGCATGCGTCAATCGTGCGAAGGCTGCAGTCGATCAGAAGCGGAAGTTGGCCCGCACACCAACCGTCGTCGGTTGGGCGTAAGTCACTTGCGTGCGATCAAACACGAAATTGCGCGCAATTTCAGCACGCTCGTCTGTCAGGTTGTTGACGAACAGCTCTGCATCCCATGCGTCTGCGCTGATGCCCGCCGAGATCGAGGCCATGAACCAGCTATCGATCTCATCGCGATTAATCGTGACGATGTCGCTAAACGAGGCCGAGGACCAACTCACACCCGGCATCACATGCGCCTGCAGTGTCGCTGTTATTGGCCATGCATAACGCGCCCGCAGCGTACCCTGGAATTCGGGTGCGAACGCTAGTTCGTCGCCTTCGCGCACATCGTTGGTCGGTGTCAGCACGTCGGTGATCTGCGTATCGAGTATGGAGAATGCGCCAGTCACGGTGAGGCGATCGGAAAACGCCGGTAACCAGGTCACATCGCCTTCGACCCCGAGCACTTCGGCGTTGGCTGCGTTGTCGGAGAAGAACAGGTTGGTGATACTCGGATCAAAAATCGTCGTCTGCAGGCGTTCAATGTCGACGAAAAACGCCGCCGCATTTACTTGCAACGTACCGTCAAGGAATGTCGATTTACTGCCGATTTCAAAGTTAGTGACATCATCGGTGTCGAGCGCGAACGGCACCGTGAACGTGCCTGCACTGTTCTGTGCACCACCTGGTCGGTTTAACAGGCCTGGCCGGAATCCTTCCGAGATCGTTGCGTAATACATCTGATCGTTGTTTGGACGCCATGTACCGGTCACTTTGAAGATCACGCCATCAGTGGCTGCCGTATCCGGTGCGCCGACGGTGTTGTCCGGCGCAAACTGCGCCGAAATGTTGGTACCGAACGCTTGTGCATCTTCGGTTGCACCAAAGTTGAAGAACGAAGAATTTGCACTGCCTTCCAAATCTACTTCGATATCGTAAAAGCGTGCGCCGACGGTCAGCGCAAACTGGTCCGTGAAATCGTAGGTGACCTCACCGAAGACGCCCAACTGCTCATCGGTACGCAGTACGTCATTACGAAAAATCACGCCCGCCGGAAACGGACCCGGGTCGGAAAAGTAGCCGGGTGAAGCATTACCAACCTCACCAGTGACGGTGGTGTTCGTCAACGGAAAGTTCGGGCCGAAACCGGTTGTGACGCCGTCAAACGAAATTGCGTTCACCGAGTTCGGGTAGGTGAAGTCATTCAACTCGGCCAATTCCAGTTCCTGGTAGAACGCACCACCGGTAAAACGCAGTGCTTTTGACTGATCCGTCGTAAACCGCAGTTCATGAGAAATCGATTCGACATCCGTCTGGCTGTTGACAAACAGATTCGGCGCCTGGCAGGTACCGGTGGGACCGCCTGCGCCCGGATATGTCACGCTGCCATCACAAATGTAATAAGGCAGGTATTGGCCAACGAACAGGTAGTCGGTGTAGTCGACGATCTGATCCGTTTCGCGATCGGTAAACGCACCGGTATACAACACTTCCAACTCGCCGAACAACGCCGAGACGGTCCACGCCGTGTTGGAGAACGTATCCTCGAGGCGGTCATCGCTGAAACGCTCGACCTGCAAGTCGCCAACGGTCGGATCCGCAAAGAACACGCCATCGGCATCCAAGTCCTGCGCGGTATGCGACAGGTCAAAACGCCAACGCTCGTTTGGCGCCCAGCGCATGCTGACGCGACCGCCCGTATAGGTTGCTTCGTTAAAGTCCTCTTCAACAAAAGCGGCGTTGCTCGCCTGTAAGAACGTAACGTTGCTCAAGTCCGCCGTTGACTGAAACCCTGCACGAGCGTCCGACACTACTTCTCCGTTGGCGCGCACGGTGCCCGCTGCACGAAAACGCGCACTATCAGCAGCTGTCCGGGTCCCAGCGACGTTGTCGATCCAACCGCCTTTCGAATCGTTGTAGACAACGCCACGAAAAGCGAGCGTATCAGTGACCGCAAAGTTCAGCATCGCTTCGATGTTGCTCGATGCACCACCGTCTTTAATGGAACCGGCGCCCACCGCAACGCTACCGTAGGTGTCACTGAAGTCGGGCTTGTTGGTGATCAAGCGAACGTTACCTGCTTGCGAACTGCCACCGAACAGTGTGCCTTGCGGGCCGGACAACACTTCAATACGCTGCAAATCGGCCGCGTAGACATCCAGGTTGCGCCCCGGTTGTGCCAGCGGCTGATCATCGAGATAAAACGCAACGTTCGGCGACAGACCAGCGACACCGGCGGTCGTCAGGTTCGGCGTCGTCGACGCCACACCACGAATATAAATCGTGTTCTGCCCAGGACCACTGCCACCGGCAGTCACGCTCGGCAATTGCATGACATAATCCGCGAAATTCGTGATGCCCAGTTCTTTGAGCGCTTCTCCGCCCAACGCCGATACGGCGATTGGTACGTCCTGCAGTGACTCTTCGACTTTGGTGGCGGTCACCGTAATTTCTTCGATTTTTCGCGGCGTTGGTTGTTCTTGCGCCAAAACCGGTGTTGCGCCCAGGGCTGCAGCAACGGCAATAGAAACTGCAGTGCGTCTAGTCTTCAAGCCTGACGGCATAGTGTTTTGCCTTTCGTAATTAGGGTTTTCGACGTGTCAACGGCGACAGACCCTAACATACTGAGCAAAATTGATAGCCAGATCGGCGTTTTACTCTATTTTTATAGCGAAAAAACGATTTATTGCGTTGTGTTTTCGAGCAAAGCGCGCAACCTTGCAACCTCTTCTTCGAGATCACTGACACGTTGTTCGAGTGTGTTTTTCCGAGGAACCTGCGCTTCGCGAGTTGTCGATTCGCTCACATATTGCTCAACATCAACGTCACCGTTGAGCAAGTGCATATACTCACTATCCTTGCGACCCGGCGTTCGCGGTAACTTGATGAGCAACGCGCCTTCGGTGCGCGCGACCAACCGCTCTGCCGTTGCGACAACTTCATTGTTATCAGCAAACGCATGCAACCTGCCACTGCGTGCACGCAACTCGCCTGGCGTTTGCGGCCCGCGCAACATCAACAGCGTCAGCACGGCGAATGCTTCGTCATCGAGTTGTACTTCGCTGTACGGCGTGTTGCAAAAGCGCTGTGTGTATTTTTCAACACCGCGCTTGAAATTTTCGTCGGTGCGCACCAGGTGTTTTTTCGTTAACTCACGAATCGCGTGTTGCACGTTGCCTTTCTCCAGCGACATGACAGGATCGCGACTGGATTTCTGATTGCACGCATTGGTGAGCGCATTCAACGTCAGCGGGTATTGATCCGGCGTCAAACGTGACTTCTCCATCAGGCAAGCCAACACACGCAATTCAGATTCACTCAGCACGGGTAACATACGCAGCATCTCTATTCAGGACGTCACAACCTTACCACTGCCACCGAACGCGCTCACAGCAACGATGCGGATGCACATCCGATCGGTCAACACACCTTATTGCCGACCAGACTGCCGACTCACCGCGTCGCGCTTACTGATCTGAGCTCAAAGCGTGCTCAATCAGCGCAATGCACTCATTGCGCTCGCTTAGCGCAAGAATCAACAGCACATCGCCAGGCTGCGCCCACTGCAACGCAAATTCGGTGCCTGCAGACGGGCTTTCGGCCTGGTGAATGGCCGCAGCGTCAACGCCTGCACGCAATGCGCACTGCTCTATCAACTGTGGCACCTCATCAGCAGGGCGTCCACGCTCATAGCCGGGCAACTGGCAGACGACCAGCGCGTCGGGTTGCGCTTCGAGCGCGGCCTGGGTCAGCCCCGCAATGAGGGTATCGCTGCGATCCCCGGCCTGACCCAGCAGCACCAAACGACGTTTTGCTGGCATCTGTGCGATGGTTCGCGCCATTGCACTAAGGCCGTGTTCGTTGTGTGCAAAATCAACAACGATCTGAATGCCGTTGCCCGAGAACAGGTTGCCTCTGCCCGGATTTTCATCGGGCCCGCCAGCGAATGCCAGCAAGCCTTCGCGAATGGATGCGTCGCTGCAACCGAGCGCGTGGCACAGCGCAGCAGCCGCCAAAGCATTTTGCACGTTGTGGCGCGCGGCACCGGCCAACGTAATCGGCACATCGGCGATTGGCACGATCGCATGCTGCGTACCTGCGCTGATGCGGCACAATTGCGCTTCGTCGAGCACGAAAGCATCACCACCCTTCGCGACGTGGTCCGCAACCACAGCGTTGCGCGTATCTTCGCTGAACCAGACGAAACGCTGACCTCGCAGCGCTTTCGCGTACGCAACAACACCTGCATCGTCAGCATTCAAGATCAGTGGTTTACCTGGCGCCAGCCCCTGGCGGACGACAAACTTTGCGTCGCGCAGTTCGGCAACGGTGTGGATGCCGTACTCGCCCAGATGATCAGCAGCAACGTTCGTAATCAGTGCAACGTCGGCGTTCGTCGCCCCGAGTCCGCGGCGCAACATGCCGCCACGCGCCACTTCGAGCAACGCAACTCCGGTCTGCGGATGTCGTAACAATTGCCGCGCACCACCCGGGCCGGAGTAGTCACCACTGTCGACAACATCATCGCCAACACGAATGTAGTCCGTTGATGTAATACCGGCCACACGCCGGTCAGCGGCAATAATCGCTGCAGCCAGACGCACCGTTGTCGATTTGCCGTTCGTGCCCGTGACTAACGCGACAGGCATATCGCCGTAACGACCGGCGCGCTGCCAGTCCACCTGTGCCGGATCGGGTGGCGCCGTTACCGGCCAGGTCGTTGCGTTCGCACCGTAGCCAATCGATACGTCATCATCGTCAACCAGAAACGGTGCATTGTGCTGTTCCGCCGCGCTTTGCAACGCCAGCAACGCAGGATTGCGCTCTTCAGCAATCAGCGCGGCCAACGCACCGAGACTGGCGCTGATGTCGGGCATGTCTGCACCTTCTAGCTCGCAGCGCGCACGCTCGAACGCGGCCTCATTCACATCAGTTGCCGCATACAAACAATCGATCGGTGCCGTCAGCATCAGGCTTACGCCCGTATCATGGGTGCGATCAAAACAAACACTGGCCTGCCAACCCAACGCGTCGAGCAGCAGGCGGGCATGATCATGCCAGGCCTTGACCAAGGTCAGACGGTGCTCACTCGCGACGATTACATCGCAGATGGCGCCTGGTGCAGTCGTAAACAGATTCGGCCCGGTCAGGCGGCGCGATTCCTCAATCTGCATCTTCGACGTCTCGCGCAGCGAGTCGCACACCACGCTCATCGCGAATCAACCGGTCTTCCTTATCCATCTCGAATGCGCCGGCGTCCTCGACGATACTGGTGACTTTCGGCGGCACAACCGCTTTCATGCTGCCCGTCTCGCTAAGCGGCTTGAAGTGGATAATCTGTTTCCAGCAACGATGCACCTCATCACCAAAGATCACGACCAGATCGCCTTCCTGTGCGATCGACAACGTGTGTTCGATGGCTTGCTGCTCATCCGACACGATTTCAATCCGCTCGGCCGCAACCCCTTGCTCGATCAGTATTTTTTGCAGCATTTGCGGCACTTCATTCAAATCGCGGCCGCGACGGTTGTCGTCGGCCTTCAACACGTAGTGATCAAAATGACCGGCAGCCGTTTCGGCAATCGCATTGATGTCTTCGTCGCGACGATCACCCGGCGCCGCCAGCGTCACAATCCGCCGACCACTGACATCGAGACGGCTGGTCGTCTGACACATGGTCGCTACGGCTGCGGGGTTGTGCGCATAGTCAAGAATCACCCGGAACGGATGCTCATCAAACACATTCATGCGGCCCGGCGCCTGGAAGAAGCTGGTGCTGAATGTACGCAAACCGTGCCGGATGTCCTCGAGGTTCTTGCCCATCGAATACGCCAGCGCGGCGGCAAACATCGCGTTTTGCACGTTGTGCGTCGCCTTGCCCTCCAACGTGGCCGGGATCAGGTGCGTCCACAGCAGTGGCATATGGTTGCCGTTGTCGTAGAACGTAATCATGTCGCCATTGATACCCTGCTCCAGGACGACGGCGCGACCACCGATTTGAATGTGTTCGCGTACCAGCGCATGCGCCGGGTTCATCGTGACGTAGCACAAATGCCTGGCCTGTGTATGATCTGCCATGCGCAGACACAACTCATCGTCGGCATTCAGTACGGCAGTATCCTCGGCAACCTCAACGACCACACGCTTGATCTCTGCAAGCTGCTCAAGTGTATTGATCCCCTTGATGCCCAGGTGATCGCTACTGATATTCAGACAACACGCAACATCACTGCGTCGATAGCCAAGCCCTGCGCGCAAGATCCCGCCGCGAGCGGTTTCCATGACAGCAACATCGACACTCGGATCACGCAATACAATCTGCGCTGCGGATGGCCCGGTCATGTCACCCTTAACGGTGAGATGACCGTCGATATAGACGCCTTCCGTCGACGTCGAGCCCACCACGTGACCTGCCGTCTTGAGAATGTGCGAGAGCATCCGCGCTGTGGTTGTCTTGCCGTTAGTGCCGGTAATGCCGGCGATTGGGATCGTGCTGGGCGTGCCTTCGGGGAACAACATGTCGAGCACTTTGCCAGCCACATCGCGCGGCTCGCCTTCCGACGGCGCAACATGCATACGAAAACCTGGCGCCGCGTTGACTTCAACAATGGCGCCGCCGATATCTTTGTATGACTGCGAGATATCCTCTGTCAGAAAGTCGACCCCGCCCACATCCAACCCGACCGCCATGACAGCGCGCTCGGCCATCGCGCGATTATCCGGGTGCACCATATCGGTCACGTCAATCGCCGTACCGCCGGTCGAGAGGTTCGCCGTTGAGCGCAGAAAGAATATCTCGCCATCGGCAAGTACTGTCTCGGTCGTATAGCCGGCGTTCTCCAACAAGCGTTCCGCCTGCTGATCAATTTCGATTTTGGTCAGCACTTTCTCGTGGCCAATGCCGCGGCGCGGATCTTCGTTGACCGCATCAACCAGTGCGCTGATCGTGTGCTTACCGTCACCGACTATATGTCCCGGCACACGCTTGGCGACTGCGACGAGCTCGTTGTTGACGACCAGCATACGGTGGTCCATGCCGGTAATGAACGACTCGACTAACACAGCACGCGAGGTGCCGCGGTCGCGCGCGACATCAAATGCTGCTGCAACCGCGTCATCTTCGGTCAAATTAATCGCAACACCGCGACCGTGATTGGCGTTCAACGGTTTGACTACGACCGGATAGCCGATGCGGTTCGCCGCGCGCACGGCATCGCGCGCCGAATACACCATGCGCTGTTGCGGCACCGGCAGGCCAAGGTCATTCAACAGATTGTGCGTATCTTCTTTATCGCAGGAGATCTCAACGGCAATGTTCGTGGTCTTGCTCGTGATCGTCGCCTGAATTCGCTGCTGATATTTGCCATGGCCAAATTGCACCAGCGAATATTCGTTCAGACGCAGCCACGGGATGTCGCGCGCCTCCGCTGCTGCAACCAGCGAGGCGGTGCTGGGCCCCAATTCCTTGCGCTGGGCGAAGCGGATAAACGCATCACGATCTTCCTCAAAGTCAAAGTCTGACTCGACATCGCGTTCGAATGATACCTGTAGTGCTTCGGGCAACAGTGAAAAAATCAACTGGCGGGCGATGCGCGCCGCCTCCAGACCGACGTCACGTTGGTGGTACTGGAACACGACGTTGTAGCAACCAGGCGAGCCTTCGATCGATCGCGTACGCCCAAACGTGACATCAGAACCGGCGATGCCCTGCAGCTCAAGAATCAGATGTTCCCAGACATGTCCGAGCCAGGTGCCTTCGTCTTCGCGTAGCCGACGAACAAACCCGCCTTCGGTGCGATACGAACAGCCGTGCTCTGCAAGACCGGGCAACGCGGCAAGCAAGCCATCGATGAACGCCTCACCCAGTTTCGCTGACGGCCAGTCCTCGAGGACACCAAGATCGACCTGATGGCGGATGACAGGGAAGTGGGCGTAAAGATTGGGCCCGCGATAGACGTTGGTGCCGATTATTTTCATGCCGATCCTTTGTAGCGAATAACCACTGTATCAGCCTCGGCAGCGAGCGTGAATTGCCTTTTTTGGCTGCTAGCTATTGCCTGCCGCGGTCGCTACGCGGGTTTCCAGGTGGTAACGGTCACCAGCGGTCAACAGGTGCAAGCGCAAACCGATCAAGCTGATAGGATCCTGGTGTGCCGCATCGTGCATGGACGAGTGGCGCAGATCCGCAGGATCAACGATCGTCACCGCACCGCTGCCGACCACTTCGAGCTCGCCATGCGGATCGATGAAGGCTGCGGTGTCCTCGTCAATGCCAAGACCAGTGATAAACGGGTTGTAGGACAGCGCAGTCAGCAAACGCCCAAGCCTGTCGCGCTGGCGAAAATGCTGATCAATAATCGCCTTGTTCGTCAATCCAAGCCCCGGTGCCATCGTAACGCCGTCTTCGGTCGGCGTCGGCCCGGTCGGCCCACCCGCAATCATATGCTCGGGCACGATAGCGGCACCCGCCGAGGTGCCCGCGACATGCACGCCTTCGTCGTGCCGACGTCGAATAGTTTTTGCCACCGGCGTGCCGCCAAGAATTGTCGACAACCGAAGTTGATTGCCGCCAGTAATGAAAATACCGGTCGCTCTCTCGAGTGTCTGCACGAGTTCGTCGGCGAAACAGTCTTCGCGCTGATCAATCGGCATATAGCGCGAGCGAGCGCCCATCGATTCGAACAGCTCGACATAGTTTGGTCCGGTTTCGGGCAACTCCGAAGCCGTCGGTATGACCAAAATTTTCGCATCCTTACCGCCGCTGATCTGTGCGAACCGATGCAAAATGTCCGCGTCCGCAGCGCGCTCTTCAGCGCCACCGATTGGCACCAGCCAACCGCGTTTCCCCAATTCACTCACTTACTGTTGCTCCGTCGACTCGAAGGTGCCGAATTTTTTGACGGCGCTATCACTCACCATCCATTCACCGCGCGCCATGACGCTGTGGATTTCGTTATCGCTACCCAGCAACACCAAATCGGCATCGCAGCCCACATTGATGCGACCTTTGCTGTGCAAACGCATCAGCGTCGCCGGGTTACGGGTGAATGCAGGCAGCGCGCGTTCAATGCCAACGGCCGCGATGCAACGCGCCAGCGTGGTTGCCAGAGTTTGCGCACGCCCGTAATCGAGCCCGGTCGCAACACCCTGTGCATCGAACGTGGCAAGACAGCCGCCGGAGTCGCTGCTGATCGTGATCCGGCCCGGGTCGCCGCCGCGATCCAGAAACTGGGTTAATCCGATATCAGCTTCAAGACCATCCTCACCCTCGGCCACCGGAAACGCCGTCAGGTCAATGAAGCAACCGTGGTTTGCCAGCTCACAGGCTTCATCAAACAACGCAACCTTGCGATTGCAGTGCGTCGGATTGAACACACGCGCGGGAATGTCGGTGTCCGCCAACGCGCGACGCACCATCGTCAAACCGGCGTCAGCATCACCCAGATGCAAATGACAAACGCCAGCCTTGCCCGTCATCAATCCGGCAACGTGTGCCTCGCCTGCCGCGCGCGCCAATTCAGCTTGCGTCATTTGCGATGAGCGGTGATCACTGATTGCCAATTCGCCAAGCGCAACAATGCAGTCGATACTGACGATATCGCGCGTGACCGAGCCAGTCAGCGTGGTCGCAGGCCAGTGATAGCCACCGGTGTAGCACCACGCGGACAAACCCTCTTCGCGCAAGCCGCGCACCCGGGCCACCAGCGAATCGGTCGAGCGCGTGATGTCATCAGTGCCCAGCAATCCGATCACGCTCGTGATGCCGGCGCGGACAAAGTCGCTGAGCGGCACCGGTGGCACCTGCGTTGCAAAACCTGCTTCACCGCCGCCGCCCGTCAGATGCGCGTGGATATCTATGATTCCGGGCATCAACGGCGCACCAGCGGCGTCTATATCGCTGACCAGCAGCGACGCACCAATTTCCGGCGCATCCTTGCCAACATAAACCATGCGCTCGCCAGCGACGAGAACATGACCGATACCGGCCGGTTCAGGGCAATAAAGTTGTGCATTGCGGATCAGGTGGAACACAGCGGACGCCTGTGACATCGAGGCGCGCATTCTAGCGGCTGGCGATGCTGCCCGCCAACGGTTTACGTCACATCGGCTCGCTCAAAAACGCATCCATCTCGGCAAAAAACGCCGCGGGCACCTGGAAATGCGGCAATGCGCCACCTTCAATGGCCTGAACCGTCCAGTTGGCCGCCTTGCGCGCCCAATCAGCTTCGCGAAAATCCTTGAAATCACCCTGCGTGGCGTGCGGCAACCAGACCGGCATTGTCAGCTTTTCATAAACGTTGCGGATGTCCTTGCTGAACAATCGCGCAGATAAAAACGCTAACGGCGCAAACTCGGCGCCAGGCTGCTGTGCGGTCAGCGCCGCATAGTTGGCCAGTGCCTCATCGATGTCGTCCGCGCCGTACGTGCGCCGCAGAAAATATCGAATAACGGCAGGCTTCACGAGCAGCCTGAACAAGCGCTGTCGCCACAGCGGCACTGACACAAAGTTGTAGAGCCAGCGCACCTCGCGCGTCTCACCCGCTGGCGCGCGCATTTTGTGCGCGCCGCGATTGAAGCCGGTCGGCGTGACCAGCATCAGCCGCCGGATGCGCTCAGGTCGCTCGACAGCCGCGCGCGCAACAAACTCGGATGATAACGATAATGCGAGCACATCAACCGGTTCGTCATCGCCAACCAGATCCAGCATGTCATGCACAGCATCGGTATACAGGCGTACCGAGTAATCCCGATCCGAGCGATCAGAAAAACCGAATCCCGGTAAATCTGGTGCGAACACGCGACGCGTGTGCCGATAGTGCTCAAAAATGGGTCGCACTTCGAACGCTGACGACGTGGCGTTGATGCTGTGCAACAACAACAGCGGCGGCCCGTCGCCGGCAACGTAATAACTGAGCTTGCCGGCACGGTCGGTACACTCGATGCGTTCGGCATTCACAGCAGGCGTAAGCGATTGTTCTGTAGCGTGATTCATTAATTGCATATCGTTATGCGTTGCCAGTGTGCAGCCTACCGTATTGAAGCCCCTTTTACCGGCACACCAAACTGCATCCTTGTAAGGTAGGATACGGCGTTGATTTGAACACCCCGAAAGGATTCCGCCCTGATGAGAGTTTGCACGTTCGTCTGGCTTGCCGTGGTGCTGGCCGGCTGCAGTCCGATCCATCTTGTAAACACGCTGAGCCCGTCGAGCCACTATCAGATGGCATCCAGCGTTGCGTACGGTAGCGATCAGCGTCAAACGCTGGATGTGTATGTACCGACGCAAGTCGCGTTGCCCGCGCCCGTCGTTGTCTTCTTTTACGGTGGCGGTTGGGAAGATGGCAAAAAGCGCGACTATGAGTTCGTCGCCTCGTCCTTGACCGATGCCGGTTACGTTGTCGTCGTACCTGACTATCGACTGTATCCGGACGTCGTTTTTCCTGCGTTTGTCGAGGACGGTGCTGCAGCGATTGCGTGGACGATGCGCAACGTCAAGCTGTATGGCGGCGATGCCACGCAGTTGTTCCTGATGGGGCACTCGGCCGGCGCCCATATTGCGGCGATGCTAAGCGCCGATCCCCAGTATCTGGCAGCCCAGCAGATTGACGTGCAACGGCTCAGCGGCCTCATTGGACTATCGGGTCCATACGATTTTCTGCCACTGAACGAGGATAGCTATCTCGCCGAGTTGTTCCCGGCAGCAACGCGCGACGCGAGCCAGCCCATCAATTTTGCGTCGGCAGCAATGCCGCCGACACTGTTGATTCACGGCACGGGCGACGACGTCGTTGAGGTCGGCAACAGCGAGCGATTCGCCGCGCGTCTGACCGAAGTCGGCGCCGATGTGACACTGAAGCGTTACGACGGCGTAGGACACGCCGCCGTTGCCGCGGCGTTGTCACCACCGCTCGACTTTACCAACAGTACGCTGGAAGACAGCCGCGCCTTCCTTGACGCCAACAGTAGCAGCGCCGACTAGTCAGCTGACGCAAATTACGCATCGCGCAACGATGTAGTCGAGAAACTTGCCGGGGAATCTCATGATCAACCGGCATCTCAGGTCGACAGCCAACGCTCTGCTACACTCGGGAGCGTTCCGTAACAATAAGGATGCGCAATGCTGAAGTCTCCGGCCATTCTCCTCCTGACACTAGTCGCGCTAACAGCGTGTAGCCGCTCGGCGAGTACCGCAAACGCATCGCCGGCGAGTACTACGAGTGCAAGCGGACCCGAAGAGCCTGCGACGAGTGCCAACAACGTGGCAGCGCAGTTGCCTGACTTCGCCGACTTCCCGGGCACCTGCCCCAAAGACTGGGGCATTGTGGTCGGTGCCACGCAGGCGCATGTTGAGAATTTCATCCAGAATTATTTCTTCGTGCCTGAGAGCAGCCCCGGCGCCATGTATTCTGAAATCAATACATTCGCCACACCAACCGGCGGCACGCTGATCATGGCCGGCACCTACAACATGCTCGACCCAATCGTCGACCAGGAAATGGTTGCCACGTTCGCTGCAGGCACAATGACACAGTGCGGCTCGCGGCTGCGCTGCGAGAGTAATCGGGAGCAATGGGTCGCCAGCTGTGATTGATGCTTGCGAGCGGTAATCATGATGCCTACGGACTGAGACGATGCACAGACCAGCAATCGTTTTTACAGGCTTGCATGTTTGTTGGTTCATCGCGGGCGCAGCAGTAACCGCCTCGTTCGCAACATCCGGCGCTACCGGGCACCCGCCCGGTTATGTGTTCGTGCCGTTGGTAGTGATTTTCTGGGCACTGGGTCACGGCCTCATAAAGACTGGTCAGCAACTCACACTCCGTGGCGAACATGTTGACGCCGCGCGATCCAGCGAACGCGGTTCATGGCCACCTGAACTCGCCGTGCTTACCGCGATCCTTGGCGGTTGCTTTGCTTTCGGCCTGTTTGCGCTAATTGCACAAGTCTTGCTCGTCCAGCAACCACCTAACCACCTGAGCTTGTATCTGCTGTTGTGGCTAACCCCCGCCGCGTGTTGCATAGGCATACTGCTGCGAAAACCATGGTCACGACAACTGACCAGCGCGGTTTTTCTCGGAGCAGGCGCGTTCGTCGCATACCGGATGATCGTCACGTTAGTCGATGGGCGCAGTCATTCAACCATCATCTGGACAGTTGCGATTGGCATCGTTGCGCTATGCCTTTTTCTTGCTCAGCACATTTTGCGCTCGGCACGTATCAGGCAGTTTTTTTCGCTTGTCGACTAAGAAAAGACAGGGGTTGTGCAGCGTTTTGCTTTGCCGGAACGTTGTGTAGCTGCACGGAATTCGCGGCTCGAACTTTCCAACAGTCAAGATTTGCCGTAGCTTCGGCGCTCAGTGATCTCTCGGGGGCGAAGTTAAGGTGGCGAGTAGCAACTTGTGGATGACGATCGGCAGCTGTGTGTTTTTCATGGCGCTCGTCGCCTACGTCTCATACCAGAAAACGAAAGGTGAAGTAGACACCAAAGATGGCTACTTCCTGGCCGGTCGTGGGCTGACCGGTGTGTTTATCGCAGGCTCGATGTTGCTGACGAACCTGTCCGCCGAGCAGTTGATCGGACTGAATGGCTCGGCATACGGGTTCAACATGAGCAGTATGGCGTGGGAAGTCACGGCTGCTTTTGCAACGATTTGCATGGCGCTGATTTTTTTGCCGCGCTACCTCGCCGGTGCATTCACAACGCTGCCAGAGTTTCTGAAGTCGCGCTTCGACGATGACGTGCGTCGCATGTCCGTCGTGTTGTTCATGGTTGGATATGGCCTGGTGACCATTCCTTCGGTGTTGTATTCGGGCTCCATCGCCGTGCTGCAGCTTTTTGATGTACCAGCGTTGCTGGACGTCGGCTACAGCACCGGGCTGGTGATCACGATTGTCGCCATCGGCTGCATAGGCGCAGTGTATGCCGTATTCGGTGGCCTCAAGGCGGTCGCCGTGTCCGACACGCTCAACGGGATTGGCCTACTGGTTGTCGGCATTCTCGTGCCGCTGCTTGGACTGGCTGCGCTCGGTGACGGCAGTGTCAGCGCCGGACTCACTATCATCACATCGACGCAAACCGAAAAACTAAACGCCATCGGCGGACCGACGGATCCGACACCGTTCGCCACGTTGTTCACGGGCATGATTTTCGCCAACTTGTTCTATTGGTGTACGAACCAATACGTCATTCAGCGAACGTTAGGCGCTGCGAGCCTCGCTGAAGGCCAGAAAGGCGTGCTGCTGTCCGGTTTTTTCAAAATCCTCGTGCCATTCATGATGATGATTCCGGGCGTCATCGCATTCCACTTGTACGGCAGCGAACTGGCCAGCATTGATCTAGCCTATCCGCGACTGATCAAGGATGTGTTGCCGGTTGCGATGTCGGGCTTTTTTCTGGCCGTCTTGCTAGGTGCCGTTTTCAGCTCATTCAACTCGCTGCTCAACAGCGCCGCCACCTTGTTTTGTTTGGACGTCTACGCGCCGATGCAGGCAAAAGCGCCCAGTGATGCCCAAATGGTGCGGGTCGCCAAAATCGCCAGTGTCATCATTGCGCTGTTCTCTTTCGTCGTAGCGCCGTTACTGCAGTTCGCACCTGAAGGTTTGTGGCAGATCATTCGCATCTTTACGGGCTTTTACAACATCCCCGTGGTCGTCATTGTGATTGTGGGTCTATTTACAAAACGCGTGCCTGCAATCGGCGCGAAGATTGTCATCGTGTTTCATGTCATTGCGTACGGCTTGGCGAAATTCGTGTTCGACGATGTCATTACGCTGCACTTCCTGCATCTGTACGCGGTGCTGTTCGGCATCGAAGTCGCAATCATGCTAATCGCCGGCAGGCTCAAACCGCGCGCTGAAGCGTGGCAATACGAGCATCGCGACCTTGTTGACCTGACCCCATGGCGCTTCGCATTGCCGGCGGCTTTCAGCCTGCTATCCGCCGTCGTGTTCCTGTATCTGTTGTTTTCTCCCATCGGCCTGGTGAATGGGGTTTCATCGCTGTTTTGGGCGCTTTGCACCGGTTTGCTCGCCCTGAATATCATCATCTGGGCTGCTATCACCCAGCGAATCCGGCGAACCTGACCGCCTTGTGGTTTTAATCAGACAGCCCTATCCGAAAAATACAAACGTTTGCATTCTGTGCGGCGCAGGCGTAGAAATAGCGTGGGCTTAATTTACAGGAGCTAGACATGCGTCTATCACGGGGGGTAGCGCTCGCCGCTTTGTCAGCGGGTGCCATGCAATGGGGCTTTACCACGCCAGCCTTCGGGCAAACTGCGCTGGAAGAGATAATCGTCACAGCGCAGAGACGCGAGGAGAGTCTGAATGACGTTCCTGTCGCGGTCTCGGTACTCGGCGAACAAACGATCGAATCGGCATTCGCCAATAATCTGGAAGACTTGCAGGCGCTTGTGCCATCAGTGAGCTTTCGTACCGGCAACACAACCCGCAACAGCGCGCTGACCGTCCGCGGCATTGGCACGGTTTCGTTCAGCATCGCCGCTGAGCCCAGCGTCTCGACCGTTGTCGACAACGTCGTGTTGGGTCGATCCGGGCAAGCGTTCGGCGATCTGTATGACCTTGAGCGCATCGAAGTGTTGCGCGGACCTCAGGGCACACTGTTCGGCAAGAACGCGTCGGCAGGCGTTGTGAACATCACGACCAAACGACCGAGTGATGAATTGGAAGGTTACGTCAGCGGTACGTTCTTTCAGGACAATGAAACGATTTTGCGCGCACGCGTGTCAGGCCCACTCACCGAGAATCTTCGCGGCAGTGTCACGGTGTTGAGCAGCGAGTTTGATGGCTACATTCGCAACGTATTCAACAACGAAACAATCAACGGGTATGACAAGCAAGGCATCCGCGCAATGTTTGACTACGACATTTCGGATCGCACCAACGTGCTGTTCATCTTCGAAGACTATGAGGCGGACAACGATTGCTGCGTCGATCTCGAAGCGCGCCCCAGCGGTCGTAACCCAAACTCAGAAGCCGTACCCAATGGCACCGGACTTGACTTGAATCAACGCCTCGTCGATCACGATTTCGAGACTCGCACGCTCGATTCAACAACCGCAATGTCAGTGCAAATCGAACACGAGTACGACAATTTCACACTCACATCGATCACCGCGCAACGCACGTGGGACAACACCGAGTTCCGCGAAGGCGACTTTACGTCTATCGCAGGCGACAGCAATCAGCCGGTATTCGGTGTGCCGTTTCAACTGCACGATGTCGGGCCACAAGAATGGCGCCAGTTCTCGCAGGAAATTCGTCTGGCATCCAACACCGATGGCGCGTTCGCCTACCAGGTTGGCATGTTCTATTGGAACATCGATTCAGAGCGCAACTTCACGCGCGATGCCAGTTGCCAGAACAACGCAGGTCAGCTCGACGCGGCGATTGCCAATCACCTCGAGTTCACGCTGGGCTTGCCCAACACCGACCAGGACGTAGCTGACTTCATCGCGGCCAACGGCATTACTTGCAATGCCAATGACATCGTTGCGGCAACCGGCTTCATGAATACCGAGTTCGATAACTTCGCGGTGTTCGGCGATGGCACCTACGACATCACCGAGTCGGTTAGTGTCCTGTTTGGTCTGCGCTACACGCGCGATGAAGTCTCGTTCAACCACAACCGAGTGAACACCGACGAGTTTGGTCGCCGCGGTGTGGGGGTGCGCCCGCGCTTCTCGGATGGCAACAACCAGTTCGACACCAACCTGTCCGGCAGTACCGACGATACAAACGTCTCCGGGCGCGTCGGCGTGCAATGGGATGTGCTCGACTCAACGATGCTCTACGCCACCTACAGCACCGGATATAAAGGCCCCGCGTTTAACGTCTTCTACAACATGGATGACGACGACATCAATCCGATTCTGGCTGAAGAGTCAGACTCAATTGAGTTGGGCGTCAAATATCAGGCTGATTGGGGCATCGTGAACTTTGCCGCCTACGACACGCAGATCGAAAACTTCCAGGCGAATGACTTTGACGATTCGGATGGCACGACGATCACCGGCTTCACCAATGGTGGCGATGTCGATACGTCCGGGTTTGAGCTGGACTTTCTGGTGCAGCCGATGGAGAACGTCTCGTTGAGCGGTGGTTTCGCCATTTCGGATGCCGAGTCAACTACAGGCGCACCGCTGCCATTCGCACCGGATCTGAAATACTCGTTCGGTGGGCAATGGGACATCCCGCTAGCGAGCGGCGCACGCTGGCAGGCGAATGCTGTCTACATCTACACGGATGAGAAACTGTCGGGCAATATCGGACAAACGGACGAAAACCCGTTCTTGCTGCCGGAATACAGCATCCTGAACGCAAGTGTCGGCTACCACAGCCCCGACGAGCGGTTGAGTGTCACGCTGATTGGTAAAAACCTGACCGATGAGCAGTACACGACTACCTTCTCGGGCGATGGCTTCCGTTATCAAATCCCCCGCGACGCGGATCGCTATTGGGGCATAAACGTCAAGACCAGCTTCTAGGCAGGTGTCAACGAGCGGCCCGCGGGCCGCTCGTTGACGCTCTTACGATCAGTCGCGGCGCCGGAATCCTTGGCTCGCGCGGCTCACTCCCCTGACTGACACTGAGCAAACTGCGCACGCTTTGCTGGCCAATTTCATACATCGGCCACGCAACCGTTGTGAGTGGTGGGTCCACAACACCGGACAACTGAATGTTGTCATGACCGGCAACAGATAAGTCACTCGGCACACTGATATCGCGCTCGCGCAGCGCATGAATCAAACCGATCGCACTGACATCATTCCAGGCAAACACGGCGGTCGGCATCGGCGACAACGCCAGCAGCCGCTCGGCGATATGCGCACTGCTCTCAGTTGAGCCGTCAAAGCGGAAAATCCAGTCCGGCTCATAGCGAATGTCATGTGCTTCGAGCACTTGCCGATACGCCTGCATCTTAGGCTCCTGCCCCGGTGGTGCCGGACCACGGATAAACCCGATCGCGCGGTGTCCGAGCGCAATCAGGTGCTGCATGATCTCGATGCTGCCTTGCATCCGGTCGCAACTCACATGGTGACGCGCATCCGGGCGATTGATGTGCACTACGGGCACGGGCGACTGCAATTCGTCGTAGTAGGCCTGTGGACATCGCGCCATCGGCACTAGCAGGCCATCGACATCCAACTCGAGAAACAGATGAATGGCCTCGCGCTCTGCGGCTTCCTCTCCAAGCGTGTCGTTGATGACAATTCGCAAGTCATGTTTGGCCGCCTCATTTTCCATGCCGCGCGCCAACGTTGCGAAAAATGGATTTGTCATGTCCGGGATCACCAGGCCAATCAGTCCGCTGCGCCGCTTGACCAGCGTTCGCGCTGCCATGTGCGGCACGTAACCCATCTGCGCAGCGATCTGTGCCACGCGCGTGCGCGTCGCATCCTTAACGCGCTCGCTACCTTGCAACGCCCGCGTCACCGTCGATGGGTCGACGCCAGCAGACCGCGCGATATCCTTGATGGTGACCCGTTTTCTGGGTCGCTCCTGATCAGCCAAGACACTGGCTCCCGTAACGTGACCGCTTAGCTTAACGCAATTGCATACAGCAGAAATACAAACGTTTGTATTCCGTGTAGGGCGAGCGTAATATCCATACGACGCACACGGTTCCGTGCGTTTGGGGGGCACATGGCCGATACACACAAACCACGTCTGCGATTCTTCGAGTCCGCGTCGGGGCAACGTCACGTTACCGACCACGACCGCTATCTGTACCGCCATGACAAGCCGGAATTTCGGGCGAATGTAATTGGTACCGGGACCATCGGCCAAGAACACATTCGCGTTGCGACATTGCTCGGCCGAATCGCCATTCACGGCATATTTGATACCCAGCCGCACAGCATGGATGTCGCATGCGACGAATATGCCCGCATCAGCGACCAACCATTGCATCGCTACGAAAGTCTTGAGGCTGCCTGCAACGATACCGCCGTGGATGCGCTATTCATCTGTACGCCAAACTTTTCGCATATTGACGTGCTGCGTGTTGCCGTGCGCAGCGGCAAAGCGATCTTTCTCGAAAAACCTATGGCGACAACACTCGCCGATGCACTCGAGATCTTCGACATTGCCAGCGGTTACGACAACTTCGTTCAGGTAGGACTGCAATATCGCTACAAGGCACCTTACGTCGAGGCCTGTCATGAGGCCTTGCATCGCGGGACGCTGGGCAATATTCGCAGCATTGCCATGCGTGAGTTTCGCCCGCCTTTCCTGGACAAGGTGAATCAGTGGAACAAGTTCAACCGCTTTAGCGGCGGCACACTGATCGAAAAGTGCTGCCACTATTTTGATCTGATCAATCTGTTCGCCGGCGCGCTGCCGACCCGCGTTTATGCCAGTAGCCAGCAAGCGGTCAACTACAAGGACTTCGAATACGGTGGCGAGGCCTCCGATATTGATGATCTTGCGAGCGTCATCATCGACTATGACAACGGCATTCAAGGGACATTTTCACTGAGCATGTTCTGCCCGACGTTCCAGGAAGATCTCACTATTTGCGGAGACCACGGACGACTGATTGCGACGGAGACGTTCGATTTCGAACGCTCAACCAAGGCGCAGTCGGCGGTCGCAATCGAATTGGGCGAGCATGGCGCATCACGTCATACCGAACTGAGTTACACAGACACTGTGGAAACAAGCGGACATCATGGCGCCACCTGGTTTGAACACAAAGCATTCGCCGACCAGCTCGCCGGCCGCAACAGCACGGCGGCAACACCGCTGGCTGGACTATGGTCCGTAATCGTCGCTAGCGCAGCACAGGAATCGGCTGCGCGCCACGAAGCGGTTGACGTCGCTGCATACCTGCGAACCAACGGTCTGAGTCGTTTAATCACTGACGGGAAACCAATTGATGACAGTCATTAAAGTTGGCGGCAGCGACATGCCTGCCGTGGGTCTGGGCACCTGGAAAATCGATCGCGCAGACACGGCTAACGTCGTCGAATCTGCCCTGCAGATTGGCTACCGGCATATCGACAGCGCTGCCGATTACGGCAACGAAAAGGAAACCGGCGATGGCATTCGCAACGCGATCGCAGCAGGTCACCTGCAGCGTGACGACCTGTGGGTCACTTCCAAGCTCTGGAACACCTACCATCGTCGTGAACATGTGCGGGCAGCGTGCGAGCGCACCCTCAGCGATCTGGGTTTGGATTACCTCGACTTGTATCTGATCCACTTTCCGATCGCACTACAGTATGTACCGTTTGATGCGCGTTATCCGGCAGAGTGGATCGCCGACCCCGATGCGGCCGAACCGGCGATGCAGTTGGACAATGTACCGCTGCATGAAACCTGGCACGCGATGGAGACGTTGGTTGAAGCTGGTCTGGTTCGACAAATTGGTGTGTGCAATTACAACTCGGGTCTGTTGCACGACTTGATGGCCTACGCAAATATCCCGCCGGCCATGCTGCAGGTGGAATCACACCCGTTTCTGACACAGGAGCGTTTGTTGCGAACGGCAAACGACTACCAGATCGCCGTCACTGCGTTCTCGCCACTGGGCGCGCTGTCCTACGTTTCTCTGGGAATGGCCAATGCTGACGACACCGTATTAACGGCTGCACCGGTTGTTGCAGCGGCGCAGCGACTGAACAGAACATCTGCCCAAGTGGTTCTGCGCTGGGGCATACAGCGGGGCACATCAATCATTCCCAAGACCTCGCGACCCGAGCGCTTGCGCGAGAATCTGGCCATCTTTGATTTTGCATTGAGCGATGCGGAGATGCAGGCCATCAGTGACCTGAACCAGAACCGCCGCTTTAATGATCCCGGTGATTTTTGTGAACAGGCATTCAACCGCTTTCACGCCATCTACGACTAGGTAGCACACCATGAGTACGCTGAACGTTCAATCCGCAAGTCTTGCGACACAACAACACTACGATGAAGTATTTCCACAGGTACTCGCCCTGCAAGGCAGTGGCGCATCGCTGCAAGACTTTACGCATTGGATTCGCGAGCATCGTGATGCACTGATTGAGTCATTGGCCAAACACGGTGCGATCCTGTTTCGTGGTTTCCCGATTGACGGCGCCGAGGACTTCGATGCGGCGATTCGCGCCTTCGGCATGGACAGTTTCACTTATAAGGAATCGCTGTCCAATGCAGTCCGGGTCAACCGCACGCCACTGGTATTTACCGCCAATGAAGCGCCACCCGACGTATCGATCTATCTGCACCACGAAATGGCGCAGACACCGCTATTCCCGTCGCGCTTGTTTTTCTGCTGCGAAAAAGCCGCTGAGCAAGCTGGCGAAACACCGCTGTGTCGTTCCGATATTCTGCTGACGAAACTCACGGAGGCCGAGTCCGCTTTTGTTGCCGATTGCGAGCGTCTCGGTGTGCGCTATATCAATACCATGCCGGCCGAGGACGACCCGCTGTCAGGGCAAGGACGCAGTTGGCGCTCAACCCTGGATGCCAGCAGTACAGAAGAAGCCGAAGCGCTGCTCGACAAACTCGGCTACAGCTATTCGTGGCAGGCAGATGGTAGCTTGCAGGCAACGACGCCAATACTACCGGCGATTCGGACCCTGACTGACGGGCGCCGCGTGTTTTTCAACCAGCTCATCGCAGCGTTTCGGGGCTGGTCCAATGCCGAAAAATCAATATGCTTCGGTGATGGTTCGACGATATCGGCCAGCGCGATGCGCACGGCAATTGAGTTGGCGGACGCACTGTCCTTCGATCTGCCATGGCAGGATGGTGACATCGCGCTGATCGACAATTATCTGGTGATGCATGGTCGGCGGCCGTTTTCCGGCACGCGACGCGTGCTGGCATCACTGGTCGCTGACGACGGGACGCGGCTAGCCGCAGCTTCCGCCTAGGGCACGATCGGCGCCGTATCGAGGGTCTGAGACGGGGCCTCGAACACGTGCGAAAAGATCGCATGCATACGCGCTTGCATCGTATCCAGGAATTCCGGCACGTCATCCAGCTGCAAAAACGTATCGAGGCCGCGCTGCAGGAATTCGTGCAGATCCAGCACGCCGGCCAGCTTTGCCGGCAGCCGCATCGATTTCAACAGCGAACCAATCATCGGCAACCGAACGATACGCGCTAGATGCTCGCCGGCCGTTCGCGTCATCGCAATCAATGCATCGAAATCGCTCATCGTGGCGTGTTCGCGGCTCGCCATACAATAGTCGTGCTCGCTGATCGGCTCACCCGCAGCCAGTTTGTCGGCGAGCGACGCCGCAATATTGATGTTGATCTGCAACACGCGTTCATTCAGCGTCATTGCCGTTGTCAGCGCGGTCAATGCTCTGGTTGGCAACACCCGGGACATCAACGGCACCACTTTTTCGAGCTCACGATCACGCGCCGCGATCCGGGTACCCGTTAAATCGTTGACGACAAAATCGATCGCATCCGAATAGGCCTGACTCGCGCGCAGGTCATCGTAGCGTGGCAAGAAATAGTGCAACTGCAGCTCAATGAATCGTTCATAGCCACGCGTCGCATCTGCGTCGCGCAAATAGGATGCGTGCAACTGATTGCTGCATACCACCGCATCTCGCAATAGTCCGGCAGCTTGTCTTTTGTTCATTGTGAGTGTGACCCGGTCAGGCGCAACTGCGCCTGAACTGATATGGGCGTGCAATGCGTCACTATCAAGTCCTGCAAGCCGTTGCGCTCGCACAAAAAATTCGAGCACTATCGACAACAATGATACAAGCGCGTGACGTTGACTCGGCTGCGGTTGCGACCGGTATGCTGCAAGGCGCACGCCAACGAACGACCACGGAGACCGCAGCGATGAATCTCACTAACCCGAATCTGCTTAAGACCCAGGCCTACATTGATGGGCATTGGGTCGGCGCGCATGACGATACAACGTTTGCTGTACATAACCCTGCCAATGGGGAAATGCTGGCGGAAGTTGCTCGCTGCGGGGCCGCCGAGACGCACCTGGCAATCGACGCGGCAAATAGGGCTCAGCAGGAATGGAAAAACGTCGTCGCCAAAGAGCGTACCCGGCCGCTGCGGCGCTGGTTCGAACTGATGTTGTCGAATCAGGAAGATTTGGCACAGCTGCTGACGGCCGAACAGGGCAAGCCATTGGCGGAGGCGCGCGCAGAAATCGCCTATGGTGCGAGCTACATTGAATGGTTTGCCGAAGAAGCCAAGCGAATCTACGGCGATACCATCGCGCCACCTGCCAACGACAAGCGTCTGGTCTGCATCAAGCAACCGGTTGGCGTCGTCGCCTGTATTACGCCGTGGAACTTCCCGAATGCCATGCTGACGCGCAAAATAGCACCGGCGCTGGCAGCCGGTTGTACAGTGGTCTGCAAACCAGCAAACGCAACGCCACTGTCCGCATTAGCGATCGTCGAGCTTGCCGAGCAAGCCGGTATTCCGGCAGGTGTCATCAACATTGTTGCCGGGCGCACAGTCGACATCGGCGAGGCGCTCACGTCGAGCCCGCTGGTGCGCAAGCTTACGTTCACCGGATCAACAGCGGTTGGCAAAAAACTGATGGCAGCATGTGCCGGCACAGTCAAACGCACGTCGATGGAGCTGGGTGGCAATGCCCCGTTTATTGTATTCGATGACGCCGATATCGACGCAGCGGTTGACGGCGCCATGATGAGCAAGTTTCGCAATGCCGGTCAAACCTGCGTGTGTGCGAATCGGTTCCTGATTCAGGACACGATATTCGATACGTTTGTCGCGCGTTTGCAGCAGGCTGTCGAAGGACTGCGGATCGGCGACGGCGCTGATGTTGACACCGACATTGGGCCGCTGATTAACGAGCAGGCCGCTAACGACGTACAAAGCCTCGTCGAAGATGCTGTCGGCAAGGGCGCGACCAGAATTGGAAGTAAACCCGAAGCACAGAAGATTGGCGCACCGTTCTTTACGCCCGTAATACTCACCGACGTCAGTCGTGATATGCGTGTCTTTCGTGAGGAAATTTTTGGGCCAGTCGCGCCGATCTTCAAATTCTCAACTGAACGCGAAGCGATTGAGATGGCTAACGATACTGAGGTGGGGCTCGCGTGCTACTTCTACTCGCGCGATATCGGTCGCGTCTGGCGCGTCAGCGAGCAGTTGGAATACGGCATTGTTGGTATTAACGAAGGCCTGATCTCCAACGAAATGGCACCGTTCGGTGGCATCAAGGAATCAGGCCAGGGGCGCGAAGGCTCCAAGTACGGTCTGGACGACTATCTCGAGATCAAATACCTGTGCATGGGCGGCGTCGCGCAACGCTCTTGAGTGAGTACAGCGGACGTCATCAACTTGTGACGCCCGCTGCCAATCACGGATCAGGAGAAGAACAGCCCGCCGTTAATATCGACGCTGGCACCCGTCACGAAGCTTGCTTGCGGTGACGCCAGATAGATGACGAGATCTGCCACTTCTGCAGCATTACCTTCGCGCCGCAACGGTGTCGCCGCGGCCACATTCTTGCGCACTTGATCCTTCGTGAACGTGTCATGGAACGTCGTTGCAATCATGCCCGGGCACACACAATTGACACGGATACCGGATGGGCCCAACTCTTTGGCCATCGCACGCGTGAACGTCATGACTGCGCCTTTGGAGGTTGCGTACACGGCAGCGCCAGGGCCACCACCATCGCGACCGGCTTGCGACGAGAAGTTCACGATCGCCGAGTCCGCCGGCATATGTGGCGCAACTGCCTGCGTCATCATAAAGGTGCTCGTGACATTCAGGCGCATCAGTCGATCGAAGAATTCATCGTCAAGCTCTGCAAGACCTTTGCGCGCAACCAGACCGCCAACAACATTGACGAGAATATGAATGCTATCGCCATACGCTTCGCGCGCCTTGTCGACCAACTGATGCACGTCCTTGCTCGACGTCATATCGCCAGCAACGGCGATCGCGGTGCCGCCCGCCGCTTCGATGGCCGCAACCGTCTCTTCGGCAAACGTTGCATTACTGAAGTAGTTCACAACGACCTTGGCGCCCTGGGCGGCCAGTTTTTCTGATACAGCGCGACCAATGTCTCTTGCACCACCGGTGACGATAGCGACTTTTCCTGCAAGCGTTTGCATGACGATTTCCCTTGTTACGTTATTAATTGAATTCGACGTAGTGAACAGGACCACGCCACTGAATCTTTTTGCCGGCTACGCGCAAGCGATGTCGGCTCTCGTTCTGATTGTCATCGTTCGCCACGATGAACAGACTGTGTTGCCCGCCGCTTGCCGTGAATCGCACTGCAGTGTAGCGCGCATCATCGTGGACGACCTGCAAAGCCGTGAGACTGCCGCGCGGACCAACGGTCAGTTCCGACACCGGACTGTAGCTGCCGTGCGGCTCAATTGCCGCAGCAAAAACGGTGTCACCGATTGCATCGCGGCGCACGATCAACGCGGAGTCGCGGCGTAAATTGAAGGCCGGATCGTTCGCACCCAAACGGGTAAACAGATACTGGTCATCGGCCGTTACGGCGCTCGTCAGTGTAAAAAACTTGCCATCGAGCAACCATTGAAACTGCGCGCTGTCGCCAGCGGGCCGTCCTGCAGATTCCAGGAAAAGATGTTGATAGCCACTACTGTCGCCTAACGCGCGCTGCTCTGACTGAGGCGTCAACTCGAAATCAGTCTGCAGGTGTTGCCCCAAAAACCAGTACGGCAGATCGTATTGCTGCTGTTGGTCGGACGACAACCGAAACAAATCCAGCACGAAAGGCTCATCAAAGCGTGAGTCCTTGATGATCGCCAGCGTACGCCGCATCGCCGTGCCGGGATAGGCATTGGATTCCGTTGCGCTGACTACTTGCAGATCCGGATCGGACGCATCGTAAAACGCCAGTTGCGAATGATGGCGACTGCCCACCTCATAACGCCCGTCAAAATGCGATGTCTCGTTTTGCACGATCGTATTGTGCGCGACCGTCTGCTTCGCCCAGGTAGAATTCTCAGGCAGATAATTGCCGCCGCCTTTTTGCTCGATATTGACGAATCGCACAAGACCATAGTCTTGCAGCACCTCAGTACCTTGCTGATATAGCGAGAATGACAATTTGTCGTAGTGTCCGTGACTCAAGCCCTGCGCTGCGTATTTGAACACGAGCGTCAAGTACTCATTGCCGAAGCGAAGTACAGCAACGCCACCCTCATCGCCTTGCGCGCCATCAGACAAATTGACGGATTGTTTGACGAACGGCTCTGCCTTGCCGTCGCGGATACCCAGCGCGACGGCAAAGCCGGCATCATCGAGCGTGACCGTTCCTTGCTGGCGGGCAACATCCAACAGGCGCGGATCGTTGTCGCCGGCGTGATAGGCAATATCGACAGCACTGACCAACGAGCCCGTGAAATAGGACATGCCTTTTTGCGCATCGTTGAGCGGAAAAAACTCGCCATCCGCATCGGACAGATTCAACAGCGTACTGATCGCCTTCAATAGCACACCGTCCTTGTAGTCAAAAATACCAAGCTGCGGCTTCACATTGTTCAAGCTCTGCGCGAACAGCAGGAACGGATACATTGCATAACGTTGGTAGTAAGGCCCTTCGGTGTAATACCCATCGGGCGA
Organism: Pseudomonadota bacterium; assembly: GCA_038529355.1. GTDB lineage: Bacteria > Pseudomonadota > Gammaproteobacteria > Steroidobacterales > Woeseiaceae > CALBPI01. Next base: position 75,394 of record JBCBDU010000002.1, read on the forward strand.
GAACGGCTCGTCCACGTTCGCAAGAAAACCGGCCGCCTGACCTGCCTGCCTGATGAAGCCGCCATCGTTGTCGCGCGCATCAAAATCAAGACCATCCTCGGCCAAACCGTAGAGCGCGCGCTGCACCAACTCGTCATCACGCATGACCAGACCGATCATCCCGACCGCAGCGCTGCCCCAAGTACTGTGGTTATGCACACGGTTGAAGAATTGCGGATTGCCGACGGACAGAAAATCGGCGAATGGTCGAAACAGGTTCTGCTCCAGGCGCGCCCTGTCTTCGGCCGAGAGCCATTCGTAAATCGCGTCATAGCCCTGGCTTGCGTACAGCAGCCAGTTCGCATCGTTAAGACATTGCCAGAACAATTTGCCGCGCGCGTACGATCGCGTCTGGGGATGCAGCGGCAGCTCGGGGTACATCGCCTCGTACTGGAACAGCATGTCGCGCAAATAAACGGCGTATTTCTCATCGTCGAGAATCTGGAACAGCGCGCCGGCTTTGGGCATCAACAAGAAGTTGCGCTTGTGCCGCTCATGCGTGTAACCACCGGAAAAATCTTTGGGCAGCGGCGTATCGATGCCACGTGCAATCTCGGCGTCCACTTCTGCGCGCACCCGTTCAACGGTGGCATCGAACAGCGGCACGTTACCCAGCTCGGCGCGGATTCTGCTCACGCCATCTTGCGTTAATACCAGGCTCGGATGCCCGTCGGCACGCGCTTGTACAAGGGGGAGTGCAATCAGCCCAACGAGCAGTACGATAAATCGGTTCATAGCCTGCGATGCCCGCTCAAAACGTGCACCGGGAGCTGGAATTGATGATTGTCGCAAGACACGCTCTTCATCGGTCAGATTGTACAGATCAATTCAGGCAAATTGAACAGTCCAATTTCGTTTTACCCATTGATAACAGTATTATCTGCTTAGACATTCGGATAATCGATAGGTAATATTGGTCATACCAATTACTCTGGATATTGTAGATGCCAGACTATCGACTCTATCAATCCGTTGCCGAGACACTGAAGCAACGCATTTTTGATGGTGAATACGCGCCGGGCGACCGGTTGCCTGGTGAGCGCGAGCTTGCTGACGAGTTCAACGTCAGTCGAGTGACGGTGCGCGAGGCCGAAATCGCGCTGCAGGCGATGGGCATCATTCAGGTCAAGCCTGGCTCTGGCGCCTATGTTGCGCCGCGCATCAAGCGCGTGAGCGCAGACCTGCCGGCAATCAGCGCGCTGGAGCTGACGGAAGCACGGCTGGTCTTTGAGTCCGAGGCCGCAGCTCTTGCAGCGCGCGTCATCAGCGACGATATGCTGCAACGACTCGCAGCACTCGTTCACGTCATGTCAGACGTACACCCTGATGACGATCAGGCCTCGCTGGCCGCCGATCGTGAATTTCATCTGACGATTGCCGCAGCAACGAGTAACGCAGCGGTGCAACACACCATCGAAACACTATGGCGTATGCGCATGGAATTGCCCAATGTGCGGCGTGCACACGCATCGGTGTGCTCCGATGATGCGGCTACCGAACGCGGCCACGAACATCGGCAGATTCTGCAAGCACTGAAAGACCGCGATCCGACCGCTGCGCGGCGAGCGATGCAGGAGCATTTCAAGCGCCTGCTGACGTCAATGATCGACGCATCTGAAGCCGAGGCTGTTGAGGCTTTGCGTCTTGAAGCCAACGCCAGTCGACAACGTTTTCTCAATTCCCTGTCACAAAATGGAGCCACCTGACGCCATGACCATTCACCGCTACGCCCTTCTGGCCACTTCGTGTCTCCTCGTTTTGCTAACAGCCTGCGCAACGTCACTGAATGTTCGCCTCGTGAACAACACTGACGAATTCAACGCGGCCGTCGCAGCCGCAAAGCCGGGCGACCAGATCATCATGGCCAACGGCGTGTGGTCCGACGTTGAGCTGACGCTGCACGCGATAGGTACAGCCGATGCACCGATCGTCCTGACGGCCGAAGAGCCAGGCTCGGTGATCATCTCCGGCGAATCCAATCTGGGCATTTCCGGCGAACACATTGTGGTCTCGGGACTGGTCTTCCGAAATGGTTTTACGCCAACCAGCGAAGTGATCTCATTCCGCACGTCGAAAGACACGCTGGCCAATCACACACGGGTCACCAACACCGTTATTGACGGGTTCAGCAATCCCGAGCGGCACTCATCCGATACGTGGGTCGCAATTTATGGCAAGAACAACCGCTTTGATCACAATACCCTGCTGAACAAAGGCAATCGCGGCGTGACGCTAGCCGTCAAAATGAATACCGAAGCGAGCCGGGAAAATTCGCATCTGATCGACTACAACTATTTCGGTCCGCGGCAGACACTGGGCTCGAACGGCGGCGAGACATTGCGAATTGGCACCAGTCACTACTCCCGCGAATTCTCCAACAGTGTCGTTGAACACAACTACTTTGATCGCACCAGCGGCGAGCTCGAAATCATCTCCAGTAAATCCTGTGGCAACAAGATTCGTAGCAACGTGTTCTTTGAGAGCCAGGGCACACTGACGATGCGTCACGGTCATTACACGCTCGTTGAGAACAACTATTTTCTTGGTAATCGCAAACCCAACACGGGCGGCATTCGGATCATCAACGAGAATCAGACCGTTAGAAATAACTATCTGTACGGCCTGACCGGTCATCGCTTTCGCGGTGCACTGGTTATCATGAATGGCGTCCCGAACGGCCCTATCAACCGCTATGACCCGGTGATCAACTCAAAGCTTGATAACAACATCATGATCGATAGTGATCACGTGCAGCTATGCGCCGGTGCCGATGAAGAGCGCTCGGCGCCACCGACCAACACGACGATGCACAACAACCTCATCATGTCGCAAACGAATCTGAAGCCGTTCACCGTTTATGACGACATTTCCGGCATCAGCTTTGAAGGCAACGTCGTGAACAACGAGGCAAGCGTACCGACCGAAGCAGGATTTTCACGCGCTCCTTACGCTATCGCCGAGAACGCTTACGGGTTGCGCGTACCCGAGCAATCACTGATTGACCGCATTGGCTTCGGTGATGTGAAACTACCTGTCAGCAAGGACGCCACTGGTGCGACTTTCTATCCGAAAACCGAGATCGCTGCGGCCTTTCGCAGCGGCAGCCAGATCGCCGTCGCACCGGGCGTCAACACACTGCTTGAGGCGATGCGTGCAAGTCAGCCGGGCGACACACTGTTGCTGGAGAACGGCGCCGAGTACCTGCTGACGAAATACGCCCCGACAACGCATACGGTATCCATCCTGACGCCGCTCGGGGACAAAGCCATTATTCGTTCGGAGAAATCTAGCTTCTTCACGATCAGCAACGGCGGCTCTCTAGAACTCGACAACGTCTGGATCGACGGGGCCGAATCACCGGATCTTGCCGGTAACAACGTCATCAGCACAGACCGCTATTCGATGAATCAGAACTACTCGCTTATCGTGCGCAACTCACGCGTAACGAACCTCGATGTCAATCACAGCTTCGATTTTCTGAAGGTTTACCGCAGCACATTTGCTGATCGGATCGAAATCCTGAATACCGAAATGACGAACATTACCGGCAGCATTCTGGCGCTGGATAAGGAAACCGATGACCTGGGGATCTACAACGCTGAAAACGTCACGATTGCCAGTAGTGCATTCACCGATGTTCAAGGTGCGATCGCAAATCTGTACCGCGGCGGCACCGATGAGAGCACGTTTGGACCGATCGTCAACATCACGGACAATGCGTTCAACAACGTCGGTTTGGGCAAGCGTAACAAGGCTGGCGCGTCAATGCTGTTCCATGGCGTGCAAAAATTGCATATCGCCAATTCAACGTGGAAAGACAGCGCGCCGCTTGAGTTGTTTCTGACGAACGGTGAGCCAATCACGACGATCCGCGATGTCGTGATGCAAGGCACTGCACCGATCCGTGCCAATAACGATGGCTACGAGGTGGACAATGTCAGTTACGACTAGACCGGCTCGCGTGTTAGCCCAGCAGACTCGGCAGCCATAGCGACAAGGCGGGCACGTAAATCACGGCGATCAGTGCGACGATCAACGCACCGTAAAACGGCCAGATTGTGCGTACGGTTTTCTCAATCGGAATCTTGCCGATTGCACAACCAACAAACAGCACCGCACCCACCGGCGGTGTCACGAGGCCAATACCGAGGTTGAGTAATAGCATCGTGCCGAAGTGCACCGGATCCATACCGAGTTCGGTAGCCATCGGCAGGAAGATCGGCGTCGTAATGATAATCAATGGCGCCATGTCCATGAACGTACCGAGCACAAGCAACACAATATTGATCAGCAACAGCAGCAGCAGTGGGTTCTCGGTAATGCCGCGCAGCAGATCGGCGAGTTGCGTCGGCGCCTGCAACAGCGCAAGCAACCAGCCAAACGCGCCAGCGGCACCGATGACAATCATGACCATTGCCGTCGTTCTGACGGACGCCGTCATCGCGCCGACGAATCCTTCCCAACTCAGCGAGCGATAAACAAACACCGACACAAGAATCGTGTACACGACGGCGATGCCGGCGGACTCGGTCGGCGTGAACACGCCCGACAACACGCCAACCACAATGATGGCTGCGGCAAGCAATCCGGGAATCGCGGCAACGAATGCGAGTGCGAAAGCACGCCAGCCCGGGAATGAACCACGCGGATAATTGCGCTTGGTTGCAACTACGTACGCGGCAACCATCAACAGCAGCCCGGTCAACACCCCGGGAATAACACCGGCGAGAAACAGGTCAGCGAGCGAAATGCTGACGCCGGCAGCGGCCGCGTAAATAATCATGTTGTGCGAAGGCGGGATCAGTAAACCGGTGATTGCCGAGGTTGCCGAAACGTTGACGACATAATCAGCGTCATAGCCTTTCTCGCGCATCATCGGTCCGAGCGTGGCACCGATTGCAGATACGCTGGCGATCGCCGATCCGGAAACCGCACCGAATAACATTGAGGCACCGACATCGACCTGTCCCAGGCCGCCGCGCGTGCGACCGAGCGCCGCATCGGCGACACGAATCAGACGCTCAGCGATCCCCGCGCGATGCATCAGGTCGCCGGCGAAAACGAAAAACGGAATCGCCATCAGCGCGAAAATATTCATGCTGGCCGCCATACGTTGGAAGCCAACGATCAACGGAATATCGAGCATGAAGAACGTCACCATCGACGCAGCCCCGAGGGCGAACGCCACTGGCACGCCGATCACAAGCAGCAGCAGTAGCACACTGATCAGTACGGTCAGCTCCATTGTTTGGTTACCTCGGTGGAACGCAACTCGGCGATCAGTTGTTCAGTGGCAAAACCGGTAATCAACACACCGGACAATGCGATAGGGACGTACGCGTAGCCGCGCGCGATGCCCAGCGTCGGAATCACGTGTTGCCAGGTTTCGCGCGCCAGTTCGACGCCGAACACAGCCATCGCAATCCCGAACGCAATGACGACAAGATGCGCCAGCACCAGCGTTGGTCGCCGCAATGCACTCGGCAGACTGTCAGCAAACACGGCGATACGAATGTGGAAGCCTTCGCGCACGCCAGCAGCAGCAGCGATAAAGACGTACCAGATCATCAGCAGCAGCGCAGCCTGTTCGGCCCATGCCGGGCTGTCGTTCAACACATAGCGTGCGAACACCTGCATACCAATGATCGCTGTCATGACCAGCAAGCCAATACTGGCGAACCATTTGGCCAGCAAACTGACCCTGGCACTGGTTGTGCTCAGAACGTTATTCATTGGTGCCCTCCATCGACGCGCCGAGACTGGTGATGCCATCAACGATGGATTGCATCTCGGGGGTGCGTACAAAACGATCCCAGACCGGCAGCATTTTTTCGGAGAACGCGGCATGGTCTACCGCTTCCACGACTTGGACGCCGCGCTCGAGCACGCGTTGCCTCGACACGCCAACGCGCGCGTCCCACAACTCGCGCATGATGGGCACCGAATCTGTGGCTGCCGCTTGCAGGTAAGCCTGCTCTTCGCTCGACATGCGGTCCCAACTGCGGCGCGAGCCGACAACCAGCTCTGGCGCCATGATATGACGAGTCAAGCTGAAGTGTCCCGCTGCCTCGAAGTGGCGCGAACTCTCGTAGGACGGATAGTTATTCTCGGCGCCATCGACAACACCCTGCACCAGGGACTGATACACCTCGCCGTACGGAATCGGTGTCGGGTTGGCGCCGAGCGCCTGAATCATCGCAACGTAAATATCCGATTGCGGCACGCGGATTTTCATGCCGGCGATATCGTCGGGCGAGATGATCGGCCGCTTCGTATTGTAAAAACACCGCGCGCCCGAATCGTAATAGCACATGCCGCGCAGACCGTAAGGCATCATCGCATCGAGAATTTGTCGACCAATAGGGCCGTCGAACGTCGCCCGCGAATGCGCTATTGAGCGAAACAGGAACGGCAGCGCCAGAACAATGGTCTCAGGCACAATCGAATTGACCGGCGCCAGATTGACGCGAGTCAGATCGAGCCCGCCAAACACGGCGATTTCGAGCGTGTCTTTTTCAGCGCCCATTTGGCCGCCCGGATAGACGCGCACCCGCATCTCGCCGTTGGTACGCTCATTGAGCAGGCGATCAATCGCATGCAAACCTTGCGTGGTCGGATAATCATCAGGTTGCGAATCGGCTGCGAACAGTGGGCGTGCGCCCTTGCGGCGACCGCAAGCCGTCAACAACAACGGCGCCAGCAATAGACTGCGTCGCGTAATCACCGGCCTAACCATCCGCCATCAACAGGCAACAATGTGCCGTGTACGTAATCGGATGCCGCCGAGGCAAGAAACACAGCCGCACCACCAAGATCCCCAGGGTCACCCCAACGTCCGGCAGGTATACGCTCAAGAATTTGGCGATTGCGAACCTCATCCGCACGCAGCGCTTGCGTGTTGTTGGTGGCAAAGTAGCCCGGCACGATCGCATTGACATTGATGCCGGCCGCGGCCCACTCGTTCGCGAGCAGGCGCGTCAAACCCGCCAACCCGCTTTTGCTTGCCGTGTAGGACGCAACTCGGATACCCCCTTGCAGCGACAGCAATGAAGCGACGTTGATGATCTTGCCGCGACGCTTGCCGGCGACCATCGACTTCGCAGCCGCTTGCGCCAGAAAAAACGGCACTTTCAGATTGGTTGCCATCACGTCATCCCAATCGCTCTCGCTGAAGTCCAGCGCATCTTCACGACGGATGATGCCGGCATTGTTAACCAGAATGTCTACCGGCCCCAGAGCCTGTTCGGATTCAGCAACGACGTTGGCGGCGACAGATGCACCACTAAGGTCAGCCATGACCACTGCGGTCTTGCCGCCTGCCTGTTCGATCAACGCTTGCGTTTCATCAGGCGCCGAGCGCCCAACCAGCGCAACGTGCGCCCCTGCGGCACCCAAAGCAACGGCCATCGCCTGACCCAAACCAGTGTTGGCACCGGTAACGATCGCAACCTTACCGGCAAGACTGAATAGTTGAATAGACATGTTCGCCTACCTTAACTGACAAACGTCGACGACGTTCATATCAGTGTTATCGCTCACACCGTCCATCATGTCCGGATGGGTCGCCTGGCACGTCTTGTCAAACATCTTTCAGCCCTCTTGGTAACACTTACTGCCCGCTTGAGTGAAGCAGGCAACGTAATATTCTTTTCGCTAATCGGCTCGCCGCGTCGAGTCACGCTCGATCAGGCGCGGCGTCGTCTGGTTTTCGCCAGACGAGCCCTCTTCGCCACCATTGACGTCGAGCAACCGCTCGGCCGCCAGCCGCCCGATACGACGCGCCGGCGTGCGAATCGTCGTCAGGCGCGGCCACACCCGTGTCGCCGTTTCGAAATCATCGAATCCGACAATCGACAGCGCATCGGGTGGCGTCTGACCAGCAACGTGCAACGCCTGCAATACGCCTGCAGCCATTTCATCGTTGGAAGCAAAAACAGCCGTTGGTGGCGGATCAATATCCAAAATTGCAGAACCTAACGCGAGGCCGGACTCGAACGTATAGTCGCCTTGCAGAATGTATTCCTTCGGCATCGTGATTCCGAACTCTGCCAAGCCCTCTTCGAAGCCGGCGCGCCGTTCATGTGACGAACGAAAACTGCGCCGACCAGCGATCAATGCGATGCGCCTATGACCCAACTTGGCTAAGTGACGAGCTGCATCGCGCGCGCCCATGCGGTCGTTGGTCACAATCATGCGCCGCTCCATATCCAGCGCGATAGATGCAATGCGGATATAGGCGCAACCAAGATCCCGCAGCACCTCGGCAAGCCGCTCGTCCTCGGAAACAGACGGCGTCAGAATGACGCCGTAGAGTTTTTGCACTTCGACAAATTTGCGCGCATCCTCAATGAAGGTATTGCTGTTGCGGTCGCACGGATGCACGACCAGTTCATAGCCCGTCTTGCGCACGACATCGAGAATGCCAAGCTGAATACTGACCACATACTGGGGCGTCGGATTGTCGGAAATCAGACCAACGAGGAACGACCGCCGCGACGCCAGCCCACGCGCTTGCGGATCAGGCTGGTACCCAATTTCGTCAATTAAACCCTGAATGCCCTTGCGCGTTGCCGCATTGACCAACGGCGAGTGATTGATGACGCGCGACACGGTCTTTTTCGAGACCTGTGCCAAACGCGCCACATCGCTAATCGTTGGCTTGCGTCCTTCTTTGTTGGCTTGCGCCCACTCGCGTGCGGCGGCCGCATAGTCAATCGTCGATTTTCGACTGTTGCGCCCCACCCCCCTGCGCGCCGCGTCAGCCGTGAACCGTTGCGTTGCGCTCTTGCAGCGGCACCATCGGTTCAAAATCCACGTTAAAGGCGCCGAACTCGCCGAAGTCGACGACAGCGTGCGATGCAGACGTCACATCATGAATGCCAGTCAACGCACCGCAGGAAACGTAGGTGCCCTCGGTCAATGTCAGTCCGCGCGTCGCAGACAGCTCAACCAGGAAACGCAGCGCCTGCAGCAAACCGCCCTGAATAGCGTTAGCCGTAGCGGTGCCGACCAACTCGCCGTCGACATGCACTGCAGCAGTCAGCGTTTCTGGATCACGGCCGCTCCAATCAGCCACCGAAGGACCAACAAGCAAGCCGGCGTTGTTGCCAAAATCTGATACAACGCAGCAAGGCCCCAGCCGATTGATGTCAGCCATCGGACTGCTCGCGATTTCCGCGCCGACATGCAGCGCCGCAACCAGATCAGTCAGTTCAGCATCGGACCAGGACTTTTCAACAGGCGCGATCGTGGTCGCAAGACGCAACACGAATTCCGCCTCAACAGCCGCAAAACCACCGGAATAAATCGGCATTGATTTGGTGTCACCGGTGCTGATGTCGAACACCGATGATCGATAGATCGGTCCCGCAAGACGCTCGGCTGCAAGTGATTGACGATACTCGGCAGGCACCATGCCGACCTTCCAGCCGACAATGTCATCGGGCCAACGGCCGATCGATGCACTTTGCACGGCATAGGCGTCCTCAAGATTGTCAGGTAAGTCACCCGGGAAATGGTGCAATGCCTGAGCGTTCAAACGCGCCGCCACAAGCTTGCGAGAAATGGCATCCAGCCCTTGAGTCAACAGCGTAGCGCTGGCGTTGAGAGTATCGGAAGTTGGCATCTGGGCAGTCGTTCCGTGTGCAAGAATTTATCGGAATCAGCCACCCCACGGACTCGCAAAGACCAGCTTTGCACTACGTTGGAAAATGACTGATTTAATTATATTGTCACCGGTGTCAATAGTAACCTTAACAGCGCTTCATATCCACTGGATCACGATCGCGACTGGACTAAATATCATCGGAAAATCAGATGCCTTAAGAAATTTTTCTGTAGCTAACTCATTGAACCTGATGAAGTTAAAGCCAAGCCTAGCATCTGAAATATATCCAGGAGCAGTTGTCTTTTAGCTGATGAATCCGAGAAGACAGCTCTTTAAAATCCCATGTCCAATAAGACAATAATAGCTAACCGTGACGACGCCAAAAACCAGCTTCATCGGTAACGCTCACATGCGGGTTACCGGGCTGTGGAACAGCTACAAAATCGCAACAAGGTTTGCCGTTAATGACAAAAAAAAGCCCCGGCGATTGCCGGGGCTTTTTTGAATCTCGCCCGCGATTTGCAGGCGGGGAATCAACTAGAAGCGGTAGGCCGCACCGAAGCTGATCCGGCGATCCGGGAAGCCAACGAAGCAAAGCGGGCCGCTTTCACTGACGCAACGCTGATCAATGCGCTCTTCCGTCAGGTTAACAGCCTGCACTTCGAGACCGAGGTTGTCGTTGACAGCGTAAGCGATGCTTGCATTGAGCTGCCCGCGATCGAGTGTATTAACCGGGAAGCTGAACGTACTGCTACCACTCGTGTTGGCGCCGCCACCAAAGTCTCTGGTACGGAAACCTTCACGCCACGTGTAGCGCATCCGTGCTGACAGACCAAACTTCTCGTAGAACAGCGTGAAGTTATACGCGTTCTCGGAGAAGTCGAGCAGACCAGTCGGCAGACAGACTTCACCCAACACCTGCAAACCACGACCAGACGTGCAGTCCTCATCGGAGCCGCCGCTGAAGTTTTGCTTCGTGTAGTTGGCAATGACACCAAAACCAGACGCCCAACCCAAACGATCTTCAAAGCTAGACAGATCGTATTGGAAGGCGAACTCGATGCCGGTCTGCGTCGTCGTTTCGGGATCGTTGGTCGGTCGGGTTGCATCTACGCACAAGCCGACAACATTCGGATCACCCAGCACGTTCGGTATAACGGTCGGGTTGAAGATACCACCACCCGGGCAAGTTGGATCCGTCTCACGAGCCAGGCCACCGGTCACGTTAGGATCGTTAACCAGCAGCGCGCCGTCAAATTCGTTGCCGAAAATGTTGGTGCGCTCCTTGCGGAAGAAACCCAGACTCGCGATCGCGGAGTCGGCGAAATACCACTCGACTGCGAGATCAATAGAATCGACCTCTTCTGGCTGAAGACCCGGATTACCCAGCGCAACGACCGAATTTTCCTGGTTGTCGAAACTAAACGCGGTGCTCAGCACGTTGAAGTTCGGACGACGAATGTCGGAACCGAAACCAAAGCGCACGAGAACATTCTCCGAAGGCTCAGCGATGATGTTCACACGCGGCAAGACGAAATCGTAACTGCCGCGCGTTGATTCGAGTCGACGCACGCCATTGGCATCTTCAAAACCAAACGCGATGGAATCAATATCGGTTTCCAGATACCGCACACCGACGTTGCCGCGGAAAATGCCAGCTTCGAAGTTACCCTGCACATATAATGCCGTGGTTTCTTCGGTGACGTCGTAGAACTGGTTTTCATCTGACGAGAGCGCGAGGATATCCGGGCTCGTTGGGTCATGCGCGATCACTGCGTTTTGCAGAATTTCAATAACGCCTTCCGGGTCAGAGAATGCACGATCCGGATCGACCAACAGGAAGTCGGAAATGAACAGCGCGCGACCGTCGGCATCACCGTAGTTGTTCGGGCCTGCTACCAGCAGTTCGCTGAACAATGCACCGTTCGGGCTATCGACCAGCTGGCTAAAGCCACCGATACGGTCTTCAACATCGTTGAACGTGCTCGAGGATTCGTTGTAGCGCACACCGAAATCAACCGACGTGACCGCTTTCCAATCCAGATCGTAGGAGAAATCTACACGAAACGCGGTTTCGTCATTCTCCGTCGTGTTGCGACCCACAATGACTTGGTCCAGAACGACGTTGTTCGGATTCGTCAGATCAGCAACGGTCGGCGCAAACGGCGAATCGAAGTTGATGCCGAATGCCAGCGAACCACCGGTCAAGTCGTACACAAACGGTACGCAGTTGTCGTTGCTGGTGCCGTCTTGCGGACAGTTCGGGTTGATAAAGTTCAGCGTTGTGCTGAGGTTCGGGTTCGACGTATCCGATGTCGTTGACGCGATTTCGCCACGCACCGTCAGGCGTTCGCCCTGCCATTCTCCGGCCAGCGCAAATACCTGGCTGTCAGTGACGCGCGAACCAGTATCGCTTGAGAAGCGCAGGTTCGGATCATCATCATCAAGCGCAAGATCGGGCTCGAGGAAGCCGCGTGCAGCCGCGGACAAGATGCCGGGACCGACGCCGAAATCAACCGTTTCGAAACCAGTTGGCACACTGACGTTACGCAACGTGCTGACACCGGATGCCTGCAATCGGTAGCTGTCCTGGCTGCGTTCTTGTTCGTTGATAATGGTATCGAACGTAAATCGCAGATTGTCTCTGGGTGCCCACTCGAACGTAGAGGCGATATTGGTTGTCTCGTAGTCGAAGTTTTCCTGCTCTTGCACGAGGAACTGAATACCAAGAAACTCTGACGGGTTCTCACCGGGGCGAGACACGAGGTTGTCGCGATCCGCGCGGGGGCGGAACGAAACGGTTTCTTGCTCCGTGTAGCTGCCGCTAATCACGAAACCAAAGTCACCGATGCCGGTTTCCCAGTTGTCGCCAAAAGCGCCTGAGATCCGCGGTTGAATACCTTCAGTCGTCAAACTGCTGTCTTCACCCTGCAGGCGAATGGCACCGAGCGTCTCCGATAAGTCCAGCGGACGAATAGTACGCAGGTTGATCGTGCCGCCGACCGAACCTTCGATGGTTTTGGCATCCGGTGACTTGATGACCTCAACAGCGCTAATGATCGCCGCGTTCACGTCTTCAAAGTTGATACCGCTTCGACCCGAGCCGGAGCCCACCGTCGAGATACCGTTGAATTCGACACGGTTCGCATTGGTACCGCGAATCTGCACGCCAGTACCAACGCCGGCCGTACGCGTAATCTGGATACCAGTGATGTTCTCGAGTACTTCAGCGAGGTTCTGGTCAGGCAGCTTGCCGATGTCTTCAGCAATGATGACTTCGACCAGCTTGTCGGAGCCACGCTTTTGCTCAACAGCATTAGCGAGAGAGCGGCGGATACCCTGAACTACCACTTCATCGATAGGTCCGTCGCTGGCACCCTCTTCCTGGGCGAACACCGTCGTCGGTTGGAACATAAGCGCGGCCGCAGAAAACGCGAGCGCCGAAAAACTTCGTCGATTCTTCACTGATTTGCCCCCCTGGCAACTATGTGAGACCCGAAAAACGGGCTTCTTTCGTTTACTCAGGCGCTAGCATACCCATATTGTCACCGGTGTCAATGGGTGACAATAATGCCTAAAACATCTGTCTAACTTGCGAAAGTTGCTGTGCAAATAACGCTGGGTTAGTCTCGCCTAATCTCGAGCAACACGCTCTGCACCTTAGGCATCGAAAATAAGTCTATGATTTATAAAAACCTATTGCTCTCGGCCGGTATTGCGATCGCATCGCTGCAGGCCCCGAACGTACTGGCCAGCCCTGCTGGGACGAGCCTGCCTGACATATTGTCCTCCGAGACAATAAGGCAACAACATTACCTACCGGATTTTTCCTACGCCGGTTACCAGAATGGCCTTGCTGACCTGCCTGCGGCATCCGGCACTATCATCCATGTCGATGACTTCGGCGCATCGGCCAATGATGACATCGACGATACGAAAGCAGTGCTGGCAGCGCTCGCCAAAGCGCACAGCATCGACGGGCCAGTCATCGTGCGATTCGCGGCCGGTCGCTATCGCATTACTGAAGTGCTGCGCATTGAACGGTCCGATTTCGTCTTGCAGGGTGCCGGTTCCGGCGCGGGTGGCACTCAGCTGCACTTTCCGCGGCCGCTCAATCAGGTCGACAAAAGCACGTCGCTTGATGAGCTACGGCAGTATCTAGTGAAGCTCGACAAACGCCAGGTCGAGCCGGAAAAGAATCTGAATGACTATTTCATGGAGTATTCGTGGAGTGGCGGCTTCATCTGGATTCAGAAACCGGGTGTGCGCACAGCGCCCTATCTCGTGGAGTACGATCCGCCGATCAACAAGCTTGCCGATATCGAAGCAGGCACGCGCGGCAGCCAGGATATTGCGCTCGCAGCAACGGCAAACATTCGCGCCGGCGATATTGTGCAAGTGCAATGGATCAACGATAACGGACCGCAAGCCGGCATCATCAAATCACTGTATGGCGACGCGGCGAAAAGCGCAGGCTCCCATCACTGGACGTTCCCGGAGCGACCGCTCGTGAGACAAACCTCGCGCGTGCTGTCTGTCGATGGTCGCAACGTGCGTCTGGCCGATCCGCTGCTCCACAATGCTGATACAGCCGTACCGGCACAGGTTGCTGCGTGGGACGGTTTACAACAGGTTGGCGTTGAAGACCTGCATCTGGACTTTCCGGACTCGCCGTACTTCGGACACCACATGGAGCGCGGCTACAACGGCATCTACTTTACAACGACGTTCGATGGCTGGGCGCGCAACATTCGTATGACGAACGCCGACAGCGGCATCCTGAGCTATGCCAGCGCCAATCTGACGTATCGCGACATCATTTCCGATGGCACACGACGCGCGCACTACGCCGTACACATGGGTAATGTGCATAACGTGCTGGCGCAAAATGTCACGGTAATGAATCCGGTGTTGCACTCGCTGACGTTCAACACGCAATCGACGAAGTGCGTGTACACCAACGCTGAAGTGTTTGTATCGCCAACACTGGACCAACACGCCGGCGCGAATCATCAGAACCTGTACGACAACGTCACGCTGCACAAGCACGCCGAAGCAACAAAGGACGGGCCAGTGACACCGGTATTCAATGGCAGTGGCGCCGGTTACTGGCAACCAGGTCATGGCGGATTCAACACGACGTGGAATTTGCGTGTGCTGATCACCGGTGGTGCACACCCGGACGAAACGGTCACTGTTCAGGGGCTTGATGAAGGACCGATGGGGCGCATCATCGGGCTGCATGGCAATCGCAAATTCACGCTCGATTACCGACCAAAGCCGTACGTTGAAATGCTCAATACAGCGCTTGTCAGCGTACCGTCACTATACGACTACCAGCGCCAGCAACGACTACTCAGTGCAGATTAGTTATCATCTTGCAGGCCAGCAAGGCGCTGCTGAGCATCTTGCGCCAATGCGCTGCCCTGCGGCCGCAGTTGGTTGAATCTTGCATAACTGTCCTGCGCTGCAGAGCGCATGTTAAGCGCTTGCTGCACGCGTCCTGACCAATAGGGCAGTTGCGCCAGCAATCGATAGGTTGGCATATCATCAAGGAAAACCGCCGACGCCTCGCCGCGGCGCGTTGCGAGCGCGGTCAATTCATCCAAAGCCTGCGGATCGTTGCCCGCGCGCAAGTAAGCCTGCGCAAGCTGGAAACGAATTAACCACGAATCGGCTACTGCAACAGCATCGCGCATAGCGAGTATCGCGCGCGTTGATTCACCTTCGTGCTCGAGGATCATGCCGAGTAGCAGCTGTCCGTTTGCACGGCTAAGCGCATCTAGCTTAGCGGTCAACGCATTGGCAATCACGCGGGCTGTCTCCAGATCATCGGCGGCTACGCTAACGATTGCCGCTGTTACCTGCACGCCGAGTCCGTTGCTCAATTGTGCCGCCTGGCCGGCAGCAGACTTCGCGGACGCAAACTCGTGGGATTCCGCATAAGATTGCGCGAGCGCTACATATTTTAGCGCCGCCATCTCGTGATCGCCGCTGGCAGTGTCAATGTCGATACCTGCCAATAGTTGCGCCCGCGCCTCGTCAGTCAAACCCAGATACAAATCGATATCCGCAAGACCCAGCGTCGCTAGCGATGCCGCGCGATCAGTCTGAACTGCGGCCGCCATCCGCGCATAAACATCGCGTGCCTGATCATATGCATCGGCTTTCAGCGCTGATACCGCCAACTGCAGATAAGGCGCAAGCTGGCTCGGATCGTTTGCTATAGCCAGCTCTGCCTGCGCGTTGAGCGTCTCCCAATCACTGGCATAGCGCGCGTAACGCGCAAATTTCACACGCAGATCCTCGCGAGCCGGAAACTGCTGCAGGATCGGCGCTGTTTGCTCGACCGCACGGCTAAACGCCAGTTGCCGGAATGATGCGGCGGCGTAGTGTTCACGAGCATCGAGATCGGCCGGGTAAGCCTCAACCAGCGTCGCATACGTTTGCGCCGCTTTGGCATCGTCGATCGATCCGACGCTGTAGTAGCGCGCGAAAAGCCGCAAGCGGTCGCGTTCGGTTATCGTCCCCGGCAGCGCTTGCGCGCGTGTCCAGTTTGCTGCTGCAGCTTCATCCTGTTTGAGCGCCCACTGCGTCAACGCCAGTCGTGCGAGCGCAAGACCGAATTGCGGATCCGCTTTGACCGCTTGGGCATAGTCGTCCGCCGCCAGCTGTAGCTCGGCGTTGCGCTCATGTCGCCGTGCAGACGCGTAAGCGTCAGCAGCGGCTACTGACGCCGCAACAAGACTCTGTGCAGACCCGTCAGAAGCCGCATCGCCCGGCGCTGCGCCAAGTTGCTTGCGCGCCTTCGCCGACAGATTGCCAACGGCTGTCAACAACGCGCTAGCGGCATCCACATCACTCGCCACGTCAAAAGATGCGCTGCGACCTGACACATCCTCGCCGACAACCGAAAGACGGTAGCCGTCGTCGTCGGGTTGTAGCGTTGCCGACAGCAACAGATCGAAATTCTCACGGGCGGTCGGGTTGCCCATCGGTAGGTCGCTTGCTGCGCTAGAATTATGATCCGCGCGCGCAATCACATCCACATGCGGTGCAACTTCAAAACCGGTAATCAAAGCTTCTTCGACCACGCCGTCAAGCCTTGCGTCACCCGTCGTGTTTGTGATCTGGGTCAGCAACGCAGTAATGGGCAACGGATCGACTTGAACCGCATTGCTTTTGCCCTTGAACACGTTTAGCGACAGCGACAACACCAGTGCCACGAGCAGCACGCCAATAATCACGAAGTCCGCCTTGCCGGCGCCCAGCGATTCAGCAGCAGCGCCGTCGGCGTCCGGCGGCGCGCTCGCCGGGGTCGTACTGACATCGAAAAACCATGCCAAGACCAACATGACCGGGAACCCGGCGATAGCAACAATAATGGCGCCGCGAATGAGCCAGTCCGGCGCACCGAACGATGGCAGCACGACACTGCCCGCTTCGATCAGAATCCAGCAAATGCCGACATACAGACCGGCTGTGCGAAACACTTCGCGGCGGCGCAGTTCTTTGATGAATCCTGTCATTGTTCGCGCGAGCGCCTCGACGTGATGCAAGTCGCTGGGAGTCTAGCACCTCGGCACCGCAGTCGCTGCGGCGCGATACGTAAGCTAACGCCGACGCCAGCAAAATGAGGTAACGACGTGAAACGCGCGACTAGCGCGGTCGCGCGTTTCACTGATACGAGCCTACTTAGCGGATGGTAATGTCATGCAAGACATAGGCATTCAGGACACCGCGCCCAGACCCAATAGTCGAACCTGGCCCACCCGTGAACACGACATCAACGGATGTGCCGGTGGCCGTGAAATCAATCGACAGATTGATCGCATCCGGCTGCCAGTTGTCGAGCAACCACGTCTCGCCCTCAACCGTCACTTCGACGTTGTTCCCAGTTTCGTTGAGATCGTTCGAGAACAGCAATTGCAGGCGGTAATCATCACCCGGTGTCAGCCCGCCGATATTAAAGCTTGTATCAACAGGTCCACGACCAAAATTGACAAAGATCAGGTCGTCAAGAAGCTCGTCCAATGCCGGTGAAATACTATCGAACGCGAAGCCATCCGCGCCTGGCGTACCGTTGACCCATTCGCCGGGAGGTTGACCTGACTGATCGACACCAAACGTGATGCCGTTCACCGTTGTAGCAGCAGGCGACCCACCCAGATCGTTGGCAACAAGTAGCGAACCGAAATTCGTAATGTCGGTCTCGCTCTGAATCACAATTTCTCGGAATGGCGATGGTGGTTCTTTGCCGGCAGCACCCGCATCAAAAATCGACTGGATCTGTGCCTGGGTGAGCGCCAGATCAAAGACATCCACCTCATCGATCGACGCATTCGCGAACTGTTCAGCCGTAGCCGTGGTATTGACGAAATTCTCGTTGTACGCACCCACGTAGAGCTCGGTCAGCAGGTTCGTTGGCGGACCAGTAGTGATGCTGTCAACCAACGCGCCGTCTACATAGACTTGTACCAGAGTATTGGCGCCGGAAGGCTGCCAGGTCATCGCCAGGTGATGCCATTGGCCAATATTCAAAGGCACGCCAGTATTCTGGACGGTGACGCCGCCGAACTCCCAAAGCAATGTGCCACCACCGCGAACAAACAACGTCGGTGCACGCCGCAAGTTAGGACCAACCGACCCGATGAAGACATCCGAGCCTGACGTAACCGGTCCGTTGCGGCGTACCCACATATCGACCGTACCTTCAGAAACGGCACCTTCGAACCTCGGCAGTGGTCGACCGACATCCATGTAGTCATCAACACCATCAAACTGGAACGCTTGATTCACGAGTCCGGCACCGAACGTTGTGCCACCGAACAATACGCCATCGTTCATACCGACGATATCGCTGGCATCACCCTCACCAGGCCACCAGTTAACCAGATTCGGCAGCACTGCAGGCGCTGACCGCACGATCGGCGTTACCGTCACATAGAACGCACCGCTGTTGTCATTGTAGCCATTGTCGTTAATCGCCAATTCGAGATCACCTGTGGTGGCCGCCGTCAGGATCGTCGGACCTGCGCCGACAAATTGCCACGGACCGCTGCCGATGCGTCCAACCAGACTGGCTGGCGGTGCGGTCGGCAACAGGCAAGTTGCGTTGCAAGGCGAGCTACTGCCATCCGGCGATGTCGGCTGGAAGCCCGGGGACGGCCCGATCTGTACGAAACCGGTAGCAGTGATAGAGACTTGCTCGCCGGCAGCCAACAAACCGGCATTCAGCGGCGCGGTGCCGCCACCGCCAATCACCGTGCCACCCGCAGTGGCAGGAACGATATTCGCTGGCGGACCAAACTCGTCGGCCGGAGGCTGGCTGGCCGGGTTCGTGTTCAGCGGTTGCGAGCTGACCAGCCCACCCAGATCGTCGACAACGAAGGTCGCCACCGGGTCGACTGGTACGTCCGAGTTCACATCGGGTATCACGCGGAAGGTCACCAACACTTCCTCACCAGGTTCGAGATAGAATGTACCATCCACGGCATTACTGGTCGGTGTGCCTTGGCTGAAGATCAGCTGCTGCTGTGCCTGTGTTGTCAGCGTGCAACCTTGTGCAACCGGAGTTTCATTGAGTCGATAAACGACCAGCTCGTAGTCCAGACCTTCCATCTGTGGCGCCGCAAGATTGAGATCGTAGGCGGTCGTCGCATTACCGCCATTGGTGACGGTAAAGGTGACATCAACCTGGCGCGGCGCCGGCGCACTATTCAGGATCGCCGGGTTCAGCACCGCCGGATTCAGAATTGCCGGATTGAAGATCGCCGGATTGAGAACTGCCGGATTGAGAATTGCGGGGTTCAGAACGGCCGGGTTCATGATCGCCGGATTCAAAATGGCCGGGTTCAGCACGGCAGGGTTAAAGATCGCTGGGTTAAAGACAGCCGGGTTCAAAATGGCCGGATTCAGAATCGCCGGATTCATGATCGCCGGATTCAATACGGCCGGGTTCATCACTGCCGGATTGAACACAGCCGGGTTCAGAATCGCGGGATTGAAAATCGCCGGGTTCATGATGGCCGGATTGAAAATGGCTGGATTTAGAATCGCCGGGTTGAAGATCGCCGGATTGAAGATGGCCGGATTCAGCACACACTTGGCTGGATCGTCGGTACAGGTCATGAACTCAGCCGCATCCACCGATGCATTAAGGATAGCTGGGTTCAAGATAGCCGGATTCAAAATGGCCGGGTTGTGCGTTTCGGTCGTCAGTAACGACGTTTGCAGCGGACCAGGTGCGCCCGCATCACTGTTCAGCAACACCGAACCTGCCAGCGTGCCGCCAATCTCTGCGACCGAGACGGGAATCGCCTCACTTGCCGGCACACCAGTGGCGCTCGCGAACACCGTTGCCACGGCGCTTGAGAACGGCGGAATCTGAACGTCTGTTTGCGTCGTCAGCGTATCGGGTGCAAACGATGCTTCAACACCGGCCGGGATTGCCGGCAGCGACAAACGGAACGCACGCTCCTGCCCGGTAGTGTTCTGCACATAAACAACGAAGCCGCGCTCGAGCGGTGCGCCGGTGTTGTCGAGCCCCAGCGGCCGGTTGTTGCCCGGCGCTGCGACGATCACACCATTGCTGATCGATGCGCTGTAAACATTCTGATTACGCGTACCGGTGTACAAAGCACCAGCCTGAAACTCGGGCAGCGCATCCGGGAACGTAATGTCAGTACAACTTGGAATCACGATATTCGGATCAAACAGGCTTTGCTGCGCCTCGAGAATCGGCGCCACATATTTCGACCAATCACCATCCGGTGGCGGCACAACATCGCGGTTGTCAGACCACACGGCCTGCCACACCTGCACGTCGCCGGCATTGCTGGCGAAACGCCACACACCGTTGTCGTTGATCAGGTTAGGGGCTGCGATGTCGACGTAGTCACCGATAAACGGTGTTGTGCCATCGGCAAACATCGGGAAGTTCGGCACCATGTACTCGACCTGCAGCGTTTCGCCGCTGGCACCGTCGGCCGTTGCGACAAACGCATAGCGCGATGCCGAGTCGGACGGATTCACCGGCTCATTGCTGCTGCCCACCAAACTGTAGTCGGTAAACTGCGGCGCCGCCGCTGGCAGTGCTGTTGCAACACGCACGTCGACCGTGTGCCGCAGTCGATCCTCTTCGGGCAGATCAATCACAAAGCCTTCAAAGATGTTCGACACATCCTGGCGGAAATCGTAAAACACCAACGTCAGTTGCCCGCCTGCAAACAGCATCGATGGCTTGATCTGGTGACCCTGACGATTCGGCTCATCTACGGCGTAAGGCTCGCTCCAGCTCACGCCATCGATTGACGTCGACAACACGATGCGTGCATCGCCATCTGACACTTCACCGCGAATCGTTGCAAACCCGCGCGCAGCCCATGCGACGTACACACGACCGTCGGCATCGACTGCCACGGTCGGGTAAGCCGTCGTGCGAAACGAGTAGCGTGTGCTGCCCTGATCAAACGTCGTCGATTCATCGACCAACTGCGGTGCGCTGAAAGTTTCGCCAAAGTCGTCAGAACTAACAATCATGATCGCGTTGGTTTCGCCGGTCGTCGTTGCGCCACTGCCAGCATTAGAGTCCGTGCAGGTGCCGGAGCCCTGCTGAATTTTTAGAATGCTGCGGAAAATGCGTCGGCCTTCTTTTTTCGCATCGCCGGTTGGCCGTGAGCCAAGCGGATTTTCAACAAACCAAGCCTCTGCCTCTTCGATATGCCCAGTCAGGGTCTGCGCCCAGTTCCACGGATTGAAACCTGGCACGGCATCACCACCGCCTGTCAGCAGGTTGAGTTTGGCGGCAACCACCTGGATCGCTAACTTGATTGCCATATCGCCGCGATGTCGCGTACGCAACAATTCCTGACCTTGCGCAATTGTGTAAGTCTGACCAGCAACAGTCACCGTCGACGTTGGCCAATCCCCGTTTATCCGCCAGGACTTCGCGCTCGCCGGACAGCCGGTTGGTGAAATACCCTGGAAACTCTCGACGGTATCGAAGCGGCGCCACACAACGTGCACCGCACCCGTCGATGGATGGATCGCGATGTTCGCACCCTGATTCAGCGTGTCGGGTTCGCTGATCGGCTGGATGTTCCAGGTGTTGCCGCAGTCTGTCGATGTCGCGAGCCGAATCTCGGACAACAAATCGTCGTCTTCGCCTTCGATTGCTGCATAACCTACGTAGACATTGCCACAAGCGACCGTTTGCTCAACAGTCGAACCATTGCGCTGCGTAACGTCAAACATATCGGTCACCGAACCATTCGCCGAAGCGCGCGGGATGTCGACACCAATCCATGACTTGTCGAGGAACACACTGCCATCGTTGTTGGCATCAATGATCGTCGTATCGAGATAGCGAATCGGGTCGCCGCCTTCGTCGTTGTTCAGGTCGATAAAGCGCGATACGAAAATCGCGCTGCGCGACGGATCTGAGCGCTCAAAAACGATGCCCGAGTAATAGAACATGCCGTTGACGCCGGCACGCACGACAGGATCAGCGCCAGCGGCGTAACCACACAAGGCCGGTGGATTGGCGCTTTGGCAGGCAAGGTCTTGCGGATAGCCGGGGATCAGCGTTGATTGCCACGTTGCACCGCCATTCGTCGACCAGAAATAGCTGAGCCACGAATCACCGGTCTCGCGCCCGCCCGGCAATCCCGGAACATCGACAGCGCGATAGTCATTGGCACCGGACAACAGGTGCAAACTGTTGCGACTCGAGAACGCCACCGACGGTTCGTTCTGCTGACGCAGGAACGGGTCGCCATTGGGGAACGCGTTACCCGAAACCATATTGACGTTGGCTCCGATGGTCAGCGGTTGCTGCGCGTTGGCCAATCCGACCAGCGCAACGGTCGCGAACAAGAAGACGAAGAGACGTGAGAATTGCGACATGAGTGTGCCCTCGAGAGGCTAATTATTAGTTGTTATTGTGCTTGCTGCTCTCGCGGATCCCACCCGCTGGTGGCATCTACACCGAGCTAACGATAGCGCGCACTTCATGTGTGGTCGCGATGCAACAAGTCGAAGGCAGTATGTCACAGGCAAAGGTCTCTGACGAAACAATTGCCGTTTTGGTCTATGCTGGTTGCGCTGGTTGCTTCCCGGCCGAACGCAACCTTGATTTGAACGTCATGTTCGCAAAGTACTGTTGGTCGCAGCGTCTTATGTCATGCCACAATAAGTCGCGCTTAAAATCGTTACTAAAAGCCCAAATATAAATTCGATGCGTCATTTTTTCGTTCAGCTCAAACGCCGCGGCGTCATTCGGTCAGCCATCGCCTACGTCATTGCAGCCTCTGCGCTCATTCAGGGCGCTAGCGTATTGACCGACGCCTTCGAGGCACCAGACGCAACCATGCCGGCGATTCTTGCGCTATTGTCGCTCGGTCTGCCGGCCGTACTTGCGTTCTCCTGGTTCTTCGATATCACTCCCGATGGTATCCGCCGCACAAAAACAGTTGATGACGATACGCAGAACACCGTCGTCGACAGGCGCATCAATTTCGTCGTCATCAGCCTGTTGCTGGGTGCGCTGGTGTTGTCGATTTACGGCAATTTTCGCCAACCTCCCGAACCACCACAATCGATGTCGATCCTGATCGCCGACTTTGAAAACGAAGCCGGCAACGAATTGTTTTCGGGACTGATTGAGGAGTCATTGCGTGTCGGCCTGGAGGTGGCACCGTTTATCTCAGCCTACTCACGCAAACGCGCTGCAGATATTGCAAACCAGATCGGTGGCACCGGCGCGTTGTCTGTGGAAACCGCCGGGCGAGTTGCGTTGCAAGAGAGCATCAACGTTGTGATCGGTGGCAGTGTGCGACGCGACGGCACTGGTGTCGTCAGTGTCCGACGTGACGGCGACGGACTGGTCGTTACCGCCACGGGCTTTGCGCCGGGCGATCAATCCGAGTTGTTCGCCGTCTCCGAGCGAGCCGACTCGGATGCCGACATCCTCAATGTTGTCGCGAAGATTTCAGAAAAATTGCGCCGCGCCCTGGGCGATACCAAAAAGCCGGCGGGTGCAGGCGAAAGCGAATCGTTCGTCGTAGCCAACCTCGAAGCGGCAGCCGAGTACTTAAAAGCACAAGAGCTACAGTTCGATCGCAAGCTGGAAGAAGCTGCCGTGCACTACGAAAAAGCCACGCAACTCGATCCGGGCTTCGCGAGAGCCTATGCCGGCCTGGCGCTGACCGAAAACTATCTAGGCCGCAGTGAGGCTGCCAACAAACACTGGGAGCTAGCGCTGGCCGGCCTGAATACGCTGACTGAACGCGGACAACTGCGCACGTTGGGCAATTACTACCTGATCAACGAACAGGACTACGACAAGGCGCTCGACACTTATGAGCGTCTCGTCGAGCGTTACCCGGCTGACAACGTGGCGCAGAACAACCTCGCCGTAGCCGCCTTTTATGCGCTGGACTTCCAACGCGCGCTCGAAGTCGGCGCAGACGTGACCGAGCAGTTTCCGGACCATAGCGCGTATGGCGCAAACCTTGCGCTATATGCCATGTATGCGAGCCGTTTCGATGCCGCCGCCGATGCGGCGAACACGGTGATCGCCATGGAGCCCGCCAGCGCCTACGCCAATTTCGTCATCGCACAAATCCAGTCGCAATCCGGCGATTTGCAGGCAGCCGAGACGACCTTCCAGAAAATGCTCGGCTTCGATCAGTTCGCCCGAGCTGTCGCTGTGGAAGGGCTGGCGGATATCGCCCTTTACCGGGGCGACGTAGATACTGCGCTACAAATACTCAATCCGGCGATCGAAGCAGAACTTGCCGCCGGCGCGCTGAATACTGTTGCGCTCAAACACATCATGCGTGTCGATGCATTTTTGTTGGCCAACGACCCAGCACAGGCGCTTGCTACCGCTGAAACTGCCCTCGACATCGATGGCAACGACCCGGCCGTCTTGGTACCGGCGGCACTGGCCTTCATCGAGTTGGCTGAATACGAACGCGCACAAGACATCATCGATACGCTGTCAGACGGTTTCTCCAAGACCAGGCGCGCCTATGCAGGCGCATTAAGCGCCGCCATGATCAGCAAGCAAGGCGACCCGCAAAAGGCCATCGCCTCGGCAACCGCTGCACTGGAATTGGCAGACCTCTGGCTGATCCGATTGATTCGCGCCAACGTCTTGCTGCAAGCGGATCAAAAAACAGAGGCGCAAGCCGATTTGACCGTCTGCGGAGAACGGATTGGCGAGGGTATCGCTGTGTTCTTGAACGACCGGCCGTCACTGCGACTCATGCGCAAGCTGGAAACTGCCAAACAGCAGGCCGACCTGATTTAATGCCGCGACATGCAGCGTTGCATCAAAACGTATACCGCAACTGCAACGCCAGATTGATGCCTCGCGCATCAACGCCCGAACCATGCACCCGATATCGCTGATCCAGCACGTTTTGTAGCTGCGCATCGAGTTGCCAGCGCTGCCGCAGCTGTTGCTGCAACGCGATATCAAACGACACCCAGCCCGGCGTGCCCAACGGGTTAATGCGCGAATCCCTGACATCGCGTGCGCTAAGGCGATTTTGCTCGCGCGCAAACGTCACACCGGTCGCAAGCTGTGTGTTGGGTCTGGCGCTCCAGGTCAGCCTGAGCTGCCCGTTGACCGGCGGAATGCGGTCGCCCGGTTCGCGCTCGGGGTTAAACTCGGTGCCACGAACCGCATTGACAACCAATAACAGTGACAGCCGGTCACGCAGCGCATAGCGGGCATCAAGCTCGAGGCCGACAATCTCGGCGCGCGCAATATTCTCGTTGCGTTCAATTACACGGCCGTCAGCCGTCAACTCGCCAGTGGGCACCGAAGCAATCCGATCGCGATAGTCGAGCCGGAACAACGTTGCTTTGGCGCTGATACGGTCGTCGACGTAACGCACACCGACGTCGTACTGGATCGCCGTCTCGGGTTGCAGATCGCCGTTTGCAATGTTGAACCGGTTGCCCGGGCGCGCGCCACTGACGCCAAGATCAAAAATATTGGGTGCGCGAAAACTTCGACCGATATTCGCCGCAATCGAGACCGACTCAGTAAGCGCCAGTAGCCAACCCACCTCGCCACTAACATCGGTGTTACCCAATGGCGCTGCACCGGCGCTGTTGGTATCTGCGGTCAGATCCGTAAAACGAATGCCTGCCGAAAGCGTCTGCCGGTCCGTCGGCAACCAGACCAGTTGCCCAAAAACGGCCGCCTGGTCCAGGCTCGAATCATCCGGAAAGCGCGGCTGCGTGGCCACTTGCTCGGCCGTGTCCAGATCCACAGTACGCCGCGTGCTCGCTACCGCATCGTGATACCACTCGGCACCGACGGTCCAGCCACCGCGCGCATACTCTCGGCCACCTGTCACACCGACGTGGAACAGATCACTTCGATTGGTCTCCAACGTTCTGATTCGAGAACCGCTGTTGCGCGTGCGCCGATCATCGTCGATTCGTTGCCATGCGCTACGCAGTTGCCACTCGGCACCGAGCCAGCCGTCATCAATCTGCGCACCGACATGTACAAACGTGCGTTGATTGGGTTCGAAAAAAAACTCGGCGGAGGCCGCCTGTGTCTCACCGAAGCCAGCGTTCAATTCGTCGACACGTGGCGTAGACGGTTGCCGCATCAGCTGCACATCGGCGAACATCGTGGCCCGCTCGGTGATCCTGCTGCGAACCGCAGCGCGCAAGCCGTAAGTCTCGTAGCCACTATCGGACACGCGCTCGCCACCACCAATACGACGCTCGCCGGTACGCGCTGCATCGAAGGCGATTAGCGCTGCCAACTCGTCGTCAGCAAGCTCCAGCGTCAACGCCGCAGCCCGCAAGGCATCAGCAGAATTGAGCTTGAGCGTTGCGTCTCCCGTCACGCGTACGCGGTCTTCGGCAAACTGTGGTTGGCGGGTAATAATGTTCACAACGCCGCCAACCGCATCGCTGCCGTAGAGCGCTGCGGCGGAACCGTGCAATACCTCGATGCGCTGCACCGACGCGCCAGGCACCAGCGCAAGGTACTGCGTCGGTGCGCTGCGAAAGATCGCGTTGTTCAGCCGAATGCCGTCAACCAGATGCAGCACTTCGGAGCCTTTGAGCCCGCGCACAACAGCCGCCCCTTGCCCGGGCGTGGTTTCTTGCAACATAACGCCAGGTGCGAACGCCAGCGCATCGGTCAGCAGCGTCGACGTCGCGATGACGGAAGCATCGATAACACTAACCGGCGCAGGCACCGCGTCGATGCTGCTCGAGCGCCGGGTTGCCGTAACCTGGATCTCGTCGATGACCGCCGCACGCGCATGCGGTGTTGCATACGCTGCCAGCAACACACAGACGAACAGACGCGCTCGCATGCATTCGCAGCGAGCACGGCACCGTGTCGCAGTCTGTTTCGATAGGAACCCGCGCATGATTATTGGTGACATCGAGAATAAGCCGACAAGGCTATCAATTTTGCCGGCGCAGTGTTGGACGCAAGTCCGACTCACATACATTGCAGATGCCACGACGACGCCATCAACTCACCTTCTGCGTGAATCACCGCTCCGCGCTAGCAGTTGCCTGCGAACACGAATGCACGAATCATACGTCGCCCGACGTTATACTGGCACCGTGAAATCGCTCGCCTTTGCCACCACCGTGATACTGGTTTGCCACAGCTCGCTGCGCGCGAATACAGCAGTTTTGCGCAACACGCATCAACAGGACGCTCACATGCTGACCGATTTTTCGACCAGGACGCCAGACCTTGGTTGGTTCGTCGTCAATGACACTGTCATGGGGGGCCGTAGCGAAGGTGAATTCGCGGTCCGCGACGAGCAACTGCATTTTACCGGTCGTACCAATACACGCGGAGGCGGCTTCAGCTCCATCCGCAGCGCAGCGCTCGCGCTTGATCTTTCACGCCACGACGGCATTAGGCTGCGCGTTCGCGCGGACGGGCGCCGCTACAGCTGGCAATTGCGCACGAGTGCACAGTACTACGGTCGAGACATCGCATACTGGGCTGATTTCGAGACCGAAGCCGGCGAATGGCAGATTATCGACATCCCTTTCTCCCGCTTCGTTCCAAAATTCCGCGGAACAGTCTTGCCCGGACCAAGCCTGAACACGGGTGACATCACCGGTATGGGCCTGATGATTTACGACAATCGCGACGGTGCTTTTGCGTTGCAAATGGACAGCGTGCAGACATTCATCGAGCTGACACCTTTCTCGCTGCAATCACTGCAATGGAAGAAGCGCGTTCTGCTGCTCAGCGCACCGGACCGTGACGATCCAACACTTGGCAAACAACTTGCGGCCATTGTGGCGTCGCGCAGCGCGTTCGCGGAACGTGATCTTGTGCTGGTTGTGCTACTCGGCAACGGCACATCAACAGCCGACGACAAACCGTTTGACGCCGCATCGGCCGACGAGATACGCGACCGCACAAACATTGACCCCGAAACGTTTTCCGTGACGCTGATCGGCAAAGACGGATCCGTGAAATCATCAAATCAGGAGTATGTGCCAATGGAGCAGATCTACGCACTGATTGATGGCATGCCGATGCGTCGCCGCGAGATGACGGAACGTTAACCTACGTCAGGTTTATTACTGCCGATTAGGCGCAGCGAAACCAACCGCGGTTTTTGTCATCGCGCAGCGCGCGCATAGGTCCAGATCTGCAGTGTTTGCAGACGACGGTGTGTACAGACGAACATGGGTGCGACCGGGCTGAAGCGAAACGTGTCGACACCGCCATCGGTAACCGAATTCAAATCGATAGGGTCATGCAGCGCATGCGCGGGCTTGCCGTTCCACGTTGTCGATTGCGGTGTTTGTCGCAGATCCCAGAGCAGCGGACGATCATCATCGTCGGCCATCGACACCAACAGTTGCGAGTCGCAATCAAACGCGAGGTAGTTGATCACATTCTGGTATTGGTGATTATTCTTCGACCTGTCGTGCCCGACCAAAAATGTCGGCGAACTCACCGGCAGTGTTTCAATTCGGAGCCGGCCATGTTGGTAGCCGATAGCCACAGTCTTGCCATCGGGCGCCACCGTCGCACCTGCGTAGTCCGGAAAAGGCTCGGCGATGAAACCAACTGCACCGGCTTGATCTTGCACATGGAAGCCGGGAGCCGACGCGCCGGAATCTTTCGCACCTGCTCGCCACTGCGCTGATACGGGCGCAGATGCATGTTCATCGTTGGGCACTAGAGCAGCATCCAGTGGCTCTCCGGTACGCGGATTCCATGCCTGTCTACCTGCTCGCGTTGTTGCCACAACCGCATTGCCATCTGCGCTGAAACCGGCCGACAGAAAACACCGCTCACCGCTAATCGTCACCCCTCTGGTGAAGGTCAACACACTCATGTGTCGTCAGGCGGATCAGTCTCTTCCAGGCCGGCTTCTACTGACTGACTATCACCCCGGCGGCGCGCAGAACGCGCCGTGTCCTTGATCTCGCCGGTATACGTCCAATGCTCCATGTTGGAGTGCCCGCGCTTGCCACCTGAGCCGCCCTCACTGGATATCTTCTTTAACGTACTCATCGCAGACTCTCTGTACCGAACGCGTCTATTGCAGGACGCACCCCAAGGACGACGGGCGGATACGCCACCGCTAGCGCAACGCCGACCCGAGATCGAGTTCACGGTACCTGTCCGGACGATAGCGTTGCAACAAATTCCACAGGATCGCGACCGTTTGCGCGTCCAGTTCACCATCGAAATCGCGTGCCCGATAGTGCAGCTGCAGTGCGCGCAGCGCGAAGCGTGTCTGACGGTCCATCAGCCCGGTGACGTCAACTTCGTAACCATAAGCATTCAATGCACGTTGAACCTGATTCACATCAGGCATTGCCTGCGCAAAGACATCAGTCAGTGCAGCTGTCTGCGACTCATCGAACCATGCGCCAATGCCAGCCTCAAACAGAACGCGCCACGGGAACAGCGGTCCAGGGTCGGACTTGCGCATCGGTGCGATATCGGAATGCGCCACAAAATCCACCGGATCGATATCCGGATAGCGACGCTGGATGTCCCGCAACAATGCAATCAACAGATCAATCTGCGTTTGGGTATACGGTACAAACGTGCACGCTATACCGCTCGGCAGTGTCTGCGCCGCCTTGCGATCATCGCCTGAGCAGGCGAACTCGTTAACGATCTCAATACCAATTGAGCGATCATTAAGCCCAGTCTCGCCAGCCCAGTAGCTGACGCCAGCATGCCAGGCGCGCGCATGCTCCTCGACAAACTGATACAGCCGAGCGCGTCGTCGCGGATAGCTGGGATCATCGGCGCGCGGAATCAAATAGTGCGAGCTGACCGGATAGTCGGTGACCGTGGTCAGCAGGCGCATGGACTCCGCAAAATTTTCGGACGTCGCGTGAATTACCACATAGTCAACGCGACTGCTCTGATTGCTGGACGGTATCGTCACAACCGACGTGCAGCCACCAAACCATACCAGGCACATTGCACCGACAAACGCGCGAACCTGCAAGCGAGCACACCGTGTGTTTCGATTGGGCAAAGCTGCGCTCGCGCTCAACGACAATCGCTACTTGCGATAATCCAGCGGCGGCGAGCGATCGCCGAGCAGGGCTTCATAAACAAAGTCGCCACCACGTCGACGTGCGAACTCTGCTTTTGCTGCTTCACGCAGCTCGGCGTCGGTGTACAGTGAGACGGCCATGCTGCTCAGCGCGCGCGCAGCAAGATCAGCACCCTTGAAACCAATGCTCATGCCGCCGGCCGCCACCGCTTGCCAGCTGTGTGCTGCGGTACCCGGAACCCACGTGGCCGTGCCGACGCCGACCGTTGGCACGGCGATCGACACATCACCAACGTCGGTAGAGCCGTAACCAAGCGTGACCGAATACGGTTGGATTTCGCTTTGCGAGCCTAACGGGTTACGCGGTTTGTCGAAACTCTCGAACAGTGTTTGCGCAAACGCTTGTTCGTCGGCTGTGTACTCCAGACCGCCCAGCTCGCGCAGCGTTGCATCCATCGCCTGTTGCAGCGTTTCATTGACGAGCACGGGGTGATTGCCGTGGATGATCTCCCACTCAACTTGTGTACCGGTACCGATCGCCGCACCTTCGGCCGCTTGCTCAAGACGGGGCCACAAATCCTTGACGGTCGCAGCGGTCGGATGACGCAAGTAATAAAACACTTCGGCATAGTCCGGTACGACATTCGGCGCGTTGCCACCGGCGGTAATTACGTAATGAATACGTGTTTGCTGCGGCACGTGCTCACGCATCAGATTGACCATGTGGTTCATTGCTTCCACACCATCCAGCGCCGAACGCCCGCGCTCCGGCGCGCTGGCGGCATGCGCAGAAATGCCCGTGAAGCGAAACTTGGCCGAACGATTCGCAAGCGTCGTTCGGGCAGCGGCGGAATTTGAGTCGCTGGGATGCCAGTGCATCGCGAAATCAACATCGTCAAACAATCCGGCGCGCACCATATAAACCTTGCCGCTGCCACCCTCTTCAGCGGGCGTGCCGTAAAAGCGAATCGTGCCCGACGCGCCAGTCGCCTGCAGCCACTCCTTGATCGCAATCACGGCCGACGCAGAGCCGGCGCCGAATAGATTGTGACCGCAAGCGTGGCCTGCATGCTTGTCAGCGATTGGGCTGCGTGTCGGCGTTGAGTCCTGCGTGATGCCCGGCAACGCATCGTATTCGCCGAGGACAGCAATCACGGGTTCGCCGGAGCCGTACGAGGCGACGAAAGCTGTGGGAATATCGGCAACACCGGCCTTGATCTCGAAACCCTCGCCGGCCAGATAGTTTTGCAGCAGCTCGCTGCTGCGCGTTTCCTGATACCCGACTTCTGCGTACTCCCACAGTGTCCGTGCGGTTTGTGCGGTGCGCTGGAAGTTTTCATCCAGCCAGTCAAGGTGTGTATCGTCTGCCGCGACGGTTGGCGCAAAAAACGCCGTCAGTGTTATGGCTGCACAGAATCGGAGCATTGCTTACATCCTCGGTTGGGTTTTGCCGACCGTCTGTCAGACAGCTCGACCTTCACAACGTCATTTATAACCAATTCTTGCCGCCCGCGCTCACTTTGCGAACAGTCGCCGTTGTGCCAATCGCCCATGCACCGCCGCCAGCGACTCAATATATGCGCCGGCGTGCCGATAAATCGGCAGTGGCTGTCGAAAGACGACGGTCGAACATCGATCAACCCGCGTTCGGAACATAGCATGCACGACGAAATCACCCAGACCATTCGATTAAAGCGACGCTCGAAAGTCGACACCAATGTCGTTGGCGGCACCGTTTGGAATGAACCTGTGGAAGACACAGAACTCGAGCTGGTCTCAACGAGGATGTTGGAAGTCATGATCGACGAGGACGAGGCAATGATGCGACGGCAGCTGCAGCGCCTGGAGCATGCCGATGACGGCGTACTCGCTCACAACCCCGCCAACAAGACGCTGGAGATCGTTCCGCGCGATGACGTACGGACAGCGCTTGCGACCAACGGGGCAACGCCCGCTGCCGCCGACCGGCTAGCAACACAGCCTTCACAGAACGACCCAACATCCGTTGAGCTGTCGCTGGTGTCGACGGCAATGGTCAAGGTGATGATCGAAAAACCCGAGCTGTCACCGAAAGAGGTCGAGTTCGAGCTTGAGTTGCTCGAAGACGCGGCTGGTGGCTTCGATCCCTACAACAGCGCCTGACGCTGTCGGGTTGCGCGCCGTTTCGCACCGAATCAAGCGCTGCGCGACCGGCAAAAATCGCTTACTGTCACCACACGCGACAAGAAGGCGCGAGAACGCTAGCTAGTGAATCCACTCATCGACCAGCAGTTCCGCCTGACCAGCTTCCAACTTCACCTCAACCTTGACTTCTTCCTGGTCGCCATCGCTGCCGAAAAACTCATAGACAATCACACCATCACCTTGATCGCTCTCAATGATCCTGCGCGTGGTCCATGCCGGCTTTGCGCTCAGTAGCGCATCAGCAACTGTCTCAGGCACTGTGCCCATTTCAATATCGCGCTGCGTTTCAACGACAGTCCATTGACCGTCGATCATCGTCATGTCGAGCTCTAGCTCACTGCCATCCGGCAAGGTGCCGCCAACATCGTAGTACTCGTTGCCATCGCGCGTTTCATATTCGACTTCGCTGACTTCAAGCTCGGGTTGCGCGGCTTTCGCAACCGCCAGCACCTCAGCGGGCACGCCATCGATCGATGTCGATTGCTTACCCGATGCAGCAACGGTATGCCCCGTCTGCGGCGACGGTTTGCAACCGGAGAGACCAAAAACCAGCACAACAAAGGCCAGCGTCGTTGTTAGCGTTCTCATCGTAACTCCTACCGTGAATCTCGAGTACAAACCTGCGAAAAAACCACGCAGGTTCAAAAGCAACAGATCTTGTCGCGCTTTTGTACCAATCAATGCAGTCAATATCCTCCGCGAACCGGCTTTGCTTGTCTAGCAATCGCTGCCGCGCTCGCCGCTCGCGACGCTTGCCGATGCATGCGAGAACTGGCTTTTTTGCTATGATCGAAACCGGCAGTCGCTTCATTTTCCGGGAAACTCATTCGGGGCAGACGACAGCGAGGCAACAGTTACACAATGACGGTCTCCAAAACTACATCCAGAGATATCGCAGAGCGCGCCGGTGTTTCACAAGCGACCGTATCGCGAGCTTTGCGCGACAGCCCGTTGGTGCGTCCGGAGCTGCGGGAGCGCATCCGTGAGATTGCGCGGGAGCTGAACTATCGCGTCGACCGCAGTGCAGCCGGATTGCGTAGCCGGCAAAGCCGCACGCTTGCGCTATTGATCTTCGAGGATCCCACATCGGACGATTCACAAATCAATCCGTTCTTCCTGTTGATGCTGGGCAAGATTACACGCGCCGCCGCCGCAAAAGGTTATGATTTACTCGTCTCCTTCCAGCAATTGAGCGAAGATTGGCACCTGCGTTATGAGGCAACGAACCGCGCCGACGGCATTATCTTGCTGGGCTACGGGGACTACGTAACATACGGTGAGCGCTTGCGGGCGCTCGATGCTGCCGGCGCGCACTACGTCATTTGGGGGCCCACCATTGATGACCAACCAGGTCACTCGGTCGGTTGCGACAATCACTTCGGCACGCGTATCGTCACCGAGCACCTGATCCGCACCGGGCGCCAACGCATTGCGTTCATCGGCGAATCATCCGAGCACTATCCGGAATTCAAGCTGCGGCATGATGGCTACCGCGATGCATTAGCCGCCGCGGATCTCGTCGCCGACCCGCAATTGCAATGCGACGCAGAAACGCGTGAAGCATCCGGATTCGCGGCGGCCCAAACACTGCTCGCGAATGGCAAGGCTTTTGATGGCGTAGTCGCTGCCAGCGATTTGATCGCGATTGGCGCGATCAAAGCGCTTCGTCAGGCAGGTTTGCGTGTACCCGAAGATGTCGGCGTGGTTGGTTTCGATGACATTCCGGCGGCATCGTATGTAACGCCATCGCTGACCACGGTCCACCAGGACACCGATCTTGCCGGCGCACTGCTGGTTGAGCGCGTTCTGCAACTCATTGATGGCGAGCAAGTCGCGTCCAACCTGGTGAAACCGTCGCTGGTTGTGCGCGAGTCCTGCGGTGCTAACGCTGCCGACGCATGACACGAAACGCCCACGGCGCCAATGACATCGACGCAGCGTCGTTCACATCGATGCTGTCACCGCTAAACACATCGGCATAATCGCCGGGATACGGCGCGTCTGAAAACGTGATCGTCTGAGCGGTCGGCGAAAAATTGAACACAGCAAGTAGCGTCGAATCACCTTTGCTGCGTACAAAACTCAGCACTTCACGGGGTGCTGAATTAGTGACCGGAATCATGCGCGCGCCGTGCACACCATTCCACAACGCAGCCTCGGCGCGTTTGAGCGCAAACAACTGCGCATAGAGATCCCCGATAGGATGCGGTTGCCAGCGGATAGGATCGCGCTCAAAGAATTCAAGCCGCTTCGGATTACCCGCTTCTTGCCCGTTGTAGATTAACGGCATGCCTTCGCCAACTACCGACAGCGCAATAGCGGCGGGCAATGCATCACCGAAAGCTTCGAATTGCGTGCCCTCCCAACTGTTTTTGTCGTGGTTGCTAACGAATGTCATTCGCAGCGCATCGTGGGGCCAGGCGCTTTCGTTGGCTGAGTAGTAGCCGAACAGTGCGCCGGTGTCTTCCTTGCCTTGCGCTACATCGTGCACTGCGTTGTACCAAGACCAGGCGTAACTGGCATCGAACGCGCGCGCATGCAAATCACGCGACTCCCATTCGGCCAACATGAACACCGGTTTGATGGCATCAAGCTCGCGACGTACCGATTCCCAGAAATCGATAGGCACATAGCCGGCAACGTCACAACGAAAGCCGTCGATATCGAATTCGCGCACCCAGTAGGCCATCGCGTCACGCATGTACACGCGCAGCGCCGGCTGATCAAAGTTCAGATCAATGATGTCGGACCAGTCCCACCACGGTGTCGGCATGAAACTACCGTCCCAGCGCCGCTCGTACCAATCCGGATGCTTTGCCGCTAGCGAGTTGTCCCAGGCTGTGTGATTCGCGACCCAATCGAAGATCACGTACAGACCCAGGTCGTGCGCCGCCGCAATAAACTGTCTCAGATCTTCTTCGCTGCCGAACTCGGGATTGACCGAATAGTAGTCTTTGACCGAATACGGGCTGCCGAGCGTACCCTTGCGATTTTGCTCGCCGATTTCATGGATCGGCATCAACCAGATGATTCTCGCGCCAAGTTTCGCAATGCGCGGCAGCTCCTGGCGCGCCGCGTCGAATGTTCCGGCCTCGGTGAACTGCCGCAGATTCAGCTGGTAAATGGCAGCATCGCGTGTCCACTCCGGGTGTGTCAACTGCATATACGGCTGAGGCGCCATGTCCTTCAGCGGCACAGCCGCGCTGACGGCATCCGAACTGGCGACCGGAGTCAAAGTCTGTGCGCAACCCATCAACAGTGTCGCGAGCAGGGCTGGTAGTGAGAAACATGCGCTCTTTGCAGACATAGGAAACTCTCCACAATCAAACAGGATATTTATGACAACGCAGTCAGCGCATCGGCGTGAGGTTCAAAATTCATAGCACAACCGCTCATGAACGTTTGCAAGCGCTGGTCTTCGAACAGATCGCCGCGCCCAGGCTGATTGTCAGCCAAACCGGGAAACGCCCGATAGCCGGCGAGCAGGCAATGCCAGGAAAGCGTGCCGAAATGCGATGTCGCGTAGTGTTGCTCGACAACGGGGGAGATATCTTCGCGCTGAAACCAGGCATGCAAAACATCCTGCAGCGCTGGCGATACCAGGCTGTCCTCTCTGACACGCCGCCAGTAATCCGTATCAGTGCGCGTATTTAGTTTGTAGTGCGCAACGATGTAGTCGCGCACGCCGTTGAAGCGTGTGCGCATTTCTTCGTTGAATGCATCCTGCGATGTCGCTGACCAGTCATCATGCTGAACCGTTTGCATAAACCGCTCGATGGTAACTTGCACCAGCAATAGCGCGGTCGCCTCGAGCGGCTCGAGAAAACCTTGTGCCAACCCGAGCGCCAGACAATTGCGGTGCCAGTGTTTGGCAACCTGCCCAACGCGCATGTTCAGATGTTTCGCCGACGCATCATGGACGCCGGCGACGTCGCGTAACGCTTGCTCGGCTTCGTCCGCCGACACACAGTCGCTGCTGTAGACGTAGCCGAACCCGGTACGGTGCGTTAACGGAATCTGCCAACACCACCCATGTGGCATCGCAAGCGCCACCGTCTCGCAGGCAACCGGCTGCGTGGTTGGGCCGGGCAGCGCGACGGCGGCATCGTTGTGCAAACTGTCCGCGAAGCTCAGGAATTCCACACCCAGCGTCTTTTGCAGCAGAACACCGGCAAAGCCCGTGCAATCGACAAAGAAGTCTGCCTCGAGCACTTCACCGGATGAGGTGACCAACGATGCCAGTTCACCGGTCGGATGTTGCACGACGCGTTCGATGGTGGCTTGCACATGCTCCACACCACGCGCAGTGGCGGTCGACGCGAGGAATGCGCCAAGCTTACCTGCGTCAAAGTGATAGCCGTACTCGATCTGGAACGGAAAGTGCGCCGGCGCGATCGGTGCCAGCGATTGGCGTGCCAGCTGACCGTTGAGAAAGAAATCATCGGGCAACGTGTGCACATCCAAGCCCAGACGACGCGTTCGGCAGTTTGTAAAAAACGCACGATGCGCAAACGTATCGGGCTGAGAAAAAAACGGATGTCGGTAGTTGTCGTTGCCTGTCCACTGGTCGAAACGGATGCCCGTCTTGTAGGTGGCATGGCATGCCGGCATCCAGTCGCGTTCGGGCACATCGATCAGCTCGAAGAATCGCCGCAGCGTTGGCGTCGAACCTTCGCCAACACCGACCGTGCCAATCTGCGCGGATTCAACCAGTGTGATGACAACGTCTTCCGCCCACTGTTTGACGAACAAATTCGCCGCCATCCAGCCAGCGGTGCCGCCGCCAACAATGATGATCCTGCGCGGTGCGCTCATGCCGATCTGGCAAACATTTTCAGAAACTGATCGTGACTTGGCATTTGCGCCAATGGTTCTCTCTTGGTCGCCGCCATTTTGTCCAGTTTGTCGTGCAATTGTTCGTGCGACAGTGCTCCGGCGAGCGGATGGAAGTCGCGGGGTTCAACGCCCTGGCCCACCAGCACCTGCAACCACGATGGTTCCAGGAAAATATCGTACTGATCGTGCATGAGTCTGCCGTCAGCCCGGAACAGATCGATCTTCTGTTGCAATCGCTCCGGGATATCCATGGCACGCAAGTCGCGCCAAAACTGAGTGTCGCTGCGATCGTTGCGGTGATAGTGCAGGATCAGGAAGTCACGAATGTGTTCCCATTCTATTTTCGACTGACGGTTGTATTCATCCATCAGGGCGTCGGTCACGCCATCGTGCGGGAACAAGTGCAGCAACCGTACCAACGCTGACTGGATCAAATAGATGCTGGTGGACTCCAGCGGCTCAAGAAAGCCGCTCGACAAACCTACCGCCACCACATTGCGGTGCCACTGCTTGCGTGTCCTGCCGGTCTTGAACGGAATAATTCTCGGCTCACCGACAGCGGCAGAATCGAGATTGCCAAGCAGCGTCGCGGCAGCTTCATCGTCGCTGAGAAACCGGTCGCAATAGACTAATCCGTTACCGTTGCGATGCTGCAACGGGATACGCCATTGCCAACCCGCACCATGTGCGATTGAACGCGTGAAAGGCACGGTCGTTTCGAAACGTTCCGATGGCACAGCCATTGCGCGGTTGCATGGCAACCAGTGACTCCAGTCTTCAAAGCCGGTACCCAACGTCTTGCTAATGAGCAAACCGCGGCCACCGGAGCAGTCGATAAACAAATCGCCGCTGATGCGCGCACCGCTTTGCAGAACCAGCTCAGTCACGTGACCGCTCTCGGCATGCACATTAACCTGTTCGATCAGCCCTTCCGTGCGCACGACTCCTCGTTGTTCGCTGTAACGTCGAAGGTACTGACCGTACAGCGCCGAATCGAAGTGGTAGGCGTACGGCAGCTCCCATGTCGCATCGCTGACTTTCATCTTCGCGAATTTGTTGTCGATGCAGGCGAGATAGTTGAAGTCGTAGTCCCACAGATCCGTCTCGTGGCCTGACAATCGCGCGCGCGTCCAGAAGTGGTGGAAGTGGCAAAACGCCTGGCTGCGCCCTGGCGCACCAAACGTGTGATAGTACTGCTCGCCCTGCTTGCGCCAGTTCTCGAACCGGATGGCCAGTTTGATCGTCGCGCGCGTTTCGCGGATGAATTCGGCCTCGTCAATACCGAGCACCTGATTGATATGCTGAATCGGCGGAATCGTCGCCTCACCAACACCGACGATGCCGATATGTTCGGACTCCACCAACTCAATGCTGACCTGCTCTGCCAGCACTTTGCGCAACAACGCAGCGCTCATCCAGCCAGCCGTGCCGCCCCCGACAATGACCACTTTGCGAATCTGTTGTGACATACGCTGTGCCCTGCACCGTTCAGATAAAAAAAGCCCCGCCTGCCAACCAGCGGACGGGGCTTAACACTACCAGCGGGGGGCTGGTTACTGGAACCGGTAAATGGCCGTCAGCAGATAGTTGGAACCAAACGTCTGGAACCGTGTGATCTGGCGCGAATCGCCTGGATTTGTCAGTACAGTGTCCTCATCCGTCAGGTTTTGACCCTGCAATGCCAGGAACAAACCGTCGAGTTTGTCGAAACCGCCAAGCCCGAAGTCGTAGCTGATTTGGGCGTCAAGTAACTCTGCGCCCTGATCTTCGACCGGGACTAGCGCAAGACTCAGACCGCGGTCTTCCGTCTGGAACTTCGAGCGCTTCGTGCCCGACAGACGTGCAGCAAATCCACCGCGCTCATAAAACAGGGTCGCCTGGTAAATTTCGTCGGACAAGCCCGGCACTTCTGTTCCATCATCGAGCCCGCCGTCATTGAATGACGCAGAGCCTACGAAACCGAATCCGGTCAAAGACTCGTGCACGGCACCAAACGGAATCGTCGCCTGCAGCTCAAACCCGTCGACGTCACCGGTCAGTCCATCTTCGCGGAATGTCACGATGCCCTCGAACAGCTGTGGCGTTACGATCGTGCCGCCATCATCCACCTGATGGTACCCGGGAATGAAGAACTCGGTGAAGTCGGCAACTAACAAACCTTCACGATGCCAGTTAACCAGATCCTTGTAGAAGTAACCGATCGATACGAACCCGTCATCTGCAAAGTACCACTCATAGCTCAAATCGAAGTTGTTCGACTCCAGCGGCTTGAGGGTCGGGTTACCTGCGCTGCCTTTCCACGCACTGTTGCCAACATCTTCAGTCTCGGCAACATTGTTGACGTTGAACTGGAATGTCACCTGATTATTCGGCCGCAAATCATCAATGCGCGCGCGACTGATAGTGGTTGACGCCGCAAAACGTAGCAGCTGGTTCTCGGACAATTCGTAGTTCAAGCTCAGGCTTGGCAAAACATCGGTGTAGCTGTCTCCACCGCTCACTGGCGTCGCGGCAACAAACCCGTCAGGGCCGGTCTGTGTGCCGAATCCTGTCGCGCTTTGATCAGAGTCAACGAGCTGGACACCGAAGTTACCAAACAAGGCCCGATCAGCGATCTGCGTCTCGAACTCGAGCTTGCCGAACAAAGTCGTCACCTGCTCTTCAACGACGTAGGTGTCACCAAGTCTGCCAGTCTCGAGCTGTGCCGCATCTGTTGAGGTGTAGAAACCATTGTTAAACATCGCTAGACCATCGTAGGCGGCAACACCGGGAATACCGACAAAGCCAAGATCCGCAGTGCCAACCCGGAACTGGTCAGGAATCGGGCCATCGCCAGGCCAGGACGGCGCTGTCAGGAACGCACCGCCGTTGATTTTGGTTTTTTCGCGATCTGAATAATTCAATCCAACCTGAACGCCGGTCAGGATACCGAAGTCCAGCGCGCGTTCCGCGTCCAGGCGCAAGGTCAGTAACTGCTCGTCAAAATCAGGCGAATTCACAAAACCATCCTGCGCCTGTGATGGCCCGATGCCCGGCGCAGCGGCACTTTCCTGCCATTGTGAAACCGGCTGCAACGCACCACCCCAGGATTGCGGCCCGGCGAGACGTACCGCATCGAAATCAGCCAGGTTCGTGGCCGCCGCTGTCGGGTGATCAAGATACATTGCACCACTACCCGTCATACGGAACGAGCGAATGGTTGGTCCGCCTTGCGTCGCGGTGCCGGCGCGACCAAGACCAGAGTAGCTTTCGATGTTGATGATGCGCTTGCTGACGTCGCTGTAGGCACCATCGAATGTCAAACCCCAGTCTTCGGTCAGTGCGTATTCAATATTGATGCCGGCGGTCGTCAACTCGCCTTCTTCGCTTTCAGCGTCGTTGCGAATGACGGACAGGAAGCCGCCGTCAATATTCGCAGCGGTGACCAAGCCATCGGTCACTTCCGTCACGGTGTAGTCGCCAGTGCCCCATTCGGCCCCGCCTTCCTCGACACCGCGGAAGACTTTATCTTCACTGAAATCGATATATAACGCATCGAGCGTCACACTCAAACGATCATTCGGCTCGAACTGCAACACACCAGTGATCGTATCGCGCTCGAGAACCGCCGAGCGGACGAACGAGTCATGACCACCCAATACGACTTCGCTGCCATCCAACGTAATGCCCGGCGCCGTCGCGGCATTGTCGGGGTTGACACTGGCGTAGCCCCAACCGCGGAACTGTTGCTCTTGGCTCGGCGACTCGGTCGACGCGATCGCCAACGCAACACCGATTGTGTCGTCAGCAAACTTGTCCGAGAAGTTAAAGGCCAGACGATGACCGTTGTCATCAAAGTCAGGGTTACCAGACTCCAGACTGTTCTGCTCGATGACACCATTGAAGGCCATCGTGGGATCCGCATCGAGCGGACGCGTCGTTCTCAGATCGACGCCACCTGCAAGACCTTGGAACGGCAATGTCGCATCAGCCGCCTTGTAGATCACAATGCCGCTAACGATTTCCGAAGGATACAGATCGTATTCCACACCACGGTTGTCGCCGATGCCTAGCAGCTCGCGACCGTTCAGTGTGGTGCCAACGTAGTCTTCCTTAAAGCCGCGCACCGAAATCCCGCTGGTGCGACCATTCACTCGCGCACCGGCCAGGCCGGGGATACGCGCAATGGATTCAGCGATACTTGAATCGGGCAGCTTACCGATGTCCTCAGCCGACAACGCTTCGACGATCGTCGACGATTCGCGCTTGGTGCCGATGGCGTTTACGAGGCTCTGGCGGTATTGACCGTAGGTGACGATCTCTTCGATCACCTCGCCGGTGTCGTCCTGAGCCAGAGCGGTTACGGGTATCGCAGTCGCGCCTGCTAAAGCCGCCGCGACGGCGACAGCAACAGAGCTTCTTTGAAGTGTGGGTAGCGTGCGCGCAGCCGCTGCCCGATGACGGTACTTGGAAACCATTGATCCCCCCAAATGGTCTGTAGCGTGATTTACTGGTCTAGCTTAGATTTTCGCAACACGCACGACAATCGCCTGCAAACGTATTCATACCGCTGAATACGTATTCATCACCAAGGCGTAACAGCAATGTCAAAGTGCGCCTGTGTTGTCGAAATGGTGTGCAGTTTTTCTTGAGCGCTGCAATCAGCGTCGAGCGCGCGCGGCGGCATCGACACCATACTGCAAGCGATACAGCTGCCGCAGCAAAGCGGCATTGGTGTTGGCAGCATCGAGGGCCATCAGGCGCACCCCATGCGCCGGGACACGCAGCGATAACGCGTCTTGCGCCGTGCTGATCGATTGCTGATGCTCGCTCTGCGGGTCGCGCCACACGCCCTCGCTCAACATCCGTTGCGCGCGCAGCGTCACTGGCTCGTCGCCCTTATTCAGAGCAACCAGCACCGTTTGCTGCGTCTCAGCCGTCTCAAGCACCCGCAAGAACAGCGCGGTATCGCCGCCGATGTCCAAATTGACCTGTAATCCACGCTGCAATGCCGGCAACGACTGGCGCAGCTTCGCGATGCGCGTCAGGGGCGCGAATATCGGATGGGCGGGTGCTTCATCAATGCGCGCCTGCCCATAATAGTTGCGATTTCCGCCATGCTCACCGCGCCCGGCCATGAAAGCGGTTTCGGAGCCGTAGTAGATCACCGGAATACCGCGCGCCGTAAACAACCAGTTGTTCGCATCGATAAACCCGTCGGACGTTGCATCCATTCTGGGCATATCGTGGTTGTCGTAAAACGTCATTAACTCGTACGGATTTTCGTAGACACCATCTTCGAGGTGCAAGTAGTCAAGAAGGTCTGCGTAATCGCTGTCAGGGTCGCCAAACACAGCAGATATTCGCCTTTGGCCGGGGAAGTCGAGCACACTGATGCCGCCATTCGCCGGGAAGGTG
Source organism: Pseudomonadota bacterium (assembly GCA_038529355.1). GTDB lineage: Bacteria > Pseudomonadota > Gammaproteobacteria > Steroidobacterales > Woeseiaceae > CALBPI01. The sequence continues at coordinate 118,009 of JBCBDU010000002.1, forward strand.
TGTTGCGCGATATTGCGTGCCTCGTAATCAAAAGACTCCGCGAACATGAAAAATCCAGGGTGCTGCTCGCGAATACGATCGCTGAACGCCTTCCAGAAACTGTGTGGCATATGGCGGATTGTGTCGATGCGAAAAGCACTGGCACCTTGTTCGATCCACTGAGAATAGGCGGCAACGAAATAGTCCAGCACGGCAGGATTGCTTTCATTGTTGTTCGACAACTCGGCCAGATCGGGCTCATTGTGAAAGAACGCATGCAATGGATTGTCGGCTTGCAGCTTCGTCGGATGCAGATTCTGGTGATCTGCCAGCAACGTGCCGTCAGCCGCGTAAATCTCGCCAAACATCGATTGATCGGCCGGCATGCTGTAGGACGGTGAGCCATGGTTGCAGACAATATCCAGCACGGTCTTGAGACCGTGTTGTTCACGCAGCGCGGTGGTCAACTCGCGAAACGCCAGTCCGTCTGAGACCAGATGCTCATCAATGGCAAAAAAATTGACGCCCCAGTAGCCGTGGTAGCCAGTTTTGCCGTTATCAGCAAACACGCCTTCACCTAATCGCTGACCGCCGCTAAACGCCTCGTCTGGATTCTCGACGATCGGCGTCAACCAAACGGCACCAAAACCCATATCGCGAATAAAGTGTGCGTTGTCCAGCAAGCCGCGGAAGTCGCCGCCCAGATATCCGATGTTGGCACTTTGGCCCTGCGCGTTCGTAATCTGGCGATCAAACGTCTTCAAGCCTGTCGGCCCTTGATCCTCGTAGTTGTTGCTGGGGTCACCATCAACGAAACGATCAGTGACAACGAAGTACACTGCATCGCTCGCCTCCGGTAGCGATGTGCCTACAAACTGCGTCGCGCGAGGCACACTGCTGCAACCCGCCAGTGTTGCCGATGCGATAGCGGCGAGGGCGATCAGCGCGCGGCAGCTCATGTTGCCGGCTCCGCCGCACGATCGACGAACAGAATAGCCACCGCTGCCACGAGCATCGAACCGCCGCCGACGACCATGCCGTAAATGCTCTGACCATCAAACACATCGCGCAACACCAGTCCAAGCACCGCGGCTGCGACCAGCTGCGGGATAACGATGAAGAAGTTAAAGATGCCCATGTAAACCCCCATCTTGTTTGCTGGCAGGTTGTTGGACAACAGCACGTAAGGCAGCGAAAGGATCGACGCCCACGCCACGCCCACACCGATCATCGGCACCAACAACCATTGCGGATCGAGGATAAAATAGAACGCGATCAGGCTGAGACCGCCGAGTGCCAAATTGACCGAGTGGCACTTGCGACAGCCCAGAAACGCCGCAGTCGCCGGAATTACGATAGCCGCCAGTGCCGCGAACCCGTTATAGGTAGCGAACAGCACGCCTGCCCAGTTCGCGCCTTCATTGAAGGCCGTCGACGTTACATCAACCGCACCGTAGTGGTAGCTGGTCACGGCTGCATTGCCGTAAATCCACATTGCGAACAGCGCAAACCAGGAAAAAAACTGCACGACAGCAAGCTGCAGCATGACTCGTGGCATACCGTGAAAATCGTGCAGAATTTCGTACAGTGCATTACCGGTCGAACGAACACGTTGCATCACATGCGCAATACACTGCAAGAGTCCAAACGCAAGCATGGCTGCCGCCAGAATATACAACTGCTTGTCCAGGTCGCGCGCTACGATAAATGCCAGCAACCCGCCGCCCGCCAGCAGAAATACGATACCCAGTGGCAGGAATTTGACGGCGGACGGTGATGCGTCGGCGACCGATGTTTCACTGGGCGACTCTCTGGCGTCAAAGGCGGCCAGTTGTTCCGGGGGATATTCCTGCGTGCGCAGTACGGTCCACGCAACGGCGGCAAAAAACACCGCACCACCTGCATAGAAAGACCACTTGACCGAATCCGGAATGACCCCGGCTGGTGCGTCATTGCTGACACCAAACACATTGGTGAGCAACCACGGCAGCGCCGATGCGACCACCGCGCCAACACCGATAAAAAACGTCTGCATCGAGAAACCGGTTGCGCGTTGCTGCTTTGGCAACATGTCACCGACAAACGCCCGGAACGGTTCCATCGATACGTTGATGCTGGCATCCATCACCCACAACATGCCTGCGGCAATCCACAGCGTCGGTGAGTTCGGCATCACAATCAGCGCCAAAGACGCAAGAATTGCACCGACCAAAAAATACGGGCGACGGCGCCCCAGACGGTTCCAGGTACGGTCACTGAAATACCCGACGATCGGCTGCACAATCAACCCGGTGACCGGCGCCGCGATCCACAGAATTGGCAGCTGATCCATGTCCGCGCCAAGCGTCTGGAAAATACGACTGACGTTTGCGTTTTGCAGTGCGAAACCAAATTGAATGCCGAGAAACCCGAAACACATGTTCCAGATTTGCCAAAATGACAGAGGTGGTTTTCGCATCATTCCGGCGCATCCTCCGACAAACGTTTGAGTGAGATTGCAGCGCCACCACCGGCACCCAGCGCAAGCTCCAGCACATCCCCGGATGTTACTGTGCGCGCGTCGACGGCAAACGCGTAGGGATTGTCACGCCAGTGCGCATCATCGCCGTCGCGATAAATACGCGCCGCGTAGCGGGTATCGGGCTCAAGAAAATCGAGCGCAATCGTCACCTGTCGTGCTTCCTCGTTCGTCAATGTACCGACGTACCAGTCGTCACCGCCGCGTTGCTGGCGCGCCATGACAACGAACTCGCCAACCTCACCATCCAGTGCAACACTGCGCTCCCAGTCAACCGGCACATCGCGGATAAAGGCAAATGCATCGGGGTACTTTGCGTAGTTCGGCAACAGATCAGCCGCCATTTGCACCGGACTGTAGATCACCACGTACAACGCCAGCTGTTTTGCCAGCGTCGTCGGTACGCGCTGATCAGCGTCCGCACCGCGAAACGTGACGTCAAAGACACCGGGCGTGAAATCCATAGGACCGGCAAGGAGCCGCGTGAACGGCAGGATCGCCGTGTGCGCGGGACTGTTCGGAGGATTGCCCCACGCGTTGAACTCCTGACCGCGCGCACCTTCGCGTGACAACCAGTTCGGATATGTCCGGCGCAGACCCGTGTCCTTGATCGGCTCGTGGGTGTTAATGCTGATGCGGCGCTTGGCCGCCTCAACAACCGAGCGCAGATATTCATTGACCATAAATTGCCCGTCGTGCCATTCGTAGTGTGCAATACCATTCTCATCGACGCGTTTAATGTCACCGGCATCAGCGACATAGCCTGTTTTGACTTGCTCGACGCCGACCGATTGGTACAAATCAAACGCTGCAGACATTTGCCGGTTGTAATTCGTGACGTTGCCCGAGGTTTCATGATGACCAATCAGATGTACGCCGCGCTTGCGCGCATACGCTGCGACGCGCTTCAAATCGAAATCATCGTAAGCACGAGTGAAATCGAACACATCGCCGTTATGAAACCAGTCACCATCCCAACCGACATTCCAGCCTTCAATCAGTACGCCCGAGAATCCATTGTCTGCCGCAAAATCGATGTGCTCCAATGCCTCTTTGGTAGTCGCGCCGTGCTGTGCGCCACTTGCCCAGGTTCGCGTGCGCACGTGCATTGCCCACCAGATGCCGACGTATTTACCGGGATTCACCCAACTCACATCACCCAATACGTTGGGTTCGTTCAGATTCAGGATTAAGCGTGAATTGGCGAGCTCCGCCGCCGAGCGCGTTACCTGTACCGTCCGCCACGATGACTGGAACGGCGTGCGCGTCTTGACCCGTATGCCATCCGACCACGGTGTCAGATTGGTCTGCAACACCCGTGGTCTGCGCTGATCGAGAACGAACGCGGCATAGTCCACCAACGCTGCTTCGTGAATACTGATGTGTGTACCGCTGGCCAGACGCATCGTCAGCGGCGAGTGCGCCATTTCAATATCTTCAACCGCACCACTCTTATATAAGTATTCGTAGCGGTTAAAACGACGGCCTGGCGTCCACCACGCCGTGGTGCTCTCTGGCACGTGAAATTCGGTCAACTCATCAACGATATTGACGTCGGTCAAGCCGTTCTGGCGCGCCACCTCGTAGCGGAATCCGAAACCATCGTCGAATACGCGGATGCGCAGCACCAGCGAGTGCCGGGGCGGATCCGCTCGACGCACTGTGACCGCCAGTTCGTTGTAGCGCTCTTCGATCAGGCGCGCTTCGCCCCACGGTTGGGTCCAGCGCTGATCGACGCTGCGCCGCGTCGGTGACTCAATCACGACATCTTGATCGATCCCGTGGTGCTCGGCGAAACGCAGGCCCAGCAAGGACTCGTGCAGCACAGGCTCGCCATGAAACGATGCAGTATAGATCGGGCGACCGAGCTCGTTGACCGACACTTTGACGCGCAAAGCGCCATCGGGGGATTCGACCGTCAGCGGCACATCCGCCAGCGCGGCATGAGACAAGGCTGCCGCAATGATCAACCCTGCGCACTGCAACGCGCGCACGCGCGAATGAAGCCATTCCCTCATGTTTCGCCCCCCGGAAAACATCGATGGCGCCGAATCAACGCCAGCTACTACTGTCGCCTGATTCTAGCAAGCCGCTGGCAGTGCGGTCTGCCGGTGCTGCATGAATACGTATGCAGCAATGAATACGTATGCAAACGATTGAGACTGTTCGTGCGCCCCGTAAACTTTCACGGTGCATAGGGGGACAAGCATCTGATGGTCAGAGCAGCGGTACATCGCGGACCGGTTGTCGACGTTGCGGCGCCACAACACGCCGCGCCGGAATGGTGGCGTGGCGCGGTCGTTTATCAAATCTATCCGCGCAGTTTTTACGACAGCAACAATGACGGCATCGGCGATCTGTCCGGCATTGTGCAAAAACTCGACTACGTGGCAGGTCTTGGCGTCGACGCTATCTGGATCTCGCCGTTTTTCCAGTCGCCGATGAAGGACTTCGGTTACGACATCAGCGACTATCGGCAAGTTGACCCGATCTTTGGCAACCTCGATGACTTCGATGCCCTGGTCGAAGCGACACACCAGCGCGGCCTCAAACTGATCATCGACCAGGTGTTAAGTCACAGTTCCAGCGAACATCGCTGGTTTCGCGAAAGCAGTCGCAGCCGCGACAATGCGTTTTCCAACTGGTATGTGTGGGCCGACCCCAAACCTGATGGCTCGCCACCGAACAACTGGCTGTCGATTTTCGGTGGTTCGGCGTGGCAATGGGAAGCACGCCGCGAGCAATACTACCTGCACAACTTTCTCACCAGCCAACCCGATCTGAACTATCACGAACCGCAAGTCGTCGAACAAATGCTCAGTGAATTGCGGTTCTGGCTCGAGCGCGGCGTCGATGGCTTTCGCCTGGATGCGATCAACTTTTGCTATCACGATGCCCAGCTACGCGACAACCCTGCCAAACCCCGCGCGGAACGACTGGGCAGAGGGTTTCGCACTGACAACCCGTACGCATGGCAGCGACACATCTACGACAATACGCGCCCCGAGAACATCGACTTCATCAAACGCATTCGCGCGTTGTGCGACGAGTATCCGGACATTACGACACTGGGCGAAATCTCCGCCGAAGATACTGACACAACCATGCGGGAATACACCGCCGGCAATGACAAATTGCACATGGCGTACAACTTCGATTTGTTGGCCGACGAGTTTTCGCTGGCACAGATTCGCCGGACGCTGGATGAGAGCCGCAGTGGGCATGCCGCAGGTTGGCCGTGCCGGGCAATTGGCAATCACGACGTGCAACGCGTGGCTTCGCGCTGGGCGGGTGACATGCCGTCGGTCGCACGCGTTAAATTGTTGAACGCACTCGTGCTGGCATTGCGCGGCACTGTGTGTACCTATCAGGGCGAAGAGCTCGGTCTGACCGAGGCCGACATTGAGAAAGAGCAGGTGCGCGATCCCTATGGCATTGCGTTCTGGCCGAACTTTAAAGGGCGTGATGGATGCCGCACGCCGTTGCCGTGGGATGATATCAGCCCGGCCGCGGGCTTTAGCCAGGCAGAGCCCTGGTTACCGACGCCGGCGGAGCACCGCGATGCAGCGGTTGCCGCGCAATCTCGCGACAACGATTCTATTTTGAATGCCTACAGAACGTTTATCGATTGGCGCAAGCAGCACGCGGCGCTGATGTGGGGCGATATCGAGTGCGTCGATACACCTGCCGGCACACTTGCGTTCTATCGACAGCACGGCGAGCAGCGAATGTTCGTTGCCTTCAACTTCGGCAGTAGCGCAACGTCTCTGACGCTGGGCGACGGTGATCAACCGACGCTGCTCAGTGGGCACGGTTTGGGTGCGGCGACGCTGGGCACGAATGTTGTTACGGTGCCGGCGCATACGGCGGCGTTCGTGCTGGTGTGAGCGCGCCAGCGGGATATACGTAGCTCCGATTGCAAGACTCACGGGCTTGACGGCCGGTATCTGTGCATTTATGCATGTCTAATCGACAAGCGGTGCGGACCAATCGCTACGAGCAGCGGGCTGGCGCCATCAAAAACTGTTCGGCGGCACAACGCTATCCACGATGAACAAACCATCGTATTCATCAGCGAGCGTCAGCGGCAGATTGATATCACCCCACGTCCAGGTTGGCGTTGGCAAGTTGATCCATTCGTGGCCTTGCGTTGCCGGCGCATTCTCAAGATCGAGGAACAGCCAGGCGAGCCGACTGGCATAGAAAATGGATTCGAGACTGTTGTTCATCGGCGGCGCGATCGTGCGGATCGCCCCGTCCGGTAGTGCATGCTGCCCTCGATACATGTAAAAACCAACCGTATACATGCTGTCTTCAAGACTACGATGAACGATTGCACCCATGCTGGCGTTTGGCGCAAGACCCGTCCCACGGTGGCGCAGGTGTGCGTTGTGCGCCCAGGCAATAATCTTGTCGTTGGAATAGATGCTCTGGCTCAAGCTGAGTAAATTGCTCGCCATACCGCGATCCCGTTCGACCGAGCCGCGGCCGAGCGTAAATCGCTGACCGGCCTGCTCGGCCCAGTCAGGACTGGTGCGGGCATACTGCGCGGCGATTTGAACATCGCGAGTTGAGAACTGACCATCTGCAGTAATAGTTGCAGCACTGGCTTCCAGTTCGTCTGCAATGAGCGCGTAATCTACCTGAATCGTGGTTAGGTTCGATCTTAGCGCCACCATTGCCGCGTCCCCGTCACTGGTGGCACCAAGCGCTGCACGCACGAGCTGTGCATACGCACGCTCAATCTCGAAAACCTGTACAGCGCGCTCGGCAGAGATTTTCTCGAACAGTGCGCGCGTGCGTTCCGCGCGCTCATTGAATCGCGTACCGCTAGCCTGCACGTCGAATCCGGTGATGCGCAGCGGGTTGGCTGTGGCCTGCGTTGAGCGCACATACTCGAGCAACTCAAGCACCGTCGGCGTTTGCCAGACACCGAACAGGCAGCTATTCATCGCACTGCGCGCCGACGCAGAAACCAGCAACTCCTGAGCGCGCTCACAGTCAAACAAACCACCCTCGAAGGCGAGCACGTTGTAGCCCTGAGTCTCATGCAAATACTTGATCAGGCGAATCTTCGCCTGCGAATACTCCTCGGCGCCGTGCGTGCTCTCCCCAAGCAGAACCAAACGCTTGTCGGCAATCAATGCGTCGAAGAACTCAAGATCGGAAAAATCATCATCGACAGTGAGCGAGCGAATCACCTTCGCATGAGTCGCAAACCACTGCGAGGTTTCGGTCGCAACGAATGCCGCTGATGGGTCAGCTGCGGTGCGCAACTGCGAGTTGGTCAGCAAACCGCTGGGTGGCGGTGATGGTGCTGGCGCGGGCGGTGCCGCTGCGACATCCGGACTGCCGGAAGCGCCACCGCCGCACGCGGTGAGCATAATCAACAGAGCGCCAACAAGGCTCAGTTTGAGCCGTCCACGCACTATTGCCATAACGGGAATCTGTCGCTTAACCATAACCTGTCGTCTGCTGCCAAGGCTGCTCATACAATGACGGAGACAGGCAACAAGTTCCAGTTTGATGCTTCCAGATCAGAAGGCTCGCGCCACACTTCATAGTGGCCATCCGTGGATTACCTCAAAGCAGATCCTTTATCTTCAGTCTCAGCTCATCCGGGTTCGTGCGCCCTTTCACAATGAAATCAACGACAAAATCATGCGCCAGCGCTTGCTGGCGTTCGTCGGAGCGTTCTGACGAGCTAAACATCATCACCACACAGGCCTCGTAATCATCGTCTGCGTTCCGCATCTCGTTGAAGCGGGTAAGAAATTCGAAACCGTCAACGCGTGGCATATTGATATCCAGGAACATAACCACCGGCGGAAAATCTCGACCATGACGTTCCTTGTTTTCTTCATAGGCGGCCAAAAAATCGAGCGCTTCCTGACCATCGCTAGCCTCAAAGATTTTTGTGTCATAGCCCGTCTTGGAAAGGTCACGTGACAGAAGATAGCGGTCAAGCTCGTCATCATCAATGATCAGTGCAGATACTTCACTCACGCTAATTCCCCTCGATGCGGTATCTTCAACTCGAATCGTGTGCCTGCGTCGCTGGTCACCAGATGGATCTCACCACCCAACGATTCAATATGTTTTTTTACGATGTACAAACCTAGACCTGAGCCGGAGATATTAGTGTGAAAGCGTCTAAACATCTCATACGGTGCTGCGCTATCGGCGTCAGGTATACCCAACCCGTTGTCTTGGATTGACAGTTCAAGGAAACCAAGCCGCTTAGTGGCGGTGACCTCAACAAAGGAGTCATCCCGGTTCGGGTCGGCGTATTTAATCCCGTTCGAGACGAGGTTGTATAAGATTTGATAGATGCGTATGTACGGTAAGTGCACCTGCTTCACGCAATCGACTGAGGCACGCACGACGACACCCGAATCTTCGCGCAGCGATCGCGTATTCTCCAGGACTTCTTGGATAATGGTCTCCAACTCGATCGGCTCCGACGGTGTTTCTGTCAACTCAGCTTTGGCAGCATCAAGAATGCCCAACACCATCACTTCCATCGCATCGGCGCGCGCTTCGATCTTGCGTGCGTTTAGTTTTGCCTCTTCCAGATTTCCAGCATCGATATCTTCACGCATGTACGACGCAACACGGCGAATTGATGTCAGCGGCCCTTTCAGATCGTGAGAGGTGCGATAGGCGAACTGTGCCAACTCGTCGTTGGATCGCTCGAGTTCGCGGCGAATGGCGACAATTTCGGTAATGTCCCAGTTTACGCCGATCATCCTTAGCGGCGCGCCATCAGCACCCAGCACAACATCCGCGACGCCCTGGATCGTGCGTACGGTTCCATCCGGCCAAACGATGCGAAACACCGCATCAAACTTCTCGTTATTGGTTAACGCCTGTTGGATTTGCGCTTCCGCCGGCCCCCGATCGTCAGAGTGCAAACCAGTTTGCCAGGCCTCGTAGGCACCACTGAAATCATTCTCTTCGATGCCATACAGCGCATACATCTGTTGATCCCAAATTAAGGCGTCGGTGCGTACGTTCCATTCCCAAACACCAACACCAGACGCGCCCAACGCCAGCACAAGCCTGCGGTTGAGTTCGTTGATTTCGCGGCGCGCTTCGAATTCGACGGTACGATCGATGGTGACGCCGGACAGCGCCTCCAACTCACCGTTCGCGTTGCGATGGATAGACCCATCGGTTTGCAGGTGTCGCTCTTGTTCGCCAACCGTCATGCGATAGACCACAGTGAAGTTCGCATCGGCATGGCGACCAGGAGACGTGGCATGCTGCATTGTTCTGCTAAACAGCTCGCGATCCTCGGCCAAGACGCGCGCTAGGTACTGCTCAGTTGTCAAAGGCTCGTCCTGCTCGCTAAGGCCTAGTAGTTTTTTGATACCCGGTGTCCATTGACGCGTGCCGCTTTCCATATCCCAATGCCAATGCCCGAGCTTGCCAATGCGCTCACCCTCAAGCATGCGGTGGAGTAGCGTTTCGCGCTCTACCGCAAGGCTCTTGCGGTCATCAATATCTTCGAAGATGCCGTGCAAACCCACAAGCTCACCAGACTCAAACACCGGCTCGCCAATCGCACGCACCCAACAGATTCTGCCGCGCGCTGTTTGCAGTTGCAGCTCAACGTCCCAAGGCTTCTCTTGTTCAATACCCTCTTGAACACACCGCTCGATGATTGGGCGATGCTCGGGAATGTAATAGTTGATTGCCGTTTCGAGGACGATGGGCTTGGTCGGATCCTCTTCGTGAATGGCGTAGGTCGCCGGACTCCACAGACAGACGTTCTGCTGCACATCGACCGTCCACGTACCGATCCTGCGCGTTCGCTCCAGCAGATTGAGCAATGAGTTTTCCATCTAGAGATCCATCATCTTTCTGAAAACACCCATGCGCAAAACGCACGATACGCAGTTCAATCGAGACTTATCGACTGCCAATACCAGAGCTTTAGCTGGCAAACTCGGCTCCTTTCCGTGGATATGGCGATTGCATCCAGATTTTCCTGGCCCGCAAGCGACTCAAATTCGCGAAACGTCGTGATTTTGAGTGATGTCGTTGCCCTACGGATCCGGTTGTACAATCAGCGTCGCGGCTTGATACGCTTCGCGTTTCCACGAAAATCGAAGCTAAAAAATCGGCTCGATGAACCCTGGAGAGGCGTCATGTCCAGAACGCTAATACTCATTTGTGTCATCGGCATAATCGGCGCGACACAAATACTGTCTGCCGAGAAACTGCCTTATCAGCAGGCAACAGGTGTCACCGATAGCAACGGCAAGCGGATTCTGAAGTACTGGTCTGCGAGCAACGACCTGCACCCCGAGATGTCGGAACGCTATCTCCCCGACAATCCCGCATTCGACGGCGCCGAGGTGTGGCATATCGGTGTGCGCGCAAACACGCTCGAGGACATTGCCGTCGGTGCGTTCACTCAGGCGGGCATGTCTGACGTCAAGCTGCTGGCACATCGCGACGGCAACCCGATCGCAGTAGCGGCTGCCGCCTCGCAACCACAAATCAAGATGACTGCGGTGATGGTGGAAGGAACGCTCAACGGCAAACCCGCCCAAGGTATCGGCTATGCGTTCTATGGCCTTGATGACGATATCCCGGGCGTAAGCGCTTTCATGGCGCCGGCCGACGTTTTCGTCGCACTGGGGGGTCACTTGGTACCGGAGGTGCATTGGTATCTTGGCACAACAGAAGCGGACCACGACCTGATCGCCGAGGGTCGGCTGTCACCTCAGCAACAGGTCGACGAAGCCAGTTTGTTCTTTTCCGAATGGGTATTGGCCTATGTGATTTCGCTGAAAGGTATCCAGCAGCAATCACTGCAGATGATGCAAAGCTGGAGCAACGCCATGAATGTTTGCGCCGGTGACCCAAGTTGCACGGTCAGTCCGTCGGCAGATGGATCCGGCAACTGGGAGCCAACGATTTCGCACTCTGGCAACTAGGTCTCTAGCGCTCGTCCGTGCGATTTTCCCGAATGTGCTAACTGACGCCGCGCAGAGCGATGTCGATAGCATCGTTGGTGATTACGCACTCCTTCTACAGCTAACACTGTCTCCCGTCGCAAGAATTTTCGACCTGTCGCGACACTTTCGACGCTTCTCCTAACAAGACCATTCAAACCGCCGGCGCAGACCGGCTCAGGATCTTGTTATGACAAATTTGAACAGCAAATTGATTACGTTGATGTTGGCGATCACACTTGCCGCCTGCGGCGGCGGTGGCGGTGGCGGCAGCGGCAGTGCACCTGTCACACCGCCGCCCGTGGGAGGTGGTGGTAGTGGCGGCGGCGGTGACCCAGCCGACCCCGATCCGGACGCATTTCTTGCTGCATTGCCGGCGTGGGATGCCTTTGCACCGAAGACGCGCGACGAAGCCAACGAAGGCGTGGAAATTGTCGACGCCAGCGAAGCGCCGGTCATCGAAGACGTTACGGACCCGAACAACAACCTGAAAGTGTGCACGACGGAAAAGGTCGACTTCTACAACACACCCGAAGAGTATGTGATGTTCTCGCCACCGACGAACGTGCTGTATCCGGGCGCGCTGGTAGTCGGCGAATCGCTGCGCGATGGCGCAACCGCTGGCGACATCCTGCCTATCAACGTAGCGCAACGCACGCCGGTCACTGTCACGATCGCCGCCTGCAACATCGTCAACAACTTTCGTGAGGTGCAACCAACGCTTGCCGCAATCAACAGCGCTGTTTCAGACATTATTTCGGAAGCCGAGCAATTGAATGCGGACTGCATTAACGCGCAAGGCAACCTGCGGGTGGAAACCTATCGCAACGAACGCCAGCGCGCGCTGCGCGCCGGCATTTCAGGCCGCTACTTCGGCTTTTCGGGCAGCGCATCGGGCAGTTTCAGTCAGCAGGCCAGCGAAAATTCAGTCGCCGCCGTATTCCGCGAAACGCTGTACACCGTGGATATTTCGGCACCACAAACTCCCGCTGGCTGGTTCAGCGACGCGTTCACACCCGAGCTGCTGCAACAGCAAATCGATCTCGGCACGATGGGTGCTGATAATGTTCCTGCCTATGTCGCGCGCGTCACTTACGGGCGCATACTGACATCGACAATGACCTCGACCTATAGCGAGCAGGAGATGCGCGCTGCCTTTGAGTTCAAGTACAACAATCCGGTTGCGCAAGTCACCGGCGATGCCGCTGCGCGCTCGCAAACCATTCGCGAACAATCGCGGCTGACGTTGTCCTATCTCGGCGGCTCCGCCGAGGCGACAACGGCCATGTTGCAGTCGAACGACTGGACGCAGTACTTTGGTGTTCCGGTGACGGCCTCAGATGCCGTACCGATTTCCTTCGAACTGCGCAGTGTCAGCGACAACGTCCCTGCCGTCGTACAGGAATTCACCTCGTACGATCGTACGACCTGCACTGACAAGCTAGGCGGAGATGAAACCTTCACCTTCTCCAACGAACTGATTTTCGACCCGGAGTTCAGCGCAGCAGGTCAGCAAGTTGCCGTTGGTGATCTGGACGGGCGCAACGGTGACGACATTGTGTGGGCTGCGAGCGGCGCGTCCGCGCGCGGCGAAATCGCTGTGGCCTTCTCGAATGGTGATGGCACCTTTGAGGCCCTGTCGCTGGGCGAGCACACCGCCGTCAACGGCGAGCTTGGCAACTTCACACTACAACTGATGGATGTCGATGCCGATGGGTGCAAGGACATCGTATTGAACCTGCTCGGCAATGGCCGCAACACCGCATACGTCGTGTTCGTCAAAGGCGATGCCAATCGCGAATTTGTCTACTCGGCGCCGCAGGAGCTCGCTTCTGCCGGAGCATGGCAAGAACATACGCCGTTTGCCGGTCAGATGGACGCACAACTTGGCGCCGACCTCGTCTTCAACAATGTACCCAACAGTGTCACCCGCAATAGCACCTACACTGCGTTGGCGGTGGATACGACCGTACCGGGGTTTGACCTGGAAACTGGCGTGTTGTTCGAGCCTCTGCAGCGATTTGATATCGATCTGAACTTCTCAAACTACGACTTCACCTACGTTGCAGATTTTAATGGCGACGGCTTTGATGACATCGCCTGGCAAGTGCTCAGCGACGTGGACAACCGCCGTTGGTTTGCCATGGGTTCGGCAAACGGCCTGACCGGCGTCCGTTTTCAGGACCTGCGGGGCAACTGGGCACGCTTCACAAGCGTGCTCGGCGATGCCACTGGCGATGGACTCGCCGATATCGTTGAGCCACGTGCGCTGGGCACATGGGAAGCATTCACTGTCTTTATCGGCGAAGGGTCAGGCTCTGCTGCGAATGCAGACGCAGATGTTCTTGACCCGCATACACCCAAGGCGCGCAATCGTACGCCGGAAGATATCGCGATCCGGGATTTGTTCGGCCCCGCTCAAGACAGCGGTTCACCCGGCGGCCTGGCTGCGTGGTCATCGGACATCTACCTCGTTGATGTCGATGGCAACGGAACCGACGACATGCTGATCAACGACAAGGGCTATGGCAACAACCTGACGAATTCGATTGGCGTAGGGCTCGCCATTGCCGGCGGCTCGGAGTTCACCTTCACGCGGGTCGCACAAACGTTGGCGCCTGCCGAGGACTGGTCGCAATACCGGCTGCTCAGCGGCGACATCAATGACGACGGGCGTACGGATGTGTTGTGGATCTCCAACGCGGCAGTCAACAGTGTTTTCGCCGCGGTAGCGCGGGGGGAATGATGAGTCAGGCACAGGGCCGGCTGCACAAGCGGCCGGTCCTCGCTTTGCCAATCATACGCACAATTCTTACGCGACAAGCGAGGCGCTTAACTCATAGCACGGCGCAACCAGGCCTTGGCAAATTTAAGCTCGGCTACCAGTGCTGTGCGCGATACATCCAACTCAGCCGCGGCCTCACTGTACGACAAACCGCCGAAATAAATCAGCTCAATGGCTTGCACAAGTTTTGGGTCTTCATCACCAAGACGGGTAAGCGCATCGTCGAGCTCCAGTACATCAAGCGTCTGGTTCTGGTCACTGCCGGCCGATGTATTGAGTGTCATGCGCTGCAGCTCGCCGCCGCGTTTTTGCCGACCCTTGCCGCGCGCATGATCAACCAGTGCACGTCGCATCACTCGCGCCGCCAGCGAAAAAAAATGCTGGCGGTCGCTAACACTGACGCTGCCAGCCATTAGAGACATGAATGCCTCATTGACTAGCGCGGTTGCCTGCAGCGTATGTCCCGGCGCTTCGCCGCGCATCAAGCGCGCAGCAATCCGACGCAGTTCATCATAGACAATGGGCGACAATGCAGAGAATGCCCCTTTGTCGCCTTGCTGCCAATCGGCAAGCAATTGTGTTATTTGCGGTGTTTCGTCCAATCAGATCACTATCGTGTCAGTTGACCCTTCGCTCTATACTCATTAGAGCATACCAGTAACCAATTTTGCTCAGGTAAAGCACATGTCGGCGTACCAATGGTCCACACTCAAATCGCGCTTTCTCGAACTGAGTGATCTACCGTCCGATCGCCAACAGGCGAAGCTTGAGGCAATTGCAACGACGGAGCCGGAACTTGCCGACGAACTGACAGCGTTGTTACAGACAGTAACGCCGAACATCGATTCGATTACCCACTCTGTGCAATCGTTGGTGACCGAAATGACCGACTCTGCATTGGACAATCGCATCGGGATGGCCGTTGGCAATTTCCGAATTACCGCACATCTTGCTTATGGCGGTATGGGAGATGTATTTCTGGCCGAGCGCTCTGACGGCACTTTTGAACAACAGGTTGCAATCAAACTCATGCGAACCGGCTTTCGTAGTAAAGAGGACTTGCGACGATTTGATTCAGAGCGACGTATTCTGGCGCGCCTCGATCACCCGGGCATCGCAAGGGTACTCGATGGTGGCAGCGCTGCTGATGGTGCCGCCTATCTAGTGATGGAGTATGTCGACGGGCTCGCCATTGATGCCTATTGTCGCGAGCACGCGTTGAGCCTGCGTGATCGAATCGCTCTGTTTCGCGAAGTTTGCGCTGCAGTCGGTTTTGCACATAGCAACCTCATCGTGCATCGGGATATCAAGCCTTCCAATATTCTGATCACTCGGGATGGACAACCCAAGTTGCTCGATTTCGGTATTGCCAAGCCAATCACGCCTGACGATGACAGCGCTGATGTCACCGAGCTGGCAGCTCGCGCTATGACGCCCGACTATGCCAGCCCTGAGCAAGTGCTTGGTCAACCGGTTACCACCCGCAGCGACGTCTATTCGCTTGGCGTACTACTGTACGAGCTGCTGACTGGTCGTCGACCCTATTCAACGGCTGGTATGAGGGCCAGTGAACGCGAATCCGTGATTTGCGAAACGGATCCGGCGCGACCCAGTGCCAAGGCGCCGGCACCCGGTGACTTCGATCCGAACGAACATACGTTTGCCATCGAGCCGGCCGCGCTGCGTGGCGACATCGATGAAATCGTCATGACCGCACTGCGCAAGCAACCTGGCGAGCGGTATCAAAGCGTGCAAGCGCTATCGGACGACCTTGCGCGATACCTCAACGGTCAACCCGTCAGCGCGCGCGGCCGACACTGGAGTTACGTGCTGCGTAAGTTTCTACGCCGAAACGCGCTGCCCATGGCTGGCGCAGTGTGTGTTGTTGTTGGCGCTACCGTCGCCCTTGCCTATCACACACGTGCAGTCGCGAAAGAGCGAGATCTTGCCCAGACCGAGGCGCTCAAGGCTAAGGCGGTGGCATCGTTCCTGACCGACATCTTTGCCGCGCCGGCTCCTGAGCTTGCCGGCGCAAATGCAACGGCTCGTCAGGTCGTGGACGCCGGTGCGCAGCGTCTGAGAACGGAGTTGAAGGATCAGCCTGCGATCCGTGCACAGATGCTGAACGCACTGGGCGATGTATACGGCTCGCTTGGTGATTACCAACTGTCCATTTCACAGCACAGCTCGGCGAAGCTGCTGCACGAACAGAGCAACGATCTGCCCGGCATCATACGCAGCTTGCGTGGCATAGCGCGTGCGTTCACCGGACTTCGTAATCACGAAGACGCAACGAACTACTTGCAGGAAGCCATTGAGCTTGAGCGCCAGCGACAACCCGGTGGCAGCGCCGTCCTGGTCGATCTGATCATGAACCTCGCTTGGATACATCTGAGTGACGGCGACTTCCGCGGCACTGAGCAGCAGATTCGTCAATCCCTTCAGCTGCATGAACAACTCGGCCTGCCCCGGGATGATCTGTACGCGAAGCAACTCTCAGCACTGGGCGATGCACTACAACTCGCTGGGGACTTCACCCAGTCGGAAATCGTCTTGCGCGACGCGCTGGAGATTCTGGATACACACGTGTCGCCGACCAGCAGTTCGCGCCTGGACACGTTACAGGTTCTTGGCGTCGTTCTGGTACAGCTGAACAAACTTGACGATGCGGAACCGATGTTCCTGGAGATTCTGGATGTGGAGGCCGAGGTTTTCGGCGAAAACAATCCGTCGCTCGACAACACGATGGTTCAACTTGGTCGCCTCTACCGGAAGAGGAACGAAGTAGACAAGGCCGAGCTCTGGCTGCGCCGTGCCGTTGAACACTCGACCAGAACACGCGGCCGCAAGGTCTTCGATACCGCATACGACCTGAACGAGCTCAGCATGCTGCTCCACATCAAAGGTGACTTTGCAGGAGCAGATGCCGGATTTCGCGAAGCGCTCGACATCTATACCGAGGTTCTGGACCCGAAAGAGCCATACATTGCGGCACTCGCGGCGGCGTACTCGACATTCATGATCGATTACGGAAAGCCGACGGAGGCGCTCGCGCTTGCGGAACAAGCTGAGGCAATTACCAGTGTGTCGTTGCCGGACGGCCACTGGTTGCATGCTAATTCAGTCGGCGCAATCGGCTTAGCCCAGCAAGCCTTGGGCAACTATCAGGCAGCTGTTGCGCCACTCACGATGGCATTTGGTCAGCTCAGTGAGTCGCGACCAGGTAATGGCAGCACCATCAAGTCAGGCGAAGCTCTGTTAGAGGTTTATGGTGAACTGGGCAGAGACAATGATGCCAATGTCGTGCGCGAGCAGATTCGCATACAGAAAGAGATCGCGGGGATACCGTAGTATTTTGTCCGCTCATTGCACTGTGAACCCGCCATTATCCAAATTTTCTTCGACCTGCTGACCCCGTTTCGTCGCTTCCCCAGTAACGGAGCAATGAATTGGGAGCACAGCGATGAACAGACGAACACACACACTGCTAATTGGCCTTACCGTTGCCCTCGCCGGTTGCGGCGGTGGCGGTGGCAGCAACACGATCAGCACACCGCAACCACCACCGGTGGACTCGACACCGCCTACGCTGGTGTCGAGTGAGCCTGTCGACGGTGCAGGACCGGTCAGCATTGTGACCAATCCGACCGTAGCGTTCTCTGAAGCGCTCGATGCCGCAACGGTGAGTGGTGCCAGCGTATCCCTGATCAACGCCAACGGTTTCCGCGTGCGCGGTGAGGTGCGCTACGACGGCGCGACCAACAGCGTAATCTTCTCATCCACCGAACCACTCGCAGAAGGTTGCCTGTTCACGATGCGCGTTGACGGAGTCACCGATGCCGCCGGCAACGCAGCATCACCAATCTCGGTGACGTTCCGCACGTTCGTTGCACCGCTGGCACAAACCGTCAGCTATTTCGAAGGCGCCATTGTTAGCCAAACTGACTATGAAAACGACGCCAACGGTCTGCTGCGTCGTGAAATTCGCCGCGCTGATGCAGGTGCCGATGGGGTCTGGCAAACCGGCGATGAAACACCCCGCAGCTACGTGCAATTCGAACGCGATGCGAACGGCAACGAAATATCGCGTATCGGTGTGCTCGACCCCGGCAGCGACGGCCAGTGGTTTACACCCGACGATGTCATTGCGTTGTATCTGACGTTTGACATCAGCGCGAACGGCATGCGCGAGGTTGAATGGATGGCCGGCGACGACGGCTTGTTGACAACGCCCGATGATGTGCCGCGCGATTACGTCGATGTCGAATACAACGAGTTCGGTGAAATCATCATGAACTCGACATTCCGCACACCTGGCGACGACGGCGTGTGGTTCAACGACGATGATGACCTGCTCGGGGCGGCGGTGATGTTCGACTACGACGACGGCGGTCGACTGACGCTTCGAACCGAAGCGCTGCGCGGTCCGGACAACATGATCGGCACCGCTGACGATGTGGTCGAGGAGTACTCGGCAGTAACCCGTAACGAGTCGCAGAGCCGTTTCGAGGAAGTGCAATATGTCGGCGCGGGCGCGGATGGCAGCTGGTTCACTGCCGACGATGACATACGCTCTTACCGACTTGAGCCATTCGATTCACAAGGACGACCGGCCGGTCTGGTCCGCGGGCAAGGAGCGGGTGTTGACGGCGTCTGGTTGACGGCGGACGACGAGATCAGGCTGCCGATTAACAGCGCAAGTTACGACGATTCGGATCCGGCACAGACCATTTTCACAACGCTCGCCTACAACGCGCTGGGGGCCGACAATCAGCCACTGACGGCAGACGACGTAATCTCGAGTGTGCGTATCGAGACGCTGCTGGACAAATCACTGCGCTCGACAATTGAAGTCTACAACGCCGCCGGTGCCGATGGCGTGTGGCAGACTGCCGATGATGTGCTCGCTTCGCGGTCTGTGTATGAACGCGATGCAGACCTGAACCTGTTGGGTCTACGTATCTTCGCCGACGCGGGTGCGGACGGCGTGCCCGGCACACCCGATGATGCGCCAGGCAGTGAGCAGGTCTACGAGGCGCCGCGCTAGGTCGCTTTATGCACATCAGGGTGAGCGTGACTTATAATCGCCGGTCATGCTCGCCCTCACCAACATTGCGATCCGTCGCGGCCCCAGAGTGCTGTTTGAAGGCGCCAGCTTTCAGATTCATGCCGGTCAACGCATGGGCATTATTGGCGCCAACGGCTGCGGCAAGTCGTCGTTGTTTGCGATGCTGCTCGGCGAGCTCGAGCCGGACGATGGCGAGCTTGCGCGGGACGCGAACGACGTCATCGCGCACGTCGCGCAGGAGAGCCCGCACGGCAGCGGCTCCGCCGTCGACTATGTGATGGATGGCGATCGCGAACTGCGCAGCGTGCAGCGCGCAATTGCAGACGGCAAAGCGGACGCCAGCCAGCCTGACTTGCACTTGTTATACGAACGGCTGGAGACCATCGATGGTTTTACGGCCGAGTCACGCGCGTCGCGCCTGCTACATGGGTTGGGCTTTGCAGCAGACGAGTACACAAAGCCGGTCAGCGATTTCTCCGGTGGCTGGCGCATGCGGTTAAACCTTGCCCGTGCGCTGATGTGTCGCTCCGACATATTGCTGCTCGACGAGCCAACGAACCACCTCGACCTGCCGGCCATCCTGTGGCTTGAGCGCTGGCTGAAGCAATACGAAGGTATTCTGCTGGTCATCTCGCACGACCGCGATTTTCTCGATCAGATCTGCACGCGCATCGCGCATATCGAGAACCAGACGATGGCGATGTTCACAGGCAACTACAGCCAGTTTGAGACGCTGCGCGCCGAGCAGCTATCGCAGCAGCAAGCCATGCATACGCGCCAGCAGAAACAGATCAAACACATCCAAAGCTACGTCGATCGTTTTCGCTACAAGGCGTCAAAAGCGAAACAGGCCCAAAGCCGCATCAAGATGCTTGAGCGCATGCAAAAAATCGCACCGGCGCACGTCGACTCCCCGTTCGAATTCCATTTCATGGAGCCGGACAAGCAACCGCAGCATTTGCTCGGGCTAACCGATGCCGCCGTCGGTTACGGCGACACAGTAGTCCTGGACGGCATTGAACTGAATTTAGCAGCCGGCGACCGCATCGGCTTGCTCGGCGTCAACGGCGCCGGCAAGTCGACGCTCGTCAAAGCGCTGTCGGCGGGCACCACGTTACTCAGCGGCGAGCGCATCGTTAGCAAGGACACGCAGATCGGCTACTTCGCCCAGCACCAACTGGAGTTGCTGCGACCTGAACACAGCCCGATTGATCATCTGCGCGACTACGCGCCGAGCGACCGCGAGCAGGATCATCGCAACTATCTCGGCCGTTTCGGCTTTAGCGGTGATCGTATTTTCGAACCAGTCGCTCCGTTTTCCGGCGGCGAAAAAGCCAGACTGGTGCTGGCGCTGATGATTCGCCAAAAGCCGAACCTGCTGCTGCTCGATGAGCCGACGAACCACCTTGACCTTGAGATGCGCCAGGCGCTGAGCGTTGCGCTGATCGAATACAGCGGCGCACTGGTCGTGATCTCGCATGACCGTCATCTGCTGCGCAGTGTTTGCGATGACTTGCTGATCGTCCACGGCGGCAAGGTCGACCGCTTCGACCGCAGCCTCGATGAGTATCAGGCGTGGTTGCGAGAACAGGAAGAGGCATCGGACACGATTCCGGATACCACAGACGACGCGGTGCCCGCGAAGAGCCTGAGCAAGAAAGAACAACGACAGGCACAGGTACGTGAGCGGCAACGTCTGAAACCGTTACGCGACAAGGTCAAAGAGGTCGAGCAGGCGCTGAGCGAGCAACGCGAGAAACTCATCGAGCTGGACGCGCGCCTGACCGACGAAACGATCTACGTCGATCAAAGCCGCAAGGACGAGCTGACCGAGTTAGTTCGCGAGCAAGCCGCAACCCGGGCAGCAATTGAGACGCTGGAATGGGATTGGCTCGAGGCGAGTGAGCAACTGGAGCAGGCTAGCTAAATGCCCCAGGTGAATTCGCCAATGGCCTGAGGCGATTGTCATCCTCCAACAGGCTCGTCGAGAAACTCGCACGTTCACTGCGCACGGAGCACTTCCTGTCGCAGGTAACTATCGTCGCAACCGCCCAGCGTATGCGCATCAAAAAACGTAACCAGTTCGGGAAAGAACTGATCGAAATCTGCAAGCAACTCGTTGTACTCTGCCAGAAACACATCAAAGTATTCGCTGGTGGTTTCCCGGGCGCTCAACCGTTGCGATAATCGGCCGTCGACGCGCTGCAACGCCAGCGCAACGCCCTGCGCCTCAATGTAGCTGGACAACATTTCGGAGCGAACCAAACGCTCAACGAACAACCGCGCTCTTTCGGGTAACGTGACCGCGACCTGGATCGCGTTGACATGGAAGGTTTCAAGGAAGACATCCAACGAAACGCGGACATACCGGTCCCAACGGATCGCCAGAAAGTGATCGTAGATGACATCTACTGCGACACCGCGCAACAAACCGTGAACACCCAATCGCGATTTGCTCATGATAATGGTCGGATGTGCATCGGTGAACCTGTCGATGGCCTTGTGCATCGACATGCCCTCGGCGAGCAGCGGTGATGCGCCTGGCCAGGGCTTACCCTTGAGCGGATCGGCCAGCACGTTGCCCAACTGAAACGCGATGTCGCGACGGGACAGCACAAGATGCGCCAGCCAGTTCATTGAAGATCGTACCGATAGAAAGAATCGAAACACCGGTACATCTGTATTCTCTGGCAAGCCCTGGATCGCAGAGTCTAACCTATATCGTATCTGGCACTTGTTGATAACCCTTTGCGACGCCGACGATCGCGTCTTAGCCAAGATACCTGACTCGCAATGCCACATATTTGCACGGAGCGTGCGCGCAACGAATCTACCCGCCGTCGCTGTTCTATGTGAATCTAATCTGAGTAACGGATCAAGCGCACGTTGCGCATCGAAACCTTGCAATAACCAAGATCGCAATAGTGAACAACACGTTAGAAATCGGAGAATCAGCCTTACTGCGCTGTCAGCCTGACAGATCAACGTACCGGCCAAGTCGCCGTAACCGTGACGGCCTGGAAGGGTTCATAGCTGTTTGCTTTCTCGCTAGTTTGACGGGTTGCGCTTCAACACCGACAGCACTAACGATGGTCAACCCGGGAACGTCAGACGGTAACACTCACGAAATACTGGTGGCGACCAACCGTACCGCGGTTGACGAACCGCTGCAGCGTTATGCGGACGGCCGTGCAATCATGCTTTCGATCGACAACGTTTCAGTTTGGGTTCCCGATAATCGCAACCCTGGCTCCGTCGTCGTTCCGTCACGAAAAAAACCGGATCCAACCCGACAATTCGGAGTCACGCAGTTCGCATCCCTAGGGCACAATGACTTTGTCGATCTATTAAATCGGCGCATGTCAGCCATAGGTAAAAACAACACTGTGCTGCTGTTCGTGCACGGCTACAACGTTTCTTACGCCGACGGTATCTACCGCATGGCGCAAATGACGGCTGATTTCGACAGCAACGCTGTGCCCGTGCTGTTTTCGTGGCCATCTTCCGGTCGATTGCTCGGTTACCTCTACGATCGCGACAGCGTGCAGTTCGCGCGCGACGATTTAGCGCAACTAATATTGCTGATTGCCGAGTCAGACGCAGACTCGATCTTCCTGATGGGACATTCGATGGGCACGATGCTAGTCATGGAGACACTTCGGCAACTCAGTCTGTCCAACGAGCGTCACGCACTAGGCATGATCTCACCGTTGGTACTGGCGTCGCCAGACATCGATACGGACGTATTTCGGTCACAACTAAACACGCTGATCCACAGACCTGAGCCGTTTGTGGTGTTTGTCGCCAAAGACGACAACGCTTTGCGTTTATCGCAGAAGATCCGTGGCGGTCACGCGCGAATCGGCGAAGGCGTAAATATTCCCGAACTACAAGAACAAGGTATCGCAGTGATCGACCTGTCGAACGTTGAACTAGGCAATGGCACGCAGCACTCAGCATTCGCATCATCGCCAACGCTGATCAAAATCATGTCGCAGGCAGCCGTAGCCGAAGACACACTGACTGATGCGAACGCGTCTGAGCAACGTTCGCCGCTTGAGTCGATCGGCGACTTCACACGCGGGATACTGTAACGGATCAAGCGCACGTTGCGCATCGAAACCTTGCAATAACCAAGATCGCAATAGTGAACAACACGTTAGAAATCGGAGAATCAGCCTTACTGCGCTGTCAGCCTGACAGATCAACGTACCGGCCAAGTCGCCGTAACCGTGACGGCCTGGAAGGGTTCATAGCTGTTTGCTTTCTCGCTAGTTTGACGGGTTGCGCTTCAACACCGACAGCACTAACGATGGTCAACCCGGGAACGTCAGACGGTAACACTCACGAAATACTGGTGGCGACCAACCGTACCGCGGTTGACGAACCGCTGCAGCGTTATGCGGACGGCCGTGCAATCATGCTTTCGATCGACAACGTTTCAGTTTGGGTTCCCGATAATCGCAACCCTGGCTCCGTCGTCGTTCCGTCACGAAAAAAACCGGATCCAACCCGACAATTCGGAGTCACGCAGTTCGCATCCCTAGGGCACAATGACTTTGTCGATCTATTAAATCGGCGCATGTCAGCCATAGGTAAAAACAACACTGTGCTGCTGTTCGTGCACGGCTACAACGTTTCTTACGCCGACGGTATCTACCGCATGGCGCAAATGACGGCTGATTTCGACAGCAACGCTGTGCCCGTGCTGTTTTCGTGGCCATCTTCCGGTCGATTGCTCGGTTACCTCTACGATCGCGACAGCGTGCAGTTCGCGCGCGACGATTTAGCGCAACTAATATTGCTGATTGCCGAGTCAGACGCAGACTCGATCTTCCTGATGGGACATTCGATGGGCACGATGCTAGTCATGGAGACACTTCGGCAACTCAGTCTGTCCAACGAGCGTCACGCACTAGGCATGATCTCACCGTTGGTACTGGCGTCGCCAGACATCGATACGGACGTATTTCGGTCACAACTAAACACGCTGATCCACAGACCTGAGCCGTTTGTGGTGTTTGTCGCCAAAGACGACAACGCTTTGCGTTTATCGCAGAAGATCCGTGGCGGTCACGCGCGAATCGGCGAAGGCGTAAATATTCCCGAACTACAAGAACAAGGTATCGCAGTGATCGACCTGTCGAACGTTGAACTAGGCAATGGCACGCAGCACTCAGCATTCGCATCATCGCCAACGCTGATCAAAATCATGTCGCAGGCAGCCGTAGCCGAAGACACACTGACTGATGCGAACGCGTCTGAGCAACGTTCGCCGCTTGAGTCGATCGGCGACTTCACACGCGGGATACTGCATCTGCCAAAGCGTGCCCTGACCTCTGACGAATAGCGCCAAAACACCTAACTATGGAGCCAAACAAAATGACACATCCACAATCGCTAGCACTTAAAACCGCCGCCATTCTATGGATTGTCTGGGGCTTGGTCCACGCACTCGCTGGAGTCATCGTGATTTCGTCAGACGCATCGGGCGGTTTCCAAGGGATCGCCGATGCCGTTGACCCGGATTTGCTATTGGCCAACTACCACGCGGCGGTCGGTGGCATCTTGAATCAGCACGGTTGGAACCTGCTATGGGGCGGCTTTGTCACTATCGTCGGTGCTGTATTCATCTGGCGGCAAAACATCACCGCCATTTGGGTCACCGCGATGGTCGGTGGCTTGCTTGATATCGGCTATCTCGTGTTTGTGGACATACCCGGCTATGTGAAGATCGTACCTGGCACGCTTATGACCGTGATTTCCGGTACCGCAATCCTCCTGACATTCTGGGTATGGATCGCTCTCGAACGTAAGACAAGTGCCGGCACACGATCTTCCGTGCGCAGCTAACATCGCGCTTGCTTACAACTGCCCTGCATGAACTGCCTTGATGGCCGCGAGGAAGGCTCGCACTTTTGCGGAACGGTGCATATCCACGTGGGTTACGCGCCAGGATCGAACCATCCAGGTTTTCATGGATGGCCTGATCTCCACCATCCCCTTATGCCGCTGTGCAACCGCGTGAGGAATAAAACCGATGCCTAGGCCGCCGAGTATCGCCTGCTCCGCAGTTTCGAAATCATTGAAGCGCAACTGAATCCGGTCGGCCGGCACAGACTTGGCCATCCACAGCAAGAATGGCGATTTGGAGTGTCGAGCCTCAGTTGATCCGATGAACGTATGTTCGGCATAGTCCTTGCGATGCTCTGGTCTGCCATTGCGCTTGACGTAGTCTGCCGAGGCAAACAATCCCAGCGTCTTGTCGACAAACGGTGCGACGACCTGATCTGGATGATCAGGCTTCGCGCCGGCGCGGAACGCGATATCCGCCTCGCCGTACTCCAGTCGTGACAACGTTTCGCCAGCGACGACGTGCACTTTCATATCGGGATGCTCATGAGTATAGTGCCGAACGACGGGCAAAAGATCTGGCACCAACAGATCAAGGGTAGCAACAACCAGTTCCCCCTGCAGGTGATCAGCCTGCGTCTTGACGATACGCTTTAGCTCCAGGAAGCGAGCATCTGCCAGGTCCGCAACGCGTCGCAGCTCCAAACCTAAATCAGTAGGCGTGTAACCGTTCTTCGCTCGGATGAACAGCTTGGCACCGTAGTCTTTTTCCAGCTGTTCAATGTGGCGAATGACCGTTGCGCGATGGATGCCCAACTCGTCCGCTGCGGCGCTTACCGTGCCCAGTTTCGCAACATGTGCTGCCGTGTGGATTTCGTTCCAGTTTGCCATCAGTAAGTTCCGTCGAAGACTAGAAAAGCCGCCGACATGTTAGGGTTGGACGACAACTACAACAATACACATCTACGCACATCAGGTGCGCAGATCTTAGGTATCAGCGCTGGCGCTTCGATTTTCAATTAACGGCCGTCGGCGGATCGCATTGCGCAGATCCGCATGCGCAACGCATAGACAGGAAGTGACATGCGAGACAGCTAACTTCAGCTATCTTCCGGCTCATCCGCATGCGATACCGAATAGGCGTCGGCCACGTAGGCCGGGCCTTTCATGATGTGTACAACAAACGCACCGATTGCTATTGTGAACACAGCCGTTAGAAACGTGATGCCAATCGCGATGGCGAAGATGTCGACCAACTGAATGTGCTTCGCCGCATTAACACCGTGCGCGACCGGCCACAGCCGCACAATGACTGACAGCGACGCTACACCGAGTACACCAAGCAGCGTGATCCGTGGCAGCAACAGCAATATCTTCACCTCGAGTCCACGAGGTGTCTTGCGGCCATGAATTTTGTTGAACCAGTTCATTGATGCGTGCGCTCCGTTTGCCGGTGACCTAGCCTAGCCCATTTGTCGCTCGTGCTGCAGTAGCGCAACTGTCCTCTAAGGTCGTTTCGATGCCAGCATCGAATGGATGCACAGCGCGCAGTGACAATAAGCCAAACCGTTCGCTCGATAGCAGCTCTCGATCTTGCTTCTGGCCACATCGCGAACACTGCGTAACGCCTCACGCGTAAAAAGGACTTACCGCTATGAGTCATGGCTGACAATCACAGTCTCGCAGACACCCAACGCAATCCCCGCTACACTAGCCGGTAAACTCCAACAAAAAGGGTGCGCCATGATGCCGCTGCTTCGCTTTGTCTCGCTGGGTCTTTTGATTGCTACGCTGCACATGCCGAACACGGCGCTCGCCGAGGACGATGCGCACCCGCTGGCCAGCCTGCCGCTGCGCACGATCGGACCGGCGCTGATCTCCGGACGCATCGCCGATTTCGCCGTGCACCCCGAACACAAACACGTCTACTACGCCGCCATCGCATCGGGCGGTCTGTTCAAGACAGAGAACAATGGCACGACGTGGACATCGCTGTTTGATGGCGAGGCCTCGTACGCCCTGGGCGTCGTCGAGCTCGACCCTTCAGATCCGAACGTCGTCTGGGTTGGCAGCGGCGAAAACAACGCACAGCGCAGCGTCGGCTACGGCGATGGCGTCTACAAATCGCTGGATAGCGGTGCGACCTGGACGAACGTTGGCCTGAAAGACTCCGGCCACATCAGCAAGATCTGGATTGATCCCGAAGACTCGGACACGGTGCTGGTTGCCGCGCAAGGCCCGCTGTGGAGTGACGGTGGCGATCGCGGTTTGTACAAAACGACCGATGGCGGCGCGACATGGAGTCGCATTCTTGAAGTCGATAAACACACCGGCATCAACGAATTCGTCGTGGACCCGCGCGACAGCGATCGCATCGTGGCATCGAGCTATCAGCGCCGCCGGCACGTCTGGACGCTGATCAACGGCGGTCCGGGCAGCGGTATCCATCGCACCGAAGACGGTGGTGAGACCTGGACGAAAGTCACTGCCGGACTGCCGAACTCCAACATGGGTCGCATTGGATTGGCGGGCGCGGCATCGGCGCCAGATCGCATCTACGCGATCATCGAAGGCAGCGATGACGAGCAAGGCATCTACCACTCCAGCGACTTCGGCTTACGCTGGGAAAAGCGCTCCGGCCACATGACGACCAGCCCGCAATATTACAACGAATTAGTCGTAGACCCGGCTAACGCCGATCGCGTGTTCTCGCCGGACACGTTCACCTTTGTCACCGAAGACGGCGGTCGCTCATGGAGCCGGTTAGGCGTTGACCATCGCCACGTTGATGACCACGCGCTGTGGGTCGATCCGGATCTGCCGGCGCACCTGATCATTGGCGGCGACGGCGGCATTTACGAAACGTTTGATAATGGTGCCAACTGGCGTCACATCGGCAACCTGCCGGTCGCGCAGTTCTATCGCATTCAGCCCGACTACGCCGAGCCGTTTTACAACGTGTGTGGTGGCACGCAGGATAACAACTCGCTGTGCGGCCCGTCGCGCACGACGCTCGTGCACGGCATCACGAACGCCGACTGGAACCTGATCCTGTTCGGTGACGGCTACGAGCCGCAGTTCGATCCCGAAGACCCGGACATCATCTACACGCAATATCAGTACGGCGGTCTCGCGCGCTACAACAAGAAAAGCGGTGAGCGCATGTTCATCGCACCGCACCCGGCCAGCGGCGAGAACGGCTACAAGTGGAACTGGAGCACGCCGATCATCGTCAGCCCGCACAACAGCAAGCGGCTGTATTACGCCGCCGAGAAACTGTTCCGCTCCGATGATCGCGGCAATAGCTGGCGCGCCGTGAGCCCGGACCTGACGCGACAGCTCGACCGCAACGCGCTGGACGTCATGGGGCGCGTCTGGAGCGTCGACGCAGTGGCCAAAAACAATTCGACGTCGATCTACGGTGCAGCCATTGCGCTGTCGGAAAGCGACCTCGAGGAAGGCCTGATCTACGTCGGCACCGATGACGGCGTCATGAACGTCACCGAGGATAGCGGCGAGAACTGGCGACGCGTGGATTCGATCCGCGGTGTGCCGGACATGAGCCTGATCGAAGATGTGGTTGCATCATTGCATGACGCCGATGTCGCCTACATGACCATCGACAATCACAAGCGCGGCGACTACAAACCGTATGTATTGAAGACCGAAAACCGCGGACGCAGCTGGTCGCTGATTTCCGGCAACCTGCCCGCGCGCGGTTCCGCGCATACGATTGTCGAGGATCATGTCGATCCAAACCTGCTGTTCGTCGGCACCGAGTTCGGCTTGTTCTTCACGCAGGATCGCGGTGCGACGTGGCATCCGCTGAAAGCCAACTTCCCGACCATTGCTGTTCGCGATATCGAGATTCAACGCCGCGAGAATGATCTGGTGGTTGGCACGTTCGGTCGCGGGATCTATATTCTGGACGACTACACGCCGCTGCGCACCAAAGCGCGTGACGTCAAACCGACGCACCTGTTCGACGTGCGCGATGCTTGGTCGTACATCGTCGGCGACAAAACCGGTGTCGGTCAAAAAGGCTTCCGCGGTGCGGAGTTCTATACCGCCGACAACCCGCCGTTCGGCGCCGTGTTCACTTACCGTTTAGCCGAAGGCATTGAAACCACCCGCGAGCGTCGCTTGAAAGCTGAGTCGGAAATCGAGAAAGCTGGCCGCGATACGCCGTATCCGTCATGGGATGCG
This sequence comes from Pseudomonadota bacterium, assembly GCA_038529355.1. GTDB lineage: Bacteria > Pseudomonadota > Gammaproteobacteria > Steroidobacterales > Woeseiaceae > CALBPI01. The sequence goes on from JBCBDU010000002.1 coordinate 147,384, forward strand.
CTGCGCGCTGAAGATCGAGAAGATGCGCCAGCCGTGGTGCTGATCGTGCGTGATGCTGAGGGCAACGTGGTTCGACAGGTTGCCGGGGAAACATCAGCAGGTTTGCACCGCACCGCGTGGGACCTGCGCCTGCCCGCGCCGGACCCGATCACCCTGGCAACGCCGGACTTCCGTCCGCCATGGGCCAGCGATCCGGAAGGCCCGTTGGTGGCACCGGGCCAATACAGCGTCAGCCTCGCGATTCGCGACAACGGCAAACTACGCACGGTTTCTGACGCCAAGACATTCACCGTCAAGTCACTGGCGCAAGGCAAAGACACCAGCAGTGATTTGAGCAACGTCGTTGCGTTCCAGCGCAAAGCCGGTGAGCTGTATCGAGCCGTGACAGGTGCTGGTGCAATGGCCGGCGAGATGGGGCAACGTATCGAACATTTGAAGGTAGCGATCCCTCGCACGCCGTCGGCGAACGACGCGTTGCTCGAACAACTGCGAGCCATCGAGACGCGACTGGATGACGCGGCTGTGTTGTTGAACGGTGATAGCACTGTTGCATCACGCAACGAACCTACACCGTGGTCTGTCTCACGACGCGCCGGTGCCGTGTATGGCTTGCTGCTGAACGTGCGCCAGGATGTACCGGCGATGTATGAGCAGTCGTATCAGATCGCTGCCGAGGAATTCCGCGGCGTGTTGGCGACGCTGAAACAGATCAATGCTGATCTGGAAGCGATGGAGCAAACGCTTGAAGGATTGGGAGCGCCATATACGCCGGGACGGGTACCGAACTGGTAAGTTTCGGCGCTAAAATTCTTTGCTAGTTTGAAAAGAGCCTCTCGCATCGCATCCGGTGCGAGAGGCTTTTTTTCTGGCGCGGGTATCGCAGCGCGTCGGAGTGTTAGCGCGCACCCGCTTGGTAAGCCAATAAATCGCCCCGCCTTTCGGTGGGGCTTTTTACTACCGGCCATAAAGTGCCATCGTGAATCCTCGATTCCGCATCAGTTGATGGTCGATGAACTTGACGCGGTACCTAAACCCTTCGCATCAAGCCCAGCCGCAGAACTTATCACTGCGGGAGAGCGACTGCTCACCACATCAAATCGTCAGGGATCTCATGATCCGCATAGAAGTCATCGTCGGCATCACTATTGGTTTCTTGCCGATGAACCACGGCGGCCCGATCCCGTTGTTCGATCTTGTCAGCGATCGCCATAGGAACCAGTTCATAGCCTTCGCCCAACTGAACAATAGCCAGCACCCCACTAACCAACTGATCGCGAATTTGCGGCGAGACATGCACCTTTTTGATTTTCTTGCCGTGGCTAAAGTTATACCCAACGGCATCTTCTGCATCACTTTTTGGCAGCTTATTGAGATCAATAAGCTGTTTGATCTGCGCCTGGATCGCTTTGGCCTTCGCCGCAGCTTGCCGCTCTTCGTTTAGCTTTCGATCATGCGCGACTTTTTCGGCCTGTGCCTTGGCGGCGGCAAGCTTGGATTCATTCGTGACAACGCTCTCTTTTTGTTTGTGCCGCTTCTGGGCTTTGTGCTGGTCTTGTTTTGCCTTGCGGACTTTCTTGGCATCAACGACGCCAGCCTTCAGCAACTGATCCTGAAACGAACTCATGTACCAACTCCTATTTCACTGAACAACGAAGTGCTGATGACAGATGCTCAAACACTGCTGAACAGATGCTCCTTGCGGCACCTTATCCTAATACTTGGCGATCTGGAATCCGTAAGTTGCCATGTCGCGGCGATCAGAATTCACTCAAGACCCAAGCACCTTCAGCACCGGCAACAAGTCACTTTCGAACCACGAGTTTTTCTTTAACCAAATATTGTTTCGAGCACTAGGGTGTTGTAGCGGCAAGATCGCATCATCATGGCCGCCCCGGTTTTTGACTGTGTCGGTCAACGGCTTTGCATGATCTGCAAGATGCCAGGCGGCAGACGCAGAGACAACATAGACGACAGCTGCGCATGGTCGATCATTCAGTTTATGACGTTATTTGTCTGACCGGATTTCTATGGATATCCTGCTAACCTGATAAAGCAAGGCCATTGATGTGCCGCGAAAAACGGATAACAAGCATGACGATCGACAACAAACGCTGGCGAACGCTCAACAATCTGTTGACAGAGGCGCTCGAGCAACCGCCAGAGTCACGGGATCAATGGATTGAAGAAAACTGTGCGGGGGATCCGGAGCTTCATGCCGAACTGCGTAAGCTCCTGGCATACGATGGTGAAGATACTAACGGACTATCAGATGCTGTCGCCAAGGCGGCAGCAAGCGCCACTGACGCGACGATCGGCACTTCTATTGGTAATTACCGGGTAACGCATAAGATCGCAGCAGGTGGTATGGGCGTCGTTTATGCCGGTGAACGCGAGGGCGCGGATTTCGAACAACGCGTTGCGATCAAGATTATGCATAGCCATGCGTTTGATGAAGTCGCTGAAGCACGCTTTATCGGCGAGCGACAAATTCTGGCGACATTGAATCACCCTAACATTGCACGCTTGATTGATGGTGGTGTCACGGAAACCGGTCTGCCCTATTTCGTTATGGAGTACATCGACGGCGAGAACATTGCTGATTATTGTGCCAAAAACAACCTGAGCAATGATCAAATCCTGCAGCTGGTCATCACGGTTTGCGACGCGTTGCAATACGCACATAACCAACTCGTTATTCATCGCGATATCAAACCGAGCAACATACTCATCGATTCAAGTGGCGCGCCGCGACTACTGGACTTTGGAATTGCCAAACTCCTTTCAACCGACGGTAGCGACAGCAAGCAAACCCGACCCGAGTGGCGCGCGCTGACACCGTTGTATGCCAGTCCGGAACAAATCGGTAACCAGCCCATCAGCACGGCGGCGGATGTCTATGGCATTGGACTTTTGCTGTACCGGCTGTTGACCGGTCGACTGCCGTACACGCCAACGAGCGATCAGCCGCGCGATGTTGAAAATGCCATCCTCTCAATGCCGGCCGAACCACCGAGCAACGCCGTATCGCAAATCAGCGATCCGGATCGCCCGCAGTGGTCCACAAAACAAAGAAAAGCGCTTCGCGGCGACCTCGATACGATTCTGTTGAAGGCGCTGCGTAAGGAACCCGAACGTCGTTACACCACCATCCGATCACTGAGTGATGACTTGACGCGCTTTCGGCTGCAACAGCCGATCGCAGCGCGTCGCGACACGCTGGCTTATCGTGCGAATCGATTCATTGCACGTAATCGTGTCGCCGTCACGCTCGCGACTTTACTCATCGTATCCGCAGTCAGTCTGACCGCTTTCTACACAGCGCGATTGAATACCGAGCGTGAAGTCGCAGAACAAACGGCGGACTTTCTGACCGGGCTATTTGAAGACTCGAATCCTTATCAGCGCAGTCGCGAACAATTAACCGTTGCGGAATTAGTCGCCGCCGGAGCAGAAAGCGTCAGCAATGATACGACACTGTCGCCAACGGTCCGAGCCAGACTACTCGGTACGATCGGGCAGGTCATGAACAATGTCAGTCAGGGCGACCAGGCCGAACCACTACTGAACACCGCGCTTGCTATCTACGAGCAAGTGAACGCGCCGGCGGATCATATCAATGCGCTTGATGCATTGGCGTCCGTGCGCTTGTTCCAGGGTCGCTATGAAGACGGTATCGTACTGACCGAGGAAGCCATGACTATCGCCGAACGGTCGTTCGGTAAGCAATCCGTAGAATATGGCTCGTTGCTGTGTAACACCTCTTATCTTCACTATCGTAACGGCGACTACGACACCATGTATGAGCAGGCGGAAGCCGTTCGGATCCTTTTCGAAGCCATTCTCGATGAGAACAGCTTACGCTTGAACTGCCCCTATGGGACATTGAGCACGTACTACCAAATCACCGGGAATCCCCGCAAAGCGCTCGAGCTCGATCAACGTATCATAGAAATCAAAGCAGCTAATTTTGGCAGTGACGATGCGCGGCTCGCCAACAGCTTGCAAAATATCGGCATCAATTACATTGACCTCGGCGACTATGCAGCCGCCATCGACTACCTGGAGCGCTCGGTCAAAATCCGCGTAAAAGCAACCAATGGGACCGATCGGCAACTACCTCAGAACATGTACTCATTGGCGCATGCGCTCGGCAAAATTGGACGCTTTGGTGAGGCCCATGAGCTATTTCTCAAGCTCACTGATATGCAATATGAGCGTACCGGCAAGGTGCACGACACCGTGGCTTATTGGCTGAATGGTCATGGTGACTTGCTTGCCAATCTTGGCGCGACCGACGAAGCCGATGTCGCCTTCCAACAGGCCATGTCAATCTATCGGGAAATCGAGAAACCCGAGGGACATTTTGATCGCAGTGTGACTTTGGTAGGTCTTGGCAAAGTGAGTCGTGATCGCGGTGATCTTGATGCTGCCGAGCGTCTCATGCACGAAGGCTTGATCATTCGCGAAAAGACGATTGGCGAGCAGAACACGTTTACACAACTCGCGCGTGTTGATCTCGCTGATGTTTTGCGCCGCGCGAACCGACTTGCCGACGCACGAACGGCGTTCGAAACGGCATTGCAAGTGATGCGCTCCACCGGTGATGGCGAACATCCCACTGCCGCACAAGCGCTGACCGGACTCGCCCAAGTGGAGCTTGCTGAGTCGAACTTCGACGCAGCGGCGGAAATGCTTGAACAGGCGATCGAAATGACCGCCGACTCAATCGGTCGAGGTCATCTTGACAATGTCGATCGACAGCTGCTGCTGGCGGATGTACTGGCCGCCCGAGGTGATGCCGCACGCGCCGAGACGTTGCGAACAACAAACCTCGAATTGCGAGCGGCGCTTGTCGGGCAGTGGCAAGCGGCGTTAGTCCGAAGCAAAATCGCTCAGTAACGGTTTCATATTCGCTGCGTGATCAAATCGACAGTCTGGGAATACCTCGTTTGCTAACATGCAAAGATGAGCTCGGGAAACGAAATCACGCAGTTGCTAAACCGCTGGTCAGCCGGCGACGAGTCAGCCCGCGATCGAGTCACGCCGCTAATCTACGAAGAACTCAAGCAGATCGCGCGTGGCGTGTTTCGTCGTGAAAACGCACGCCATACGTTACAGCCCACCGCGCTTGTTCATGAAGCCTACGAGAATTTAGTCGGCGTCAAACTCGAGTGGCAGGATCGCCGTCATTTTTTTGCGTTGGCCGCGCGCATGATGCGGCGACTGCTGGTCAATCATGCCAATGGCCGTGCTGCTCAAAAGCGCGGCGGCGATGCGCTGCGCGTGACGCTGCACGACGCCGATCTTCGGGAACCTGATGGCGAAGAGGAAGTCCTCGCGCTGGACGAAGCACTCACCCAGTTGGCAGCGCACGATGAGCGGCAATCCCAGGTGCTGGAACTACATTACTTTGGCGGGCTCACACAGCCAGAGATCGGTGAGGTGCTCAGTATCTCGGAATCCACCGTGCGACGCGACTTCAAACTAGCCCGTATTTGGCTACGAAAACTCCTGGACGACGCCAGCCAATAACACCTACCCAATAATTTCTCCCGGTTTGACCGGATTTTCACTGGATCGCTGCTTGCCCCTGTGAGTCCAAGAAAAAACCGGGAGAAAAACATGAACGCTCAACCACTACGCAGCGATACTGTGCTGCGTCTGAAGACACGGGGGAAGCTTGCATCAGCTAGCGCCGCCGTTCTGGCCTTGGCCGCTTGCGGCGGCGGCGGAGGGGGCAGCAGCACGGCAGCGCCTCCCGTCGCGACCAATAACGCGCCCACCATTAGTGCTGACGCATTACTACTCGCAGGTTCCAGTGAGAACATCACATTGACGGCGACCGGCTCCGATCAGGATGGGGACACACTGACCTACACCTGGACACAAGATCGGGGTGAAGCCGTCAGTAATCCGACAGGCGCAGACAGTGCATCCTACGCATTCGATGCACCTGCAGAAGTCGATACCCTGACGTTCACCGTCAGCGTATCTGACGGCTCGTTGTCTGCGTCGACCAATGTCCAAGTCATCGTGCTTGAGCAAACTGCCAACGCTGTATTTATTGATGGCAGCTATGCGGGCGGCAACTCGGACGGCTCGATAGATGCACCGTTTACATCACTGCGCGACGCTGCCGAGTCAGGCAGCGACACCGCC
>JBCBDU010000003.1:0-151038 GCA_038529355.1 Pseudomonadota bacterium
GGCCAACTGCATGGCGGTAGCGAAACACCCCGGATGACCGATGTGAGTCGCATCCGTTTGCGCAAGCAACTCGGGCACGGCGCTGTCGAACGCGTTCAGCAGGTGTGCAGCGCCATGGAGTTGGCCATCGCGCCGCTGCTCGCCGACATTGTCGACAACAGCGTGCTACACGCCGTTGGCATTACCGGCAGCACCGGCTCGGGCAAGAACCCGTCCGCAACCACCCATACGCCGGAACGTCACAGCAACCTGTTTGCCTACAAGGCGCTTGAACACCGCCACACGCCGGAGGTGGTTGCGCAGCTGGAGCGCTTCAGCGGCCGGCGCCCGAACGTTCAGTTCGTGCCGCACTCAGGCCCGTTTGCGCGCGGTATCCACATGACCGTCATGGCCACGGCGCACAAACCGGTGACCACCGAAACTCTGCGGGAAACGGTCGCCAGCTTTTATGCCGACAAACCTTTCGTGCGCGTCGTCGATGGTATGCCCCGCATCAAGAATGTCGTGGCCAGCAACTACGCCGAAATCGGTGTCGCTGCCAACGGCGTCAACATCGTTGTCACCGCTGTCATCGACAATCTCGTCAAGGGCGCAGCCGGCGGCGCCTTGCAATGGATGAACCGGCTGCTCGAGTTGCCGGAAACCGCCGGGCTGACACAAGCAGCACCGGCATGGACGTAACATCATGAACGCCAGTGACACAGAGCGGCAATACACGCTGCCGGTCTACCCACAGTTAGACTTTGAACCGGTTGCCGGCGAAGGCGCCTGGCTGATCGACGGTAGCGGTCGACGTATTCTTGACCTGTATGGCGGGCACGCCGTCGCAGTGCTCGGTTACGACCATCAGCCATTGCTGGATGCGGTGCATACGCAGCTCGATACGCTGCCGTTCCAATCGAATGCCGTCGCCATGCAGGTACGCGCCGATGCTGCTCGCAGGCTGGTGGATTTCGCACCGCCCCATCTTACGCATGCATTTTTCGTGAACAGCGGCGCTGAGGCAAACGAAAATGCATTGCGGCTAGCGTTTCTGGCTACCGGACGCAAGCGGATCGTTGCCGTGGAGCATGCGTTTCACGGACGCACCGCAGCGGCTGCGGCCGTGACCTGGGGCAGCGCCAAACGCTGGTATGCATTCCCTTCCCTGCCATTCGACGTCACATTCGTGCCGCGCAACGATATCGCTGCCGCGCAGGCAGCATTCGATGCTGATGTTGCTGCGGTCATTGTCGAGCCGGTACAGGGCGTTGCCGGTGCCTTTGATCTGGACGCAGACTTTTTGGATGCCCTGGGCTCGGCAGCGCACAGCGCAGGCGCTTTGTTCATTGCCGACGAAGTGCAAAGTGGCATGGGTCGCAGTGGCAAACCATTCGCCATTGATGACACGAACGTCAAAGCGGACATCGTGACCAGCGCCAAGTCGCTCGGAGGTGGTATCCCGTGCGGCGCAGTGCTGACGACGACGGCGATCGCCGAACAGTGTCGCTTCGGCGATCTGGGCACAACCTTTGGCGGTGGTCCGCTGGCGGCAGCGGCGATCAGCGCCGTCGTCGATGCCATCAACGACAATGGTCTGATGGCCAATGCGGCAGCGCGCGAGGCACAGGTGCGCAGCACCTGCGTTGCAGGTCCGGTGCACGCCGTGCAAGGCCGCGGGTTGTTGCTGGGGCTGGTGACCAAAGGCCCTGCCAAGACCGTGCGCAATGCACTGCTCGAACACAACATCCTGACCGGCACGAGCGGAGATCCGCACGTTTTGCGAATTCTTGCGCCGCTGACAATTACCGAACACGACATTCAACAACTGGCCGAGGCGCTGCACGCGCTGCCGGCGGAGTAACACGATGCAGCAATTTCACCACCTGGGCGATTTCTCGCACGAACAGATCGATCACCTGCTGGCGCTGGCCAAACGCCTTGAGCACCACCCGGAGCCCCGCGCACTCGAAGGCAAAGTGCTGTCGCTGCTGTTCCTGAGCCCGTCGCTGCGCACATTGGCGTCGTTTCAGGCGGCGATGGCGCGTCTGGGCGGCGGCTCGTTTGTCATCTCACCGGATATGTCGATCCATGGCCTCGAATCGCGTTATGGCATTGTCATGGACGGCTCGGCTGCCGAGCACATTCGTGAAGCGGTGCCGGTCATCGCCTCTTATGGCGACGCGATCGGTATTCGCGCCTTTGCCGAGCGCAAGAATCTGGACAATGACATCGCAGAAAACTCGTTCACGTCGCTGACCGACCTGATCGATACACCGTGGATCAACATGGAATCGGCAATGAGCCATCCGTGCCAGAGCCTGGCCGACTGGAAAACGCTGGATGATTTCTCGGTGCCGAGCAACGGCAGCAAATTCGTCTTGAGTTGGGCCTGGCATCCGAAGGCGTTGCCACTGGCGGTACCCGCCAGCACGCTGCACATGGCCGCAATGCGCGGCATGGATGTCACCGTGCTGCGGCCGGAAGGTTTTGCGTTGCCTGAGCCCATCATGCAAAGCGCGCGCGACGCTGCCGCGGCTAGCGGCGGCTCCGTGACCGAAACTGATGACCGCAAAGCGGCGATGGAAAACGCGACCATCATTTACGCCAAGAGCTGGTCATCGACCAGTCACTACGGCGACAAACTGGGCGACGAACAACAGCGCGCCGACCTGCAGCACTGGTGCGTCGACGAACCGTGGTTCGACAACGCCAAAGACGATTGCAAATTCATGCACTGTCTGCCAGTGCGACGCGGCGTTGTCGTCAGCGATGCGATCCTGGATGGGCCGCGCAGTATTGTGATTCCCGAAGCGCGCAACCGCATGCTCGCGCAAATGGCTGTGTTGCATGAAATGATGGGAGATCACGAATGAACAACCGCAGTGAACGCGCGATTGTGGTCTCGGCTCTCAAGCACGCAGCTCCGTACATTCGGTTGTTCAAGAAAAAGGTGTTCGTACTGAAGGCCGGCGGCGAAGTGTTTGCCGATCAGGCCACCACGCGGGCATTGATGGAGCAAGTCGGCATCCTGCACCAGGTCGGCATTCGTGTTGTGCTGGTGCACGGCGGAGGCCCGCAATCCACCGAACTCGCTAATGCACTGGGCATGGATGCAACGTTCGTAGACGGCCGCCGCGTGACCGACGCGGCGTCGCTCAATGTCTCCGCGATGGTGCTGAACGGTCAGATCAACACGCGCATTCTTGCCGCCTGTCGCGACCTCGACGTGCCCGCCGTCGGTATCAGCGGCGTCGACGCCGGACTGATACGTGCGCATCGGCGTCCGCCGGTTGCCACCAACGATGGCGAAGTCGATTACGGCCATGTCGGCGACATCGAAGCCGTCGACGCTGACATCCTGCGCAAACAACTGGACAACGGTCTGATGCCGGTCGTCAGTCCGCTGTCGGCTGACGAGAACGGCGAATTGTTGAACATCAACGCCGACACTGTCGCCGCTGCGATCGCAGCCGAACTTGATGCCGAGAAGCTGATTCTGGCCACCGGCGCTGCCGGCATTCTTGAAGACGTCAACGATCCACGCTCATTAGTCAGCTATGTCGACCGCAAGGGTCTAGTCGCACTGCGCGATGCCGGCAAGCTCGCCGATGGTATGTTGCCGAAAGCTGCGGCGATCGATGCCGCGCTGGAAGGCGGCGTCAAGCGTGTGCACATCATCTCGCACAAGCTGGCCGACAGTTTGTTGCTGGAAGTGTTCACAAACGAAGGCACCGGCACGCTGGTCGTCAACTCGATCGATGCACTGACGCCGGCCGAACAATCCGTGGGACAAGACGCATGAGTCGACTGTGGGACAAAGGCACAAGCCTCGACGATCGCGTGCTGCGCTACACCGCCGGCGAAGATCATCAGCTCGACGAGCGTCTGGTGGCCTACGACGTGCAAGCCTCCAGCGCGCACGTTGCGATGCTGCACAGCCAGGATCTGATCACGGCGGAGGATTGCACCGCGATCATCGATGGCCTGACAGCGCTCGGCGCAGCACACGCGAACGGCGAGTGGCATATCGCTTTGCAGGAAGAAGACGTGCACACGGCGCTGGAGTCACGGTTAACGGACAGCATCGGCGCTGCGGGCGGGCGCCTGCACCTGGGTCGCTCGCGCAACGATCAGGTGCTCGCCGCGTTGCGGTTGTACCTGCGCGACGCCGTCGAGATGCTGGCAACGCGCGCCAGCGATGTGATCGGCGCGTTGTTTGAGCTGGCCGGGCGCGAAGCCGAAACGGCGCTACCCGGCTACACACACATGCAACAGGCGATGCCGAGTTCGGTGCCGCTGTGGGCAGCCGGCTTCGCCAGTAATCTGCAGGACGATGTTGACGGCCTGCGACGCACGCTGGCGCGCATCAGTCTGTCTCCGTTGGGCAGCGCGGCCGGCTACGGCACGCCAGGCGTGCCGATTGATCGACAGCAAACCGCCGATACGCTGAATTTTGCCAGCGTGCAGGAGCCGGTGACGGCAGTACAACTGTCGCGCGGCAAGGCCGAGGCCAGTCTGTGCTTTGAGATCACGCTGCTACTCGGCGACTGCGCGCGTATCGCCAATGATCTATTGCTGTTCTACACCCAGGAGTTCGCCTACGTCAGTCTGCCGCAATCGCTAACTACCGGCTCCTCGATCATGCCGCAGAAACGCAACCCGGATGTGCTGGAGCTCGTACGTGCAGCGCCTGCCACGGCGCAAGCTTGCCTCGATGAGTGCCTGATGCTCACGCAAAAACTGACGTCCGGCTATCACCGCGACCTGCAGCGCTTGAAGTCGCCACTGTTCCGCGCGATCGATCTGGCCGACGACACGCTCGCCATCATGCAACCGATGCTGCAGGGCGTGCGCTTTCAACCGGCCAACATTCAGCTGCATGATGGTCTGTACGCCGCCGAAGCAGCCAATCGCATGGTTGTCGATGAAGGCATGAGTTTCCGCGACGCCTACCGGGAGATCGGCAAGCGCTTCGCGGACTGACGGCGGCAAGGTACACTTGCCAGTCTTTGATCCGCGAGTGACGCCATGATCTGGTTCAACGACGCCAAGCCGACGATTGATGCGCTCAATCAGCTCAGCGCCAACACGCTGCTGACGCACCTGGACATTCGTTTCACCGAGATCGGTGATGACTTCATCACAGCGACGATGCCGGTCGACGACCGCACCCGCCAGCCCTACGGCATCCTGCACGGTGGCGCAACGGTCGTGCTGGCCGAATCGCTGGGTAGCACCGCTGCGGCCTGCTGTGTCGACTTGACGAAAAAGCGCGTCGTCGGACTCGATATCAATGCCAACCATTTGCGCAGCGTGCCGAACGGCCACGTCACTGCAACAACCACGCCGATTCACATTGGTCGCTCGACGCATGTGTGGAGCATCACGCAAGTCGACGATGCCGGCCGCAACGTTGCAATCTCACGTCTGACGATGGCCGTCATCGATCAGCAACGATGATGCGCAAAACACCACTGCTGGTTTTGCTCGCAACCTGCCTTGCAGCCTGCGGTCAGACCGGCGATCTGTATCTACCAGAGCCGGCAACGGGCACGCCGACCGAACGTGTACCCGACACCACCACCGACAAAGAAGACGATGACGAAAAAACTCCTGCTGGTTGACGGCTCCTCGTATTTGTTTCGCGCATTCCACGCGCTGCCGCCGCTGACGAATTCGTCCGGCGAGCCTACCGGCGCCATCCATGGCGTGTTGAACATGCTGAACAAGCTACTGCGCGACGAGCAGCCAGACTACGTCGGCGTCGTGTTCGATGCTTCGGGCAAGACGTTCCGCGATGACATGTTCGATGATTACAAAGCGCAACGTCCGCCGATGCCGGACGACTTGCGCAGCCAGATCCAACCGCTGCACGACATCGTCGCGGCAATGGGTCTGCCGTTGTTAGTCGTGAAAGGCGTCGAAGCCGACGACGTCATCGGCACGCTCGCTGTGCAAGGCGCCGAAGCCGGAGTCGATGTCGCTGTTTCAACCAGCGACAAGGACATGGCGCAGCTCGTCAAACCGGGTATCACGCTGGTCAATACGATGAGCAACACGGTGCTCGATCGCGACGGCGTCAAGGCAAAATTCGATGTGTGGCCGGAGCAGATCATCGACTATCTGGCGCTGGTTGGCGACAGCGCCGATAACATTCCAGGCGTGCCGAAAGTCGGCGCCAAGACAGCGGCTAAATGGCTCGGCCTGTACGACAGTATCGAAGGCATTATCGAACATGCTGATGACATCACGGGCAAAGTCGGCGAGAGCCTACGTGAACACATTGAACCGCTCGCGATGTATCAGGCGCTAACGACGATCAAGTGCGACGTCGAGCTTGAGAACAGTGTCACCGAGCTGGCAGCAACCGACCCGGATACGGATGCACTGCGCGCGCTGTACCAGCGTTGGGAGTTACGCACGCTGCTGCGCCAGCTGGACGAATCCGCCAATGGCGATGAACCGGTGACGGCGGCAACGAGCGAGGCTCATGCCACCGAATTCGATGTCGTGCTCGACGACAACGCTCTCGATGCTTGGCTGACGACTATTGATGCTGCGAAGCTGACCGCCATCGACACCGAAACCACCAGTCTCGACTACATGGCCGCAGAACTGGTCGGCATCAGCCTCGCTGTAGAGCCTGGCAAGGCGGCCTACATTCCGGTGGCGCACAACTATGACGGTGCGCCCACGCAACTGGCGCGCGATCACGTACTGAAAAAAATCCGTCCGTTTCTCGAAGATGCAAACAAAGCCAAAGTTGGCCATCACCTGAAATACGATGCGCACATTTTCGCGCGCTACGACATCACGCTGGCCGGCACACTTGAAGATTCGATGTTGCAGTCGTACGCACTGAACAGCACCGCCTCGCGCCACGATATGGATTCGCTGGCGCAGCACTATCTGGGCGTTACCACGACCAAATACGAATCGGTCGCGGGCAAGGGTGCCAAACAGGTTACGTTCGACAAGGTTGACCTCGATATCGCCGCGCCGTACGCCGCCGAAGACGCCGACATCACGCTGCGCCTGCACGAGCATTTGGGCACTGAACTTGCCAAGACGCAATCGCTGGCAAATGTTTACAGCGATATCGAGCGACCGCTGGTGCCGGTGCTGTTCGATATGGAAGAGCACGGTGTGCTGCTCGATTGCGATGCATTGCATGCGCAGAGTAAGGAGCTCGCCGACAGCATGGCCGAGCTGGAACAAAAAGCGCACGCTCTGGCCGGCAAGAGCTTCAATCTCGGTTCACCGAAACAGCTCACTGAAATCCTGTTCGACGAGCAGGGTTTGCCCGTGTTGCGCAAGACGCCGAAAGGCGCACCGTCAACGGCAGAAGATGTGCTGGCCGAATTGGCCGCAGAGTACGAGCTGCCCGAGGTTATTCTTGAGTATCGCAGCGTGTCGAAACTCAAGAGCACGTACACCGACAAGTTGCCCACACTGATCGCCGACGATGATCGACTGCACACGTCTTATCATCAGGCAGTGGCAGCAACCGGTCGCTTGTCCTCGTCCGACCCGAACCTGCAGAACATTCCGATTCGCACGGCAATGGGACGACGCATTCGACAGGCGTTCATCGCACCCAAAGGCTACCGCTTGCTCGCTGCCGACTATTCGCAGATCGAGTTACGCATCATGGCGCATTTGTCGCAGGACGCCGGCTTGCTCAAGGCATTCGCCGAGGATGCCGACGTGCACCGCGCAACAGCCGCTGAAGTGTTCGGCGTCTCGCTCAACACAGTCACCAGTGATCAGCGACGCTCGGCCAAGGCTATCAACTTCGGGTTGATCTACGGCATGTCGGCATTCGGACTGGCGCGCCAACTCAACATTGGCCGCGGCGAGGCGCAAAAATATGTCGACCTGTACTTCGAGCGCTACCCGGGTGTGCACGACTACATGGAGCGCACGCGCAAGCAGGCGCATGACAACGGCTACGTCGAGACACTGAAAGGCCGTCGTCTGTATCTGCCCGAGATCAAATCGCGCAACGCGCAACGTCGCCAATACGCCGAGCGCAGTGCGATCAACGCGCCGATGCAGGGCAGCGCCGCCGACATCATCAAACTGGCCATGCTGGATGTGCACCACTGGATTCGCAGCGCCAACATCGACGCGCGCCTGATCATGCAGGTGCACGATGAACTGGTGTTGGAAGTGGCCAACGATGCGGCCGAGCAGATCATGTCCGAAGTCACGCAACGCATGAGCCGTGCAACGACGATTGATGTGCCGCTGAAAGTCGATGCCGCGCTTGGCGACAACTGGGACGAAGCGCACTAACGCAACTACCGGCGAATTTGTGCAAAAGAATGGAACTTGTGCCGAACCGCATGCTCTAACTCTACGAGTGCAGACAGTACTCGCCCGTTTCTCCTCCCTGGACGGGCAATCAATCGGGTTCCCCCAAGACCCCTTTGATCATTCACCCCGACCCTGATGGTGTCGGGGTTTTTTTGGATAATTTTTACCAACAAATTTTCGGTCTACCCAAACATCTGATTTGCCTGAGAAAGTCTCTTTTCGTTGCAGCTGTTCGGTGGGGTTAGCGAAAATCGAGAAATGCGGCGAGCTGTTCACGCGCCTGCACGGTACCGTCGCGATTGAGGGACGAGAATAATTGCACGCTTGCGCGCTCGCCCAGCTCGCGACGTGTCATCTGAAACTGTTTCGCCGCCTGACCGCGCTTCAATTTGTCTGCCTTCGTCAGCAAAACATGCGTCGGAATCTGCAGCGCCTCGGCAAATTGCAGCATCTGTTCATCGAAATCACCGATGCCACGCCTGACATCTACGATCAAAAACATGCCGGTCAAGGATTGACGTTCGGCAAAATACTGCTCCATCAGCGCTTTCCAATGGCGCTGCATGGACTTGGCTACCTTTGCATAGCCATAGCCGGGCAAATCCACCAGACGCCGCTGATCGGCCAGCGTAAAGAAGTTGATCAGTTGGGTACGACCCGGGGTTTTCGAGATTCTGGCGAACTGCTTGCGATTGACGATCGTGTTGATCGCACTGGATTTGCCGGCGTTGGATCGCCCGGCAAAGGCCACTTCGGCGCCGCTGTCGGCGACCAGTTGATCAACACGATTGGCGCTGGTTAAAAAAGCAGCATCCGGGAACTGAGACATAGGGCACTTTTTGACGCTCCCGAGTACCAGTTTACCGGCGCGGAACGTGTATAATTGAGGGCTTTGTTACTCTAGCACGGATGCGACACAGCAAGTTTGCGCGGCCGGTAGCCAACGCGGCTGCCCGCTCACACGTCGCACAAGAATTGAGGATTATACGTTGAAAAGTAAACAGTGGTTAGTCAGAGCATGGTCATCGATGCGCGTTTCGTCAGTCATCAAAGCTGGCAGCGCAGTCGCAATTCTCGCCGTGAGCCCGCTGGCGCTGGCAGATAGCCTCGTTGATGGTGATGCTGACGCCGGCAAAGCGAAGTCAACGACCTGTGCAGCCTGCCATGGTGGCGATGGCAATAGCCTGAATCCGCAGTGGCCGAGTCTTGCTGGTCAGCACGCAAATTACATCGTGCAACAGCTTGAGTACTTCAAAGGCGGCACCCGCAACAACGTATTGATGAACTCACAGGCGGCCGGCCTGTCCGAGCAGGACATGAAGGACCTTGCTGTCTACTTCGAGAGCCAGGACAGCGTCGTTCGCGAAGTGGTAAACCCAGATAGCATCGATATCGGCAAACGCCTGTATCGCGGTGGCGACACAGAGCGCGGGTTGCCGGCATGCATTGCGTGTCACGGCCCGACCGGCAGCGGTAACCCTGGCGTGCCGTACCCGTCGATTGGCGGCCAGCATGCGACCTACACTGCCTCAAGCTTGCGTGAGTACGCTGCAGACGATGAAAAACGCAGTAACACTGAAACGCAGAACATCATGACGGCAATCGCACTGAAGCTCGAGCCGAACGAAATCGAAGCGCTGGCGTCATACCTTCAGGGTCTGAACTAGAATTTCTCTCGGAGTGGCGAACATGTACACACGACTCGTACCGACTTTAGCCGCCAGCGCACTACTCGTCGCATGCGGCAGCAAAGAAGAACCAGCGGCAATCGCGGCGCAATCGGCTGCTGATGAGCCGGCTGCAACCGCGCCAGCAACACCGCCGACGCAAGCGGAACCCGCGGCCGACGAGGCGCTGGCCGCCGTCGAAGAATCTGATGGCAGCTTTGACGCTGAGGAAGTAGCCAAAGAGGGCTCTTTGCGTATGGCACAAAACAACGCAGAGGCAGCGCCTCAGCGGTTCAAGGAAGGCGTGCACTACAAGCGCTTCCGCCCGGTCAAGCCGACCATTGGTGGCGGCGAGCAAATCGAAGTCGCCGAAGTGTTCTGGTACGGCTGCAATCACTGCTTCAACCTGGAGCCGACACTGGACGCCTGGTCAGCCGATCTGCCCGCTGACGTCAACTTCGTCAAGATGCCGGCCGTGTGGAACCCGACCGTCGAGACTCACGCGCAGTTCTTCTATACCGTCGAAGCACTGGCCGGTGAAGGCTCGCTGAAAGACAAGGACGCCGTCCATCAGGCGTTCTTCGACACGATTCACGTCGATCGCAAACCGGTCTACCGCAAGGAGGCGCTGCGTGCGTTCATCGAAGACTATGACGTGACAGCGGAGCAATTCGACAAGGCGTGGGATTCGTTTGAAGTGAACACACGAATGCGTCAGGCGAAGTCATTGAACCGTGCCTATAACATCGCAAGCGTGCCGACGCTGGTTGTGAACGGCAAATACGTCACCGACGAGACCATGGCCGGCGGCAAATCGCAGCTGGTTGCTGTCATTGACGAGTTGATCGCCAGCGAGCGTTAGGCAAGCAAGACAATCGTCCGCAAGAACGGCGCACACCATCACGGTGTGTGCCGTTTTTTTTTGCTTGGGTTAAACGCCTTCCACGCGGCACAACCGCAGCGGCTCACGCACTCGCCTACTGCCGCGACTTAAGGATTGTGGCCGGAATGCAACAAGCTCTGGAAGTATCAACGCCAACTGCCGGGATTCGCTAAAAATTGCTGGGAAGACGTTCCTGAAGCTGCCACTTGCGCGTGTGGGCGGTACGCAACAGCGAGCCGAAATGGTTAACGTTCGCCGTTTACTATTTGCTAACATATGCGCACCGCGAGTTGTGGCCAGATGTAACAGTACGGTCACACACCAACCTTAGTCTTCCATCATCATAATTAAGACCCTGCAGGGGGAACCCGTGAAAACTTCAATTTTTTCTCACTCTCTACGGTGCACCATGGGCTATGTCCTGGCGTGTTTTGCCGTAACAGCCATGCTTTCCAGCGTGCCCGTACAGGCGCAGGAAACCACCGGTTCCGTGCGCGGCGTTGTCACCAACGCGGCCAGCGATCCGGTTGACGGCGCCACCGTCACCATCAGAAGCCTCGCAACCGGCTTGACGCGCAGCACGACTACAGACGACAACGGTCTGTATTTCGTTCGCCAGCTTCCCGCGGGCGTCAGCTACGAGGTAACGGTCTCGTCCGAGCAGGGCAACGCGTCCACTGAAAGCCTCGCACTGGCCGTAGGTCAACAGGCGCAGTTGAATTATCGCCTGAGCGCCATGGAAGAGGTGGTCGTACTGGGCTCGGCACCAGTCGTCGCTGAAACAGCCATTGGTCCGACGGCGGTGTTTGATCTGGATACGATTCAGAGCTCGCCGGCCATTAACCGGAACATCAACGACATCATTGGTCAGGATCCGCGTATCTACATTGACCAATCGAGCAATGCTGATTCGATCCAGTGTAATGGCGCCAATCCGCGCTTCAACAGCCTGACGATCGACGGTATTCGCCTGAACGACGGGTTCGGCCTGAACTCGAACGGCTACCCGACACAGCGTATGCCGTTCCCGTTCGACGCGGTTTCCGGTATCGCCGTTGAGCTAGCGCCGATGAGTGTGATCTACGGCGGATTCTCGGCTTGTAACATCAACGCAGTCACAAAATCGGGCAGCAACGAGCTGTTCGGTTCGGTCTTCATCGACTTCACCGGCGACTCTTTCCAGGGCGACTCACTGGAAGACGACGACCTGCAGATTCCGGACTACAGCGAAACCCGCTACGGCTTCGAGCTGGGCGGCGCACTAATTCAGGACAAGTTGTTCTTCTACGGTGCCTACGAGCGTTACGACGGTGTTGACTTCAACAACCGTGGCGCCATCGGCAGCGGAGCAGTCAACGAAGTACTGGTCACTCAGGCGCAACTCGACGAGATCGCACAGATCTCGCGTGATGTTTACGGCTTTGATCCGGGCACCAGCGCACCGGGTACCTTCGATTTTGAAGATGAAAAATACATCGCCAAGCTCGACTGGTATGCCAGCGACACGCAACGCGTTGCGTTCACCTACATGTATAACGACTCGTTCAACGCAACCGCGTCAGACGGTGAGAACATCGAATTTGAATTCTCCGATCACTTTTACAACCGTGGCGCGGAATTGAACTCGGCTATCGTCAGCCTCTACTCTGACTGGACACCGAACTTCTCAACCGAGCTGCGTATCTCACGCAGTGACGTCGATTTCCTGCAAGAGCCACGGGCAGGCGATCAGTTTGGTGAGATTCGTGTTGAACTCGACGACGTTGACGTCTATCTGGGCGGCGATGACAGCCGTCACGCCAACGCATTGAACTACACGATTGACCAGTTGGTCGCTCGTGGACGCTACCAGCTTGGCGACCACACGATCACCGGTGGTTTCGAGCGCGAAGCGTACGACATCTTCAACCTGTTCTATCAGCACGTTGATACAGAAATCCGCTTTGACGGCATTGAGAACTTCCGCAACGGTATCGCCGACCGCGTTTACTACGGTAACGCGTTCAGCAACAACGAAGCCGATATCGCTGAAGCGTTCGAATACGCGATCAACTACTTCTTCATTCAGGATGAGTGGCAAGTTAACGACCGTCTGGCACTGACCTACGGTTTGCGCTACGACTACTACACAACGGATGACGCGCCTAACCTCAACACCGATTTCGAAGCCAGCTACGGCTTTGGCAACAATGCAACGCTTGACGGCCGCGACCTGCTGCAACCGCGCTTCGGAGTCAGCTACGACTTCTCGGATACGCTCAGCTTCCGAGGTGGTATTGGCCTGTTCTCGGGCGGTAACCCGAACGTGTGGTTGTCGAACACCTACAGCAACACGTCGACAACGGCCGTTCAGGCGCGCATCGACGGCGTGAACCTGTTTGAGCAGACGTACGTGAACTGCGAAGCCGGCGTGCCGGTGGAAGGCCCTGGTTACTGTGTACCGCAAAACATTGCGGACGTGGTTGCGGCCGGCGACGGCAGCAACTTCGAGATCAACTTCCTGGATCCGGATTTCGAAATCCCAAGCGAGTGGAAGTTTACCGCCGGTTTGACCTGGCTTGCGCCGCGCGACTGGACCTTGACTGCTGACGCGCAGATCACCCGTGGTAATGACACGGCGATCTTCAAGCGCGCTGACCTGGAACAGAACGGCGTCAACGCTGACGGCTACCCGATTTACGAAAGTGTCCGCGAAGCGGCCTTCGTATTGACGAACGCCAGCAACGGTAACGAATCCGAATCGATCTCATTCGGTGCCTTCAAAAGCTTCGAAAACGGCCTTGATCTGCGCGTAGGCTATGCTTGGACGCAGGCGGAAGACGTCAACCCGATGACATCATCGGTCGCGTTCTCCAACTACATCAACCGCGCTTTTGTTGACCCGCAGGCAGAAGACCTCGCACCGTCAAACTGGGCGATCGAGCACCGCATCACGGCCGTGTTGAATTACTCACGTAATTTCTTCACAGACTACGAAACGCGCGTGTCTCTGTTCGGTCAGTACAACTCCGGCCTGCCATTCAGCATTACGCTGGACGGCGCCGCCGGCACGATCGGCGCGTTCGGCTTTACACCGTTCCTCGACTTCGAGCAAAACGTACTGCCGATCGGCGGCACACGTAACAGCGAAGAAGGCTCGTCATTCAGCAAGATTGACATGCGCATTTCACAGGAAGTGCCGGGCTTTAGCGCGGAACACCGTGGTAGCGTCTTCTTCGTCATCGACAACCTGACCAACCTGATCAATGACGATTGGGGCGTTCTCGAGCAACCGTCATTCCCATACGGTGTGACTGCCGAGCAACTGGCAAACGGTCAGGCGGAACAGCGTAACGGACAGACCTCGCTCTGGACGATGCGTTTCGGCTTGCGTTACGAGTTCTAAACGAACCCGTTTCGAAACCTGCAAAGGCCTGGTGTAGTTTCGGCTACACCAGGCTTTTTTTTTGGCCTGGTTGTAGCGGCAACTGCGACGATCAGCGAAGGCGCGTGCTATCGGCTCCGTGCGTCAGTCTGACGCTGCTGCGAGACCGGGTTGATGAAACAGTATTGATGCTTGCGACAACCGGCAACAGCATCGGCGGATGTCCATTCAACCGGATTGTTCTGCGACGATGCGCCAGGCGCCGTCGATGTGTTGCCAATAGAGTCGATGCATTTTTTCGACCGTCTCTCCGCTAACGGCAACGAGTCGATGCGCGAAGCGGGTGAGGTAAATGCCGTGCTTTGCATCGACCAATAACACTGTCATTTGTGCAACGCCGCCGTCCTCGATGGTGCCAGCTTGCAGCGCCGTTTCGCGGAACGTGCGCCACTCCTGATGTGTCATGCCATCGCGCGAAAAATCGCTCGCATAGTGTCGCAAGTGGCTCTCTGCGACACCGTGGATCCACGTGTCATTCCAATCGGCAACGGCCTTGGTGAACACGGACACCAGCGGCGAGCGCATTTGCACCGGGCGCCAGCGCACCTGATCCAGCACCAGCACCGGCGCCTGCCAAGCGCTGAGTGCGCCGGCGAGTACGGCAACGCGATCGTTAGCGAACGCAAGACAGCCGTCTGTATCACGCGGCGGGCGCACATTGTTGGTCGGATCCATGCCGTGCAACCAGATGCCATCGCCGGTGCGACCGAAATAGCGATCCAACGCATTCGGGTAGTCCAGCGGCAACGCGTGCGACCCGTACCGCGACGGTAGCCGCGATGTATCCAGCGCACCGGATACAAAAAAAGCGCCGAGTGGCGTGCGACGATCACCGCGCCGCTGTTTGTCGACGCCCAACGTGCCGACCGAGAAATAGAACGCATCGACAACCCGCACCTGATCGCCTTCGGATGCCAGCAGCCAGGCAATGCTGCGCGAGGTATCCGCAACCATCAACTGCTCGACACGATCAGGTAACGCCAGTACGACGTCCGGTAACTGGTTGTCGGCTACCGGTCTGGCGGCGACGAACCGGCTGCGCGCTTGCGCCCACAACGGTGCCAGCTCGGTGAATGCACGGTTGCCTTCGGTCGCGTAGCCCCCGCGCGCCATGTCAGACAGCTCGATGCTTAATCGCGCCGTGCGCGAGGTTGCCGGCAGCGCTTGCAAATCATTACGGGCAACGGCCATACGCCCAGACAGCACCTCGTGCATGACGCCCAGCAGCGCTTCATCATCAGCGTAGGCAGAGCCCGTGCCCACGAGGAGCAAACCAAGCAACGCGTGCGTCGCCAAGACAGGGCCTGAGCGCATTTACCCGAAGTGGCGTTTTAGGTCGAGGTCGAATGCGCCGGGCGGATGTCCGCCGACGATCCACAAGGCATTGCGCGCCGCAGCCTCCGCGCTGAAGTGCGACAGATTCAACCGACGCGGCGAATCTAACGGCTCTTTTTCAGCGTTGCTGATCACCTGCAGCAGCGGTCGCAGACGGTGTCTTGCGTCCTGCTCACAGACCACGGCAATCTCGCCGGTATTGAGCTCAACGATGCTGCCGCATGGAAACAAGCCCAGCGCCTGGACGAACTGCTCGACCACGAGCGCGGCGAATTCGATACCAGCGAGGCGGTTCAACTCACCGATAGCGTCTGCGGTGGAACGCGCCGGTTTGTGACCCGCCGGCGAGATCATTGCGTCAAATGCATCAGCGACCGCGGCAATGGCACCAAAGGGACTGAGCTGATCGCGCGTCAAGCCATGTGGATAGCCGCTACCGTCCAGGCGTTCGTGATGTTGCGCCACCATTTCCAACACCGGTTCGGAAATTGCCGGAATCCGCGTTAGCAGATCGAGGCCCAACTTCACATGCCCACGCATCGCCAGACGTTGACGGCCACCAAAAGACTCCGTGCTGTCCTGCAGCGCACGATCCATGCGAGACATGCCCACGTCGAGCAGCAAACCACCGCTGGTCAGATCCAGCAGCAACGCTGGCGTCAGGCCGAGATGGCGACCGAGAACGGCAATCCAGATCGCCGTGCCGATGCGCCGGTCACCCGGTTCGATTGCTGCCTTCTTCAGACAGGCAAACCACACCATGGCGTCAGGGTTACGCGCAACGCTGTGCACAATCGGGCTCACCAATCCGCGGCAATGCTTGGCCTCCACTGCATGCCCGCGGCGCAATGCGCGATCGAACCTGGCGAGACCTTCCAATGCGTGTCGATACGCGGCCGCAGCTTCTTCGTATTCCGTATGCAGTGGCGCATCCACCGGGTAGTCGTGTGGATCTTCGTCTTGCAACAGATCGAGCAGCTGCAACTTGTGGGTGTTGACGACATTGGTCGCGTCACCGCCAATCGGCTCCGGGTCGCCAGCCCGTCGAGCAGCTGAGGCAACGGTGCTGACAAAGCCGGGGTCCACGTAGACGGTGTCGCAATAGCGCGCCAGCAAATCAATTTCGCTGCGGCTCAGAATTTCGAAACCCTGAAACTTGAACGGCGTCTCGTCCCACGGCCGGTCAATCTCTGCGACATACATGCCAACCTGTAACCGGCTGACATCCATCGTTTGCCAATTTTGCTTCCGTTTCGAATCCATTTACCTGCCAGCCCACTCGCGTGGCACCATTCCATGGTTAACCATCAGAATAGCGAAATTATTGTTAAACACCAGCAACACGCCCGCATATTGTGCCGGTTTTATATCGGTGATGCTGCGACGCGCAACAGGCTTTTGGACAGTTTTCGCCGAACAATTAACAATTTTTAAGTGAGAAGCTACATGTGGGACTGCGTGATCGTTGGAGCTGGCCATAACGGGCTGACCACAGCGGCTTATCTGGCCAAAGCCGGCAAGTCCGTCCTGGTGCTTGAGGCACATAGCGCAATTGGCGGCGCTGCTGCGACCGAAACGTTTCTTCCCGGCTTCCGCAACTCGGTTGCAAGCTACACCGTCAGCCTGCTCAATCCGAAGGTGATTGCCGATCTCGAACTGGCGCGGCATGGTCTGAATATCGTCGAGCGGCCGATGGGCAATTTTCTGCCACTACCCAACGGTGACTATCTGTCCACCGGCGCAACCCTTGCGCAAACCCAGCGCGCTTTCGCGCGCCACAGCCAGCACGACGCCGACAGGCTGCCCGACTACTACGCATGGCTCGAATCGGTCGCCGACGTGCTGCGCCAGCAATTGCTACGTACGCCGCCCAAACCGGGCCGCCGCTTGCGCGATTGGTGGGCGTCGGGCGTATTGCTGAACGACTTGCGACGGCTGCCGGATCCGACCAAGCAGGCAGTGTTTGACGTATTTACGCGCAGCGCCGCCGACATTCTCGACGGTTGGTTCGAGAATCCGCACATCAAAGCGCTGTTTGGTTTCGATGCCATCGTCGGCAATTATGCATCCCCGGACGAGGATGGCAGCGGCTATGTCCTGTTGCACCACGTGTTCGGCGAAGTGAACGGCACATCGGGTGCCTGGGGGCACGCAGTCGGCGGCATGGGCGCGATCAGCGACGCGATCGCAGCCAGCGCACGCGAACACGGAGCCGAAATCCGTTGTGGGCAGCGGGTTGCGCAGATCGTGACGCAAAATGGTCGCGCATACGGCGTGCGTACCGCTGATGGTGAACAGCTCTCAGCACGCTGCGTTGCGTGTAACGCAACACCGAAACACCTGCTGCTGGATCTTGTTGATGCGCAGGACATCGAACCTGCAACGCGCGATCGAGTGACACAAACGCGCTACGGCTCCGGCACGTTTCGCATGAACGTTGCGCTCAATCGATTGCCGGAATTCACGGCCTTGCCCGGTGCCGGCGATCACCTGTCGTCCGGCATCATTATCGCGCCCACCCTAGACTACATGGCAAACGCCTACTTCGACGCCCGCCGCCACGGCTGGTCGCAATCGCCAGTGGTCGAGATGCTGATCCCGAGCACGCTGGACGACTCACTGGCACCGCCCGGCAAGCATGTGGCCAGCCTTTTTTGCCAGCACGTCAGTCCCGACACGCCGGCCGAGCAGCGCGATACGATTGCCGCGCTAATGATCAACACTGTCGACAAGTACGCGCCCGGTTTTGCCGACAGCGTGCTCGGCTACACGGCAATGACCCCTCGTGACCTCGAGCAGCGTTTCGGCCTCACCAATGGCGATATTTTTCACGGTGCGCTGTCGCTCAACCAGCTGTTCAGCGCCCGACCGCTGTTAGGCTACGGCGACTACCGCATGCCCGTCGACAGACTCTATTTGTGCGGCTCC
Source organism: Pseudomonadota bacterium (assembly GCA_038529355.1). GTDB lineage: Bacteria > Pseudomonadota > Gammaproteobacteria > Steroidobacterales > Woeseiaceae > CALBPI01. Next base: position 18,539 of record JBCBDU010000003.1, read on the forward strand.
GGCGCGCACCCGGGCGGCGGCGTCAGCGGCATCCCGGGACACAACGCAGCGCGCGAGATCCTGCGCGATCTGTAGTCGCGCTGCGAGCCGCGCTACCATAGCGCTGTTGCCCAACCCAGAGGTGTGCCTGATGCGATTCCGGATACTTGTTCTATTGTTTCTGTCGGCCACTGCATGTGCACAGCAAGGCGAACGCCTGACGCATACGACGACGCCCGGCGGACTGAACAGCGATGAGCAACGCATCGTGAGCTGGGTCGGCGATCATATGGATGAGTTCGAAGCGCTGCTCGAAGCGCAGGTGAACATGAACAGCGGCACGATGAATCCGACCGGCGTGCGCGCTGTCAGCGACGCGCTCGCCAAGCAGTTTGATGCGATCGGTTTCGACACACGCTGGATCGCGTTGCCCGAGTCGGCCGGCCGCAGCGGTCACTTGTTCGCGTCAATTGACGGTGACAAGGGGCCGAAGATTCTGGCGATCGGCCATCTGGACACGGTGTTTGAACCAGGCGATGCATTCAACCGCTATCAACACGACGGCAACATCGCACGCGGCCCCGGCATCGCCGACATGAAGTCGGGCAACCTGATCATCCTGTTTGCACTTCGCGCGCTGCGCGAAAACGGTTTGTTGGACGGTGCGCAGATTCAAGTCGCATTCACCGGCGACGAAGAGAACCCCGGCGAGCCGCTCAGCGTCGTGCGCAAGGACCTGATCGCTGCCGGCGAATGGGCAGATATCGCGCTCGGTTTTGAAGGGGGTGCGCGCGACGTCGACGACGACGGCAACACACGCGTCGAATATGCAACGATTGCGCGGCGCAGCTCCAGCGACTGGATCGTGGAAGTCACCGGCAAACAGGCACACTCATCGGTGATTTTCAGCGACAACGTCGGTGCAGGTGCCGCGTTCGAGGCGAGCCGTATCCTGCACGACTTCTACGAACTCGTGCGCGGCGAGGAATACCTGACGTTCAATGCCGGCAGCATTCTGGCAGGCACCGATGTTGACTATGACGCACCGCAGACGCGCGGCACAGTATTCGGCAAAACCAATGTCGTGCCATCACGCGCCGTCGTTCACGGCGGCATTCGAACGATCTCGAACGAGCAGCTCGAACGCGCGCGGCAAAAAATGCGCGCTATCGTTGCCGACAATCTGCCGGGCACCAGCGCCACGATACGCTTCGGTGAAGGGTATCCTGCAATGTCGCCAACCGTTGGCAATCAAGCACTGCAGGCGATGCTGTCTGATATCAACCAGAGCCTTGGCGGCACACCGATGCCTGCGCTGGATCCGTCGCGGCGCGGCGCCGCGGACATCTCGTTTGTCGCACCGCTGACCGACAGTCTGGCCGGTCTCGGTGCTTACGGCAGCGGCGCACATTCACCGCGCGAGGCACTCGAGCTCGACTCGGTGCCGCTGGCGACTCAGCGCGCCGCGCTGTTGTTATATCGATTGATTCACGGCGGTTATCAACCGGCGCTGGACAACAAGGCGGGTACGCCCAAACGTTAAACCAAGTTAACGTTACAAGCACCGTGCAGCGCCAGCGCGCTTGACGACAGCCAAAGACAATGGCTGCGCAGACGCAGCGGCAATTCATCACAAGAGGAACACCTAATGTTGCAACTGATCATCGGGCTCGCGATCTTTCTGGGTATGCACTCGATCGCTATCGTCGCGCCGCAAGGGCGTGACCGGCTATTCGCACAATTCGGCCCGTTAGGGTGGCGCGCCATCTACAGCATCGTGTCAATCGCCGGTTTTGTGCTGATCGTTCATGGTTACGCCGTGGCGCGGCTGTCGCCAACGATGATCTGGCAACCGCCGGCATTCATGTCGCACATCACGGCGCTGCTGATGTTACCGGTGTTCATCTTTCTGGTGGCAGCGTACATGCCCGGCAAAATTCAAAGCGCCCTCAAACACCCGATGCTGGTCGCGGTCAAACTGTGGGCGCTGGCGCATTTGTTGGCCAACGGCATGCTCGCCGACATCATTCTGTTCGGTAGTTTTCTGGCATGGGCGGTCGTTGACCGGATTTCGCTGAAGCGACGTACGCAAAAAGCCATGGTGTCGATGCCGGTCACAGGCGCGAACGACATCATTGCGATTATCGTTGGCATCGGACTCTACGTTGCGTTCGTGCTGCACCTGCATGTGGCGCTGATTGGCGTACGGCCGATCGGCTGACCGACGCGCCGAGATCAACGGTCTGCTACCCACCCGCGAGCGGGTAGCAGACCATTCAATTAACGAAATTCAAGCGTTGAAGGCATCTCCAGACCGTTCTCGGTGATGTTGATGTTCGCCACTTCGCGCTCAAACGTATCCGCGTAGGCGCGTTGCAGACGCGCGCTCAGCTCCATCTGCTTCTTGGCCGCTTCAACAGTCTGTGCCGCATCGCCTTCATCCGGATCGAAATCCGACATCTCGCTGGCCATCTGACCTTCAAGACTTTCCATCAGATCGGCGTACGCGCCCATGTCCATCGAGACCGCAATCAGCGTATTCGAGGACACATCATCCGAGGCCGCGATAGCACCGGCACGCGACTGCGCTTCCGGACCAATACTCAAGCCGAGCGCGTTGTCAGTCATCGCGGCGAACACCGCTTGCGGCACCGGACCGGTCAGCGCCGGCGGCAACTCGACCGCTTTGCCGTTCGGCTCAATGTCGATGCTGGCCAGTTGCGGCACCATCATCTGACCAAACTGAATCAAGCCGTTAATGTTATCCATCGCCAGCAGAATATTGACGTCAAGGTTGTCCGGGATCTGCGGCTGACCGAGATCAATACCGTCCATGCTGTTCAACTCAAGGAAGAAACCCTGGAAGTTGTCGACCATCGGCGGCACAGGCTGGTTCAAGCTGGCGACCATTTGGCGCGCTGATGCATTCAGCTCATCCAGCTCGGCGCATTCGTAGGGATTGTCGACCACTTTGCCGACGTACGACTCGATGTATTCGCGCATCCCACCCAAATTCAGACCCAGACCGAATTTCATCATGGCATCCGAGTCTGTGGTCAGACCCGGCACTTTTCCGGCAACCGGAATCATCGCTGCGGCAATATCGCTGCGCAGTTCGAAGACCGGATTCAACGTCATGCTGTCAGTGCTAATGTCGGTGTAGCCAATCGTCATGCGTGGAGCAATGCCACTGAGCGCTTTCATCTCGGTAACGCAAACGGCGTCGAGCTGCGGACGATCTTCGCCGATCATATCCAGCAACGCGGCATTAATGCCGGTTGGCTCATCCAGGAACGTAGCGGCGATCTGCTGGATATCGATCCAGCCAAACCCTTGCGGCAAGTAATTGTACTTGTCCGTCATCGCCTTCACGGTTGACGCCTGCAGCGCCTTGGCCGGTTTGGTTTTACCCAGCAGCAACGCGATGTCATCTTCGTCAAACGGCGCCGGCGCAAGCGTCACGACGGCAACGCCGTCAATTTGCGCGACGATCATATTGACCGATTCGCCCATAGCCACGTTGCGGTAATCAATACCGGCAGCGCTCTTCGACGTGATTTCAACATCCATCTCCGCGAACAACGCATCAACGGCCGGACCAAACTTGCCCGGCTCTTTGAGCACGCCGCGATACACCGGCAGCAGGCCGTTGCCGTAAAGGATGCCAACGACGGTGTCGCCAAAACCAAAGCGCTCGGCAGAGTCTTTTTCCATCAGCGTCGACATCGCTTTGCCGATGTTGTCGAATTTCGGCGCCATCGCAGCGCCTTCGTCCGATTGCGCCACCATCTGTGAAATGTTGCTGAACATTTCCGTCATGATGGGTTTGAGCTCATCAAGCATCGGCTGCATCTTGTCAGTTACCGCGTCGGGCATCGCTTCAGTTGCAGCGAACATGTAGGGCGTGTCCGCGGGTGCATATTCCAGCAGCTCGAGCATCGCTTTGTTCTCGGTGGCACTCTTGGCTTTCTTATCGCCACAAGCGGCTATCGGCAGCGCGAGGATCGCGATCAACGCTGGTGCTAGCAGTCGGTTCACAATGATTTCCTTGAATTTATATGAGGTTATGAGTTGTCCAAGCGGCAGAATGCCGCAAATGAACAGGGATTACAGCAATGCAGATCACAGTGGCGCTGATACCGCCCGTCAGCATCAGACGGCTGACGGCGGCGCTGCAACCAATATTTGCGCCACAATTGCTTATATTTTAGTCACTTGTGATCCCGGAAACCACCGCAACAGGCAATAAACACAATATTTGCCGCACACGCACAAAACTACTGACATCGGCGATGCCACTGCGCACGTAACAAACGCAGCGAAATACAGGTCTTTAACCTTGTAACCCTTGCTGCGAGCGAACCCATGCACAAAAGACTGCTAGCAACTATCACTGTATTGCTGTTGTTGACGACAGCGGCCACGGCGGCCACACCCAAGCGCGCGCCGGCTTTTACCCAAACAGCGGCGGCGGCCTGGATCAACAGCGAGCCGCTGTCGATGCGCGCATTACGCGGCAAGGTCGTATTGATCGATTTCTGGACGTTCGCCTGTTGGAATTGCTACCGCTCGTTCCCGTGGCTGAACACGCTGGAGGCAGAGTTTGCCGACGCGCCTTTGCAGGTAATCGGCATCCACAGTCCGGAATTTGACTACGAGCGCGAGCGCGATGAAGTAGTCAAGCAAGCGGCAAAATTCGGCCTGAAACATCCGATCATGCTCGACAACGATTTTCGCTTCTGGCGCGCCATGGACAACCAATACTGGCCTGCATTCTATTTGATCGATGCCAAAGGGCGCGTGCGCCACACCTACATCGGCGAAACGCATGCGGGCGACAAACAAGCCAAACGCATCGAACGCGACATTCGCGCATTGCTTGCGGAGGCGGACAACGAGCAGCCGTAACCGGCGCGCCTCGCTACATCACAATCGGCGTAACGTGGTTTCTGACAGCGTCAGCGCATGTTGGCCAGCGCGCTCGACGCGGTTACGTCCGCGGCGTTTGGCGCGGTAGAGCGCGCGGTCCGCACGCGCCACCATATCGGACAACTCATCGTCTTCATCGGACAGCTCGGCCACGCCGAAGCTTGCACTGATCGTCAGCGGCTTGACGTTGTCGACGACCGGCGATGCGCTCGTCGTCAAACGAATCGCATCAGCGATCCGCTCGGCTTCGTCGAGCGTCGTGTCCGGCAACACAATCAGAAATTCCTCGCCGCCGATGCGGGCAACCACATCATCCTGCTTGCGATCGGTTTGCAATTGCTGCGCAAAATGCACCAGCGCCTTATCGCCAACCGCATGTCCGTAGCGATCATTAACGGCCTTGAAGCGGTCCAGATCGGCAATCACGACGGACAACGCACGATCGCCTGACAGCGCTTTGGAAAACGCCAATTGACCAAGCCCCTCATAACCATGTCGGTTGAGTAGCCCGGTCAGCTGATCGAGCACCGCCATGCCGCGCAGCTTATGCGACATATCTGACACGAATACGAACAGTACGAGCGTGCTGATCGCAATGTAGGCAATCGGCAGCGTCAGCATCTCGACATGCTGCTGCGCCTGCAGCGCTGCCACGTCCGCAATACGGCCGAGGTCAAACGCGCGTGTCGCTGCCAACACTTGCACGACACCAAAGAGCGCCAACACCGCCGCCAGCGCGTGATCGGCTGACAGGTGTTCGGGACGGTAGCGAAAGATCACCAGTGCAAGGAGCCAGGCGGTCGCGGCAGAGACCGCAGGCACGGCAGATTCACGCAAACCGTCGTGTGGCGACACCAGCGTAGACCAGACAAGCACGCTGCAACCAACGAACGCGCACGCGAAAATGTAACGCAGGACGCGTTCACTGTTAGCGCGAAAACAGTGTCCCATCGACGCAAAAAAGATCACGCCCAACGCCGAAAACTCGACCAGCAATGCCATGACTGGCGCGCTGATAAACCCGCTACCGAGCCACGGAAACGCCCAGCGTGCCGTCGCGGCGATGAACGCCAGATGCCAGAACAACGTGTAGGGCTTGCGTAGGAAGATACGCCACGCCAGAAACGAGATGACCGTGTACATCAGACAGGTCAGCGTCATGGCAACGCTCAGGTATAGGGTTGAGGAAGGTGCCATGAATGTTTGCGTGTCAGACCAAAGCCAAGATTGTGCCCCAGATACACTCAATATTATTAGACATAACGCACGTTTTTTGCGAAAAAGCGCGGCTGGCCCGCAGAGAAACCAGACTCCACTCATTGCGCAGCGCTTATCAGATGCCGAAAACGGCACCGACATCTTGCGCAGCAGGGCAGCATCAATCGGCAGCACGTCACTACGCGCTAGCCGAATACACTGGAGAAGATCGAGCCTACGTGGCGCAAGTCAGTGCCACAGCAGCCACCCATGACGCGCATACGCGGCAGTAGCGCCGTCAATTGCTCGTTGAGTGCGCCAAACTCTTCCGGATTGCCCTCGTCGAGCACCTCGGCAGCATCAAGTTCCTGATGGCTCATCCTTGAGGCATTCGCGCGCACGCCGCCGATGCGCCCAATCCATGGCTCTTTACGGTCAATGGCATCGCGGAAGTGATCGGGGTGCGCGCAGTTGATCATGAAGTACACCGGCCCGCCGTTCGTCGCTTGATCAACCGCGGCAATCGCATCACCAAGCGACTGCCCGGACGGCAGGGCGCCATCCGTCTCGACGGTAAAACTGATCACAACTGGCAGATCAACAGCGTTGGCCGCCCTGCAGATGCCAATCGACTCGTCTACATTTGTCATCGTCAGTGCCGTGATCATATCGACACCACCGCGCCGCAGCGCACCGATCTGACCGGCGTGATAGCTTTGCGCTGCACGCGCATCCATCGACGCGTCGGCAACATAACCGTCTCCGCGTGGACCGACAACACCGTTAACAATGACTGGAATGTCTGCGCCGCGCTGCGCGCGGATGCTGCGCATCAATTGCGCAGCATCCGCGTTGATCTCTTCCATTTCGTGCAAGTCGAAACCGAGCTTCTGGCACCAGTCAGCATTGGCGCGCCACGTCGGCGTATCCATGATGAAACCCTTGCCAAACTGCGTTGCCAGCGTAATGTATTCATCAAAATAACTGCTGAGGATTTGCTTGCCTGACTCAGAATGGATGAGCTCGAACGACGCGAATTCACGCAACGCAACACGACGATGAAAGATCAGCCAGGTCTCCAGACCACCGTCCGTTAAGAAATATCGATCACCACTTGCCAAAACAGATGCAACATCCATCGCCACAAACTCCTTAACTGTGCATCGCGGTGCAGCTGCTGCTCAATTGGCGGCAGCGCAGGCCAGCAAGCGCATAGCTTCAAAAAGGCTACTGTCGCAAATGAGCGTTGTATTGAGCGTGGTAGAGGTCGTCGTAGTTTGCGTGTGATCGTTGCGAGCTATGTTAAATCGATCAGCCTTGCCGCATCCAAGCGCCGAACGCAGTCGAATCACCTTATATATGAACACACCGCGGAGTTGATTCATGCGCTCGACCCAAACACTCGTCGCTCTCATTTGCATGGTCTGTAGCGCAGCATGTGCGGACACTGTCACACGATTTTATCCAACGGATCTGCAGCAGGACGGTCGGGTCACGCTAACGCCGAGCTTCTCACCCGACGGACGCACGCTGTACTTCGCTCAATCAGAATGCACGCCAATCTGGGAATGCCCGCAACGCCTGAAGACCGCAACGCGTACAGACGCAGGCTGGAGCAACCCGGCATTGGTCCCTCTTCCCGCTGAAGGGCGCGCAGATTGGCCGTTCGTGACCGCTGACGGAAACACGCTGATCTTTTCGTGGTCGGCACCGCGAGATGCTTATGCCGGCCTTGATATTGTCGAAAACTTTGATCTGTATACGTTGGATCTTACGCAATCGGATGCCGTACCCATCGCAATCGCGGGTGGCGACATCAATCGTCCACGCGCTGGTAGCCTCAGAACACTGCGTTTCATGCACAACGAGACGCTACCGAGTTTGACGCGCGACGGCACACTGTACTTCATGACTGAACGACCGGACGGCATCGGTGAGCGCGACATCTACAGCACGCAAAGAAATCATGACGGCAGTTTTGGCATTGCGACGCCGCTGCCCGCTCCTATCAATTCGGCCGGTCGAGACGACGGCGTTTGGGTAAGCCCGGACGGCAGCGTGATGTTGCTGTGCTATCTCGCCGACAACGGTAGCTCGGATCTCTACGTTGCTTTTCGCGACGGCGACAACTGGTCAGTGCCTCTGCGCCTCGGCGATGAAATCAATACAACTGCTGCAGAGTTCGGCGCAAGATTGACGCCCGACAACAAGACGTTGTTGTTCACATCAGATCGAGCGTTTGACAATCAACCGCGCGGTCTGTTGCAGGTCTGGTCAGCATCGTTTGACCTCGAGCGCGTAAAATTACGGGCATTGCGCTAGCTGCGTCGCCGGCGACGCCGCACCGGCAATCACCCATCAAAAATGGGTGCTAACTCCGCAGCTGCGAGAATCAACCGGCGCTGCGCCTCCAATTCACGTTGGATACGCGCTTCGATCTGCCGCCCTTCCGCAGACTGCATTGCCGAACCGAGAAATGGCGAACGTTTGAGCCATTGCACATCGCGCCAGCCAAGATTAATCGCTTGCTTGACCAGCGCGATCGCCTGGTCGCGTTGACCTAGCATAGCGCTGATTTCGGCAAGATGGATTCGAAAGCCCGGCCAGGTGCTGTTGTCGAGGTGTGCCAGTTTGTGACGCAACGCTGTTTCCGCAGCCGTCACATCGCCCAGCATGGCATTTAGTGCAGCAAGATCCAGTACGCCTTTCTCTCCGGCCCTTTCGAAGAATGCGCGCGCCTCGCCAACATCGCCGGTCACCACGGCGATGCGACCGCGTATCTGCAAAATCGACGGTGCCAACTGATCCTGACCCTCGGCTTGCTCGAGTACGGCCAACGCCGCTCGCCAGTCTCCGCGACGCAGGTGCGAGCGAGCCAACTCGGAGAGTACGACCACCTGGCCAGGGTTCAGGGAAAGCGCTTTGGCACGCCACGTTTCGGCCGCCGGGTGATCGATCAATTCCATCAACGATGCAATCTGGATCTCCGAATAGCGCGAGGTATTTCCCGATTGTCGAGCGCGCACTTCCAGATCCAGCGCTTGGTATAAGTTGCCTTGCAACATCAGTGTGTAGGCTGCGCTCGACAGCGCACCGGCATTGCCCGGGTCGAGTTGATAGGCCGTTTGATATGCTGGCAGACTCTCCGTGGCGCGACCTTGTGCATCCAACGCATAACCGAGCGCAGACCAGGCATTGCTGTTGCTCGGCTGCTCGGCAATGAGCGCGCGCGCGATGGCTTCCGAGCGTCGCTCGTCAGCCTCTGTGCCTGCGAACTTGGTAGATCGCGTCGTAAGAGCAAAGCTCAGCGACAGCCGTGCATCGAAATCATCAGGATCTTGCGCCAGTGCCGCGTTCAACAAATCGATGGCGCGATCGGTTTCCTGTGATTGGTGCAAGCGCAACTGCGCACGCGCACGTTGCACAAGGATCGCAACGTCGCTGAGCGGTTGCAGATGTGCTTTGCGTTCAAGAATCGGGGCAGGTGCTGTGCTATCGAACGGTAAAACCAGCAGTAAAGACACGGCCAACACCAACGAAGCGGCAATGAGCCCAAGCAGACGTAACTTTTGATTCGCGGAAATTTGCGCAGCATCGTCAGCGCGCTCGACTGAACACGACATCGCATAACCGGCACCCCGTACGGTGCGAATATAGATCGGGTCTTTGGGGTCGTCGCCGAGCGATTTGCGCAGCAACGTGATGCGCTGTGCAATGGTTTCATCGCTGACGTGTTGCGTGCGCCACACCGTGTCGGCAAATTGCGCTGCACCGACCGGCGCCGGTGCGGCTTCGATCAACGTAATCAACGCATCAAAGCTCAAATCCGGCAACTTGAGAGCGATACCGTCGCGACGCACCGTGCGCCGCTCCGCATCTACCGATAAATCTCGCACCCGATAACGCATGAAATGAGTGTAAACCCGTTTGAATCCTGCTGCTTCAAGAAAATTCCGGTTTCTTCAAGTGACATCGCGTACTGCCAGAGGCACTTTGTCTGTGCGATACGACAGCCGGGCGACCGTTGTCGCCCACATCCGTCAAGGAGCCGAAACCGTGAAACACGTTGCGCTGAGCATCATCTTAAATGCCCTGTCACGGGCGCATCGCACCACAGTCGGCGCGATATCGCCTTGCGCCAGCACACCCCACGATGCGAATCACGCCCTGCAGGGGATCGCTAACAATAGAAGTGTCAACGCAATAGCCATCGGCACCGCATGCTGCGCGCTGGCAATAGCCGGTTACGCTCAGGAAGCTACGACGCCAACAGGCGCGAATTCAGCAATGCATGCCGAATGGCATGGACTCTGGATCGCTGAGCGACGTTTTGTCGCGCAGCTGAACGGCCCGGTGACGATTTACCCGCTGGGCGAACGCTGGATCGCACAGGTACAAGGCGAGCGCGTGGCCGCCGAACGCACAGTGGCCGATGACGGCAACATCCATTGGTCGTTCGCGGTGCTGAACCTAGGTCGCTTTGAAGGTCATCAACTCGACGCGCTGTCACCGATTAACGGACACTGGATTCAGCCGGCCGGTCCGGTGTACTACAACCGTTTCGCAACGCCGGTGCGACTGACACGGACCGCACATGGCGCCTTCGATGGCATGTTACAGCCGGTTGAAGAGCGCTATTCATTGAGCATACCGATGATAGCCACTGAAGTTTCCGGCAGCACGACACGCTATCGCACTTTTCTGCGCAATCCCGATCGCAACACCGGCATCTACTTCCCGATCGAGACCGCGTCGATCGTCGACGACCAGATCCGCTTCGACAACCGTGCCGGCGAGACGATTGGCATCGGCCAGATCGTTTTGCCCGGCGAGCGATTCACATTGCAACACCGTGGCGAAGTGTTCGATTTCCGGCGTGGCACGCGACACACCGCACCGGGGTTCTACCCGCGTCGCGCGCCGACCCTCGTTACGCAGCTCCTGCAACCTGTCGACACAGGCGACGGTTGGCAAACAGCAGCGCTCGGTGACACGGGCATCTTGCCGACGCCCATAATCAATATGCTCAACAAACAGGCAGCATTCGAACCCAGCAGCCTGCGCGAGCCGTATCTGCACAGTTTGCTGGTCGCTCACCGCGGCAAATTGATCGTGGAGGAATATTTCCACGGCCATCATCGCGATATGCCGCACGATAGCCGCTCTGCAGGCAAGACCATCGCGTCCGCGTTGCTTGGCATGGCCATTCATCAAGGCGCGCTGCCCGGTCTGGACATGCCGGTTTATCCGCTGTTTGGCGGCGTCAGCGCGTTCGCGAACCCGGACCCGCGCAAACACCGCATGACCGTGCGTCATCTGATTACGATGTCATCGGGCCTTGCGTGCGATGACGATGATCCAGACTCTCCGGGACAAGAGGATCGCCTGCAAAATCAGCAGGAAGAGCCAGACTATTACGCGTATACGCTGGCGCTACCGCAAGTCGCCGATCCGGGCGCTGTCGGCGCGTATTGCTCTGCCGGTATCAATGTCGTCGGTGGCATAATTGCCAACGCAACCGGTGTCAGCCTTACGCGCTTTTTTCACGAGTCTTTCGCCGAACCACTGCACATCGAGCACTACGGCATGAATCTGTCGCCGAGCGATCGCGCCTACCTTGGCGGTGGATTGCGGTTGCGACCTCGAGACTTTCTGAAACTGGGACAACTGTACCTGAACGGTGGCGTCTGGAAAGGCACGCGCCTGGTGTCCGAGGCATGGGTCGCTGAGTCATTCGCAGCGCACACATCGCTGGGCGATGCGGACAATTATGGTCTTGCCTGGTGGCGCTACACATACGAATACGATGGTCGCAAAATCACCACGTACTCCGCGAGCGGTAACGGTGGTCAGATTCTGTTGGTCGCACCAGAGCTCGATCTGGCGATCATGATGAACGCGGGCAACTATAGTGATGGACGTTCGCGGAATCTGCTGCGCGCTCAAACGATGTGGCAAGCGATTCTGCCGGCGGTGATCGACGGCGAGCGATAGCGATTGAGCGGATACTTGCCATAGGTAATTCGACGGTCGATCGCCGCGGTTGTTAAGCCGCTGTGCGTCGAAACGCGCAGCCCGATCAAGTGCCAGCCGCTGATGCTCCATGCTACGATCCGCTCGCATGGCCAACAAATCAGACAATAAAGCGCCGGACACCAATCTGCAGGACAAACCCTCAGATGCGTTAAAAAGCTTACGCGATCGAACCGATGAGCTTGAGCTGATCGTCTCGAGTTTGACCACCTTCGCGCTGATTTCGCTACCAAGTTGGCTGTTCGAAGGGCTGTCGCAAACCTACACCCACCTGTCCACGATCATGGCCATTGCCGGCACGCTCGGCATCATGCTCGTGACCGGCATCTGCTATGGACTGGCTGCGTGCTTCATCGTGCACCTAATGGTGCGCGCCTATTGGGTTGGGTTGATTGGGCTGCGCACCGTCTTTCCTGAAGGTATCGACTGGCGCAGAACGCCGGGCATTGGCCCGCTGACCAAGCGTTACTATCAAAAGACGCTGCCCGATCTGGAAACCGCAACACAAAGCGCCGACCGGCTAGCGTCATCGTTGTTCGCTGTCATCAGCCTGCTGACACTCGGCACGTTGTGGGTCGGTCTTGTCATCATGATCACGCTGGTCGGCGGCGGCTGGATTGGCGCGCGGTTAGGTCTGACCAACACCGCCATTGGTATTGCGACCATTATTTTGGTGAGCGTCTTTACGCTGGTGCCCATCGTGATTTGGCTGCTCGATTCAGTACTGGCGCAACGCTTTCCGAATTTGCAACAAAACCGCGGCTTCACGGCAGTTGTTCGAATGCTCAGCCGGTTGTACGGACTCATCTATCCGCAGCGCCTGGTGCTGCCCGTGCAGCTCACACTGCAGAGCAACACACGACCAATCATCTTTTACGTCGCGCTGTCGGCCAGCATCGTCATGATCGGCGCCGTTGGCGGTGCGCGTCTGGCAGGGTGGCAGAGCTTTACGCTATCCGGCGCGTTCACCTATCTCGACGATGACGACGTAGGCGGCGGCTTTCGCAGCACGCATTATGAAGACATCCAGAGCCGCGACGATCGACTGCGCGGTTGGCCGAGAGTGAGCAGTTTTACTCAGAAAAGCACGCATATCTCGCTGTTCCTGCCCTATCAGCCGCTGCGCGACAACCTGATACTCGACCGTTTATGCAAAGACGCCGACGAGGAAGAGGAAGCCGCGGTATGTCTGCGTCGACTGTGGGCCGTATCGATCAACGATCAGGCGGTCGACATGGAGCAATTCATCAGCGCAGAACGCTTCGACCTGAAGATGCGCGGGTTGATCGGTCTCGTGCCAACGACAGGCCTGGAACCCGGCATGCACCAGATCACCGTCGTGTGGAATCCCGAAGCCGATGAAGACGACGAGCCAATCGACGACCGCTACGTGCAGGCGCGCGCCAGCTACAACATCCCGATCGCGTTTACGCCGGATATCGAGGCTGCGTTGCCGGCAGCTGAGTGAGCGACTAGTTGGCCAAACTGGCGTCTTTCCCGAGCACCAGATAATCACGCAGCGCGTTCACGAATATCCAGCCTGTGTCCGCGTTGGTGAAGATGGCGAACCCCATATCGTGCTCCGGATACAGCTCAAATTGACAGCTGAAGTCACCGTTGAAACCACCGTGGCCGTAGACCCGACCAAACGGCGAATTCATCAGATGAAAACCAAGGCCGTAACGCTGCGGCCATGGCGGATTATCCTTGTCTTCCGGGGGCACGGCGACTTGCGGTTCCAGCATTCGGGCATAGCCCTCCTCCGTAAGACCGCGTTGTGCCAATAATGACAACATGAAATTTGAGAAAGACCGCGCCTCGGTGTACATGCTGTGTGCCACACCAATCTCGCCCGGAAAACCGAATGGCCCGGTTAAACCGGACAGATGACCGCGCGACGCCAGATCGTAGAGCGCGGGATCTTCCTTGAAGTACGTGTCTTGCTCGAAGCCCATCACATCGACGGTTTCGCGACGCACAACAGCTTCTAGCGAGTCGCCGGTGATGTGCGCCACGACACGACCCAAATATTCGAAACCCTCACCGGAGTAGCCGAACTGAATGCCAGGGTAGAATTTGATATCCAATTGCCCGTCATCGTTTTGCCAACGCCAGTTCGGAAAGCCGCTTTGATGCGACAGCACATGGCGCGCCGTAATTTTTTTGTAGCGCTCATCGTGCGCAATGTCTTCGAATGGCAAATAGCGGTAGAGCGGGCGATCGAGATCGATCTCGCCACGCTCGGCCATGCGATTCACAGCAAACGCAAACACCGTCTTCGTAATGGAGGCAGCCTCGAACAACGTATTGCCGCTGACCTGCTCACCACTGTAGACACTCTTGACGCCATAAGCCTTGTGGTAGAGCAGCTTGCCGTCGCGAACCAGCGCCAGCGAAACGCCTGGCACGACGTAGTAATCCATCAAAGCCTCGACGACTTGATCGAACTGCTTCGCCTCAGATGCCTTGAACGTGAACAGCGCGCCCTGTTCGGGCAACGTGATCGGCAAGGGTTGATGCTCGAGTTGTAGCGTTGCCACCGTCAACGGTGTGCCACTTTTTACATCGACAAGGCTGGCTTGCATGGCCGCAACCGGTTGTGGCGGCACGTCATCGCTTTGCAATACGCGCTCGGCGTTGGATATCTGATACTGACCCGCCGGCATATCCAGCGCGTAGCGACCGTCCGCATCAGTGATGGTCTGCAGCCACAATTTGGGTCGATCCACCGACTGGAATCTCACGCGCAACCCATCAACCGATTGGCTGGTCAACGACTCCCCGAGCGCAACAGCGCCAGACACCGGCACCAATGCCGCCGACTCGTCTGCGAGCAACAGATCACCGAGGCGCCCACCGGACTGGCTCTTACCGAAACCCGGCCCCCATGAATACAGTTGGCCTGAGGTGCCATCTTTGGCGTCGGCATCGGCGATCAGCACATCGATGCCGAGCACCGTGTCGGCACGCAGTGCGTGAGGGCTTGCGAAGCGCCATTCATAATGAGTCGCATTGCCAACGCGCTTGACGGCAACATCTGCCGTCTCCCAACTGGCGCTAACGGCGTTGCTATCCCAACCCGAGTCATCGCTTAACATGTCCCGTTGGTCTCCTGTTGCCAGATAGAGGCCGGCACCCGAGCCTTGCGTCGTGTGCTGGAAATCCATGTAGACGATTGCACTGTCGAGATTCGACCAATCCTCATCAGACTGTCCGTCCGATGTGACATGCACATCATCGACAACGGTCAGCGCGACAAACACTGCGTTATCGGCGCTGTTGTAGCCCACTCGAAATCTAGCCTCGAAACCCTCACTGGATGACACGTCTTCACGACTGCCGTTTTTGCGCACAGGGTAGCCAGTGAGATCTGCCGGCCAATCGCTGAATTCACCATCGACGGTGATTGAGTCCATCGGGTTCGCGACGGCAATGGCGCCATTGTCTGCCTGGGCGTCGCAAGCGAGGAGAAAGACGGTTGCGCACAACAAATATCGACTTGGCATTAGCAGGCTCCTGAAAATGGCAAAGAGAACTTCACCCCTTGGATGCAAGCCGATAGGCGAACGTTTAGTTCACGCGAGGGTTTCCATGCGCAGCGCGCAATAAAATTATGTAAAACGACTGTCGTTTGCCCTTGGCGGTCCACATTCGGGCTGACAACACGATTGAACGTCGGAATACCTTACAAAGCTCGATTCACCTAGCCTGTAGAATTACGTCTTTGATAATAAAAACAATTACTTAAGATTCTGGCACGGAATGTGATTGTATCTACTCAATAGATTATGAAGGCCGCTGGCCAAGATCCTTTTGGAGCAGAACAAAACATGAACTCAATCACAAAATTTGCGGCAGGCGCTATCGCTGCACTCGCATTGTCGGCCACGGCTAACGCGTCGCTGATCGTTAACGGCGGTTTCGAGAGCACCGACGTCAATGGTGGCGCTGGCGGCTGGCAATGGTACAGCTCGTCAAATGTAGACGGCTGGGACGGCAGCAACATCGAAATCTGGCGCGACTTCGGGTCAATCGGGGCCTACGAAGGCGAGCAACACGCTGAATTGAACGCACACCCAAGCGACGGTGGCGCGTTTTCGATCTTTCAGACGTTCGCAACCGACCCGGGCCAAGTATATGAGCTGTCGTTCGCTTACGGCGCACGTCGCAACAACAACGAATCGTTCCAGGTACAGATCGACGGTGCTGGCAGTCTGCTCGATCGTTTGATGGATGATCACACGGTTAATTCGTGGAGCACGTTCTCCTACGTGTTCACGGCTGACTCAACGTCAACTACGCTGCGCTTCACGTCGGTAACGCCGGAAACCGGTACCGTTGGTAACTTCCTCGACGCTATCAGCGTTGTGTCGGTACCTGCGCCGGGCACGCTGTTGCTGCTGAGCACCGCGCTGTTCGGTCTGCGTCTGCGTCGCAAACAGTAGCAGCCAGCTTGGCCTCGGCCAGGCTTAGCTTTCGAAGGAACCCGCTAGCGTGTCTGCGCTAGCGGGTTTTTCTTTGGTGATCGAAGCGCATAATGGATAATCCTGTTCGGCTAGCGGCTTATTTCCATGGCGTGCTGTTAACAGTTCCGCAAGGTATCTATCAGAGCGTATCGGTGGAGACCGTCGCTTAAACAAAAGCGCTATGCATGGTGTTGCTGTAGAGTCCGTTGGCGCCAACGCGGGATGACTGAGTATGCGGATATCCGCTCGCGTACAGACTCAGTTAACTTTTCTTGCCGTGACCGACGATCGCAGCTCTAGGCTGCCAAACAGTATTCGCCAGTAAGCAGACGAGGCCATGCACACCGAGACACAACTCAAACTTGCCGAACATGCACTGACGTTGCATCGCTACCCAGTGCGCGAACGGGAACCACTCCGAGCGTGGGATGCTGCCGATGAGTATCTGCTGTCGCATGTGATCGACAACGAGAGCCAGCGCGCGCCGCGCCACATACTCGTTTTCAATGATGCCTATGGCGCACTGACCCTCGGGTTACATTATTTGTCCGCGCTCGACGATGCCGCGCTGACGATCGTTTCCGACTCGGTTATCGCTCACGCGGCTTTGACGCAAAACGCCAACCGCAACGGCGTGGACGCGAATCGCTTCACGCTCACCACCAGCGCCGAGTTCTCTGCGACCGCGTCGCCAACGCGCTACGATTTACTATTGATTAAGATCCCCAAGAGTCTAGGGCAGCTTGAAGGAAACTTGCGCGCTGCACGCTCCAGACTCGACGCTGATGCCCGGGTGATGGGTGCCGGCATGGTCAAGCATGTGCACAATTCAACACTGACGCTGTTTGAGAGCACTGTTGGCAACACCAAGACATCGCTTGCAAGAAAGAAAGCCCGGCTGATTTTCAGCACACCGCAGACCGACACTGCCAACGTCACGGCAAACGCGGTCACACAGTTTGTTATCCCCACAGACATTAGCAAGACACCGGAGCCGGTCACATTGGCGTCGTTTCCCGGTGTTTTCTGTCACGGTAGTCTCGATTTCGGCACACAGTTCCTGCTGGAAAAGATGCGGATCCCGCAAAGGGCCGACCGGACTAAACCACTGAGCATTTTGGATCTCGGGTGTGGCACGGGTGCACTCGGACTGGTCGCAGCAAGACGCCTGGCGCGCTCGTCATCGCAAACACCAGTGACGGTCACGTTTGTCGATGAATCGTTTGCGGCGATTGCATCCGTGGAAGAAAGCCTGCGGCTTGCGCCTGCGGACGCCGCCAATCATCACTATCTAACACGCGCCGGGCATTGTCTTGAGGGCGTAGCGGATCAGTCGGTGGATTTAGTGCTGAACAACCCGCCGTTCCATGCCGGCGGCGCAAAGACTTCAGGTGTTGCGCTGGAAATGTTTGCAGAGGCCAAGCGCGTGCTAAAAACAGGCGGACAAATTCAGGTGGTCGGCAACCGCCATCTCGGTTACCACAAGCGCTTGCGGAACATTTTCGGCAACTGCGAGACAGTGGCGACTAACGACAAATTTGCAGTGCTACGTGCTGTGCGCGGATAGCTTTATGCAGGTCAGTCGGTCTCGTTCATGTGTGCGCCAACGGACAGGCAAAACCCCATACGAATAGCTATTCGCAAGCCAGTAGGATGCGCCGATGCACAGAAATAAAATCTACAGACGGATCTCTCGATAGGCGGCATTGATCGGCAACGCTTTTCAAGGCGCTCCATCGGGCTTGCCAGGGTTCAAAGTCTTATCATCAAAATTGGCAGTACCAAGAGCGGCTATCCGCTCCCGGCACTGCCAATTGACGCGCGCTAAGGCGCCTCGACGACAACCGAAGTCGCAAGGTCCGACGCACCTTCAGGTTGCGCAATAGCATCGCTGACCACCGAACCTGAGAAAATCACGAGTCCGCCGTTGTCGATACCTGCGACTTCGCTACCTGCCAGCTGGCTCGCCGTGCCAATTTCCAGCGCCGCATCGCCATTCAGATCAATCGCAAACAACTGGCGACCGGTGCGCACGCCGCTGCCGTAACCCTGCAACACGCGAACCAGCGCAGCGAGCGGATCAGTGCTATTGATCGTCACGTCGGGCGTGCCAGCGGCCGTTACGTTGGCGTTGCTGAACACCAGCAGATGACCTGCCTCTTTGCGACTCAATGGTTCGGCGTTCGGTACTGCGATCATCAACTCATCGCCGGCGGCACCATCTGCATTGCCGATCCAAGTCACTGCAACAGGGTCTACATCAATTGTTTGCGCAGCCTCAGAGCCAATGTCGCTAAACGCAGCACCGTCGGTGGCGGTAATGTTGGTCAGATCGATGTCGTTCGCGGTCCCGAAGTGCGCCGACAACGCCGACCCATAGACCACCGTTGCCACACGTGACACGCCCGCGTTGCCGGTATGCCCAATCGCAATATCGGCAAGACCGTCAGCATCAAGGTCGCCCGCGGTAGCCAGCGAATCGACTGTCACTTCCTCAACGGTCGCCTCGATCACCCGATTGTCGTTGGCATCAGAGGAGAAATTGACAACCGCTGCATTACCTTTCGCCTGCGCGATCAGTGCGCCGTCGGCAACAAACACGCCACTGGCAAACGACGGTTCGAGCCCCGCGCCGGCAACCACAAGCTCCGGCACATCGTCGCTGTTCAGGTCGTCGATAACGCCAACGCGCTGACCGGTTTGCTGAATCACCGCTAACCCGGTCAACTCACTGCGCAGCTCGATTGCCTCGGCATTCGTTGCGCTCGACAAATCCAGACTGCTGCCGGCAGCCACCAACGCGTCACCGAAGATGGCAAGCGAGCGATTCTGGCTGGGCAGCCCCAAAATGATTTCATTTTGGTTATCGCCATCGAAATCGGCACCGGTTCCGACCACATCGGTAGCCGCACCTCGCACAACACCACCAATAGCGACACCATCGGTCGCGGGCAACGCTGTCAATGACACACTATCGGTCGTACCGCGCACAAGCGAACTACCCCAGACGAGATAGGCGAGCGGGCCGTTATCCTGGTCGATCGGGTCAATGCTGTTCGGGTCGCGCTGCATCAGGATCAGAAGATCGTCCAGACCATCATTATCGACATCGCCGACGTCCACGCCGGTCATTCGGCTGATGCGCCCGGCGCCATCCTGTCGATCATCGCCAGTGAACACAACGCGTTCGGCCGCCAGCAAATCGGCGACCTGCAGATCGGCACCTTGCGTGGCCAGCGCGTCGCGCAACGCCGCACCCCACAACAATAGTCCGTTATCGACACCGCCGAAATCCGTCGCGAGTGCGACAAAGACCTCGTCGACACCATCACCATCTATGTCACCGACGTTAGTAGCAGTATCGCCGACGGTGTTGAGTGTGTCCTCACCGGTGATACGCACCGCATCGCCGATGAGACTCGGCAGATCCACAAGACGGATCACGACATCACCAAAGCCCTGATTGACGCCGTCGGTTGCCGAGACCGTGACGGTGATCGGATCCTGCGTGCCCTCGACTTCGGCATCGAACGGGATCACGACACTGAGCGCACCGGTTGTCGCATCTACAGAAAACGCGTTGACCAGTCGATCGGCATTGACGACCTCACCCAACTTGGAAACCTGCGACAACTGATAGTCACTAACTGCCGCGCCTTCCGGGTCGACACCAACGAAAGTGACGATCAAGCCCGTCTGGTTTTCATTGAGCTGGAACTCGGGGAGCTGAGCGAACTCAGGTCCCTCATCAACGTCTGTAACCGTCACGGTAATCGTTTCGGTGACCGTGTTGGTGCCGTCCGATAACTCAACTTGCTGTTCGTAGACATTGTCGCCATTACCGTCCAGCGGATCCTCGAAATTGAATGCGCCGTCGTCCGTGTTTGCCGTTACGCGGCCATTGGCCGTGTCCAGCACGAACAACCCGCTATCGCCGCCAGCGATGACACGGATCGTCACCGTCGCGTTATCCGGGTCCGTCACATCGAGCGTGAAATCGATCGTCTGGTTTTCGACGAACGTGAAGTCGGTCGCCCTGGAAAATTGCGGAGGTTGGTTGGTAGTGCCACCACCGCCACCGCTGCCGCCGCCGTTACTACCGCCGCCACCGCCACCGCAAGCAGTCAAAACCAATGCACACGCACCGATCAGCGATCCGCGGATCACTTGCATACCATTCAACATAAGTCTGAAATCCCTCACACGCGATTTTTCTTTTTGTTTGAGTTTAGCGTCAACCGCGATTCTTGTGCAGGGGAAAAGCATGCATCGCACGATAGTAGTAAAGAGAACAGCGACGCTCGCAAAGGACGCAAATGCAACTCCTGACGAAGCAACCGGGTTTAACCCTGTAATCGACGACGTTTTGGTTAGTGATTTGTGTGATGACTGTCACATCAGACCCCTGAGACGTTACGTAATCTCGTCGAGCGATCCGAAAAAACGGCTCGTGAACGCTCAAAAAATGATTTTTGAGACGCTCAGTCACGCATCCATTTAGGTGAAACCATGTCCGCAAGTGCTTCGACAAAGACCACTGTCAGCCACGCTTCAGTCGCGAGAGTTGCAGAACCGTTGGCTAAAAAAACCTTCGCGTTGTTGCTTGCTATGACATTGCTCGCGCAATCAGCATTTGCGGTCGAGGTAGGCGAAACGCTGCCGAAGTTGAGTCTGCCGCTGTTGATCGATGGCGCACAGAGCGATCGCGTAGAGCTCAGTGCTTCCTTCGCCGGGAAGCTGGTGTATGTTGATGTGTGGGCCTCGTGGTGCGGGCCGTGCCGCCAATCGATGCCGATTCTGAACGACATCCGCAACGAATTCGCTGATCGCGGTTTCGAGGTAGTCGCCGTCAATGTCGACGAGAAACTGTCGGATGCCCTCAAGTTCTTGCGTAAGCGGCCTGTCGATTATCCCATTCTCCTGGATCCGAAAGGGTCGCTGCCTCGCACCTACGAACTGGTGGCTATGCCGACGTCATACCTGGTCGGGCCAGACGGTGTTGTGCTCTACAAACATGTCGGTTTCAAGAAGTCCGATGTCGAAAACATCAGAAACACGATCGAAGCCTTTTTACCGGAGTAGTGCAATGATCAGCCGCTTACGTCTATGTCTTATTGCGAGCCTCTGTGTACTATTCGGTACCGGTTGCGCAACGGTGGAACCGTGGGAAAAAGGCTACCTGGCGCGTGAGGAAATGACGCTAACGCCAGATCCGCTAGCAGCAACCCTTAGCGATCATATTTTCTTCTCAAAGGAAGCATCCTCTTCAGGCTCAAGCGCGTCTGGCAGCGGCTGCGGATGCAATTGAACACACGTCGCGACACGGGTACAGGTGCAGTCTAGGTATGGTTACCAAACGAACCGGCAGTAAAGCGCTGTTGGCCTTGACCGCTGCGTCTATGGGGCTGCCTGCGTTAGCACCCAAGTCGGCGCGGGCGCAAACCCAGCCAGAGGGTTTCTCGGCGAGTTATCGCCATTCGCAATACTCGGAAGGTGAACAACCGGCAACGCAGTCAGCTACCGGCGCCGTCGAGCGTTTCGACATCACCGTTCAACAATTGCATCTGCAGACGCCGATGTTCGGGAATGCAGCAGTCACCGTCGACCTGGTGTCGGAGACTTTATCTGGTGCATCTCCGTGGTTTATTACCCCTGGTGTAGACGGCGAGCCCGTGCAAACGATGAGCGGCGCGACTATTGACGAGCAACGAGACGAAATCAACGTTGCCACCAACCTGTTCAGTGAGCACGCGCGCACGGGTATGGGATTCTCGTACTCAACCGAGAACGACTACGAGTCTTTTGGCGTACGCTTCAGTCATTCTTCCTACTCGGATGACAAGAACTCCACTGTCGATTTCGCCATTGGTGGTTCTGTAGATTCGATTACGCCGACGCAGGCCGAAGGTATCACTCGCGTCATAGAAGAAGGCAAGACGAATTTCTATGGCTCGGTCGGATTTTCTCATGTGTTCAACAAAACACTGTTGATCGGGGTTAGCGGCAGCTATTCCGTCTTTGAGGGCTTTCTCTCGGATCCGTACAAATTGGTCTTCGTGGCCGGTGATCTGCTGCCTGATGCCAGACCAGAAGACAGGCAACAAGCAGCATTCGATGTACGTGTCCGCAAGTATTTGCCAAGTTACGATGTCGCCTTGCACTCGGACTATCGCTACTATACGGACACGTTTGGGGTCGTCTCGAACACGCTGAAGCTCGGCGCGTTCAAGAATATTGGTTCATGGCAGGTATCGCTAGGCGTGCGCGCGTATCTCCAGGACTCCGCCAACTTCCACGCCAACTTTTTTGAGTCAGAAAGGCAGGATGGCTACTATTCCAGTGACTACCGACTTTCCGAATTTCAATCGCTGAGTTTTAGCGCAGGCATCAAGAAGGACTTTGGCTTCGGTGCGATCAGGCTAAACTACGAAAACTATGAGAGCACAGGTGAAGGTGATACGCCGAATCCCGGTTTGGTTGATTTCGAACTGGTTTCTGTCGGTATCGAGTTTTCGATCAAGTAGTCGATTGGCGCCAAGCGCCTGCGTTTCATGACAATGCGCTTCTCTCGTTCATTCAAGGCCATGGGCAGCCTCTGTGAATTGCAGATCTACACGCATGAGAAATCACGATCAGAAGAGATCTTCGAGGACTTGATCGGCGAAGTCAGTCGCCTGGAAGACAAGTACTCTCGCTACAAGTCGACTAGCGTCATCTCACAGATCAATGCAGCGGCTGGGCAAGGGGCGCCGGTTTACGTCGATAGCGAAACTGTGCAGTTGCTCGATTATGCAGACACGCTGTTCGCGGAAAGCGACGGCATGTTCGACATCACATCGGGAGTGCTTCGCGAAGTCTGGGATTTTCGCTCGGCGAAGTTACCGTCGGCAGCTGAAGTGCGTTCGGTGTTACCGTTGATTGGTTGGCAGAACGTTGACCGGGGTGACGACCAGATCTACTTGCCACAGCAAGGCATGCAAATCGATTTCGGCGGATTTGCAAAAGAGTATGCCGTCGATGCTCTGGCAGCGCGTTGCATCGATCACGATATTCAGCACGGCATCGTCAATCTCGGCGGCGATGTTCGCGTCGTTGGGCCGCATCCCGATGGCACGCCATGGCGAGTGGGTATCCAACACCCGAGGGCGCCTGCGAAAGCCATTTCAGTTGTTGAAGTCAGTCATGGTGCAGTGGCGACAAGCGGTGACTACGAGCGATTCATGTTGATCGACGGCAAACGCTATTGCCATCTTTTAAACCCTGAAACAGGTCGCAGTATTCATCCGCAATTCGCGAGCGTTTCTATCATGGCCGACAGCTGCCTCGTAGCAGGTTCTTTCTCAACACTTGCGATGCTGAAGGGTGATGATGCAGCAGCGTGGATCGAGAGCACCGGACTGCCGCATCTGCTCGTCGATCAGTCGTTGCGCCTCAGCGGTACGGTGCATGCCGAATCCGATACTGGTGAAACTACTCGGCGTTAAAAGACCGACCAAAAGTCAGTCAACCCGCACGAGCAACTTGCGATAAGAACAGCCGCGTTCCGCAGGTTTGCGCATCTGACAAAAATGTCATTTTTGGCCTGTCTCTAATTACAGACGCTTTTTTTATTTTTGCAGCCGTAAGTTTCTAATTTTTGCGAACCAGTTCAATTTTTCAAAGTTGATGGGGTACTTATGTAAGGTGCGCGGAAACTGCGGGCGAGTCATCTGTACCTTGGGCGATCGTCGCAAAGCATTTGGTTCTCGAACGGTGTGGTTTAGCCCAGTCGTTCGGTGAAACGCGCAACAGATGAGGCACACGACAATGGACTTTTTTATCATCGGGCGTAGTGCGAGATTCGCACTGCTGTTAATTGCCGGGTTTGCTATCGCAGGCTGTGAACTCGAAAGCGATGTGGATGAATCCGGTGCACTACCAGACGATAATATAGGCACGCCTGGAGGCGGGACGCCTGATCCTGCGGCGCTGGCAGCTGTGGCACCAGCGGCGATTAGCCAGGAGGCGACGGGGGCATTGACAGTGGTCTCGCTGGGTGACCCGCGAGTCTCCGGCGGAGACGGTAACTACACGATGGAGAACGACGCGCCAGCCAACGGCTTCCCGTTGGGCGCGACGTTAGTTACATGGAGCGTTACCGATGGTGCCGGAGAGCGCGTCTCGGTAACACAGGCGGTGACAATAAGCGACACCACGGCACCACAATTCGGTGCCGTGAGCAACGTGCAGACTGTGACAACCGGTACCCTCACACCGGTATCACTGACCGCGCCGACGGTGACTGACATTGTCGATCCATCGCCGACAATGTCCAACAACGAACCTGCCAATGGTTACCCATTGGGCATGACAACGGTGACCTGGACAGCGATCGATGCCAGCGGCAACCAATCGCAAGTCAGCCAAACGGTCATGATTACTGAAGCCGCGGCTGGCCCGCTGACGATCACGGCACCGGGCAATGTGTCGGCTGAGGCGACCGCACCGGCGACGCAGATCTCTCTCGGTAACGCAACAGCGTCCGGCGGCCAGGGAATGGTGAACATTACCAACGATGCGCCTGCCGGCGGATTCCCGGTGGGTACGACCACCGTCGGTTGGACTGCGACAGATGGTGCTGGCACGACGGTGTCGGACAACCAGCGCGTGACCATTCGTGATACGACACCGCCAAGCATCAATGCGCCAGACAACATCACCGTGGATTCGACCGGCTCAACAACGACTGTGGCGTTAGGTTCGCCTACCGTTTCAGATATCGCCGATAGCGCACCGACTGTCGTCAACAATGCGCCTGCTGGCGGTTTTCCGTTAGGCATTACGGTAGTTGCGTGGACTGCGACAGATGCCAGCGGAAACGAGGCGAGCGACGTCCAGAGAGTGACCGTGAACGCGGCACCGCCGCCGGTAACCTGTCAATCGTTGCAACCCGAATTCGCATCGACGATCTACCCGATACTCGATAAGCCAGAACGTTGTCAGAGCTGTCACACGCCGCCCAACGCGATCTCTTCTGCTAATGGGTTCAACCTTCAGGCGAACGATGAGGCCGCCTTCGAAGTGTTCCGCGCGATCGCGAACATCGAGATTGGCGGTCAGTCCAGCATCCTTGTGAAGAGCCTGGGCGGTGTCGCTCACGGTGGCGGCAATCGCTTCTCAGCGAATGGCTCGTCCGATCCGGACTATATCGAGTTAGAGAGCTTCGTTAGCGAATTGGCCAGGTGCGAGGAAACGCCACCAACCTCCACGGCGACGATCGAGAAAGGCAGCGGCTACGAGCAGCTGTACAAAGTCACAATGTCTTTGGGCTCTCGACCGCCGTCAGATGATGAGATCGCAGCGATTGAGGCGCGGACAACCGAGGCGGGTATTCAGGCCGCGCTCGACACCACGATTGAGCAACTGATGAGCGAAGACGCGTTCTATACGCGAATGCTGGAGTTGTACAACGACGTGTTGTTGACGGACCGCGATGCAGATAACCGCCGAGAGGTGGAGCAACTTTTCGATGTCGACGCATTTAGTCGAAAAGACTTCTTCGAGAATCGCAGTAACCAAAATGATCGCCGAGAAGATACTAACTATGGTTTCGCCAAAGCACCGCTGGAATTGATCCGTTACGTGCTTGAAAACGATCGCCCGTTCACCGAGGTGCTGACCGCTGACTACATGATGGTCAATCCCTACTCGGCAACGATTCTCGGCGTGGACGCCGGTGACCCGAACTTCCCGTTCAGTTCGGATGAGGTGACGGGAAATCATGATCGAAACGATTTCCGCCGCGTTGATTCGGTGATGCAAGACGACCGCGCTGGATTGCCGTTGCCGCTGGCGGGCGTTGTCGCCACGCACGCATGGCTTGCGCGTTACCCGTCGACCAACACCAACGCCAATCGTCATCGCACGGCATCTGTGTTCAAACAGTTCCTCGGCATCGACATCGAGGCGATTGCGCCGCGTGATGGGTTGGATCTGGATAACGTGATTGGCTCAGTACCAACTTACGAAGACCCGCAATGTACCGTCTGCCACAACGTCATGGATCCGGTTGCCGGATTGTTCAAGAATCGCGAGAACCAAGGGGAATATCGAGGCGACGTGCGGTGGCACCACACACGTACGACGAACGGTGTACCGCGCATGTTGCCGCCGGGCTATACGATGGACGCGGCAGACGCGTTGCCGGCCGGTGAATTTGATCGCGGTTTGTCGTGGCTGATGGATCGGTTGGTTGCGGATGAACGCTTTGCGAAGCAGACGGTGCGCACCGTGTTTGAAGGCTTTACGCGCATCGATTCAACATCGGCTGCGACGACGAGTTTCCTGACGGGTTTGCAAAGCGATTTCATTGCCTCCAATTACGACATGAAGAGCCTCGTCAAGGCCGTCGCCCTGAGCGACTACTTCCTAGCCCGAAACCTCGCACCCGGTGAAAACCCGTCAGCGTATTTGGACTACGGCACAGCAAGAATGCTGACGCCTGAAGAACTGGACCGACGTATCAGCGCGTTGATTGGAGATGGTTACCAGTGGGAAGGCCCTAACAGTCGCAGTGGACTGGTTGAGGACTACCGGCTTCTGTACGGCGGCATTAACTCTAACGATGTTACTGAGCGCGAAGTTGCGCCGAACTCTCTGTTGGATGCCACGCAAACCCGTATCGGTCTGCAGATCGCATGCGAGCGAGTCGCGCTTGAGCTGAATGGTGGCGATGGCAACTTGTTCCCTGCGGTGGGCATTGCCGATACGCCGCCAAGTGCTGAGAACGCTATCCGTGACAATCTGGTGCATCTGCATCGATGGCTGTTGGGCGAAGATCTTGCCGCAGACGACCCGGAAATCGACAGCAGTTACCAGCTATTCCTCGATGTTCGCAATGCAGGCGAGAATGATATTACGAACGCCTGTCGTGGCGGCGGTGGTGCCACCGACAACAACGGTACGATCATCCCCTGGATCGCTGTTGTTTCCTACCTGATGTCTGACTATCGCTTCTTCTACGAGTAAGCGACGGGAGTGAGCACGATGAAAAGACGTGACTTTTTGAAAATTAGCGGTGCCGCCGGGCTTATGAGTGTGGGCGGTACGAACCTGGTGCAAGCGCAGGGCATGCATACCGGCCCCTATTGGTTATTCATCGAAGCATTCGGTGGCTGGGATCCTACGAGTTTTTGTGACCCCAAAGGTCGCGGACTGGGACCGAACGGCGACATTAGTGACTATGACCAGAATGATGTTCAGACGGTCGGCAACATTGCCTATGCGCCGCCACCCGATTCGTTTTCTGGCGGCGGCGGCTTGTTTAGCAATCAGGAATTCTTCACGAACCACTACCAGCGGTTGGTTGTCGTTAACGGCATAGACATGGGCACCAACAGCCATGTAGCCGCGCGCAGGGCGGCTTTCACGGGTTCACTGCCGCAGGATTACCCGAGCACGGCCGCGCTCATTGCCGCCGAGCTTGCGCCTGACCTTGCGATACCCTATGTCGTAGGCTCAGTATCAGAAACCACGGTGACCAATGGCATCGTTCCGCGCGTTGGCTTGGGTGGTTCTGAACTGGGTGCGGTCCGTGAATTGGCGTACCCAAACCGTTCGGTTCCGACAGACGCTAGAGAATCCCGGCAATATCTATCGAATTCGAATCTTGATTTGGTCCAAGCAGCGAGCGCGGCGCGGCGCCAACGCTTAATTGCTAGCCAGAGACTGACGCGCATCAATGGCGCGCAAGTGCTGCACGACAGCGTGCGTGACATTGACAAGTCAACATTGGGTGCTTTCGTGGATAGCTTGACCAACAACGTCTCGATACCGTCGTCGTTCGTTGGGGATTCGCGTGCGCGCCAGATGATTAACGATGCACAAAATGCATTCGCGGCGTTTGAGTCAGGTGCTGCAGCGACAGCGCATGTGAGAGCCGGTGGGTTTGATACTCACGATGATCACGATGCAAGACACTATCCGCGGTTGATGGGGCATCTTGCGGCGATCGATTTCATCATACAGGCGGCCATTGACCGTGGCTTCGGCAACAACCTGATTATCGTTATGGGATCTGATTTTGGTCGTACCAACAGGATCAATTCGGACGCCGGCAAGGACCACTGGCCGATCGGCAGCATGATGGTTTGGGGTGCGCAGGCATTCGTCGATGGCAACCGCGTGGTGGGCGGTACCGACAACGAACAACGTGCATTGCAAGTGAATACGTCAACATTGGACATCGACTCCAATGGGGTCACGCTCACACCGGAATATGTGCATCAGTCACTGCGCCGGCTGGCAGGTGTTCAAAACGGCGGCGTCGCAGCTCAATTCCCGTTCGACGAAGCGGCACTACGAATATTCTCCTAAGCCAAGCGGCGCATCGGGATCGGGCGTTAGCTTGGCCCCAATGCGCTGTCGTTCGCCGCTGTTGGATACTCAAGCTTATCGGAGTGATTAGTTCGCTTCGGCATTCCTAATTCGAACAAGCTGTCCATCCGGACCGCCATGATCAACAAGACCTTGACCTGGAACGATAGAAAAATGAGTGTCGGTCAGTATGTAAAGCGTTCCGTTCGGGCTTTGTTTCACTTTACGCGTCCGCGCCCTGTCATTCACAAATAGTGTTTCCAGGCCGATGATTTCATCTTCCTCAAAATTGACGCGCCAGAGCGATCCAATCGACAGGCCTGGCACGAGCAAGTCATCTTGCCATGCTGGGAATTCGTCACCCGAGTAGAAGGTCAACCCGGTCGGAGCGACGGTGTGACGCCAGTACCATACAGGATCGGTAAAGTCTCGATGCTCCATTCTGGGCGGATCATAATCGGCGAAACGGTATTTCCCGGTCGTATGGATAGGCCAACCATAATTAGCACCCGCGGCGAGTTTATTGATCTCATCACCCTGATGCGTGCCATGCTCTGAAAACCATATTTCGCCTGTCTTGGGGTGCACAGTGAGCCCTTGAGCAGCTCGAATCCCTAACGCGTAAATCCCCGGAACGGCGTCCTCTCCGAAATCAGGATTGTCATCAGGGATTGAGCCGTCCGGATTGAGGCGGTAGATCTTCCCTCTGGTGTCAGATAGATCTTGCGCAATAGGAATATCGGGCTGGTCCTTTTCTGTGAATAAGCGCTCTCCAATGGTGACGTACAGCTTCCCATCGAAACCAAACAACAGACCGCCTCCATAATGGTAGCGCTCGTTCTCGGTGAAGGGGGTTGCGACGAAAAGAGTCTCGACGTTCTTCAGGGTTTTACCGTTGAGCTGACCTCTAATGATCTTAGTCGTAAAAGCGGTGTCTTGGCGGGCCGAGTACGCGACGTAGATGTAATTATTCTCGGCAAAATCCGGGTCGAGAACGACATCGAAAATCCCGTTATTACCACCTTTGTAGGGTTCCCCGGCACTATCATTGGCCAAGTCATCCGGGAAGCCGTCAATGATGCTGCGGCTTTTGTCGACAAGATTCACTCGTATCAGATTGCCGCCCTTCTCTGATATCAACGCGTCCGTGTCCGAAATAAAGGCAATACTCCATGGGCTTTTGAGATTGTCCAGCACGACCTCCTTGATCGGAACGCTAGGGCGTGGATGAAGATGTTCGGCGTTTGGCGTTTTCGGCGCTTTACAAGAACCCAGCACAATAGCTGCGCTGATGAGGAGGGCGAACTTGTGCATATGTCTTATCCCAGAGTCCCAGTGCACACACCGTAGCCCGGACTATCGGCAGATTGCCCGCTGTGTTGGGCACGGTCCGGAACGATAATATGACGCAAGTGATGTTAAGAACATGTCGTAAGACTCGGCCTTGCGGTGATGTCCGCTCAGAATAATATCCACATCAAGGCCCAAACGGTCGATCTCCGCCTTGAGTGTTGCCGCCGACCAGTTCGCGGCTGACGGACCGTCCCTGTAATAGCCGCCATAGTGGTCGACCTGAAACACGGTTTTGTCTTCTGGCACATAGACGAGTGCATAGCTGCCGACATGTGCAGTGACGATATCGTAGATCTCAACAGGGCCCAGCGTCATCTTCTGATCAAGAACTTTTATGTCGGAGTCGGTTAAACCGTCGCCGCCATGATGTTTCAGACGCTCCACGGCCATGCTTGGTGATATAAACGTGACACCCAGCTCGCTGGCCTCTCTCATGCCGGCCAAGTGATCACCGTGATGATGCGTGACGATCACATATCGTAGTGGTTTGGTATCGAGACTAAGCCTGGCTTTGTATGCCTCATAGCGATTTTTCAAGCCGGCAGAGCCGCCAACGGCGATGAGATAGTCCTCCGCTTCGATGAAGGCGGAATATGCGCCTGTCCGCCCGACTTGATGAACATGATTGCCGACGGCATCGACGCTCATTTGAGACTGATCAACGGCTTCACCCTCTTCACGAAGGCCGCGGTCGATTTCAAAGACGTTAGCACGCACGGTGTCGACTTCTATCTCACGCGATTTTGCATACTCCGAGAGGAAATTCTCGAAGTAAAATTCGAAATCGTTCGCGTAGGTAATGCCATTGTTTGTCTTGAAATCACCGTACTGATAATTCAAAGCGCCATCGTCAGTTTCGCGGACCATCTTGGTGATATGACCGGTACCGCTATTGATGTAAAGATCCATCAAGGGCCAATCTGGGATCGCAAGTTCCACAACATCGTGCGCAATACCCACGTAGGTCACTTTACCCTTGTAACTGGCCGCATCCGGGCGGGTCATTAGTTCATAGGCAAGCAACGTATCTGACGTGCGAATCTCCCCGCCAAACTGGCTATAGAATGTCCCTCTTGGCTCCAAGCGGTATTCCATTTTGTCGTACCAGACGATAGCGGTACCGCTATCTACACTCAGATTACGCATGTTATATGGGTTCAGCGGCCCACCCCAGATTTCCATGCTGCCGCGTTTGTTAATCAGATCTATCTTTAGAATCTTCTTTCTTGGTAACAGCTCAACATAACCGGCCGTATAGCCTTGTTCGACGCCGCCGAAACGTAGATCAGAGTGAATGGTAATGGACTTCAGATTCGCAAACTTGGCACCGCCATAGGCGTTGACGACCTTGTCGATGGTCTCATCCTCGACTTTGCCCGCATTAGCTTCGTTAAGCATAGACAGAAGCAGGCACGCAATGACAGCGACACTAGTACATGTTCTCATCAAGATGACTCCTGGAATTGTGCGAGCACAATCGATGATCAGCGACTACTCTGTCTTATCAATTTCGCGCGAATCCTGCCCAATTTCGCGGAGTCCATTTTCTTTTGGAGTTTAGTATCTGATATTGAGTTGCTCGCGTTGATCCTTGCAACTACCCTGCAACTTCATGACAACGTTAGACGCATTTTTTAGATTTTCAGGCATTGGCGTACTGTTGCTGCTCGCATCACTGACGGTGATGCACTTTCCGAAATGGCGGAGCGCGCCTTATTTGGTACTCACTTGTATTAGTGTGAGTGCGTTATTTATTGGCTATGCGCCAAAGATTTTTCAACCATCCGGCGCGCTGTATTTTGTCGTGAGACTGCTTGATGTTCCGCACTTGGTTTTTGTCTGGCTGTTCGCTTTATCCTTGTTCACTACAAATTTCAGGTTGAGGCCTCTTCATATCTTGCTGGGGGTATTGTATTGCTTGCCTATCCTTTGGGTGCGGCTTGATGAGTTCGGCTGGAGCGCAGCGGATCCCCCGTTTATAGGGGCAGCTGTCAGCCTTTCATCGATTGGGCTGATCACTCATCTATGCGTAACAACGCTAAAGGGCCGGACAGATGACCTGTTGCACAAGAGGCGCGCTTCGCGTGTTTACTTCGTCGCGATGATCGCGTTGGTAACTGTCGTCTCCGCCGTCAGTGAACCTTTGATCCCGATTTCTTCCGAATGGAGACAGACATCCAAGGTTCTCGCCATATGGCCGGCGATCATTTGGGGCTTTATTTGGATGACGACCTTTGATCGAAAGGCCGTCACTTTCATGGACGACGTTAGCGAAACCAAGAGTCTTAGCGAGCAAGACAAACAGCTAAGAGAGAAACTGGTCCATGAAATGAAAGAATGTCTGGCGTTTAGAGATCCAGATCTCAGTATCGTTTCGCTAGCGTCGAAAATTGGGGTTACGCAGCATCGGCTCAGGTCACTCATCAACAAAACGCTGGGACACAAGAATTTCAGCGAGTTTGTCAATGCGTACCGCATTGCGGATGTAAAAACTGTACTGGCCGACAGAAAAAAAGTGCACGTTCCCATTTTAACGATATCCATGGATAGCGGCTTTAAATCACTGTCGTCCTTCAATCGGGCTTTCAAAAAGGCAGAAGGCATCACCCCGACGGAATATCGTACTCAAAACTGGGAGTCTTGAGACTATCCACGCGTTGGCTCGGGCGACACGCAGATCGCGAACCTACGAGACCCTGTTAGTGCCTGACTCGCCGTCACGGGTAGTTCACGCAACCATCACCTGGCCGTCATTTACAGTTCACTGAGGCGTAACGCGACACACGCATTTTGGGGAGGTCAATTCAGCATATTTCAGACATGATCAGGGAGAACTGTAATGAAACACTGCATGCCATTATTCGTCGTCGTTACCGCTAGTCTGTTCTGCTTCGGTACCAGCGCGTCTGCCGGAGACGTGCAAACGGCGCCGACGACGCACTATGCACACACAACCTACGACGAGAACGGCCGTGAGATCAAACGACCAGCGCTGAGCTATGGCGATCGCCCAGCCTATTTGATCGACGGGATGTCGCAATCACCGCTCAAGCGAACGCTTCAGCGGTGTGCGAATCAACGTCCACGGCGAACGGATTTCGCGATTGGTCATCGCGGTGCACCACTGCAGTTCCCTGAGCACACCGAAGAATCGTATCGTGCTGCGGCACGGCAAGGTGCTGGCATTCTTGAGTGTGACGTTAGTTTCACGCGCGATGCCGAGCTCGTCTGCCGCCATTCGCAGTGTGATCTGCACACGACGACGAATATTCTGGAAACACCATTGGCGGCCTTATGCAGTGAACCGTTTCAGCCAGCGGTGTACGACGCCGCTGGCGGTCTGATCACGCCGGCGTCAGCGAAGTGTTGCACCAGCGATCTGACGGTCGACCAGTTCAAATCGCTGACCGGCAAAATGGACGCAGCTAATCCGCGTGCTACAACAGACAGTGAGTACCTTGACGGCACGCCTTCCTGGCGAACCGACCTCTACACAGGGCGCGGCACGCTACTGACGCACAAGGAGAGTATTGAGCTGTTTCGCGCCCTCGATGCGAAATTCACGCCCGAGCTGAAAGGCGTGGACACTGCGATTGGTTTTGCCGACTCCGGGTTGACGCAAGAGACCTATGCGCAGCGACTGATCGACGATTACCGAGAGGCCGGGGTTTCCCCGCGCCGCGTCTGGGCGCAATCGTTCAACCTCGATGACGTGCTGTACTGGATCAATAACACTCCAGACTTCGGTCAACAGGCCGTTTTTCTCGATAGCCGCTACGCAGGTCCGACACCGATCGATCCCGTTAACGGCGATCCAAAAACGTTCTCGCCAACGATGGAGGAGTTCGCTGCGATGGGCGTCAACATCATCGCGCCGCCGATGTACTTCCTGCTGCGCACGACCGACAAAGGTCGCATCGTACCGTCGCCGTACGCGCGCGCTGCGAAACGCGCAGGCCTGGACATTATCGCCTGGACATTCGAGCGCTCGGACTTGACCGACGGTTCGAGAGACGGCTCGCTTGGCGCAGATGGTTTGCCGAACGCTACCTTCTACTACCGCTTTGACCGCAATCCGGCGGCGCAGTCGATCAACAGCGACAGCGACATGTACAAGGCGCTCGATGTTCTGGCAAAGCGCGTCGGTATTATCGGCATCTTTTCTGACTGGCCGGCAACGGTGACTTACTACGCCAATTGCATGGGACTGCGCTAGGTCAGGTGAACCTGCAACCGGCATGCTGGCCGGTTGCAGGTTGCCTCTTGCTGTTTATCGACCACCCCTCGACAGCGCAGCCGCCTCATCGTAGATCTCGAGACTGTTTCGAACTGGATCACTCATCTGCAGATCGTCTCTTTTTTGTGAACGGCAAAGCGTACGGCACTCGCTTCTTGTAGTCGTCGAAGCGGTGCCGGTAACGACGCTGCAGTCGTCGCTCTTTTAATATCGGTGCCAGTAAGCAATACAGCGTCCAGATGATCGCCAACACGAGTTGGTCCGGCGTCCAGACGGGCGCGGCCCACAGCGTCAATGCGAAAGAGACGTAGATGGGTTGTCTAATGATAGAAAACAGACCTGTTGTTGGCATATCCGGGTACACGGGTTTTCGTTTAGCCAGCATCGAGAGCCATCCCAGTGCGCCTGACTGCACTTCTATGCCCGCATCCCATGTCGACTTCGCGACCAACAGCCATGTGCACGCATAGACAATGCTCCACACGATCAGAGTGCCACCTTCGGCCTGCCACCAAATGACGCCGGAAGGTGTCCAAAAACAAAACAGCACAAACAATTGCACCGAGGCGATTAGCGCAAACGTCGAAGTGCTGAGCGTCGCGCCATAGCGACCGGGAACGAGACGTGTCAGCAGCCGACTGCCGACAGGTGTCAGAAAAAACGAGTGCAGCAGCGGAAACTGAACGATGAGCAAGGCGTTTGCGGCAATGGTATACGGCCACTCGACATTGCCTAGACTGCGACTCATGCCGAAGTACATCGCCACGATCATCGCGCCAACGCCTGCAGCAAAAGCGACATGCACGAGCAGACCGAAGGCCAGCGCGCTCATCTTGCGCCGGAGTCCGTGCGGTGCCTGGACTACTGATGTCACCAGCGATTGCAGTCGTTCAGCGTGAGACATTGTGGTGGAGCATTGAGGACAGGCTGGGCATAGCAAACACTATCCGTTTATATTTTAATTTTATTCGCTGCAGCAGACATTTTGGATGCCACTAGTCTTCGATCACTACTTAAAAACTGCAGATCGGACACATACACCGCCATCAAATGATCAGCACTAGGGGTATTCGATCGTTTTCAGACTGCTGACACCGATGCGCAACCCAGTAGACACCGCCGACGCATCGCGACGTCACTCGTCGAGCATTTCAGGCACAACATGCCACTGATGCAAAACCACCTCGTCCGGATCCGGCG
Source organism: Pseudomonadota bacterium (assembly GCA_038529355.1). Classification (GTDB taxonomy): domain Bacteria; phylum Pseudomonadota; class Gammaproteobacteria; order Steroidobacterales; family Woeseiaceae; genus CALBPI01. Next base: position 54,287 of record JBCBDU010000003.1, read on the forward strand.
CTTGCGGTCCTTCGGCAACGCGTGCAAACGTGCGCACCGAGATGCCAGCGTCGTGCACGCTGTTCGGGTCGCCGCTGACCAACGGGTGCCAGTCGGCGAGACCGCGGCCTTCGGCAACGCGGCGATAGGCGCAACTGAACGGTAGCCAACCGAACGTCGCCGTGTCATCGGTCGTCAGACGCAAACAATCCGGCACGCGTTGCAAACGGTTCGAGTAATCGGTGCAGCGACAGGTGTCGAGGTCGAGCAGATGACAGGCAACGTCGCTCGAATACACTTCGCCGTCGTCGGCATCTTCGAATTTATGTAGACAACACAGGCCGCAGCCGTCGCACAACGACTCCCACTCCTCCGGGGTCATTTGCGCCAACGATTTTGTCGTCCAAAACGCCTTCGCCGCCATACGGGAGCCTCGCTGCACGTTACAATAAGCCTTTTGCGGGGCGACCATGCACCACGCGGTTTTTCTCGATGCGGCAACGTTGGGCCCGGATCTCAGCCTGGATCCGCTGCGCCAGCATGTCGCCTCGCTTGACGTGTTCGAGCATACACCGGCGGCCGATGTCATCGCACGCTGCCAAGGCAAGACCGCCGTATTCACGAACAAGGTCGCGTTCAGCGCCGAGACGCTGGCCGCACTGCCCGAGCTGCAATACATCGGCCTGACGGCCACCGGCACCGATCCGATCGATCTCGATGCCGCCGAGGCAAACGACGTGGCGGTGGCTAACATCGTCGCCTATTGCACACCCTCGGTCGTGCAACATGTGTTCGGCGGTCTGCTGGCGCTGACCCACAACACGATGCGCTACGCCGACGAAGTGCAGCGCGGTGCCTGGCAGGCGCAACAGACGTTTTGCATGTTGAACTACCCTATCCGCGAGTTGGATGGCCTTGTGTTCGGCATCATCGGTTACGGTGAGCTCGGTCAGGCAGTTGGCAGCGTCGCCGAAGCGTTCGGCATGCGTGTCGTCGTCGCCGCGCGTGACGAACACGATGATCGATCTGATCGCATGCCGTTAGCGCAATTGCTGCAGAGCGCGGACGTGGTCAGCCTGCATTGCCCGCTCAACGCACGCACGCGGCACCTGATCAATCGCGACACGCTGGCGCTGATGAAGCGCGACGCAGTGCTGATCAACACCGCGCGTGGCGGGCTCGTCGATGCAGCCGCGCTTGCCGAGGCGCTGCAGCAAGGGCAGATCGGCGGTGCAGCCCTCGATGTGCTTGAGCCTGAGCCACCGCAACCGGACAATCTGCTGCTGAACATCGATCTGCCGCAGCTGATCATCACGCCGCACACGGCGTGGGGCGCCAAGCAGGCGCGCGATCGCGCCGTGCAGCAGAGCGCCGATGCGTTTGCTGCATACATCGAAGGACATCACATGAACCGTGTCACGGGAACCCACGTATGAGCACTGAGCGCAACATCGGCCTGGTCTGGCTGCGCTGCGACCTGCGCATGAAAGACAATCCGGCGTTGCATACGGCCGTTGCCGAGTGTGACAGCGTTATCGTGTTGTACATCGATGCGCCGCGCGACTATTGGCCAATGGGTGGCGCCAGCCAATGGTGGTTGCACCACAGCCTCACGGCACTGCATGCAGCCCTCGGCGAACGTGGCAACCAGCTGACCGTGCAACGCGGCGCGCCGAGCGATGTGCTGCAAGCCTACATCGACGAGTACGCGATCCGTGCGGTGTACTGGAATCATGTCTACGAACCGAAGCGTCTCGAGGCGGACGACACGCTGGCCACGGCGTTGCGTGAGCAAGGCATCCAGGTCAAACGCGGCAACGGTGCGTTGCTGAACGAACCCGACAGCGTGCGCACGAAGACCGACACCGTGTATCGCGTGTTCACGCCGTACTGGCGCGAGGCGAAAAAGCATATCGTCGACAAGCCGCCCGTCGATGCGCCGACCAGCATTCCGGCGCCGCAGCAAACGCCGGAATCGCTCGATATCGATGCGCTCGGGTTGCTGCCGGACATCGACTGGGCAGATGGCATTGCGGCCGCATGGACACCGGGTGAAGCCGGTGCGCAGGCATCTCTCGCGACGTTTTTGGACGGACCGGTGTTCGACTACGACACGGCGCGCGACTTACCCGCCGTCGCCGGCGTATCGCGGCTGTCACCGCATCTGCACTTTGGCGAGATCAGCGTGCGCGATGCCTGGCATCGTGTGAAGACGCTCGACAAACACAACGACAGCACCGAAACCTTTCTGACCGAACTCGGCTGGCGCGAATTCTCGCACTACATTCTGTGCAACTTCCCGCAGACCGCCGACGAACCTATGTACGACAAATACGCCAACTTCCCGTGGCGCGACAATGCAGACGCGATGATCGAGGCGTGGCAGCGCGGTCACACCGGCGTGCCGATTGTCGACGCTGGCATGCGTCAGTTGTGGCACACCGGCTGGATGCACAACCGCGTGCGGATGACCGTTGCATCGTTTCTTGTTAAGAACATTCGTGCCCATTGGCTGCACGGCGCACGCTGGTTCTGGGACACACTCGTCGACGCCGATTTGCCGGCCAACAGCATGGGCTGGCAATGGTCGGCCGGGTGCGGCGCAGATGCGGCACCGTACTTCCGCGTGTTTAACCCGATCCGCCAGGGCGAGCGATTCGACAAAACCGGTGACTATGTGCGCCAATGGGTGCCTGAAGTGCGCGACGTGCCCGACAAGTACGTGCACGCACCATGGACGCTGCCGGAGAAATTCCACGCCGCAACCGGCTTCACGCCGGGCGAGCACTACCCGCTGCCCGTCGTTGATCTGGCTACATCGCGTGATGAGGCGCTGGCGGCATTCAAATCGCTGAAAGGAGACGTGTCATGAGCGGCAACTTGCATTTCAATTTGCGCATGCTGAAGTATCTCGTTGCGCTCGACGACCATCGTCACTTCGGTCGCGCCGCAGACGCCTGTTTTGTCACGCAACCGACGCTAAGCACGCAGATTAAAAAGCTGGAAGAACAACTCGGCGTGACGCTGGTCGAGCGCCACAACAAGGGCATTCAGCTGACAGCGACCGGTGAAGCGATCGCCTCGCGCGCCCGCGGCCTGTTGCTGGAAGCTGAGTCCATCAACGAATTGGCCGAGCTACATCAAGATCCGCAAGCCGGACGCGCCAAGATTGGTTTGATCCCGACGCTGGCACCGTATTTGCTGCCGTTCGCGGCACCCGCGCTCAGCGAGCAGTTCGAGCGACTCAAGTGCCTGTATCTTGAAGTACAAACCGATCCTCTGATGCACGGCATCCGCTCCGGCGATATTGATCTGGGCATTCTGGCCTTGCCGATCGATTGCCACGGCTGCGAGTCGATGGTGCTGTTTGAAGAGCCGTTCCGTTTGGCCGTTGACGCCAAACACCCGCTTGCCAGCAAAGACAAGGCGCAGCAAAACGATGTGCGCGATGAGCACATCCTGTTGCTCGAAGACGGTCATTGCCTGCGCGATCAGGCGCTCGAAGTGTGCCATCTGGCGGGCGGCGCCAACGAAGACGAGTTCCGAGCGACAAGTCTTGAAACGTTGCGACAAATGGTTGCCGGCGGGGCTGGCGTCACGCTGCTGCCTGAGCTGGCGGTGCGCCAGGCGAACAACGACGGGCGCATCGTCAATCTGGCCTTTGAAGCGCCGCAACCGGCGCGCACGATCATTGGCGTCTGGCGCTCCAGTCATCCGCGCGATGCGCTGATTCGCGAATTGTGCAGCGCCATTGCCGACAGCGTGCCGGAGCTCACGGGCAACGCATGAAAGTCGGTCATCTGATTCGCATCGCGGGCGAAGGTTTTGCCGACATGTTGCCGGCGCTGCGGCAGGCATTTAACGCAAGCGATGACGATGACAATCTCGACAGCGTGTTCGGCGCGAATCCGCGCGGTGCGATTGCCGGTTTGACGATCGCGGCAATCGCCATCGGCTACCTGCTCGATCAATTAGTGACCGGCTACGCACTGGAAGATTACGTGCACTGGCCCGTGCTGCTGGTCAGCGTCGGCTTTGCGATACCGATCCGCCGCTATCTGTTTCGCAGCGGCGAAGCATCGCCGGAGGACTTCCCGTGGCTTGCCGCTGCCGTGATACCCGCGATCGCCATTGTGTCGGCACTTGCACTGCTGAATCAGCTTTTCGCCGGGGAGTCGTTAGCACTGCCGGAGGCGCCATTCTGGACCGGGATCGGTGCGCTGCTGATCCACGTCGCCAATGCGGTCGCCGAGGCCGCTGCCGTGACGTTGGCTGTTGCCGCACTGTGTTTCAGCCGCGACCCGGTGCGCGCGTTCTGGGATCTCGTGGTGTTGCTGTTCATCCTGAAACTGATCATCTGGGTGTTCGTCACAATCCTGCTCGAGATCGGCATCATGGAGAAGATTGTCGGTCGGCTCGTTGAGCATGTGTTTAACGTGGACATTCCGGATTGGGTCGGGGAGCTGTCTGATCAAGTGAGCTACGGCATGTTGCTGCTGGCGATTGGGCTGGGCACGATCGGCGCAACCTGGACTGTGTGCCGACACAGTCTGAGCGAGTTACTCGCCGACGGCGATGTGAACATCGCTGCCAACGTGCGCACGATGATCGATCCGCCGGACGAGAAAAAGGTGGCGAAGAAAGCCGCAAAAGCAGAAAAAAAGGCCGCCACTAAAGCGGCCAAAGCTGCGCGCCGCGAAGCGCGCAAACGCTGACCGCAGACGACCGACGCACCGTAGTTCAGCGCTTAAAACGTTAAGCTCGTACCGACACATCCACGTTGAGTTTCCTGCGGACTCAAGTTCAGATCATTTAGATGAGGAACATACCGTGGCTATTTATCGCAGCTGCAATCGCTCTCTGGCCAGCCCTATTGACAAGGCTCAAGTATGGCAGTCACCACAACCTTCGGTTTCATTGCAAGCAGGCCGTTTCGACGGCAAACGCGAAACTCTTGATACTGAGCTTGAGCGATGCTTCTAGCGGTACCATGCGGGTAACCAACTAGAGCATTGGGAATGCGCTAGCGCGCCCTCGCGGCCGACCTCTAAAATATCGGCTATCGTCACAACCCCGACTCACCCTAACGCTGACATCCAATGCCGGCTTTCAGGGCTGAGCTCGACAATCACCTTGTCAAACCAAAGACTCGCCACCGTCTAATGCGCACGCAGCGTTTTGATCGGCGCCGTGTCGGCCGCGGACTTAGCCGCAAGCGTACCGCTGAGCCCAACGATCAATAGACCCGACACAATGCCAGCAACCCACAGCAGCGGGTTAGGTGCAATGTCCAGATCAAACAACTGCCGCGCCACGACCAACCCAATCGCCGTTGCCCCGGTTGCCGCACACAAACCCGCGAGCAAACCCAACGCCGAAAACTCGGCCATGATGCCCAGCAACACCGTGCGCCGCGACGCACCGAACGTGCGCAGCAACGCGCTTTCGTAGCGGCGCTCGTCCAGTGTCGACTGGATCGCCGCGAACAACACGACGAGACCCGCGGCGAGCGTGAACAGAAACACGTACTGCACAGCCAGCGTTGCCTTGTCGATAATGCCGCGCACCTGCGCAATCGCTGCTTCGATATCAATCACCGACACGCTCGGGTGCGCACGCACAATATTCAGCAACACGCTGCGTTGCGCTTCCGGCACATACAACGCGGTGATGTAGGTTTGCGGTAACTCGCGCATGCCGGTCGGGCTTAGCACCATGAAAAAATTGGGCTTGAATGAATCCCAATCAATGCGCCGCAAACTGGTGATCTGAGCCGTTGCTGTTTCGCCGGCAAAGTTGAAACTGATCGAGTCGCCGACGCCGACATCCAGATCATTCGCCACGTCCTCATCCACGGAAACCTGCAATGGCCCTGCGTAGTCGGGCGCCCAGAACTCGCCGGCCACGATTTCGTTGGTCGGGTCGAGCGTTGCGCTCCACGATAAATTGATCTCGCGGCCGATCCGACCACGCCCGTCGCCCTGCGCGTTGCGCTCCTTCGGCGCCACGCCGTTGATCGCCGTGATGCGACCGCGCACCAGCGGCACAAACGTCGCCGGCGGCATGTCGCCTTCGGACAGCACTTGCTGAATACCCTCGCGCTCATCCGGTTGGATGTTGATCAGGAACTGGTTCGGTGCATCGTCGGCAATGGTTGCCTGCCAACCGGCTAGCAAGTCGTTACGCACAAGCGTCAGCAACAACAACACCATCAGGCCTAGCCCGAACGCCACCACTTGCGTCGTGCTGCTCGCACCGCGCCGCGCGATGTTCGCGAGTCCGTAGCGCCACGACACACCGACGCTGCCGCGCAGGCGAGCAAGTGCTGCCACTAGAGCGCGACCGGCAAGATATAAAACCAATCCGGTTAACACCGTGCCACCGACAATGCTGACCAGCAAACCCACGTCGCGCACAGCCCACCAGATCAGACCAGCCATCGCGATCAATGCGGCGCCATAGGTGACGAACAAGCTCGTTGGCGGCGGCGCCAGATCATGCCGCAACACACGCAGCGGCGGCGTGTCACGCAACCGGAACAACGACGGCAGCGCAAAGCCTGCGAGCAGTACGACGGCCGTTGCGATGCCTGGTATCGCGGCCTGCCAACTCGCATCGGGTAGCTCGCCGCGCAGCCAACCGGACAACAGCTGCGACAGACCCCGTTCGGCGAAGTAGCCAATGGCAGCACCGACAGTGCTGGCAACCAGCGCAATGACGACCAGATGAATGAGCCCGACCTGCAGCACGAATGCTTGTGATGCGCCGAACGTTTTCATCAGCGCGGCCGTGTCGAGCCGGCGCTCGGCATAGCGCCGCGCCGCCATCGCCACGGCAACGGCAGCCAGAATCAGACTGACGAGTGACGCCAGTGACAGAAACCGACCGGCGCGATCAATCGCGACGGACAACTGACTGCCGGCTGCGGCGCGATCCTGCAGGCGCACGCCTTCGGGCAAGGTTTCGCGCAGCGCCTCGGCAAAACGCTCGATTTCATTGTCGTCGCCGGCAAACATCTGCGTGTAGCTGACCCGGCTACCTTCTATCAGCAAACCGCTGGCCGGAATGTCGTCGATGTTGATCAGCAAGGTCGGCGCCAGACCGCTGAAGCCCGGCGACTGATCGGGGCGATACACGACAACCGCACGCAGCGTCAGCTCAAGCTTGCCCACTTCAAGCGTGTCACCAACACTGACGCCCAGTCGTGCCATCATTGCCGCATCGGCAAACGCAGCACCGCTAGCCGGCACCGCATCGGCAACGTACGGTGTGCCGAACAACTCATCGGCGATACGTAGCTCACCGCGCAGCGGATAGGCGCTCGACACTGCCTTCAGATTCACAAGCGCACTGTCCTCGCCGGCAAACACAACGCTCGGGAAATTCATCGCCTCGGCGGTCGCCAAACCCATTGCAGCCGCAAGTCTAATCGGCTGCGGATCGAGCGGGCGACCCGAGTTCAGCCGGATGTCCCCAGCCAGCACTTCGGTTGCCTGACGCGCAACGGCGCGCCCGATGCGATCGGTCAGGAAACTGATCGCCGTGATCGAGCCGACCGCGATGACCAACGCGAACAGCAGAACGACGAGCTCTCCCGAGCGCAACTCGCGCCACAGGCCGGACGCTGCAAACCGCAATGCGCGCATCAGTTGCGCTCGTCGCTGACGAGGCGACCGCCGTCAATCGCCAGACGGCGCTGGCAGCGCGCTGCGAGTGCCTCGTCATGCGTGACCAGGATGAGCGTTGCACCGCGCTCGCGATTGAGCTCGAACAGCAAATCCTCAACGCGCGATCCGGTCTTACTATCGAGATTGCCGGTAGGCTCATCGGCAAACAGCACATCCGGCTGCGTTGCAAACGCACGCGCGATTGCCACACGCTGTTTCTCACCGCCGGACAACTGCGCCGGATAGTGCTTCAGGCGCTCGACCAGTCCAACATCAGTCAACGTCTGTTCGGCGACCGATCGCGCAGCGGCGACACCGGACAACTCCAGCGGCATCATGACGTTCTCCAGCGCCGTCAACGATGGGATCAGATGGAACGACTGAAACACGAAACCCACCTTGCCGGCGCGGGCGGCCGCGCGACCATCTTCGTCCAGCGTATCGAGTCGGGTCCCCGCAAGCTGCACGCTGCCGGTGGACGGCGAGTCCAGCCCAGCCAACAACGCCAGCAACGTCGACTTGCCAGCACCGGACGGCCCCACGATCGCCAGAGTTTCGCCGCGCCGCGCCTGGAACGATACATCGCGCAAAATGGTCAGATCACCATCGGCACTCGTCACTGTGCGGCCAAGGCCCTGTGCCTCGAGCACGAGTTGATCGTGAGAATTTGGCTGGGTCGCAGCGTCGGCTGATGGCATGATGAGCGCGTTCCTGTGTTTGTATCCGAAAGAGGTGTTACGTGGCTGACAACAAATCCGGCATTGGCATCATTATCGTCGTGGTCGCAGCGCTGGGCCTGGGTCTGTCCTTCGCCACCGGTCAATTCGCCAGCCAGTCCGCGCCGGATGCACCACCGGCTGCACAAGCTGCAGCACCGACCGCAGCGACGCAAGACCCGGATCCGTCACAGCCCACCTTGATTGTGGTCGGAGACAGCCTGAGCGCTGGCTATGGCTTGGCGTCGCTTGACCAGACCTGGGTAGCACTGCTGCAGCAACGTTTGAACGAACAAGAATATGGCATCCGCGTGATCAACGCGAGCATCAGCGGCGACACATCGCAGGGTGGTGCCACGCGCCTGCCCGCCGCGCTCGAACGGCACGCGCCGATCGTCGTCGTCATTGAGCTGGGCGGCAACGATGGCTTGCGCGGCATCGCGCTCGACGTTATGCAAAACAACTTCGAACGGATGATCGACGCCAGCATCGCAGCCGGCGCCAAACCAGTGTTGCTCGGCATGCGCATCCCGCTGAACTACGGCGAACGTTATACACAAGCCTTCGAGCAGCTCTACGTGACGCTGTCAGATCGGTACAACTTACCGCTGGAGCCATTTTTTCTGAAGGATGTGGCGCTCGATCCTGAACTGATGCAAAGTGACGGGATTCATCCAACGGCCGAAGCGCAACCGCTGATGCTCGAGCGCGCGTGGCCGGTGATCCAGCAGGCAATCGATGCGCAGCTGCCCAGAGCGGCGCGCTCCGGTACGGGGGAATAACAACAATGCGCGTAGAAAAGATCTGGCTGTCCTCTTACGTCGACGGCATTCCGGAACACATCGATACCGGCGGTTTCGAATCGCTGGGCCACATGATCGACCAGTGTTGCAAGGAATACGCAGACAAGCCGGCCTACGCGAATATGGGTCATCAGATCACATTTGCTGAACTGGACGACCTGTCGACGCGCTTTGCAGCGTGGCTACAGCACAAGGGTCTGAGCAAGGGCGATCGGGTTGCGTTGATGATGCCGAACATCCTGCAATATCCGGTGGCGCTGTTTGGCGTGCTGCGCGCGGGGCTTGTCGCCGTCAACGTCAATCCGCTGTACACCAAGCGCGAACTGCAACACCAGATGAGCGACTCCGGTGCACGCGCCATTGTCATTCTTGAGAATTTCGCGTCAACGCTCGCCGACGTCATCGCCGATACGCCGCTCGAGTATGTCATCACGACGCAAGTTGGCGATCTGCTACCGGGCTTGAAAAAACCGCTGACCAACTTCGTCGTCAAACGCGTCAAGAAAATGGTGCCGCCGTTCTCGCTGCCGAACGTCGACAAACTGCCAGCCGTACTGAAGAGCAACCACACGTTTACGAAACCTGACATTAACTTGCAGGATCTTGCGTTCCTGCAGTACACCGGTGGCACGACCGGCGTCGCCAAGGGCGCGATGCTTAGCCACAGTAATCTGGTGCACAACATCCAGCAGTCGATGGCGTGGTTGGGCGAAACGCTCGACAACAAGCCGCAGGTGGCGATCACCGCGTTGCCGCTATATCACATCTTTTCGCTGGAAGGGAACTGCCTCAGCCTGCTCGCCAAGGGTGGCTTGAATGTGTTAATCACCAACCCGCGCGACTTCGATGCATTCGTCGCGGAGCTGAACAAGTACCCCTTCACGTACTTCACCGGCGTCAACACGCTATTTAATGCGTTGTTGAATACGCCGGCTTTTCATGAGGTCGACTTCAGCCACCTCGATATCACGATTGGCGGCGGCATGGCCGTGCAAAAGGCCGTCGCAGACAAGTGGCAGGCCGTCACCGGTGCTCCGATGATTCAGGCCTATGGTTTGACCGAGACGTCTCCGGCCGCCGTCATCAACCCGTTTGTCGAAAACCCGGAGTTCACCGGCGCTATTGGATTGCCGATTTCGTCGACTGAAGTCGGTATTTTCGATGACGACGGCAATGCGCTACCCGTTGGCGACATCGGGGAGATCTGCATCCGCGGCCCGCAAGTGATGGAAGGTTACTGGCAACGGCCGGAAGAAACCGAAAAGGTCATGATGGGCGATTGGCTGCGCACCGGCGACATTGGGCGCATGAACAGCGAGGGCTTCGTGTTTATCGAAGATCGCAAGAAAGACATGATTCTTGTCTCCGGCTTCAACGTGTATCCGAATGAGATTGAAGATGTTGTTGCGGCAATACCCGGCGTGGTCGAAACGGCTGCCGTTGGCAAGGAAGATGAAAAATCCGGTGAAGTGGTCAAACTGTTTGTGGTGGTGAACGATCCGAGCGTCGACAAGGCGCGCATCATCGCGCACTGCCGCGAGAATCTGACTGGTTACAAGGTGCCTAAGGAAGTCGTCTTCAAGGATGAGCTGCCGAAAACGAACGTTGGCAAGATCCTGCGCCGCGAATTGCGCGACGCCGGATAGCGAACGGGCACGTCAGGCAAAAAGCGCGTGCCACAACGTGTAGAGCGTCAAACCGGCGAGTCCGCCAACGAGCGTGCCATTGATGCGAATGAATTGCAGGTCGCGGCCGACGCGCTGCTCGATCAGGTCGGCTGCCATGTCGGCATCCCAGCTGCGCACCGTTTCCGAGATGACGCGCGTGATCTGGTCACGATAGCGCGTGATGACATACAGCGCCGCATCGCGCAGCGACTGGTTAATCTCATCACGCAGCTCCGGCGTGCGCGCCAGACCATCGCTCATACTCACCAACGCTTCGGTGACGCGCTCGCGGAATGCCGACTGCGGATCTTGCGCCTCGCGCATCAAAAACGCTGATACGTCGGACACCACCGATGACAGGAACTGCGCCAGGCGCGGGTGCTCGAGAAACTCCTGCTTCAACTGCTCGCCGCGCTCGATCAACGATTCGTCCTGCTGCAGAGCCTCAACGACATCGGTCAGCATACTGCGCAGGTGTTCGCGCGCGCGCCGCTCTCCACCTTCCTCATCGTCAGTCAGCGCGGTTTCTACCTCGGCAACCAACCGGCGGTAGATGCGCTCGTCGACAAAACCGGGCAACCACCACGGCGAGCGCTCACCGACGGTATCGCGTATATTCTGGCGATTCTCATCGAATTGGTTTTGTGCCAGCGTTACGATGCCGGTCAACAGCGTGTCGTCCGGATCGTTGATGATCAACATCTCTAGCACCTGACCCAGCAACGGCGTGACACGCAGCTCGGACAACGCACCGTGCAGATTGTCCTTGACCAGCGCACGTAGCGCCTTGTTATCGCCAGCGCGCACGACGCGCCGAAGTACGCGTGCAACATCTTCGGTGAGCCGGGCGGCGTTGTCGGAGCGCGACAGCCAATCGGCAGCGACACCGGCAATGTCGACACGATCCAGACGAGGACCCAGCGCTTCGCGGTTCAGAAAGTGCGTGCCGATGAAGTCGGCTAACGTCTCGCCGATCTCGTCCTTGCGGCGCTTGATGATCGCCGTATGCGGAATCGGCAAACCAAGCGGTTCGCGAAACAGCGCGGTCACGGCAAACCAGTCGGCAAGCGCACCGACGGTGCCCGCTTCGGCAAACGCGCGTACGTAACCCAGCCAGCCGTAGCGCGGCTCGAGCCAACCGGTCAACAGGTACAACGCAAGCATGGCAAGCAGCAGCAAATGCGCCAGCCACTTCATGCGCTGCAAGCGGCGCAGGCGCTGTTGCTGCAGATCGGCAACAGCGGTCATTGCCGCATCCTACCCGGTGTGAAAGCGCGGACTGTGCTCATGCAGTGCATCAACCATGACGCCAACTTTCGCCGGATCAATCTCCGGATGGATGCCATGACCGAGATTGAACACGTGACCCGGACCCTGACCGTAACTCTCCAGCACCCGCATAACGCCATCGCGAATCGCCTCGTCGTTGGCGTACAACAACGACGGATCGAGGTTACCCTGCAGCGCGACCTTGTTGCCGGTCAGACGACGCGCCTCACCCATGTCAGTCGTCCAGTCGACGCCCAAACCATCACAGCCGGATTCAGCCATCATTGACAGACGCGTTCCAGCACCTTTCGTGAACAGCACCACTGGCACGCGCCGGCCATCACGCTCGCGCTGCAGACCATCGACAATCGCCTGCATGCTGGCCAGCGAGTAGCGCGCGTATTGCGACGGCTCGAGCACTGAGCCCCACGTATCAAACACCATCACTGCCTGCGCGCCGGCTTCAATCTGTGCGTTCAAATAGTTCGTCGTCATCGTCGCAAGCTTTGCCATCAACGCATCGGCCGCTTCCGGCTCGCTGTACAACAACGCCTTCGCTTTGCTGTAGGTCTTACTGCTGCCACCCTCGATCATGTACGTCGCCACGGTCCATGGACTGCCCGCGAAACCGATCAATGGCACGCTGCCGTCCAGCGCCTTGCGAATCGTCGATACCGCATTGGTCACGTAGCCCAGCGTGTCGGCGACATCCGGCACCGGGAGATTTTTGATGTCAGCGACGGTGTCGATCGTGCGCTCAAAACGCGGGCCTTCACCGGCCGAGAAATACAAACCAAGCCCCATTGCATCGGGCACGGTCAAAATGTCCGAGAACAGAATCGCCGCATCAAACGCATAGCGGCGCAGCGGCTGCAGGGTCACTTCGCAGGCAAGCTCGGCATTGCGGCATAGCGACATGAAGTCGCCGGCTTCAGCACGCGTGGCACGGTACTCCGGCAGATAGCGGCCCGCCTGGCGCATCATCCAGATCGGCGTACGATCGACAGGTTGGCGCATCAGCGCACGCAAAAAACGGTCATTCTTGAGCTCGGTCATTATCGGTTCCTGATGCGCTCAGCTGAAATGCTGGCGGATAGTAGTCACAATGTCTTCGGCGGCGAGGCGCGGATCCGGTGCATTACGGATCGGTCGCCCCACGACAATATAGTCAGCGCCATTGGCGAACGCTTGCGACACGCTGACAACGCGTTTCTGATCGTCGACGGGACGGTTATCGACCGGGCGAATGCCTGGTGTCACGACCAACAGCTTTTCATCCACGCTGTCGCGCAGCATAGGCACTTCTAGGCCGGACGAAATGACCCCATCACAGCCGGCGGCCAACGCGCGCCGAGCGCGCGATGTAACCAGCGCCGGCACATCACAGTCGAAACCCAGATCGTCCATATCACCACGATCGAGGCTGGTCAGCACCGTGACTGCCAGAATTTTCAGGTCGCCCTTTTCACTGGCAGCCGCTTCCATGACGGCCTGATTACCGTGCACGGTGCAGAACGTCGCGCCCCGCGCCGACAGGTTTTTGACCGCGGCAGCAACGGTCGCCGGCACATCAAACAGCTTAACGTCGATAAAGACCTTCTTGCCTTTGGCAATGAGCCAATCGAGCAACTCGAAGTAACCCTCGCGCATCGCAAGTTCAAGGCCGATCTTGTAGAACTGCACAGCATCGCCGAGCGTCTCAACCAACGCGCGCGCCGCCTGTGCATCGGGCACATCCAGCGCAAAGATCAGTCGGTCTTCGGGGGCTATTGATTTAGCCATGGTGCAGATTCCACTCGCTCACAAAGGCGTTAGTTTACCTGAGACGGGACGCTGATCACGCCTTGTTGCGACAGTTCTGCATGCATATTGATTGCGAACCGATCGGTCATGCCTGCCAAATAGTCGGCAATGATTCGCATCTTGCGCGTGTCATCCAGTGCCGCATTGGCCAGACGGCGCTCGCGGTGCGCGGCGGGAATCAACTCGAAGCGCGCAACGAGCGCGGCAAACAAGTCCGTGACAATCTGCCTGGAGCGCTCCTGCACGCGGCGCACATCCGAGTGATGATAAAGGTTAGCGTACAAAAAGCGCTTCAAAGACAGATGCGCGGCAGCCATCTCCGGCGATAACTGCACGAGCCGTTCGCTGTGCGCGCGCACAGCATCGATATCCGACGGCGCAGCAGCGTCCAGCAGCGCACGACTGTTGGCAATCAGATCACGCACGACCGTTGCGATCATGCGCCGCTTGACCTCATTGATCAGCCGGTCCGCGGAAAGGTTGGGGTAGCGACCAATGACCTCACGATACGGCTCATCAAACAGCCGTTCGCTGCGCAATGCATCAATGTCCAGCAATCCGGCGCGCACGCCATCATCGACATCATGGTTGTTGTAGGCAATCGCATCGGCGATATCGGCCAGCTGCGCCTCGCAACCGGGCAACGTGCGGTCGATGAAGCGTTGACCTAGCGCGCCCAGACGTCGGGCATTGGTCTTGGCGCAGTGTTTCAGGATGCCCTCGCGCGTTTCAAAGGTCAGATTCAAGCCATCGAACTGCGCATATTTTTCTTCCAACTCGTCCACGATGCGCAGTGACTGCAAGTTGTGTTCGAAACCACCGTGCTCGCGCATGCAGGCATTGAGGGCGTCCTGGCCGGCGTGACCAAACGGCGTGTGCCCCAAATCGTGCGCCAGACAGATCGCCTCCGTCAGCGCCTCGTGCAGACCGAGCGACAACGCAACCGTACGCGCCACTTGCGCAACCTCGAGAGAGTGCGTCAGCCGCGTGCGGTAGTGATCGCCTTCATAATTGACAAAGACTTGGGTCTTGTACATCAATCGGCGAAACGCCGTGCAGTGGATGATGCGATCGCGATCGCGGTGATAGATACCGCGCTCTGTCGGCGGCGCCTCATCATGCACTCGACCGCGACTGGTCGCTGCCTGGGCAGCGCAGGGCCTCAACGCATCAACCATTGACCTGTTCCAACACGCTGACCAAACGGCTGCGGTCATAGTCACTGCTGACAAACGCAGCTCCCAAAGCGCGCAGCAAAATCAATCGAATCTGACCGGCCAGTACCTTCTTGTCATGCCCCATCGCTTCCAGCAATTGTTCGCAGGTCAACCCGCCCGCGGTCGTTGGCAAACCGGCGGCGTGCAGCAATGCGCTCAGTCGTTTGCGCTCGCCGGTCTCGATGTCGCTCATGTCTGCCGCGAGGCGCATGCCGATCGCCACCGCCTCACCGTGCAGCCAGGTCGCGTAGCCGGTGCACGCCTCAACGGCGTGGCCAAATGTGTGACCGAAATTGAGCAGCGCACGACGACCTTGCTCGGTTTCATCTTCGGCGACGATCTGCGCCTTGAGCGTACAGCAACGCGCGATAGCTTCGGCGAGTGGCTCAGCATCACGCGCCATCAACGCCGCAATATTCGCCTCCAGCCACGCAAAAAACTCGCGATCCATGATCGCGCCATACTTGATGACCTCAGCCATGCCTGCGCTGTATTCGCGTTCGGGCAGCGTTTGCAGCGTATCAGTATCGATAAACACCGCGGCAGGTTGATGAAAAGCGCCAATCAGATTTTTGCCCCGCGGATGATTCACGCCGGTCTTACCGCCCACAGACGAATCGACCTGCGCCAGCAACGTCGTGGGTATCTGGATGAACGCAACACCGCGCATGTAACAGGCTGCGGCGAAACCGGTCATGTCACCGACAACACCACCACCCAGCGCGACAAACGTGACGTCTCGCGCGGCGTTCGCTGCGAGCGCCATGTCGAGGATGCCGCTGAGCTGTTCAAGGGTCTTGTGCTGCTCACCATCAGGCAGCACATGCGTTTGCACCGCATAGCCATCCAGCGCGCGCTGCAACGCTTCAAGATACAGCGGGGCAACGGTGACGTTGCTGACCACAATAACCTGCTGGCCAGCCAGCGCCCGCTGCAACGTTGCGGACTGCTGCAACAAGCCGCGGCCAATCAGGATGTCATAGCTGCGTGCGCCGAGGCTGACGCGGACGGTGTGACTGACAGCATTCATTGGTTGCACTCTCCATTCAGCACACGGGCGATGTTATCGGCCACATCCGGCACGCGCGCACCGTCTGTTGCAATCGTCAGATCGGCAATCGAACGATACAACGGATCGCGCACATCAAACAGCCGTTGCAGCACGGCTTGCGGATCCGGATCGTCGAGCAACGGGCGGTGACTGCCATGACGCACGCGTTCGTATTGCTGGGCAACGCTGGCGTGCAAATAGATCACCGTGCCGCGCGCTACCAGCGCAGAGCGATTGGCCGGGTCCATCACCACGCCACCACCGGTGGCCACGACCGTATGGTCGCGCTGCGTCAATGTCTGGATTGCCTGGCATTCGCGTTTGCGGAAACCGCGCTCGCCCTCGCGTTCGAAGATATAGGCAATGTCCACGCCGGTGCGTTGCTCAATGTAGCTATCGCAGTCGACAAAATCGCATGCAAGCTTGTGCGCCAGTCGTTTACCGACAGCAGACTTGCCAGCGCCCATCGGCCCCACCAGAAACAGTCGCTGATTCATTGCGTCACGATCACCCAAAAAAAAGCTGCCGCACCGACAAAGCGGTGCGGCAGCTCCATTGTAGCGGTCTCAGCGTATTACTGCGTGATGAACGAACCTTCTTCAAGGATTTTCGGCGTCACGAAGATCAACAGCTCTGATTTATTGTTGATTCGCTGCGTGTTTTTGAACAGATGACCGAATCCGGGGATGTCACCCAGCAGCGGTACCTTGCTGATCGTGTCGCGAATCTCGGTTTCATAGATACCACCCAGCACGACCGTTTGACCATCGCTGACCAACACTTGCGTTTCGACTTCACGCGTATCGATACTCGGGATCGCACCGCCACCGATGACGGTGAAAATCTGACCGACTGTGTCCTGGCTGACGCGAAGATCCATCGCAATGTTGCCGTCCGGCGTGATCTGCGGTGTCACTGTCAGACTCAATACAGCTTCCTTGAACACAACCGCTGTCGCGCCACTGGCCGCAGCCTGCTGGAACGGAATCTCAACACCCTGCTTGATGACAGCTTCTTTCTGGTTCGTCGTCACAACACGCGGGCTGGATACGATCTCACCGCGACCTTCGGCCTGCAGCGCAGACAACTCGAGATCGAGAATGAAGTCACCCTCAAGCAACGCCAGCGCGATCTGACCGGCCGGGTTGGAGACCGGCAGGTTCACGTTGTAACGCTCAAGGTTGGTTTGCAGATCGACCGGATCAACACCCGTGCGCGGGTCGATATTCGTACCGTTGTTCAGGTTAGCCAGCTGATTCTGGAAGATTTGGCCCTGTTGCTCTGCCAGCGACGCTGCGATGTTGTTCGCACCTGTGCCGGAGCCGGTAATCGTGTACAAGCCGTCGTCGGTTGTGTCGATGTTTGACAGACCCAAACGTGCACCGAACTCGCGCGTGTAGTCGTCGTTCACGGATACGATGCGCGACTCAATCAATACCTGCTGCACCGGAATGTCCAGCGTCGCCACCAAACGGCGGATGTTGCGCAGACTCTCGGCCGTGTCTTGCAGCAGCAGCGTGTTTGTACGCTCGTCAATTGACACTGATCCACGCGGGGTCAACAACCCTTCGCTGATCAGGTCCGCCATGTCTTCCGCTTTGGCGTAATTGATTTGCAGGAATTCGGAGAACATCGGCTCCAGCTCCTGAATCGCGGCGCGCGCTTCCAGATCAGCCTGTTCGCGCGTAGCGATCTCAGCTGACGGTGCGACGATGATGACGTTGCCGTTCTCGCGCATGTCCAGACCACGCGTCGTCATGACGATGTCCAGAGCTTGATCCCACGGCACGTTCTGTAGACGCAGCGTCAAGTTGCCTTGCACCGTGTCCGAGACAACGATGTTGCGACCACTGATTTCGGCCAGCAACTGCAGCACAGAGCGAGCGTCGATGTCCTGGAAGTTCAACGTTACGCGCTCGCCGAAATATTCCTTTTCCTCGGAAAAGATCGAACCTTGCGACTCGTCTTTCTCAACGCGGCTGATCTCAATCGCGAACGTGCCATCCGATTGATATGCCAACTGCTCATAAGCGCCGTCAGCAGCAATCAATACACGGGCGTCGCGGTTGACGCGCATCGCATCAACGGTCGTCACCGGCGTAGCAAAATCCTGTACGTCGAGGCGTCGCAGCAACTCCGTGGGCAACTCAGTGTCCTTGAACAGCGCAACAACGCGACCACCTTCCTGACGGATATCGACAGGTGTAGAGGGGTCGGTCAGCGTGACGATGATGCGACCACCACCTTCACGGGTGCGACGGAAGTCGATGTTTTCGATAGCGCGCGGGCCATCGTAGCTGGACGAGCCGGACGTTGAAGCCGGTGCACCTGCAAAGTTCGACGCTGGCGCTGGTGCAAGCCCCTGTCCGGCGCTCAGTACGACTGAAATCACGTTGCCGCTGATGCTTGTCTGATAGTCAACCATCGACTGCAGATTCAAAACGGCACGCGTGCGTCCGTTGGCTTCCGCCATCAATACCGTGTCCAGCGGGCCGACATCGACCTGTTGGCGACGTGTACCCATCTCCAATGCGGAGTTCGGAATATCGAGGACGATGCGCGCCGGGTTGTCGATCGTGAAGCTCAACGGCGCTTCAGCCGCCTCGCGCATGATCAGACGCAGCTCTACGCCGCGATCGGGAAGCGACTGGATCTGGATGTCCTGCAAGCCGTTGGTCGGCTCTTGAGCGTTGACTGTGCCCGTCGTCATGGCCAGGGCTGCCAACAGCACTGCGGTGGCTCCCAACACGAGTCTTGCGACCGGTTGCCACGTTTGAGTCAGGGGCGCCGCTTGAGTTGTGCGCTTCATTCTAGATACTCCCAATGCCATTGTTCTCAGGCTCATTTCGCTAGGGCAATGGCGACATCACGTTCGATGTAGCCGCCAATACCGTTTGATACGATTTCAGTCAGAGTTATCTCTGACTCTGTAATTGATGTGATTCGACCGTCGTTTTGTCCGACGTAGTTGCCAGGCACGACGCGATGCACCAGACCGTCCTGACCACGCAACAGACCGTAGTTGTTACCGCCCAGGCTCAGCGTGCCAACCATGTCGAAGGAATCCAGCGGATATTCTTCAAGAAATTCGCGAGTGCGCGTTGGATCCGGACCAGCGGCAGTGCCTGACGGTCCGCCAGCGGCCGCCGGCACATCACGCGTGAACGGTGAACGCAGCTCTTCTGTATCGGCAACGTAAGTAAACGTCACGTACGGTTTCACTTCAGGCAACGGATCGGGGCGCTTGCCCGGACGACTCTTGATCTCGTCGACGTACAGATCGAGATCATTCATGTTGCCGCTGCAACCGGCCAGCAAACTGCCCACGGCGACCAGCACCACCCACGTTGCGGATGATGTGCGCGCACGGCTATGAGGATTGAATTCAGACAGTTTCATTCTCGACTAACCCTCTTCTTCTTCGAGATAACGGTAGGTCTTGGCCGTCACGTCGAGTATCAACTGTTCGGCACCGGCGTCAGCAGACTCAGGCACAATGCTGATGTCATGCAACGTAACGATACGCGGCAAGGCAGCAACGGCACTCGCGAAATTCGCGAACGCATGATAGGAGCCACTCAAGCGGATGCGAATGGGTTTCTCGGCATAGAATTCGCGGCGCACTTCAGCCTGCGGCTCGAACAGCTTTTCCTCGAGACCGGCTGCAAGCCCTGTCTGCGAAATATCGATAATCAGGTTCGGCAGTTCCGTCTCGCCCGGCAACTGGCGCAGCATCGCACCAAATGATTGCTCCATCTCAACCAACTGGTCGGCGTATTCCTGGAAGTTCGCGGCTTTGCGTTGCTTGCTTTCGAACACCTGCTTCAGTTCGGTCTCGCGCGCCACCTCTTTGTCGAACACCAATTGCTTGTCTTTGATGATCGTGAAGTAGATACCAGCGGCACCGACCAACAGGAATACGATAACAACGGCCGCAATCCGGAACGGTAACGGCCAACGACCGACATCATTCGGATCTAACGCATTCAGATCGTCAATAATGCTCATTCGACGCCCTCCAGACCATCAGGGTCCTGCGATCGCTGCTGGGCATTCAGCTCAAAGCTGAAGCGCTCGCGACGCTGTCCGCGATCGATCGTTTCGATCTTCTCAAGGTCAGGCGTACCTAACCATTCCGATTCATTCAGGTTGCGCATGTAGGAAGAGACTCGCGTCGATGACTGGGCAACGCCCGCCATACGTACTTCGCGGCCACGCTGCGTCACGCTTTGCAGCTGCACGCCATCAGGGATCGTGCGCGTTAGCTCATCAAACAGATGCACGACTTCTGGTCGGCTTTGCTGCAACTCTTCAATGACTTCCATGCGCGACAGTAAGCGTGCTTTTTGCCGCTCGATGCCGTCGATTTCCTTGATGCTTTCCTCCAGCACCTTGATCTCGCGATCAAGCATCGCATTGCGCTCTTGCTGGTGGTTGATACGCGCGCTATAGACCAAATTAACGAGCCCAATGATGGCCAGGCCGGCAACGATCGCGCCGCCAACGGCAACCAGGAAATTGCGTTGTCGCTCTTTGCGCAGTTCCTCGCGCCATGGCAATAAATTAATTTTTGGCATTAATCAAAGCTCCGTAGCGCAAGCCCACACGCAGTTAACAGCGCACAAGCATCTGTCTTGACGCCTTGCCCCTTGGCACGCGCTGACACTTTCATCTGACCAAGCGGATCGCCGATTTCAGTCGGGATACCGACGCGGCTGGCAATCACATCGGCGATGCCGGGAATGTTGGCGCAACCGCCACATACAATAATGAGATCAGGTTGCTCGCGACCACCACCTGAGGCCAGATAGAACTGCAGCGAACGACTCACCTGCTGGGTCACATCGTCGATAAACGGATCAAGCACTTCCGGCTCATAGTTGCTCGGCAAGCCGCCTTCTTTCTTGGCGCGCCCGGCATCTTCCATCGACAGTCCGTAGGTGCGCATGATTTCTTCGGTCAACTGCTGGCCGCCGAACGCAAAATCACGCGTGTAAATAACTTTCATGTCCTGCAACACACCAAACGTCGTGTTGCTGGCGCCGATATCAATGACAGCGACCGATTGCCCGATTCCGTTGTTCGGTATCTGATGCTGCAATAACCGGCAGGCATTCTCGAGGGCGAACGCTTCCACGTCGACAACGGCGCTTTTCAATCCGGCGGCTGCTACAGCTGCCTCGCGTTGATCGACGTTATCGGTACGCGTTGCAACAAGCAGCACGTCGTTCATATCTGAATCAGCTTCGTTCGGCCCGATGATCTCGAAGTCGTGGCTGACCTCTTCCATCGGGAATGGAATGTATTGATCGGCCTGGATCTCGACCTGACCTTCCATCTCAGCTTCGGACAAACCGGCTGACATCTGGATGGTCTTTGTAATGGCCGCATCACCGCTGATCGCAATCGCAACATCACGGCATTTGGTGCCGGAGCGCTTCACGGCGCGACGAATCGCCTCACCGACCGCTTGCGCGTCAACAATGGCTTTGTCGTTGATGGCGTTGGCCGGTGTCGGCTCCGCAGCATACGACTCAACCCGGTAACTGCGCCCTGCCTCGGCCAGTTCTACGAGCTTGATCGATGACGTAGTAATGTCTAGACCAAGCAGAATGCGCGTTTTCTTACCAAATATCACTCAATTTTTCCTTAATAATCTTTGAGTTACGATTATTATCTGGGCGGTCGCCTGAACAAACGACGTTAACTATATATCAATAAAATGTTAAATAAAATGTGACTGCGTACCGCTTTTGCGTTTTCTTATCGTATGTCAGCAATTAACTTAAATTCTGTGAACCACGTAGCGTCACGCGGTATCGCTCGCGTGACGTCGTAGTCACTTCGCCGGTTTGCGAATTCGCAGGCCCCACTCCCGCATTGGTTGGCCAATATGCATAATACGGCCAGCACTGACAAGGACATGAATACCGCTTTGAATACCAAATTCTTGCTGCGCACCGCGATTCGCGGTCTGACACTAGCCACAGTGGCAGTAATCGCAGGCGCTGCAGCCGTTTTCGCGGCCTATCACTACGCCAAGCCCGGCCTGCCGGATGCCGCTACTGTGCGCGATATCCCGTTGCAGGTGCCATTGCGCGTTTACACACGCGACGGCAAGCTGATCCAGGAAATCGGTGAGCAACGGCGTATTCTTGTTAATAGCTTCGACGAATTCCCTGAGCATGTCGTGCAAGCATTCCTGGCGGCAGAAGATGACCGGTTCTTCACGCACCCGGGCATCGACTATCAAGGTGTTTTGCGCGCGGCGATCAAAAATACGCTGGCCGGCAGTCGCAAACAGGGCGCGAGCACGCTGACGCAGCAGCTTGCCCGCGATTATTTCCTGACCCGCGAGCGCAGCTACATTCGCAAGATCAAGGAGGCATTCCTGGCCTGGAAGATCGAGCAGGAGTTCAGCAAACAGGAAATCATGACGCTGTTCCTGAACAAAATGTTCTTCGGACAACGTGCTTACGGCGTTGCAGCAGCCGGGCAGGTCTATTTCGGCAAGGAACTGGGCGATCTGAACGTTGCCGAGGCCGCGACCCTTGCCGGCGTGTTGCAAGCGCCGTCCGCCTACAATCCTGTGTCCGGGCCGGATCAGGCGCGTGATCGTCGACGCTATGTGCTCGGGCGTATGCGCGATCTTGGTTTCATTAATCAACAACAGTGGCAAGGTGCAACAGACTACCCGTTACAGTCCAAATTGCATGGCGCCGACATCGAGCTCTCCGCACCGTACCTTGCCGAAATGGTGCGATTGGAGCTCGTAAACAAGTATGGCCGCGACATCACGACTCGCGGTTACCGTGTCACGACAACGATCGACAGCCGTATGCAACAGGCCGCCAATTTCGCCGTGCGCGACGGGCTGTTGGAGTACGACCGTCGCCACGGCTTCCGCGGAGCGCTGGCGTCAATCGATGTGGCCACCGCGACCGATGCACAAATCGAGCAGACGTTGGCTGACTACTCGGGTGCGGGCGGCCTGAAGAGCGCCATCGTGATGGCGATCAACGAGAACAACAGCGCCGATCTCAGACTGGCTGGCGACCTGCGCGTGCGGCTGCCGTGGAGCGGCGTGAACTGGGCAGTGCCGTTCATCGACCGGCGCCGTGTCGGCAACAAGCCGGAATCCATCGATGAAGTGCTCACCGCCGGCGACGTCGTTTATGTCATCGAAACCGTCACGGGCAGTTACGCGTTGGCGCAATTGCCAGAAGCGCAAGGCGCGCTGGTCGCGCTGGATCCCAATGACGGCGCCATCGCCGCGTTGACCGGCGGCTTTGACTATTACACAAGCAAATTCAATCGCGTCATTCAGGCCGAGCGGCAACCGGGCTCCAGCTTCAAGCCGTTTATCTACTCAGCAGCCCTGGCGAATGGCTTCACACTGGCAAGCGTGATCAATGATGCGCCGTTCGTCGTCAGCTCCCGTGACTATGAGGGCGAGTGGCGCCCGAAGAACTCAACCGGCAAGTTTTATGGGCCAACGCGCATGCGCAATGGTCTCGTACGCTCACTGAACCTCGTGTCGGTTCGCATGCTCGACAAGATCGGCATCCGTAGCGCGCTCGAGCACATCCGTAAATTCGGCTTCGGCGACAAAGCGCTGCCGGCTGATTTGTCCCTGGCGCTCGGCAGTGGCGGCGCCACGCCGCTCGATATGGCGAGCGGTTATGCCGTGCTCGCCAATGGTGGCTTTCAGGTCACGCCCTACTTTATTGACCGCGTTGAACTCGCCGATGGTGAAGTGCTGGAGATCGCAAACCCGGCGCGCGTGTGCAAACGCTGCGAGGCAGTTGAGCAACCGGAGCCTGACAATATCGAGGCACTGAACGTCACCAGTGCGGCGACGCTGTACGGCGAGGCGCTGCGCGAATTCCTCGGAGACGCCGTGATCGCACCGCGCGTGCTGCCGGCGACCAACATCTGGTTGGTACAGGACATCATGCGCGACGTAATCCGCCGCGGCACCGGCCGCCGCGCGCGTGTGCTGAACAGGAATGACCTGGCTGGCAAGACCGGTACCTCGAACGATCAGCGCGATGCATGGTTTGCCGGCTTCAACCCGGATCTCGTTGCGGTCACATGGGTCGGCTTCGACAGTGACGAGCCGTTGGGTGCTGGTGAAGAGGGCGGCCGCACGGCATTGCCGGTATGGATTCACTTCATGCGCGATGCGCTGGCCGGTGCGCCGCAGCGCAGCTATCCGCAACCATCGGGTTTGGTGACCGTGCGCGTCTCGTCGAAAACCGGCGATTTGGCTGGCGCCAATGATCGCGACTTCGTATTCGAGACGTTTGAAGCCGGCACCGAACCGACCGTAACCGGCGATGACATTTTGGCTAGCCCGTTCGGCGACTCTGGCGAAGCCGTTGAGCTCGAGAATGTTTTCTGACTTAATGCCAGCGTCCGGATAGCAACCTGTCACCTGCGGTGATCGCCCATGAACCAACCGTTTGCCAACGACCGTCCGCGTCTGAGTGTCGCCCAGGAGGCCGCGCGCATCATGGCGGATCACGGGATCAAAGACTTCCAGGTCGCCAAGCGCAAAGCTGCCGAGCGACTTGGCCTTGACCGACACGGCGCGCTGCCCAGCAATCAGGAAGTCGAGGATGCGCTGATCGAGCATCACCGCCTGTACAGTGAAGATGATCATGCCGCTATGCTTGCTCAACGGCGTGGCATCGTGCTCGAGTTCATGCGCTCAATCGATACGTTCGAGCCGCGCCTGGTCGGGCCGCTGCTGACCGGCACCGCCGCTGAGGACTCGCCAGCAAACCTGCACATATTCACCGATAGTCCGGAAGACCTGGCATGGCTGCTGGAGTCACAGGGTGTTGACTACAAGCTGTTCGAACGCAGGCTCAGAATCCAGCGAGATCGCAGCGACACGTACCCCGGTTACCGGTTTGACTGGGGCAATGTGGCTATCGAGGCTACCGTGTTTCGTTACGACGGTTTGCGCCAGGCACCGCTAAGCCCGGTCGATGGCAAACCCATGCGACGCGCATCCATCAAGAAGGTACAGCGGCTGCTGGACAGCAATCCCGCCTGAGACAGTTGCGCCGGCGACCGCCGCCGAGCCAGCGGCGTCGCGGCACAATGTAGCGCTAGCTAGCGGCTGGCGATATCGGAGTAGTCGCGCGCCGGCGAGCCAGTGTACAACTGTCGCGGACGACTGATGCGGCTGTTCTCACCGATCATCTCATCCCAATGTGCAACCCAGCCAACAGCCCGCCCGATGGCGAACATGACGGTGAACATTGACGTTGGGATCCCGAGCGCGCGGTAGATGATGCCGGAGTAGAAATCGACATTCGGGTACAGGTTCTTCTCGATGAAGTACTCATCCTGCAGCGCAACCTGTTCCAGTTCGAGCGCAAGATCGAACAACGGGTTGTCAGTGCGACCGAGATTCTTCAGCACTTTGTGGCACATCTCGCGGATGATTGTCGCGCGCGGATCAAAGTTTTTGTACACACGATGACCGAAGCCCATCAGGCGGAACGGATCGTTCTTGTCTTTCGCACGCGCCACAAACTCGGGAATACGCGAGGTATCGCCAATTTGCTCGAGCATTTGCAACACAGCTTCGTTGGCGCCGCCATGCGCCGGGCCCCACAGCGCAGAGATGCCTGCGGCGACTGCAGAATACGGGTTAGCGCCGGAGCTAGCCGCCATGCGTACCGTTGATGTGGAGCAATTCTGCTCATGGTCTGCATGCAGAATAAACAACAGATCGAGCGCTTCGGCAGCAACCGGGTCAATCTGGTAAGGCTCTGCCGGCACACCGAAGAACATGTTCAGCATGTTGCTGCAGTAGTCCAGATCATTACGCGGGTAGATGAATGGCTGACCCAGCGAGTGTTTGTACGCCGCAGCGGCAATGGTCGGCAGTTTGGCGATGATGCGGTGCGCGAAAATCTCACGGTGACGCGGATCGTTGATATCCGTCGAGTCGTGGTAGAACGCAGACATCGAGCCCACGACACCAGAAACCATAGCCATCGGGTGCGCGTCGTAGTGGAAACCGTTGTAGAAGCGCAGCAGGCTCTCGTTCAGCATCGTGTGATGACGAATCGAGTCTGTGAACTCTTCGAGCTCACTGGCCGTCGGCAGCTCGCCGTTCAGCAACAGATAGCACACCTCGATGTAGTGTGAGGATGCTGCGAGCTGCTCAACCGGGTAGCCGCGGTACATCAACACGCCTTCGTTGCCATCGATAAACGTGATCTGGCTTTCGCAACTACCGGTCGATACGAAGCCCGGGTCGTACGTGAATACGCCCTGATCCTTGTACAGGGAGCCGATAGACACGACGTCTGGCCCGGTCGTGCCGGAGCGAACCGGCAGCTGGGTGGCCTTGCCGTCGGGTGAGGTCAGTGTGTAGAACTTATCGGTCATGTCTGTTTGTCCCTGAAGGTCTGGATGGAAAACTGCGCGTCGTACGCAGCAACGAGGACACGGCGGTGTCCATCGGTGAACCGGACGGGCAGATCACACGACCGGTAGCCGCGGCGCCATTCTACCCGACGGCGCCATGACTGCTGGTTCGATTTTACTTGCCGTAGCGTTTACGGAACCGATCTACGCGACCGCCGGAGTCCAGGATCTTCTGTTTGCCGGTGTAGAACGGATGGCATGACGAGCACACCTCGACGGTCAGGTCTTTGCCCAGTGTTGAGCGCGTCGTGAACGCAGCGCCGCAGCTGCACGTCACATTAATTTCGGTGTAGGCCGGATGGGTGTCAGGCTTCATGATCTGGGATCTCCAAACGTGCGCACAGAACGCGCGCGCGTATCCAAAAAAAGGCCGCGTACTATATAGCCGCTACGCGCTTTTGACAAGCGGCTCAAGCGCTTGCTGCCGCGCCGTGGTTTTATCCACAAAACCTGTGGATAAACCTGTGGAAGAAACTTGATTAAGCCACCTAAGCCCGCGCAACTGTTGACATGTCGTCAGAATGCTCAAAATATCACCATTTCTAAATTAATATATATTTCAATAGATTAGCGATGGTTCCGCAGGTCTGACTCGAGCCGAAATGCATTCTGCATTACAAATGCAGTGAGCCGCTGCTACGTGTGCATAAGCGTGTGCGATCCAACCCATAAAATTGCCAATCTGGCAAGCGCTCAGGACGGTAAAAAAATCGCTTGTAAGTCATTGAGGAACCGTTGACCGAGCGTTGTTAGCTCAAATTGCGTAGCGCTACGCACGTCAATTAGACCGCGCTCGGCCGCCTCGCCCAGTTGCGCCGACACATCGAGCGCCGCCAAACCGGTGCGCCGTTCAAAGTCGCGCAAATCGACCATTTCCAGCAAACGCAGGCGATTCAGGAAATATTCAAACGCCAGCGAGGCTGCAGGCACCGGCACAATTTCGGGCAATCGCTGCGCTTTGAGCTGGTCGACGTAACTGTTCGGATGCATCGGCTGGGCGTATCGAACGGCTGTACCTTGCACCGTCAGCTTGCCGTGCGCACCGGCACCGACCGCCAAATAGTCACCAAAACGCCAGTAATTGAGGTTGTGCCGACTGCTATCACCGGGTTGCGTCCAGGCCGAAACTTCATATTGCACAAAGCCGGCGGCACGCAGGCTTGCCGCACTCTGCTCGCCAATCGACTGCAATACGTCCTCATCGGGCAGTGTCGGCGGCGACGCGTAGAACACCGTGTTTGGCTCCAGCGTTAACTGATAGTGAGACACATGCGTCACACCCAATGCGATCGCCGCATGAATGTCGGCAACACCTGCGGCAATTGTCTGGCCGGGCAGGCCGTGCATAACATCAACATTGATGCGCTCAAATCCGGCGCGCTGCGCCTCGTCCACGGCCCGTACGATCTCATCCGGCCCGTGCAACCGGCCTAATCGTTGCAGCGCCGCAGCATCAAAGCTTTGCGCCCCGATGGAGACCCGATTGACACCGGCCGCCGCGTAGCCGGCAAAGCTGTCGCGCTCAAGCACGCCCGGATTGACTTCCATCGTCACCTCAATTTCAGGCTCGAAGCCCCAGGCCGCCTCGGCAGCAGCAACGATCGCAGCGATCTCGGCCGGTGTGAACACCGATGGCGTGCCGCCACCGATGAAAATCGAGTGCAGCGCCCGGCCGGGGTACTGGCGGACCTGCAGACGAATGTCTTCTAGCACGGCGGCGACATAGTCGTCGCGCGCAGTGTCTCTGCGCTCAACGGCGGGTAATTGATGCGAATTGAAATCGCAATAGGGACATTTCTTCACGCACCACGGCAGGTGCACATAGAGCGACAGGGGCAGCTCAGCGATGTGGGTCATGCCATCTCGTCAACAGCGGCAACAGCTCGCGCAGCGCCTCAGCCCGATGGCTCACCGCATTTTTTTCAGCGCGCGACCATTGCGCTGCGGTGGTGTCGCTGCCGTTCGGCACAAACACCGGGTCATAGCCAAAACCGCCATCACCATGCGGCTGCGTCGCAATCCGTCCATGCCACTGCCCGTGCGAGATCAGCGGCATCGGATCCTTCGCCGAGCGCATCAACACCATCACGCAGCAAAAGTGCGCATTACGCTCCGTACCGGTGCGCCCGTCCATTTCACGCAATAGACGGGCGACGTTATCGGCATCGCTAGCATCTGCACCGGCGAAACGCGCCGAGTACACGCCAGGTCGACCGTCGAGCGCCGGCACGACGATGCCCGAATCATCGGACAGCGCAGGCAAGCCGGTCTGCTGCGCCGCGTTGCGCGCCTTAATGATCGCGTTTTCGACAAACGTAGTACCGGTCTCTTCGGCGTCCTCCACGTCGAACGCGGTCTGTGGCAACACCTGCAGCGACAGCGCATCGAGCAGTGCACCAATCTCGCGAACCTTGCCGGCATTGCCGGTTGCGAGCACTAGCTGCTGCCGGCTCACGCCGCGTCCAGCGCCTGCTGCTGCATCGCTTGCAGTTCGGCAATCCCGCTCGTCGCCAGCGCCAGCATCTGATCCAGCTCATCGCGACGGAACGCATGTCCTTCGGCTGTGCCTTGCACTTCGATGAAGCCGCCAGCGTCGTTCATGACCACATTCATGTCCGTCTCCGCCTGCGAGTCTTCGGCATAGTCCAGGTCCAGCACCGGCTCACCGCGATAGACGCCCACAGACACGGCCGCCAGTCCGCCATGCAGCGGGTTTTTCTTGATTTTGCCATCCGCCAGCAGCTGTTTGACCGCCAGTGACAAGGCAACGTAGGCGCCGGTGATCGATGCCGTACGCGTGCCGCCGTCGGCCTGCAGCACGTCGCAATCGAGCGTTACAGTGCGCTCGCCGAGCGCGCGCAAATCCACGACGGCGCGCAACGAACGTCCGATCAGGCGCTGGATCTCCTGCGTACGACCGGACTGCTTGCCGCGCGCTGCCTCACGCTGACCGCGTGTGTTGGTCGCACCGGGTAACATGCCATATTCGCCAGTCACCCAGCCTTGCTGCTTACCGCGCAGGAAGGGCGGCACGCGCTCCTCAACGCTCGCCGTACACAGAACACGCGTGTCGCCGCAACTAATCAGCACGGAGCCAGCTGCATGCCGGGTATAGCCGGTTTCAATGGTGATCGCGCGCAACTGATCGTTCGCGCGTCCGCTGGGTCGCTGCATGGTAGGCCTCCAATAAATGTTGGCCGCGAGTATAGAGGACACGGCGCCGCCGGTGTCGGTCAGTCTACCCAGCGCAGTGCAGCAACCGTCGTATTGTCGGCACGTTTGCCGTTGTTTTTGATGGCCAGATCGCACATCACCTTCAGCACCATTGGCAGCGGCATTTCAGTCTCATAGCTCAACTGAATCAGCGTTTCGTCCGGCAGGCCAGACCACAGGCCGTCGCTGCACAGCAGCAACACATCACCGGGCATCAGGTCCCGCTTACGCGACACGGTTATACCGGGCAGCGCGTCATCACCGCCTAGGCACGACTCAACATAATTGCGCATCGGATGCTCTTGCGCTTCGGCGCGACTGATGACGCCCTCATGAATCAACACTTCCACGTGCGAATGATCGCGCGTGACATGATGAATCTCATGATCGCGTAACAGGTAGATTCGCGAGTCACCGACGTGCACCCAATAGCAGGCATCGTCCTGCACAAGACAGATTGCACAAGTCGCACGCGGCCGGCTATCGACATCGCGATCCTTACCCAGCGCAACGACGGCGTCGTGCGCGATACTGACCGCGCGGTACAAAAAACCCTGCACGTCGAAAACCGGTTGCGGGGTGCTATCGAACACGCGTTGCACAGCCGCCAGCGCCGTCTCGGCGGCAATCGCGCCATCGGAATGCCCACCCATACCATCGAACACCATCAGCAACGCCGCTTCCTCACCAATCGCAATCTCGGCGCGATCTTGATTGTCCTTGCGTTTGCCGATGAGGCTCAGTTTTGCAAATTCGATGTTCAACCGGGATCAACTTCCGAAGCGCTGTAACGCCATCCAGTGGCACGTTATGATGTGACGCGTGCTGGTGCTCTAAGACCGGCGACCGCGGTCGCTAACCACGAAATAATCCGGCGCGTCGGCACGCAACATAAAACAAGATACCAGCCGCGCTATGTGCGCCGCCATGATCTGGCGCACAGAATACCGGCACGCCTAACCTACTGAGCCCGAAGTTTGACGCCATCATGACCAACAGCCTGCACAGCATGACGGGATTTGCCCGCATCGAAACTGCCACTCCCGATGGCGCACTGAGTTGGGAAATTCGCAGCGTCAACCACCGCTATCTCGATGTTCAGCTGCGCTTGCCGGACAGCCTGCGACGCTTTGAACATCAACTGCGCAAACTGGCCACGCGAACGCTTGCGCGCGGCAAAGTCGATTGCACGTTGACGCTGAGCCGCGACAGCCAGTCGCAACAACAGCTCAATATCAATCCCGATGCGCTCGCGGCTTTGCGCGCCGCGACCGATACGGTGCAACAAACGCTACCCGCGGCCGAATCGCCGGCAGTCATCGAGGTGTTGCGCTGGCCGGGCGTGCTGCAGGACCGCGAACGCGATGACGAAGCCCTTGCTGATCCGCTACTGGACGGTTTTCGACAGGCGTTAACGCAGTTGGTGAGCATGCGCCGCGTCGAAGGCGAACACCTCAATACCCTACTGTTACAACGTTGCGCCGATCTTGATACGTTGGCCAAATCCGTGCGCAAACGCCGTCCGGCGGTGCTGGCTGCATGTCGCAGCAAGATGCTGGAACGACTGGAGCGACTGGATGTCAGCGCGGACCCCAATCGGCTGGAAACCGAGCTCGCACTGGTTGCGCAGAAGCTGGATGTAGACGAAGAGCTGGATCGACTGGAAGGCCATCTAGTCGCAATGCGAGACATTCTGGCAGCCGGTGGCCCGTGCGGCAGAAAGCTCGACTTCCTGATTCAGGAGCTCAATCGCGAGGCCAACACGCTAGCGTCGAAAGCGGCGGATGCGGCGACAACCAGCGACGCCGTTGATATGAAGGTGGCCATCGAACAAATGCGTGAGCAGGTGCAAAACGTTGAGTAAGCGTATTCGTCGTGGCCGGCTCGTGGTGATTTCCGCGCCGTCGGGCGCCGGTAAAACAACGCTGGTACGCGGTTTGATCGCGCGCGATCCGCGCTTTGAGTTCTCCGTGTCCTACACGACGCGGGAGAAGCGTCCGAATGAAACCGATGGCGTCGATTACCACTTCGTGACGACAGCCCGCTTCGAACAATTCAAGGCGGCTGGCGAATTTCTCGAATATGCACAAGTATTCGACAACTACTACGCGACGGGTCGTGAAGCGGTGGAAACCCTGCTGCGCGCCGGCCGTCATGTCGTCGTGGAAATCGACTGGCAAGGCGCACGGCAGGTACGCGCACAAATGCCGGATTGCTGCTGTATTTTCATCGTGCCGCCATCGGTGGCGGCACTCGAGTCGCGGTTGCGCAGCCGCCAAACCGACTCGGATCAGGTGATTCGCCGCAGGCTGCGTGATTCGCTGGATGATCTGTCGCACTGGCGTGAATTCGACTACATCGTCGTTAACGATCACCTGGAAGCGGCGCTCGACGAATTGGCAGGGTTAGCCAGCGGGCGCTTGCGCCGCAATCGGGTCGGCACCCAACGCGTTGCCAGACGTATGCAGCGACTGCTCGGCGACAGCTAAAACTTGTGCACTTTTCGCTGGCCATCACCGGCTGGCTTCGCTTACACTGTCGGGTCACCCTTTTTACCGGAATAGAGCCCTATGGCACGCATTACCGTCGAGGACTGCCTCGAGAACGTCGACAACATTTTTGATCTGGTGCTGATCGCCGCCAAGCGCGCACGTCGCCTGGCCAATGGCGCTGATGCGACCCTTGAGTGGGAAAACGACAAACCCACCGTGCTTGCGCTGCGCGAGATAGCAGAGGGTAACGTGACAGCCGCCATTCTGGACGAGCCGGATCTGCCGCCCGAAGAGCTGCTGCGACCGGAGCCCATCGCCGAAGATGTGATGCCGTTGCGTGCGCTGGGATTGGGCGACTGACACCAGCGGACGCTGATGCCATGCTCCATTGCCCGCGCCACTGCTGCAACCAGCAACGCTTGCTGTGTCAACAGTAGGCGAACGCGGGCTTGATTACGCTTCCGGACTGCTAGACCGGTTCGCCAACAGTCGTTGGGCAACCGGATTCAAAAAACTACTCGACGAACTGCGCGCCTATCTGCCCGCTGAGCAGATAGAGCTCGTTGCGCGCGCCTACGAATTTGGTGCCGCGGCGCATCACGGCCAGAAGCGTAAATCGGGCGCACCCTACATCAGCCATCCTGTCGCGGTGGCGACAATCCTTGCCGAGATGCGGATGGACGCCGAAACCATCGCTGCGGCCATCCTGCACGATGTCATTGAAGACACGCCAGCTGCTGCCGATGAGCTCGAAGCTCAGTTCGGCAAGGCCGTGACCACGCTCGTTGAAGGGGTCACCAAACTCGACCAGGTGCAATTCAAGAGTCGCGCCGAGGCGCAGGCCAGCAGCTTTCGCAAAATGTTGCTGGCCATGGTCGAGGATATTCGCGTCATCCTCGTCAAACTCGCCGACCGCTTGCACAACATGCGCACAATGGAATCGATGCCGCCCGACAAGCAGCGACGGATCGCGCGCGAAACACTGGAGATCTACGCGCCCATCGCCAACCGTTTGGGCATCAACACGATCAAGGTAGAGCTCGAGGAGCTGGGCTTTCGCTATCTGTACCCGTATCGCTACCAGGTCCTGCGCAATGCGATCCGCAAATCGACTGGTAACCAAAAGCGCGTCATCGCGCAATTGTCCGAAACGCTAGGCGCCGCGCTGCACTCGCACAACATCCGCGGCGAGGTGCTCGGGCGCCGCAAGAACCTGTACAGCATCTACCAGAAGATGCAGGAAAAACGCATTTCGCTGAGCGAAATCGTCGACGTCTACGGTTTTCGCATCATCGTCGATTCGGTCGACACCTGCTATCGCTGTCTGGGTCTGGTGCACAAACTCTACCGACCGATGCCCGGTCGCTTCAAGGATTACATCGCGATCCCGCGCATCAACGGCTATCAGTCGCTACACACGACCTGTTTTGGACCACGCGGCCTGCCATTGGAAGTACAGATCCGTACGGGCGCAATGGATATGTTGGCCGAAGACGGCATCGCATCGCACTGGCAATACAAAGCAACAGACAGCGGCTCCAACTCGTCCCAACAACGCGCACGCGAATGGCTGGGCCGGCTGATGGAGATGGACGAAACTGCCAGCTCCGAAGAATTCATGGAACACGTCAAGGTCGACCTGTTTCCGGATAAGGTGTACGTATTCACGCCCAAGGGTGACATCCTGCGCCTGCCGCGCGGTGCGACTCCGGTCGACTTCGCCTATGCCGTGCACACCGATGTCGGCAATCGTTGCGTCGCCGCCAAGATTGATCGTCGTCTGGTGCCGTTGCGTAGCCAGCTAACGAACGGCCAAAGCGTGGAAATCATTACGGCACGCGGCGCCAAGCCCAATCCGAGTTGGGTGAACTATGTCGTGACCGCCAAAGCGCGTACGGCGATTCGGCAATACCTGAAGAACCTGCGTCAGGATGAGGCACGCGATCTGGGCAAACGCATGCTCAACGCAGCGCTCGGCGAATTCTCGTTGTCGATTCGCAAGCTGCCGCGCGCGCGCATCAACGACTATCTCGAAGAGATTGGTTTGAACAATCTGACCGAGCTGTATGAACAACTCGGCCTTGGCGAGCGGCTGGCACCACTGGCCGCCAAGCAATTGATGACCGAGCAAAGCGAATCGAGCAACCTGAAGGACGAGCCGCTAACGATTTCCGGCACCGAAGGGATGGTGGTCACCTACGCGCGCTGCTGTAGCCCGATTCCCGGCGATACCATCATGGGCTATTTGAGCTCGGGCCGCGGCATCGTCGTGCATCGCACGCAGTGCGGCAACCTGTCGAGCTTTCGCAAACACGCCGAAAAGTGGATCGACGTCGAGTGGCTAGATGGCATTGATCAGCGGTTCCACGTGTTGCTCACTGTTGAAGCGGTCAATCGCATGGGCGTTTTGGCCGAGGTTGCCTCGACCATCGCCGGCGTCGGCTCCAACATCGATCAGGTCGAAGTGCGCTCGAAAGACATCGACACATCCAACCTTGCCTTCGGCGTGGAGGTGACCGATCGCGTCCACCTGGCCAACGTGATGCGCAGCATCCGGGCGATGAAGAGTGTGCTGCGCGTCTCCAGAAACCTCGCCTGACGCACAACACCGCGCAACGTCCGACCAGCAACTTCGCATATACTGCATGCCTGACCTAGCAAGGCGAGCAAACATGTTACGTAAACCGATTCAAACTGATCAGGCACCCGGTGCTATCGGCACTTACTCGCAGGCAATCCGCACCGGTGACCTGCTGTTTATCTCGGGGCAAATACCGCTTGAGCCGGTCTCAATGACCGTCGTCGATGGCGACTTCAAAACACGCGTGCGACAAGTCTTCCAAAACCTGCAGCACGTCACCGAGGCCGCCGGGGGCAACTTGTCGAACGCCGTCAAAGTGACCATTTTCCTGACCGACATGAATGACTTTGCTGCTGTTAATGAAGTCATGAGCGAGTTCTTCACAACACCGTATCCGGCGCGCGCCGCTGTCGGCGTTGCCGCCCTGCCAAAAGGTGTCGATGTTGAAGCTGACGCCGTCGTGGCGCTGTAACAGGCAGCGTTGATGAGTGATCTGCGGGCGCCGGTTGGTGCGCTGCACGGCGTCGGTCCGGCAATGGCCGAGCGCTTGGCAAAGCTGGGCGCGCAATACGTCGAAGATCTGCTGTTCCAGCTACCGCTGCGCTACGAGGACCGCACGCGCATTACGCCGCTGGGCGGCGCGCAGACGGGCCAACGCTGCCTCATCGAAGCGGAAGTCGTGTTAGCAGAAGTCGTCTATCGTGGGCGACGCACTCTGCTCGTGCGAGCAGCCGATGGCAGCGGGCAAATCACGCTGCGGTTTTTTCACTTCACCAATGCACAGCGCAATGGTTTCGCGCGCGGCGCGCGAATCAGTTGCTATGGCGATGTGCGCCAGACTCCCGGCGGACTCGAAATGGTGCACCCCGAATATCGTATCCTGCGCGCGGGCGAAACCAGTCGGGTTGAACGCGGACTCACGCCCGTTTATCCCGTCACCGACGGTCTGGGTCAGCACCGCATGCGCAAACTGGTGCACAGCGCACTGCAACAGATGCGCGCCGCGCCGCCGGACGAGCTGTTGCCGGCCAGTGCGCGCGCGCGCCGCGAACTACCAACACTGGTCGAGGCAATTGAGTATTTACATGCACCACCGCCCGGCACCGACCTTGCACAGCTCGCTGGCGCCATGCATCCGTGCCAGCGTCGTTTGGCGCTTGAGGAGCTGCTCGCACATCACGTCAGCCTGAAGCTGCTGCGCATCGAATTGCAAAGCGACGACAGCACACCGGTCACTGCCGACAGCCAACAGCGCGAGGCGCTGCGTGCGCAGCTGACTTTCGATCTGACGAACGCGCAAGCACGCGTGCTGGACGAAATCGTTCGCGACATGGCGCTGCCGGCGCCGATGCTCAGGCTCGTGCAGGGCGACGTCGGTTCGGGCAAAACTGTCGTTGCAGCATTGGCTGCGGTGGGTGCTATCGAGGCCGGTTTGCAGTGCGCGCTGATGGCACCGACTGAGCTGTTGGCTGAACAACACTATCGCAACTTCGACGCTTGGCTGCGGCCACTCGGCATTGATATCGCATGGCTGACCGGCAGCCTGCGAGCTGCCCAGCGGCGCGACGCACTGGCCCGCATTGCCGATGGCAGCGCCGGCATGGTCATCGGCACGCATGCACTGTTTCAGGACAAGGTTGATTTCGATGGCCTGGGGCTGGTCATCATCGACGAGCAGCACCGCTTCGGCGTGCACCAGCGCCTCGCGCTGCGCGACAAGGGGCCGCAAGGCCGGCCACCGCACCAGTTGGTCATGACCGCAACACCGATACCGCGCACACTCGCAATGACGGCGTACGCTGATCTCGATACGTCGGTCATTGATGAGCTGCCGCCGGGACGCACACCGGTAAGCACCGTTGTGATTCCCGACGCGCGTCGCGATGAAGTCGTGACGCGGGTACGCGATGCCTGCCTCGAAGGTCGGCAGGCGTACTGGGTTTGCCCGCTCATCGAGGATTCAGACATTCTCGATTATCAAGCCGCCGAGACGACGGCCGAAAACCTGATGCAGTGGCTGCCGCAGCTCAAGATCGGCCTGATTCACGGACGCATGAAAGCGCGTGAAAAAGAGTCGGTGATGAACCAGTTTGCGCAGGGTGAGCTGCAACTGCTGGTCGCGACGACGGTCATTGAGGTTGGCGTTGATGTACCGAACGCCAGCCTGATGATCATCGAGAACGCCGAGCGCATGGGTTTGTCGCAGCTGCATCAGCTGCGCGGCCGGGTTGGCCGCGGTAGTGCGCGCAGCAGTTGCGTGTTGCTGTATAAAGCCCCGTTGTCGAAAACCGCGAAATCGCGGCTTGGTGTCCTGCGCGAAACCAATGACGGGTTCGTTATCGCGCAGCGTGACCTCGAATTGCGCGGCCCGGGCGAGGTGTTAGGTACACGCCAGACAGGCAGTATGAATCTGCGCTTGGCAGATCTTGATCGCGACGCTGACCTGCTGCCGGATGTGCATATTGCCGCCGAAGCGTTGCTAGCGGAGCGCAACGACACCGCGGCGATTCGCATCGATCATTTGCTGCAACGCTGGATCGGCAGCGCGAGCCGCTACGGGAACGTTTAAACTATCGGGCTGAGGCACGATTTGAAGGCACGGCAATACGCTATGGGCGCAGACCAGACATCCGGGCAGAGCACAACATCGCACGATAACAATCCGTGGCGCGCAGCGCTGCCGATGTCCGGCAATGCCGCCGACTGGCTTGGCGATCCGGGCTTGCTCACCGACGATGTGCGCCGCTCCTGCACCGGCCCGCTAACGCTGGACATCATTCACGACGGCCGCGCTCTGCTGCCGGACATCGTAACGGCCGCGTTACCGGGCACATTCAGCAATGCCGGTTGGCACCGCGAAATCAGCATGCGCATGAATGGTGTGCTGGTTGTGCACGCGCGCACGTTCGCACCCCGCGAGACGCTCGATGCTCACCCGTGGCTCGAAGCGTTGGGCACCAACCCTCTCGGTCACGCGCTGGCAAAGATGGGCGACGCCGCGCGCGTTGACATGCAGTTTTGCGAATCGTCAGTACTGCAGGGCGAGTTAGCGCCACCAGCCACTTGTGATGGCTGGTCGCGACGCTCGTTGTTCCAGTTTGACACCTTACCGTTGCTGCTGTTTGAGCACTTCACCACCGCGCTGTTAACGCAACGCAGGCGACGCCAATGAACCGCCCGCAACCCAAAAGCTTCAGCCGGCGCATGTTGCGTCAATTAGACGTGTATCTGCGCCTGACCCGCCTGGATCGACCGATCGGCATCTGGCTGCTGGCCTGGCCGATGCTTTGGGCGTTGTGGATCGCCGGCACGGGTCGCCCCGATGCAACGATTCTGGTTGTGTTCGCACTCGGTGCGGTGATCACCCGGTCGGCTGGCTGTGTCATTAACGATGTCGCCGACCGACACTTCGACGGCAATGTCACCCGCACCCAGGACCGGCCACTTGCGACCGGTGAGATCGGTGTTGTTGAAGCACTGGCGCTGTTTATCGGCTTGGGCTTTATCGCGATTGGACTGGCCGCCATGCTGAACAATCTGAGCCGTGTGCTTGCCGCCGCCGCAGTCGTGTTGATGGTCGTCTACCCGTTTATGAAGCGGCATATTTCGGTGCCACAACTGGTGCTTGGTCTGGCGTTCGGGCTCGCTGTGCCGATGGCATTCGCCGCGCAGACCAATGCCATTCCGCAGGATGCCTGGTTCCTGTTCGCCATCACGGCTTTGTGGGCCGTCATCTACGACACGATGTATGCCATGTGCGATCGCGAGGACGATTTGGCGGCCGGTATCCGCTCCAGCGCCATCCTGTTCGGCGAAAGTGACAAGTTCGTCATCGGGGCATTGCAGGCAATGATGCTGATGGCACTGCTGCTGCTTGGTCAGCGTCTGGGCATGACGGCCTGGTACTACCTGGCGATTGTCAGTGTTGCGATGTTCATGGCCTACCAACAATGGCTGATCCGCAACCGTCAACCGGCGGCCTGTCTGGCTGCGTTCAAGAACAACCACTACATCGGTCTGACGGTGTTTGTCGGTATCGCATTGCATTATTTGTATCTGCCGCCGGCTGCGTAGCCCGCGCGCGCTAACGCAAAGACGAAAACCTCCCGCGCTCCTGCTTGCCGCAGTGCAGCCGCCGCCGCGAGCGCCGTGGCGCCACTCGTCAGCACATCGTCAACCAGACAGACGCTCGCACCGTCGATGCACCCGTTCGCAACAAAGGCGTTGCGCACGTTGGCGCGCCGCGCGCTGCCATGCAACGTCACTTGCGGCGGCGTTACCCGCGTGCGCTGCAGCGCGGTGTGGCAAACCTGCAGGCGCCAGCGCCGCGACAGCGCGCTCGCCAGCAAGCGCGCCTGGTTGAAACCGCGCTCGCGCATCCGCTGCCGATGCAACGGCACGGCAATCAGCACCGCATCTGCCAGCGCGGCAGGCAGCGCCGGCAGGAGCTGGGTCAATGCCGGCATGACGGTGAGATCGCGTTGATACTTAAGCGCAGCGATCAGGCGATCAAGCGGGAAGACGTACCGCCACGGCGCAACCACCGCCGTACAATCGTCCGGCCAATCTTGACAAGCACCGCAGCGCGACGAAGCGACTGACAACGGCATCGCACAGTGACTGCAACACACCGTGTTGGGCACAAAATCGGCCACGCAATCGCGACACATGGGCGTCGCAGCCGGGCCGCCACATAGCAGACAAGTCTGACCCGCAATGCGTGCGAGGCACTGCTGGATTCGCTCAATGACCGGTGTCGGAGGGTGCATACCTCAGCATAGAATGCCGCCGCCGTCGTTTACGCCGCACAAAAAACTGCGAAAGCCGCATAATTGCTAACTTGTGTTGCAGTGTCCGGACCGAACTCTTGGAACCTTACCCAATTCACGCCAGGCGGCTGCCAAGCAGCGCCGACTTTTCACAACATGCGTTCATCGTCAAACGCACGGCAGACGAACTGGCCTCGCGCCTCGAGTTGCTCGCGATTGAGCCGACGGCAATCGCCGATATTGGCGCGCACGATGGCGCCTTGTCACAGCAGCTGGCTGCACACTTTCCGGCCGCGCAAGTGACTGCCGTGGAACCGTTACAAGCACTGCTGACCCCGCTGTCAAGCCACAAACCACGCTGGCCATGGCAGCGCTCGCGGATACAAAGTGCCTACAATCCTCTGACTGCCCTTCAGCAGGCTGACAACAGTGTCCAGTTGGCCGTGTCGAATCTTGCGCTGCCGCGCTACGCCGAGCCGGACGCTGTGCTCAGCGAAGCCGCGCGCATCGTCGCGCCGGGCGGTGCGTTCATGCTCAGCACGCTGGGACCGGAGTCGCTGCGCGAGTTGCGCGATGCGTGGCATGCCGTCGATCCGGACAGTGCCCATGTCGCAACTTTCACTGATATGCATGACGTCGGCGATGCATTGGTGCGGCACGGCTTCGCCGAGCCGGTGCTCGATGTCGAGCGCCTGACGATCCACTACAGCGATCCGGCAGCTTTGTGGCGGGACCTGACTGCAACGCTTGCACGCAATGTGCTGCCAGATCGACGCAACAGTCTGACCGGACGCCAACGCTTCGCGCGCATGCTGCACAAGCTGACGCGCGGCGACAGCTTCGACATTACGCTGGAAATTGTCTACGCGCAGTGTTGGGGCAATCCGCGCACGCAGCGCAGCGCAGGTACTGACGAAGTACGCATTAGTCCGACATCGATTCGACGCCGCGTCTAATTTTCGTCGCAAACTTCTGATTTAAATAGTTTTTCTGTGACCTGCCAGCTACCAGAGCCGCGCGAATTTGGTATGCTTCGTTCATCGCGTTGTGGACCCTGACGATGTATCGCTTCGAGCTCACACCCAATTGCGCACTCTCCGCCACGCAGGCGGTCGTGTTTTTTGCCGGCATTGCGACGGTCAGCCTGCTCATTGCGCTGTCGTTCGTGCTGATGGGTTACTGGCCTGTGTTGCCTTTCGCCGGGCTCGAGCTGGCTTTATTGGGCTGGGCGCTGCGCAGCAACTGGCTGCGCGGGCAGATGCGCGAACAGATTGTCATCGATGCCAAAGACGTCACGCTGCTGCGGTGCGATGCCGATGGCGACGTTGATCGAACCGTGCAGCTTACGACAGCATGGACTCAGGTCGCACTGATTCGCGATCAGCGTGGCGTGGCCGGCACGGAACTGGCGTTTGGCGAACGCGGCAAATGGTGGGTGTTCGGGCGCTTTTTGGTTGCGCAGGAGAAACGCGCCGTGAAACGCCGAATCGAACAGGTACTTCGACAAATCCGTAACGGCCACAGCGTTTCGGCTACAAGCGAAGGCCGATCAGCCGATAACGGCTGATAAACGGGAACTGAGTCTGCATTTAACGCGCCGTAACAGGTACAATTTGCAGTGGGACGAACGGAACCGGACAGACCCGCTCACATCGCGTGAGTGCGGCACCGGCTCCCCTTGCCAGATCATCAAGATCGAGATCGATAAAACATGGATATCAAACGCAAGTTTGCAGCCTTTGTGCTGCTAATGCTGCCCGGCGTGAATGCGCTGGCAGACTGGGACCTCAACATGCGCGAAGGCGTCACGGCGATCAGCCGCGAAATCTACGGCCTGCACATGCTGATTTTCTACGTGTGCTGTGTCATCGCCGTCTTCGTATTCGGCTGGATGATCGTGGCGCTGGTACTGCACCGAAAATCACGTGGCGTAGAGCCGGCGCAGTTCTCGCACAGCACGAAAGCGGAAATCATCTGGACGCTGATCCCGGTTGTGATTCTGGTCGCGATGGCGGTGCCGGCGGCCAAAACGATGGTCAAGATTGAAGACGACCGCAACCCGGATATCACGATCAAGGCCACCGGCTTCCAGTGGAAGTGGCAATACGAATACATCGACGAAGGCGTCAGCTTTTATTCGAACCTGGCGCGCACCAGCAACGATGCGCGGCGCCTCGACTCGGGCATCGATCCTGAATCAGTGCCGAACTACTTACTAGAAGTCGACAATCACGTCATTGTTCCGGTCAACAAAAAAGTGCGTGTGCTGATCACCTCTAACGACGTATTACACGCCTGGTGGATGCCGGATTTCGCGATCAAGAAAGACGCAATACCCGGTTACATCAACCAGGTCTGGTTCACGGCTGAAGAGCCTGGCATCTACCGCGGCCAGTGCGCCGAATTGTGTGGCCAGGATCACGGCTTCATGCCGATTGTTGTCGAGGTACTCGAGCAGGAAGCGTTCGACACGCGCATGGCGGCGTTGAAAGTCGAGTACGGCGTGGACGCACCGAAACTGGCGGCGACGCAATAGTCGGGCACACAACATTTTTTGAAGAACAGAAGATTTAAAGGCATCAGCGCCACAACATCGACGCGCTGACGAGGAGCAAGGCAGATGAGCACTGCAACACATAACGACGCAGCCCACGACGATCACCACGATCACGGACCTGAGCTGACCGGTATTAAACGCTGGTTATTTACAACCAACCACAAAGACATCGGTTCGATGTACCTGATCTTCAGTCTGATCATGCTGTTCGTCGGCGGCGCCATGGCGCTCGTGATCCGCACCGAACTGGGGCAGCCGGGCATGCAATTCGTGCAGCCGGACTTTTACAACCAGATGGTTACGATGCACGCGCTGATCATGATTTTCGGCGCTGTCATGCCCGCCTTTGTCGGCCTGGCGAACTGGATGATCCCGCTGATGGTAGGCGCCCCCGACATGGCCCTGCCGCGCATGAACAACTGGTCGTTCTGGATCTTGCCCGCCGCATTCGGCATTTTGCTGTCGACGCTGTTTGTACCTGGTGGTGCGCCGGCCGGTGGCTGGACGATGTACCCGCCACTGGTGCTACAAACCGGTGATGCATTCCCGATGCTGATCTTTGCCGTTCACTTGATGGGCATCTCGTCAATCATGGGCGCGATCAACATCATCGTGACGATCATGAACATGCGTGCGCCCGGCATGACGTTGCTGAAAATGCCGCTGTTCGTCTGGACCTGGCTCATCACGGCTTACCTGCTGATCGCGGTCATGCCGGTACTCGCTGGCGCGGTGACGATGCTGCTGACCGACCAGTTTTTCGGCACCAGCTTCTTCCGCGCGGCTGGTGGTGGTGATCCGGTTATGTTCCAGCACATCTTCTGGTTCTTCGGGCACCCCGAGGTCTACATCATGATCCTGCCGGCGTTCGGCATTGTGTCTGAGATCATTCCGACGTTCGCACGCAAACCGCTGTTCGGTTAC
This sequence comes from Pseudomonadota bacterium, assembly GCA_038529355.1. Classification (GTDB taxonomy): domain Bacteria; phylum Pseudomonadota; class Gammaproteobacteria; order Steroidobacterales; family Woeseiaceae; genus CALBPI01. The sequence goes on from JBCBDU010000003.1 coordinate 97,447, forward strand.
GACTCCATGGTCTACGCCACGGCCAGCATCGCGTTCCTGTCGTTCATCGTCTGGGCGCACCACATGTTCACGGCAGGTATGCCACTGACCGGTCAGTTGTTCTTCATGTTTACAACGATGCTGATCGCGGTACCGACCGGCGTGAAAGTCTTCAACTGGTCCGCCACGATGTGGAAAGGCGCAATGACGTTCGAAACGCCGATGCTGTTCGCGATCGCGTTCCTGTTCCTGTTCACGATCGGTGGTTTCTCCGGTCTGATGCTGGCCATCGTGCCGGCTGACTTCCAGTACCACGATTCGTACTTTGTTGTGGCGCATTTCCACTATGTGCTGGTGCCGGGTGCGATCTTTGCGATCATCGCCGGCGTGTACTACTGGCTGCCGAAATGGACCGGCCACATGTACAACGAAACGCTGGGCAAAGTGCACTTCTGGCTGACGACTATTTTCGTCAACCTGACGTTCTTCCCGATGCACTTCCTCGGACTTGCCGGCATGCCGCGACGCATCCCGGATTACGCGACACAGTTTGCCGACTTCAACATGATTGCCACGGTTGGCGCGTTTGGCTTCGGTCTGTCGCAGCTGCTGTTTGTTGTCATCATTGTGCAATGCGCACGCGGCGGTAAAAAAGCCACCGCAGAAGTCTGGGACAACCCGCGCGGCCTCGAATGGACCGTGCCGTCACCGGCGCCACATCACACGTTTGATGAAGCACCGATCATTAAATAGTGATCGCGACGGATGGCTACTGACATGAGCAAACACCCGCAAGGGGAGCCGCAAAAGCGCAAGGTGCGACGCAACACCATCATTCTGGTGTGCGTCGCCGTTGCCGTCTATGCAAGCTTCATTCTTGCCGGCGTTGTGCGCAGCGGAGCGGCGGGCTGATGCACGATCGCTGGTTGCCAGCCAAGCTGCTCGCGATGGCGATCGTCGGCTTCGGTTTTTCGTACACGTTTCCGCCAATGTACGATGCGTTCTGTGATCTGACCGGTTTTGGCGGGCGCACGAACGAGGCGCCGCTGCAGCTCGTCGAATCGGTCGATGAGTCGCGCACGATCACGATCCAGTTCACGACGACGGTCAACGAATCGGCACCGTACGCGTTCCAGCCGGCAGTACGCAGCATGCAAATCCAGCCCGGCAAGGTTTACGACGCGAATTTCATTGCGCAAAACCTCACGGGACAGACACGTGTGGCACAAGCCATTCCGAGCGTATCGCCCAGCAAGGCAGCCACTTATCTGAAGAAAACCGAGTGTTTTTGCTTCAACAATCAGCCGTTTGAGGGCGATGAGACCAAGCAGATGCCGCTACGATTCATGATTGACCGCGATCTGCCGGACTACATCGATACCATTACGCTTGCGTATACTTTTTTTAATATAGACAGCGCTGCGGCAAACTAGCCAACGGCAGCGACGATGGCGCCGCGAGACGCCAGCACAAGAAGGGACAGCCAGTATGGCAACTGCAAACGAAAAATATTACGTACCGCACGGTAGTCCGTGGCCGATCATTGGCTCTGTAGGCTTGCTGCTGACGATGGTCGGCGTATCCGGATGGCTCAACGGCGGCAACATTGGCCCGTACCTGTTCGCCCTGGGCCTGCTGACCGTGATCGGCATGATGTTCGGCTGGTTCGGTAACGTCATCGACGAAAGCGAAGGCGGCATCTACTCGGCGCAGGTCGACAAGTCGTTCCGCATGGGCATGAGTTGGTTTATTTTCTCAGAGGTCATGTTTTTTGCGGCATTCTTTGGCGCACTGTTTTACACGCGCAACATGGCGCTGCCCTGGCTGGAAGGCGGCAGCAACAACTTCTTCACCGGCCTGATTTTGTGGCCCAATTTTGAAGCCATGTGGCCGACTAACGGCCCAGCCGGGGTCGGTGGCACGTTCGAAGCGATGGGGCCGTTGGGACTGCCGTTGATCAACACGGCGATTCTGCTAACCAGCTCAATCACAATCACCGTTGCCCACCATGCACTCCGTGATGATCACCGCAATCTGGTCAAGATTTTCCTCGGATTGACGTTTCTGCTGGGATTCATTTTCGTCTACCTGCAGGCGGTCGAATACATCCACGCCTACCACGAGCTGAATCTGACCATGGAGAGCGGCATTTACGGCTCAACATTCTTCATGCTCACTGGATTCCACGGTATGCATGTATCGATCGGCGCGTTGATGCTGTTTATCGTCTGGATTCGCGTCATGCGCGGCCACTTCACGGCAAAACACCACTTCGCGTTTGAAGCCTCCGCGTGGTACTGGCATTTTGTCGACGTGGTCTGGCTGGGTCTGTATATCTTCGTTTACTGGATGTAACCACACGCAGATGTTCAAAGAGCCGGTCGCCGCAAGGTCACCGGCTTTTTTTACGCCAGCTGGTGTCGTCTACAACGCGCCAGGTTCGATCCAGCCCATGACGCCAGCCATGATCAGAAAGACAAATAACGCCACTGACAATGCAATGCGCCAGGTCAACGCACGAACCAGCCCGCCACTGTTCTGCTGATCCCGTGTAAGGTGATAGAGGCCGGAGCCCAGTGACGCAATAATCGCCAGCAATAACAAAACAACAATAATGCGCATGAACCGAAAACCCGAAACTGTTCGGAGCATTATATCGTGAATGCCGAATCTGCGAGACGACCAAAATGGCTACCATGGCTTGTCTATTGCTTGTTGATGCCATGCATGTTGTGGCTAGGCAACTGGCAGCTGGACAAATACCGACTACAACAGGCGCGACTGGCTGACTTTGCCAACGATATTGCGCTGACTGCAGCGCAAGTTCGCGACCAACCCGGCAACTTGCCTCGTTTCGCACGTTTCCAGCAGGCCGGCCGCTACATCGCGGAGCGCCAGATCCTCATCGACAACATCGTACGCAACGGCCGCAATGGCTTTTTTGTAATCACACCGCTGCAGCTCGATGATGGTTCGTGGCGACTCGTCAATCGCGGCTGGATTGCGCAAAGCCCGCGTCGCGAACCGCTAGCAGCGCTGTCCGTCGACAATAAAGCCCGTATATTAGAAGGCAGGGTCGGCGCCCTGCCAGTCGGCGGGCTGAAATTGGGTGAACAACCGGAGGTGGTCTCCGAGTGGCCCGTCGTGCTGCAATATCCGACCTTACAGGATGTCGAGCGCTTGCTCGGACAACCGTTACAGGCGGATGTGTTGCTGCTGAGCCCGCAGGCGGAAGACGGTTTTGAGCGTCAGTGGTCTGCCGGCGGTCTGCCACCCGAGCGCCATCTGGGTTACGCCGTGCAGTGGTTTGCGATGAGCGCAGCCCTGACGGTATTGATGTTAATTATGGTATTCAGGAACAAGCGAACAGAACATGCAAGCTGAAACGACAAATGAACCGCGCGGCCGGTGGCAACTGCTGGCGCTGGCGCTGGTTTTTTTTGGTCCGCTGCTAGCCGCCATCGGTTGGTATTTCCTCGGCGACGTTGAAACAGCCAGCGTCAACTACGGCGAGCTGATCGATCCACCGGTTTCTCTCGATGCCAAGCTACATTTTGATTCGGGCACACGCGGACGCTGGACACTGCTACTGAAGACGGATGGACGGTGCGACGAGATCTGCCAACAGGCATTGGTCACAGTACGACAGGTTCGTCTTGCAACAGGCCGTGAGATTGATCGAATCGAGCGCGCTGTTCTCGTTGTCGACAGCACGCAGCTCGCGGACGTTGTCGATCAACATCCGGGGCTGATTGTTTTCGACCAAGACAACACGGTAGGCAACGAAATACAAACAGCCGCTGCGGCGCTGCCGGCGCCGCAAATCTACATCATGGATCCGCTCGGCAACATCATGATGCGCTACCCGGTCGACCCAGATCGCAAAAAGATGCTGACGGATATCAAGAAGCTGTTGAAGTTTTCGCGGATCGGTTGAATGCCAGGTGCGATCAAATATCCGGTGGTAAAAAGGGCACCGCCTTTCGGGCTATTGCTGCTGGTTGTCACCACGGGCTACATCGTTGCACTCTGGCTCGAGTCGTGGCTCAAACATGAGGCGTCTGGCACAAGCTACGCGCTGTTTTCGATGGGTATCCTCGTTGGGGGGTTGACCAAAATTCGCCTGAATCAATGGCCGGCAATGATCGGATTGCTCATCATGATCAGATTGGCTTGGTTGCTGATGTTCGCACCGACAAACGAACTGGGTCACTGGATCGCGATGGCCAGCATCGAGTTACTCATCGGGATATTTATTGCCAGCGCACCCTTCGTCCTGCTACCCGAGCGTAAGCGCGATTTCCTGCCGAACGAGATGTTTGCCGTACTGGTATTTAACGGTGTAATCGGTGCTATTGGCTTCGCACTCGTAACACATCACGCTTCATCTGCAGACAGTCAATTGACACTTGCCAGTGCAGCATGCGGTGTATTACTGGGCACGGGGATTGGCGGCGCACCATTAACGATCTGGGGCATGGTCTACGGGCGCCCGGCAAAGTATCCACTCTCACGTATCGCTTTGCTCGCTGTGTCCGTTCCCGGCTTTTTGCTGTTAGGCACGGTCGCGTTGACCGGTTACCCGCAAGGCGTAGCCGACGTGTTGGCGCCGTACGGCAACGTGGCGCTTTGGCTGGCGCTGTTCTTTGCGATGATCGTTGCTAACAACCTCAGCTCGCCGGCGATGATTGGATTGCTGATGATGATGGCGATGACCAGCGCTGTGCTGTTTCACTTTCAGCCAGGATCAACTGATATCTCAGCGGTATTGCGGTGGCAATCGACAGCGCTGGGCATTGAGGTTGTCGTGCTAGTCTGCGCCGCGTTGATCGCGGGTCAGCGACGACTGCGACAGCTGTATATGCACCGCGATTACATCGCCGAATCGATGTTGGCAGCCAGCGCCGCCGCCGCCAATGACACGTCTCGTTCCGGGCGTGTTGACCTGTTTGATGCATTGGAGATCGCCGGTCGGCATTGCCGCGCCGACGAGTGCCGCCTCTATAGTTTCGACAACATCAGCGAGCAGGCGCTATGCGTGAACGTCTGGTTGCGTGATCCAGCGCTGGTTGACAGGTTACAGCTTGTAGAGCCGATCGCCTTGCAAGCGCTAAGGGACATCACCGAGCCATTGAGCCGCGGCAAACCGTTCTTCTGGGAGCACACGGATACCGAAAGCAGTGTATTGCCAGAATTTGGCAACGCCATGTTATTGCAGTCCGGTAGCGAGATTGCGTTCTACCCCATTCAGCTTGGCGAACAGTTACTTGGCATGATCGGCATCGTTGGCTACTCCCTCGATCAACTGCGCAAGCGCAACGCGCCGACGCTGCTCAACGGGATTGGCTATTACTATGTCGGGATTCATACCCAGCGTGAGGCGGCACGCAGCATCGCTCGCTACGAGGCAAGCCTGAGTGAACTCGCCGCACGCTTTGCTCAAGCAGAAGAACGCGTTCGCCGCGACACGTCAGTCGAAATACACGATGGCATAATTCAGCAACTCGCCGTGATGCGGATGAAACTTGGCGAACTAGGCCAGCGCCGTGTCTCTGCGCCCGAAACGTTGACCAATATCACTGCAATTGTTGACGAGACACTGCAGGAGTCGCGCTCAATGCTGCAGCGGCTCAGTCCGTCGGTGCTCTACGAACTCGGCCTGATGCCCGCGCTTCAGAACTTGTGCGACACCATCAACGAGGAGGGTCACTTTGATGTCACGCTGCGTGAGAGCGGCGCGCGCATCAAAATGGATCAGGACATTCGTGTGGCGTTCTATCACGTACTGAAAGAACTCATCGACAACAGCCACAAGCACTCGGGTGGCAACAGAATCTGGGTCGATATCGCTTGGAGCGCAAACGGCATCGAGCAGGCCACCGTCAGCGATAATGGTGACACTGGCGTGTGGTGGCTGCTACGACGCAATCGCAATAAGGCTGATCAGCTTGGCCTGCTAGCGGCTTCGGAGCGGCTGCAACGATTTGACTACTTATTAACGTTTCTACCGCGCGAAGGTGGTGGCACCAGCGCTGCGATCCGACAGGCAATGATTTTTTCTGTGCCAGAACCAGCCTAGGTGATACCCTATTTTCATGAGTGTATCCATAGTCATTGTCGACGATCACCAAATGGTCAGGGACGGTCTAGCCTCTCTGCTGCATGGTATGGATACCGATGTTGAAGTCATTGGCCAGGGCGCTAACGGCCACGACGCGGTTGAGTTGGCCAGTTCATTGCACCCTGACGTCATGCTTATCGATGTCGCGATGCCCGACATGAACGGCATTGATGCCACTTTGGCGATCCGCGAAGTCGACCCCGATGTCAAAATCATCGCTGTCTCGATGCATTCTGATCGCAATTACATCAATGGCATGCTAGATGCGGGTGCTCTTGCCTACATTCGGAAAGAATCAGCGTTCGATGAGCTATCGCACGCACTTGGTGATGTGCTTAACGGCAAGGTGTATCTTGGCGAAGGCATCGCGGAAATCGTCGTCGGTGCCAAATCGAGCCCGTGCAACCTGACAGAGCGCGAAATGGAAGTGCTCAAACGTATTGCCGAAGGCAAGAAAACCCGCGAAATCGCCGCGGAGTTGTTTCTGAGCGACAAAACGATTGAAACGCATCGCAGACAGATAGGTCGCAAGCTCGACCTGCACAGTGTTGCCGAACTCACCAAATTCGCCATTCGCCACAATATCACCACCATAAACTAGACGCAGTTCACAGTGTTGCGCGGCTTTGTCTAGCCTGTGTGACGTTATCATCTGTAACCAACTGTTTTCCGTAAGGGTTTTCCCTGAGTCAGTTTCAGGGTTTCTCCCGATGGGAAAGTGTGCCCATTTTTCGTAAGGTCATAATCCTCGGGAATCGCTGGTCCAATGGATGGACGCAACAGATACAAGGTGAGTTGATGGCAACGAGCGGCGCAATGCTCTTTCTACCGAAAGGCGACAAAAACCGGCGAGGCCGCGGACGGAAACACAGGTACGTGTTGATCTGCGATCCGAACCGGGGTTTGTGTAAGACCATTGCGCAAATCGTGAACACTCTCGGGGTCCAGGCGGTCGCGGCCACGGATGGCAGCGCCGCAATTCGCTTAAGCCAGCGGCGTCCACCGGATTTGATCCTGTTCGCCGAAAATATGCCCGGCATGCGGGCGATGGATTTTCTGGATGCGGGACTTGCCCATTTGCTCAACCGGCGGGCGATGCTCATCGACCGCAATACGGCAAGTCGACCGCGCTGGCTGCCGACGGTGACGACCCCTCTGGAGGTCACCCGGTTCAGTCACGAGCTGAACAAACTACTGAAAACACGCGACGTTGCCTGACCGACCCTCTCCCTTTTTAGGTCGTCAACGTTTCGATGGTTGCCCCGCTCGCGGGGCTTTTTTTTGCGCACATCGCTTGTCCGTGCAGCAACGGCAATCCGACCTCGACACCCGGCGCGGCGCGCACAATAATGCACTATGGATGTCAGCCCGCTACTCGAAAATCTGAACGACGCGCAACGACGCGCTGTTACCGCGCCGCGCGCCCCACACCTTGTCATCGCCGGTGCCGGCAGCGGCAAGACTCGCGTTCTTGTCCACCGCGCGGCCTGGTTGATTCAGGTCGAAAACACGTCGCCGCACAGCATTCTGGCAGTGACGTTCACGAACAAAGCCGCTGCAGAAATGCGCTCTCGCGTCGAGGCCTTGTTGAATATGCCGGCTCGTCACTTGTGGATCGGCACCTTTCACGGTCTCGCGCACAGACTGCTTCGGCGCCATTGGCAGGAAGCCGGGTTGCCGCAAAATTTTCAGATTATCGATAGCGCTGATCAGGAGCGGTTGATCAAGCGCTTGCTGAAGGACAGCGAGACTGCGGACAGCGAATGGTCGCCGCGCGAGGTGAAATCATTCATCAACACCAACAAGGACGAGGGGCTGCGACCTGCGCATCTGGATGCCGGAGACGATGCCAATCGTTCGCGACTGATCGAATTCTATGCCGAATATCAGCAAAACTGTGACCGCAGCGGTCTCGTCGACTTCGCGGAAATTTTATTGCGTGCGCATGAACTGTGGCGCGACAACGCCGAGCTGCTCGGGCACTACCAACGTCGCTTCCAGCATGTGCTGATCGACGAGTTCCAGGATACCAACGCCATCCAATATGCGTGGCTGAAGCTACTCACCGCCGGCGGAGCGGTGCCATTCGCCGTCGGTGATGACGATCAGTCAATCTACCGTTGGCGCGGTGCGCGAGTTGAACACATCAGTCGGTTTTCGACCGATTTCCCGGGCACTGAAGTCGTTAAACTGGAGCAGAATTACCGCTCCACCGGCAACATTCTGAATGCCGCCAATGCCATCATCGCCAACAATGGCGGCCGGATGGGCAAGAACCTGTGGACCGAAGATGGCGACGGTGCTGCGATCAAACTCTATGCAGCATTCAACGAGCGAGACGAGGCCGATTTTGTCGTTAATCGTCTGAAAGACTGGATTGCGCAGGGCAACCGGCGAGACGATGCGGCGATTTTGTATCGCTCGAATGCGCAATCGCGTGTGCTCGAGGAGATGCTGCTCAACGCGCGTATCCCGTATCGGGTCTATGGTGGCCTGCGGTTTTTCGAACGCGCCGAAATCAAGGACGTGCTGGCGTATATGCGCCTGGTCAGCAATCGCGATGACGACGCGGCGTTCGAGCGCATCGTCAACGTCCCGACACGCGGTATCGGCGCGCGCAGTGTGACGACCGTGCGCGACTATGCGCGCGCCAATGCCTGCTCGCTGTGGCGTGCGGCCGGCGCCGTGGCCAGCGACAGCAACGGCGGTCGCGGTGTGAAGGCTATCCGGCAATTTCTGAATTTGATTGAGCACCTGGCAGAGCAATGCGAGGGACTGGAGCTGCACGAAGTTGTTGACCACGTCATCCATCACAGCGCGTTGGCGAGCCACTATCGCAAGGAAGGTGAAGAGAAGGCCGCTACCCGCATTGAAAACATGGAAGAACTGGTCAGCGCCGCACGCGGCTTTGCTCCGGAAAATGCTGAAGACGACATGAGCGAAATCGATGGGTTTCTTGCGCACGCGGCGCTCGAAGCTGGCGAGGGCCAGGCTGACGCCTGGGAAGACTGTGTGCAACTGATGACGCTGCACTCGGCAAAAGGGCTCGAGTTTCCACTGGTCTTCCTCGTGGGGCTGGAAGACGGTTTGTTCCCGCACCAGCGCTCGGTGACGGACCCGGCCGGCCTCGAAGAGGAACGAAGGCTGTGTTATGTCGGCTGCACGCGCGCGATGACGGAATTGTACCTGACCTATGCAGAACAACGACGTCTGCACGGTATGGACAACTTTGGCGTACGTTCGCGGTTTATCAACGAAATACCGGCCGCACTGATCGAGGATATCAGGCCGCGCGCCGGCCTGTCGCGTCCGGCGCCAACAACCGCACGTGCTGCGAACGGCCGCGGCAATGGTCTTGAGTCACCGACCGTGCAATTGGGTCGACCTGTGCGCCACGCCAAATTCGGCGACGGCGTTATTCTCAATTGCGAGGGTCAGGGTGCGCACACGCGGGTGCAGGTCAATTTTGAAGATGCCGGCACGAAATGGCTGGTTCTCAACTATGCCAATCTCGAGTTGATGTAGAATCTGGCCGAATGAAGATCCTGATACTAGGCGCGGGTCAGGTCGGCGCCAGCGCCGCAACCCAACTCTCACGCGAAGAGGCAAACGACGTCACCGTTGTGGACTTCAACGCGGATGTCCTGCGCGAGCTGCAGGATCGCCTCGACATCCGAACCGTGGTGGGTCATGGGGGCTACCCTGACGTGCTTGAGCGCGCCGGTTGTCGCGATGCCGATATCATCATTGCGATGACCGATTCCGACGAGACCAACATGGTTGCCTGTCAGGTTGCGTATTCACTATTCCGCACGCCGACCAAGATTGCCCGCATCCGCGCGGCCGAATACATGACCGCCGAGAAACTGTTTGCGCAGGAATCGATGCCGGTGGATGTGCGCATCAGTCCGGAACAACTGGTGTGCGAACACATTCAGCAGCTCATCCTGTACCCCGGCGCACTGCAGGTGCTCGAGTTTGCCAATGACCGTGTTCGCCTGGTCGGGGCGCGTGCCGACCGCGACGGTCTGTTGGTTGGTCAGCAGCTGAAGAACATCAAGGAACACCATCCGAATACCGAAGCGCGCATTGCCGCCATTTATCGTGAGGGGCGCTCCATCGAACCGCACGGTGATACCGTGATCCGCGAAGGCGATGAGGTATTTTTCATTGCCGCGCGCGAAGACATTCGCGTGTTCATGAGCGAGATGCGCAAGCTTGAAGATCCCGTGCGACGGGTGGTGATCGCCGGTGGTGGCAACATTGGCTTGCGACTGGCGCAGACACTCGAGCAAACCAATCAGGTCAAGATCATCGAGCGTGATCCCGAGCGCGCCCGGCGTATCTCCGAGCAGTTGTCGAAGGCTATCGTCCTGAACGGCGATGCTGCGAACGAAGATCTGTTGCTCGAAGAGAACATTGATAACGCCGATGTCTTTTGTGCGCTGACGAATGCCGAAGAGGCCAACATCCTGTCCGCGATGCTGGCGCGACGTTTGGGCGCGCACAAAGTCATGGCGTTGATCAACCGTCCGTCTTACGCCGAGTTGATGGAGTCGGGCAGCATCGATATCGCGATCTCACCGCAACAGATCACGATTGGCTCGCTGCTGGCGCATGTGCGGCGCGGTGATGTTGTGCGGGTCCACTCGCTGCGGCGCGGTGCGGCTGAAGCAATTGAAGCGATCGCGCATGGCGCCAGCGGCAGCAGCAAAGTGGTCGGCAAAACGATTGAGAATCTTGCGCTGCCGAAAGGCGCATCGATCGCTGCGCTGGTGCGCGGCGAGCAAGTCATCATCGCCCATCACGATACGGAAATTGAAGCTGACGACCATGTGATCATCTTCCTGACCGACCGGCGCAAGATCGATGAAGTCGAAGCACTGTTCCAGGTTGGTGTGTCGTTCCTGTAGCGACCGGCTAACGCAATGAACTGGTTTGTCGTTCAACGTATTCTCGGCATCCTGCTGATGATGTTCAGCGTCGCGATGTTGCCGCCGATCCTGGTATCACTGATTTACGATGACGGTGCGTGGCGCGTATTCGCTTACTCGTTTGCCGTGATTTTGCTGTTCGGGCTGACCATGTTTTGGCCGACGCGACGCGCCGTCAAAGACATGCGATTGCGTGACGGCTTTCTTGTGGTCGCAGGCTTCTGGTTGGTTCTCGGTACGATCGGTGCAACGCCGTTGTGGTTGTCTCCGAACCCGAGTCTCACACTGACCGAGGCCGTATTCGAGTCCATGTCAGGACTCACAACGACCGGCGCCACCGTCATCGTCGGTCTCGACAGCTTACCGCCATCGATTTTGTTCTATCGCCAGCAACTTCAATGGCTCGGCGGCATGGGTATCATCGTGTTGGCCGTGGCCATTCTGCCGATGCTGGGCGTTGGCGGCATGCAGCTGTATCGTGCCGAGACGCCCGGGCCGGTCAAGGACAATAAACTGACACCGCGTATCACCGAAACCGCCAAAGCGCTGTGGTATGTCTATTTGAGTTTCACGATTTGCTGCGCACTTGCGTACTGGCTTGCCGGCATGTCGGCATTCGATGCGATCTGTCACAGTTTTTCGACGGTAGCCATTGGCGGGTTCTCGACACACGACCTGAGCATCGGGCATTTCGACAGCACAGCGGTTGATCTGGTAGCCATTGTGTTCATGTTTTTCGCCGGCATCAATTTCTCGCTGCACTTTTTCGCCTGGCGCAACAACAGCCTGAAACACTATCTCGAAGATCCCGAATGCCGTGCATACGCCTTCATCCTGCTGATGTTGTCGGCCATCGTCATGGTTGTGCTCAGCAACAGCGGCACTTACGACAGTCAACTACAGGCATTTATCGACAGCGCATTCCAAGCGGTGTCATTGGCGACGACAACCGGCTTCACGACAGCCAACTACGCGGCATGGCCGGGCGCCATCCCTGTGCTGCTGATTTTCGCAAGTTTCATTGGCGGCTGCGCAGGCTCCACCGCTGGTGGCATCAAAGTCATGCGTGCACTTTTGCTGTACCGACAAGGCGCACGAGAGATCGCCCGACTGGTACACCCGAGCGCCGAGATTCCGGTGCGCATCGGCAACAAGGCGGTGTCGCGCCGCGTCGTCGAAGCCGTTTGGGGGTTTTTCTCGGTATACATGGTCGTGTTCGTCATCATTTTGTTGTTGATGCTGAGCACTGGCCTGGATCAACAAAGCGCGTTCTCAGCCGTTGCTGCAACGCTGAATAATCTGGGCCCCGGCCTTGGCGAAGTGACGACCGGTTTCATGAACGTGACGCCTGCCGGACAGTGGATCAGCATCATCGCGATGGTACTCGGGCGTCTGGAAATCTTCACACTACTGGTGCTCATCACACCGACGTTCTGGCGGCGATAAACGTGCGAAAGATCGACGTGATCAACGAATGGGTAGGTCGCGCTGTTGCCTGGCTGACGCTCGCGATGGTCATCAACACGGTCATCATCATTGTCGGACGGGATCTGTTTGGCTTCGGTCGCATCTGGTTGCAGGAGCTGACGACGTGGATGCATGCCAGCGTCTTCCTGCTGGGTGCTGCCTATACATTGCGCCACGACGAACACGTACGCGTCGATGTGTTTTACGGTAAATTTTCGGCGCGCGGCAAAGCGTGGGTCGACTTGCTCGGCACGTTGTTGCTGCTGATGCCGGTGTGTGCGCTGATCCTGATGTCATCGTGGGAATACGTCTTCGGTCCGCGCGGCAGCTGGGTTAGTCTGGAATCGTCCTCGCAATCGGGCGGTCTGCCGTACCCGGCCTTTCCGCTGCTCAAGACGTTCATGCTGGCAATGCCGGTGTTGCTGCTCGTGCAGGGGCTCACCAATGCAGCGCGCGCTGCACGCACGATCATGCGTCGCGGAGCACCGTCGTGAGTGTGGTTGCACTCGCGCTATTCATCGCCGCCATTGGCGTCTTGCTGACCGGCTTCCCGGTCGCATTTTCATTGGCCGGCACAGCACTGCTGTTCGCGCTGGGTGGCGTTGCGTTCGGCGTCTTCGATATGACGTTCCTCAGCAGCATACCGAACCGGCTGTTCGGCATCATGGGCAACGACACGCTGGTGGCGGTGCCGCTGTTTGTGTTCATGGGGATCACGCTCGAGCGAGCGCGCATTGCCGAGTCGCTGCTCGATGCGCTAACTAGTCTGTTTGGCCAGCGTAGCGGTGGCCTTGGCATCGCGGTGCTCGTTGTCGGCATGCTGCTGGCTGCGAGCACCGGCATTGTCGGCGCAACGGTCGTCACGATGGGCTTGCTGTCACTGCCAACGATGATCAAACGCGGTTATTCACCGGCCATTGCAACCGGCACCATCTGCGCCTCGGGCACACTCGGTCAGATCATTCCGCCGTCAATTGTGCTGGTGTTGCTAGGCGACGTGCTGTCGTCGGCGTATCAACAAGCACAATTGGCGCAGGGTAACTTCAGCCCGAAGACGGTCTCGGTGGGTGATCTGTTTGCTGGCGCGCTGCTGCCCGGCGTAACACTGGTCGGGCTGTATCTGGTGTGGCTGCTGATCGTTGCGTGGCGCAATCCCGACAGCATGCCGCCGCCCGAGCAGACGGAAGACACACCGGCGATCACAGCAGCGCAAGTCATCAAGGCACTGCTCGCGCCGTTGCTGCTGATCACGGCCGTGCTTGGCGCGATACTGAGCGGCAAGGCAACGCCAACCGAAGCCGCCGGTGTTGGCGCAGCCGGCGCATTGATCCTCGCTTTGCTGCGAGGCGCGCTGGACGGCGATGCGCTGCGCGACATCATGCAACGCACGACGCGGGTGACTTGCATGGTATTCATGATTCTCATCGGCGCCTCAGTGTTCGCGCTGGTGTTCCGTGGCTACGATGGCGATGTCGCGGTGCACGAGTTGCTGACGCAATTGCCAGGTGGCGTGGTCGGTGCGTTCGTCGTCGTGATGCTGGTGATGTTCGTGCTCGGCTTCGTGCTCGACTTCATCGAAATTACGTTCGTCGTTGTGCCGATTGTTGGCCCGGTGCTGCTGGCGATGGGCCTGGACCCCGTGTGGTTGGGCGTCATGATCGCGATAAACCTGCAGACGTCGTTTTTGACGCCACCGTTTGGCTTTGCGCTGTTTTACTTGCGCGGTGTTGCGCCGGCGTCAATCAAGACAACCGATATTTATCGTGGCGTCATGCCATTCATTGCGATTCAGCTGCTGATGTTAGGCGTGCTGGCGGCATTCCCGGCACTGGCCACGTGGCTGCCAAATCTTATCTACGGAGCCTGATCTGCGGTGTCGACTTCATCCGATAGCTTCTGGCAAGTGCAGCTCAAAACGCTGTATCCGGACAGCGGCACGCTGACCCAACTGGACGGTGAGCTGGATCTGAATTTTTGCGATGCGCACGCTGTCTACAAAGTGATGCGAGAAGACTGCGACGCCGCATTGGTCGATATGCAATGCGCAGTGCTGACGCATCTGGCTGGGACTGCGGTACCCGTCTCCGCCATCGTGCTTACGGCGACCGGCAAGCACTTTGACACGATCACCGACGAGAACGGCGACGACAGACTCGTCTGGGCGCAACGCCGCCTGCCCGGGATGCCTGCGCAACGCATCTCGCCGATCAGCGATGCAATGCTGGAACGAATCGGCCAACACGTCGCGCAATTGCACGACGCGCTGGCGACATTCGATCACGCGGCGCTAGACCGGCGATTCGAATGGCATCCCCTGCAAGCAACTGGCGTTTTCAAATCAGCGCAGTCGTTGCACATACACACCGACGGCGAGCTGATCGCACGCATCGCACATGACATTGCGACGCCGGCTGTCGCGCAATTACAGACGCTGCCGCAGCAGGCACTGCATAACGACCTGAATGACTGTAACTTGCTTGCGCTGCCGCAAGCGAACGCGACAGCAACGTGGAGCGGCGTTATCGATTTTGGCGATACGTGCCGCGGCCCGGTGATCAGCGACGTGGCGAATGTTTGCGCATACTTCATGATCAATGCGGCGCGGCCGTTCGATGCGATGGCTGCGATTGTGCGTGGCTACGGCGCTTCACAAACACTGTCGCGCGCAGAAGCGCAGCTGCTGTGGCCGCTGATTCTGAGCCGCCTGTGCGTTAGCGCCATCGTTGCGCACAACGCGGTCGTGAGTGGTCGTGATGATCCGTACCTGCAGATCTCGCAAGCCGCCTTGCTAGACTTCCTGCGCACCCATGCTGACACCGATCCCGCTCGCGTATTGCAACAAATCTGCATGGCGGCTGGCGTCGACAATGGCAGCGCCGACGTCCTGCAATGGATCGCCGCGCAACGCGACAGCGTCCACCCTATCTTCGGATTGCCGCTGGATGATGCGCCGATTCTGGATCTGTCCGTGTGTGGCGACGACAGCACGGATGATCCGCTACAGCCGGACATGGCAGACATCGAACGTGCTGTGCAGCGACTGCAGGGCGGTGATCCGACGCGACCGGTACTGGGTTGCTACGGCGAGCCTCGCCTTATTTATGGCGCGCCGTTTTTCTGGCAAGACGCACACCCGGCAAGCGACCGCCGTACGGTGCACATCGCGATTGATGTGTTTCTGCCGACAGGCACCGATGTGCGTGCACCGCTCGATGCACAGGTGCATTCGGCGCAGGTATGTGATGCGCAGTTCGACTACGGCGGTTTGATTGTGCTGCGACATGAGACCACCGCCGGTGATCACTTTTTCACGCTCTACGGACACCTGACGCATGCCAGCGCCGCGGCGTTGCGCGTCGGTCAACCGATCGCCGCAGGCGAAGTCTTTGCGCAACTCGGCGCACCGCAGGAGAACGGCGGTTGGCCACCCCATGTTCACTTCCAGCTCGGCCTGACGGATCGACCCGGCTCTGAGTGGCCAGGCGTCGTCGACCCTGACGAGTGGTCATTCATGCGGCATGTGTTTCCCGATCCGGCGCCGCTGCTGGGCCTGCCCGACGCGCACGCAACGCCGCCGGCAACCGATGTCGGCGTCTTAGAGGCACAGCGACAGCAACACGCACCCGCCAACCTTAAAACGTCATACCAAACGCCGCTGACCATCGCGCGCGGCTGGCGTTCGTTGTTGTTCGATCTTGACGGGCGCACGTATCTGGACGCATACAACAACGTGCCACACGTTGGCCATGCACATCCGCAGGTGCGGCGTGCCATCGACCGGCAACTGCGGCTGGTGAACACCAACTCGCGCTACTTGCAGCCTATCCACGGTGACTACATGGCGAAACTGGCGGCGCTGTTGCCCGACCCGCTCGATATGTGCTTCTTGGTGAACTCAGGCAGCGAAGCCAATGAACTGGCGCTGCGTCTGGCCCGCGCGCATACCGGCCGCAAAGAAACGCTGGCTCTGCGCGACGGCTATCACGGGCACACGGTGGCAACGATCGACATCAGCCATTACAAATTCGCAGGTCCGGGCGGCGCCGGCAAAACGGACTGGGTGCATCTGATCGACAACCCGGATGTATTCCGCGGCAAACATCGCGGTATCGATGCAGGCGATCGCTATGCGCAGGATGTGCAGACGCTGGTCGACACCTTGGTCGCCAACGGCACCCCGCCCGGCATGCTAATCGCTGAGACGTTCCCGAGCGTTGGCGGTCAGATCGTACCGCCGGCCGGTTATCTGCAAGGCGTCTACGCAGCGGTGCGAGCGGCGGGCGGTTTGTGCATAGCCGATGAAGTACAGACCGGGCTAGGCCGACTGGGCAAGTACTTTTGGGGGTTTGAGCAACAACAGGTGACACCGGACATCGTCGTGATCGGCAAACCGATTGGCAACGGCTATCCGCTCGCGGCCGTCGTGACCACAAAGGAAATCGCGGCCAGTTTCGATACCGGCATGGAGTTTTTCGCAACGTTCGGCGGATCAAGCGTCAGTTGCGCTGCAGGGATCGCCGTGCTCGACATCATCGAGCAGGAACAGTTATCAGAACGAGCGAGCATCGTTGGCGCTCACTTGCTGCAAGGCTTGTCTGAGCTGGCGACGCGATTCCCGTTGTTGGCGGACGTGCGCGGTTTGGGTTTGTTTATCGGCGTCGAGATTGCTGATGCTGCGCGCAACCCACTGCCGGCAGAGACCAGCTACATCGTCGAGCGCCTGCGCGAGCGGCGCATCCTGATCGGCAGCGACGGTCCTGATCACAATGTGCTGAAAATTCGGCCGCCACTCGTGTTCAGCGAGCAGGACGCCGACTATCTGTTGGCCGCGCTAGGCGATGTATTAAACGAGTCGGCGTTGGCGCAGTGGCACTAGCCGCGAGGGTTCACGATAGAACGTGCGATGCGCACTTTGTGCTCGTCAACCGATCATGTTGGCGATTGCTTGTCGGTTAGCCACACTTCATCACTCTCGAAGTGCTGTAGACCGGACGGCTCGAGAACCACAACGATCACTAACCACTGGTGTCGTAGCGTGGGTCTACTCCGTCGCCATCAATTGCAGCATCGCTGCGAGCATTGCCTCAGTACCGACCGCAATCGCCGCATCATCGCCGACGAAATCCGGACTGTGCGGAAACCCGACCGTGCCGGCTGCCGGATTGTTCACGCCCAGCATGTACATGACGCCAGGCACGGCTTTTTGAAACGACCCGAAGTCCTCGCTGAATGCCGGTATGACGCCGGGCGTTGGAATCAGCTTAACGTCCGATGCACGCTTTTTGATGCCCTGCGAGGCGAGCGCGAGTAGTTCGGCATCATTGTTAACGCCTTCCAAGGCCTGGCTGAATGCAATTGTTGCGGTGATCCCTTCAACGTCGACGGCCTCGACTGAGCGCGTCAGTCGCTCTTGAACCTTAGGTCGCTCGCTTAACCCTGCTGACATGACGAATGCACTGACGATGACGTTTGTGTTCTCCGCCTCCGTCCGCGGCAAGAAATCGATAAAGACAAACGGCTCGGTTTGAAAGGACAGCATGGTGTCCAAAGTGATGTTGCCGTTTGCGGCAATTGCCGCCGTCACCTCGTTCACCGCGCGTTCGAGATCACCGGAACCCGACAGAGTGACTTCAATCCGCGTGCGGCCAGCCAGCATGCCGTCCGGCAGCGCTGTCAGCGTCCCGATATCGAACGGCGCAACATGTACGGCGAAAATTGCGTCGGGCAGCTGATCTGCAAAGACATCGTCGGCCAGCATGTCTTCAGCACCGACGCCCGCCTCCTCGGCAGGCTGGAAGATCAACATGACCTTACCGGGCAACTCGGTTTGAATGGCCGCGAAGCCTGCGGCAAGCCCGATACCAATCGTGGAATGAATGTCATGGCCACACGTGTGATGCACGCCTTCCACTTGCGAGCGATAACTGACGGGATCGATCGCATCGCCGGATACCGCATCCATATCTGCCCGAAACGCGATCAGCGGGCCGTCCTTTTGCCCCTGTAACGTCGCCACCACGCCATAGCCGCCCACACCCGATCTGACATCGAAACCCAATGCGGTCAGTGCGTCGGCAATTTTTGCTGATGTGCGTTGTTCATTGCCGGCCAGTTCGGGGAAGCGATGCAGATCATGACGAAACGCAATCAGATCTGCTTTGGCTTGCACCACCGCGGCCATTGCGTCTTCGTGCAATGACGACGGGGATTCAGCGGCCTTGCAGGCGGTGAGCGCGACAACTATGGCGACTGCAATCCAGCGGACTAGACACATAGCAAAGCTCCAGATGCTCGACGACCGAACAACTATTTTTCCGTCGGGAAGTAATACACGCGCTTGATCAGCGAACCAGAAAATTCATAGACCGATAAACTGCGCTGCGTTTGCAGGCCGCTATCGGTCTCATAGCTAGCTTCCTCCAGCGCCGACACTCGGTCCGCTGTCGAGAAGACATGTACAAGTCGTGACTTGCAACTGGTGCAGGATGCGAAGTAATCGGTCATGCCGCTGCGCAATTGCGCCTTGCCGCTCGCCTCAACCGCGATGTCGTCACCATCGACGCTGAGCCACTGCACATCGTCAGTCACCATCTCGAGCATACGATCCACGTCGTGCGCGTTAAACACCTCGACAAAACGATGGACGATTTGCTCCGACGTCATTGTGTCGTCGGGATTACCAGCATTCGCCATGCTGGCAAGGGCCCAAACGGTACAAACAAGAAATACGCGCTGCATCATGGTAACTACCACCGAAAAATCGTTATCACGGCAATTTAGCATCATTGCTGCGACACAACTGGCAATTTCGTTGCTCGATCAAGCACTGACAAACGCTGCACGGGGGCAAGTCACGTCATCTACACGGGTTCGGAAAACCGATGCATCGTGTTGTTAGTTGTTAGCCGCTCACCTTCTCAGCTCACTATGGAACACACACCGACGACCAACAACGGTCATTGTGTTTTCATACCAAACGTTGGCCGCCAGATCGCCAACACCACATTCACCACCGCAAGGCTCAGCAAAATGTACAGCGCGGTCCACTCGGCGCCGAGCAACTCGTTGAGGGTGGCAAGATCCATGTTGCCGTCGACCGCATCTTGCGCGGCACGCTTCGCCGCTTGTGCCGGCCCATCGATACTGGCCAGCGTCGCTTCGAATATGAGCAGACCACTCAGCGCCTTCAACCACACCCATGGTGCGTTCATGAACGGATAGTGCACGACCATCGCCAGCAAACCGCTGGTCACGACGACCACCATCGAGGGCAGAATCATCCACTTCGACACACTCGCGAGGCTTTCGCGCAGCGCAAGATGCTGCGAAACATCCGTAATCTCCGGCGCGAACATCAACACAAGCAGGTACGCCGCAAGACCACCGCCGTAACCGATGCCGGCAATCGAATGCAAAATCTTGACGGCTTTTCGTTTCCACATGGCGAAATACTAACAGTACGCAACGCAGCGTTCAGCGCGATCGGTACTTGCAATCGGCTGCACGGGTGGCGGCTCCTTGACAGCGAATCCGACGTCTCGATTGCTTGTGCAGGTCATTTGGTTGCTTGCACAAGTCATTCGGTTCCTTGTGCAGGTCGAATGAGCTGTTACGCCGACAACATGCGCGATGCAGTCAATCCGGCGCGCTGCTAGCATGCGACGCATGGATGATTTGTTCCAAGAAGCCAGACCTGACGTCAGCGAAATTGACGACGGTTTGACGCTGTTGAGCGACTACGCAGACACCGCGTCGCTGCTCGCCGCCCTGCCAGATCTGACCGCGCGGTCCGGGTGGCGGAACATGCAAACACCGGGCGGCAAGACAATCAATGTGGCCGTGACGAATTGCGGCGACGTCGGCTGGGTATCCGATCGCAGCGGCTATCGTTATCAGGCAACCGATCCGTTAACCAACGCGCCATGGCCAGCGTTACCAGAAGCGTGGAAAACGGTCGCATCGGCCGCTGCGGCCCGCGCCGGCTTCCAACACTTTGTGCCCAACGTCTGTCTGATTAATCGCTATTTACCCGGCGATCGCATGACCTCACACCAGGACAAGAATGAGGGCAGCTTCGAGCAGCCGGTCGTGACGATCTCAACTGGCCTGCCGGCAACGTTTCAGGTGTTTGGCGAACAGCGCGGCGGCACGCCGGTGAACATACCCGTGTACGACGGCGACGTGATGGTGATGGGTGGTGCGGCGCGCCTGTGGTTCCATGGCGTAAAAAAACTCGCAGGGCCGGCGACAGATGCCCGACCACACCGCATCAGCCTGACGTTTCGCTACGCGAGCAATATTCGCCGTTAGCTGGCGTCCTATCAGAGCCGCACAAGTGCGGCCGCACTGGATCAATCTCACGTTTCGTGACGCAATGTCGATCAAGCGCTAACCACGAAGGTCGACCGCTCGCGCTAAGCCAGCCTCATACGGCGTGCATCGCACGCGTCACTCGACGCACATCCCACGCGCTCATCCATCGCCGTTAGTCTCACGCGGTGGCCGACGTGCACCATCAGCGGCCTTCGCAACGCTAGCCGCGTGCCGCCAGCAAAGCGCTTTCGGTAATCCGCTGGAATGGCGTCGAAAGCGTGCGGAAAGCATCGAGCGATGCGTAGATCTCCCGGGCGTCAGCATTGCGCGCTGTGATTTCCTCAATCACCGCTCGCGTGTGCTCACGCATCGCGGCTAACACGCTGTCCGGGAATGCGCGCACACTGACGCTGTCGTCTTCAAGCAGCGTCGCAAACGCCTCGGCGTTGCGATACGTGTACTCGGCCAACATGTCGCAGTTGATCGCCTGACAACAGGCTTTGACCAGCGCCTGCAAATCGTCGGGCAACGAATTCCACGCCGCCTCGTTGATGATCGCCTCAAGCATCGGGCCTGGCTCATGCCAACCCGGGTAGTAGTAGTACTTGGCGACGCGCGGAAAGCCGAACGTCACATCATTGTACGGCCCGACCCACTCGGTTGCATCGATGTTGCCGGTTTGCAGCGCCGTGAATATCTCACCACCAGGCAGCGTCACCGGCGTCCCGCCAGCCCGCCGCAGCACCTCACCGCCCAGACCCGGGATTCGCATCTTCAGATCCTTCAGATCTTCAACGCTATTGATCTCGCGGTTGTACCATCCACCCATCTGACCACCGGTATTGCCGGCCGGGAACGGCACGACGCCAAACGGTTTGTAGATCTTCTGCCACAACTTCAAGCCATCGCCATAGTACATCCAGCCATTGATCTCAGCGGCGTTGAGTCCGAACGGAATCGTTGCGATAAATTGCGCCGCCTCCACTTTGGCTTTCCAGTAGTAAGCCCCCGAATGCCCCATTTCGGCGGTGCCCTGCGAGACGGCATCGAACACCTCAAACGCCGGCACCAATTCATTCGCCGCATACACACGGATCGTGATGCGCCCGCCGGACGCCGCCTCGATCATTGCCGCAAGATTGGTCGCCGCCCGGCCCAGACCCGGAAAGTTGGGCGGCCACGTCGTCACCATCTTCCACTTGAAGCGTTGCGCCGGGCTGTCGCTGCCACCGGCGGTTTGCTGCTCGCCCGAACAGGCCGCCAGACTGGCCGCTACGGCACCGCCACTGAGCTGCGATAAAAACTTACGACGCTTCATAATTCCCCCGAGGCTGTCATCGTTATCCGACCATCATGCTACAGCCAGCCGTCGCCGCCAACCGCCGCTCTTGCACCGCTCGATCCGCGGTGTGATCCGCTACAATTGGTGCTCCGGATGTCGATTTGGCGGCGGTATCCCCACTCAGGAATTAACAGGTAAGCGCACATGATCGGGTTGCTGCAGCGTGTCACGCGCGCGAATGTCTGCGTCGACGGAAACTGTATTGGCCGCATCAACACCGGCTTGCTGGTGCTGGTTGGCGTTGAGAAGCATGACAACGACACGTTGGCCGCACAATTGGCACAAAAGATCGCAACTTACCGTGTTTTCGAAGATGATGCCGGCAAAATGAATTTGTCGGTCAGCGCTATCGGCGGTGAAGTCTTGCTCGTGCCTCAATTCACGCTGGCGGCCGACACTGGGCGCGGCCGCCGGCCAAGTTTTGCCTCTGCTGCCCCACCGGATTTGGGGCGCACGTGCTTTGAACACTGCGTCAACGCGCTGCGGGAAACCGGCATCGCGGTTGAAACCGGGGAATTCGGCGCCAATATGCAGGTCGAACTGGTTAATAACGGCCCTGTGACGTTCTGGCTGCAGGTGGGCGGAGCCCGCTAGCCGTACCGACCTCACAGTTTTACCGTTTTGTCACAGGGCTCTGGCACTCTAGCCAAGCTAACTCGCGTATGATGTAACGACGCGTGTCACAGGCACTATAGAAGGAAGATTATCGTGGGTTTAGGAGGCATCAGCGCTTGGCAGCTCATCATTGTTCTGGTGATTGTCATCGCTATTTTCGGCACTAAGAGATTCAAGAACATCGGCAGCGACCTTGGCGGCGCGGTCAAAGGCTTCAAAAACGCCATTGATGATGGCGAAAAAAAAGCTGACGAGACGCGCGTACTCAACGAGAGCGAAGACGCGACATTCGAATCGACACCCAGCAAAGACAGCTCCAAGAGCAGCCAGTCTTAAGCTGACTGCGGGCTAGGCAGGCATGGGTTTCGGCACACTTGAACTGGTACTGATCTTCGCGATCATGCTCGTCGTGCTCGGTCCCGAACGCATGGCGGAGGTGGCACGCAAGATCGGCCACTTCGTTGGCTATGCCCGGCGCATGAGCCGCAACTTTCAGGTACAGCTCGAGGACGAGCTGGAGATGAAGAAAATTCGTGATTCGCTGCCGAACCGTGTGGATCTGAAAAAAGGTCTGGGCGTCGACAAGCTCGAAGCGCAAATCAACAATTTATCCGACCCGATCACGCCCGCTAGCAGTGCGAAGGCCGCTGCCACCACGGCGGCTGTTGCCAACACCGCGAGCGATACGCCAGAGGCACCGCAAGACACAAGCGTAGCCGCTGCGCCAGAAGAGTCACCGGCTCCTGCAAGCATTGCGGCGACGACGCCTCCGGCCGCAGACACCGTTACCAGCAAAGACGCGGCACAACAATGAGCATCACCGACGACGAAGCGCTCGAGGAATCGAGCCTGCTATCGCACCTGCTTGAGCTGCGCTCGCGCATGTTGTGGGCGTTCGGTGCCATCGTTGTGATGTTCGTGGCGTTGCTGCCGTTCGCGAAAAAACTGTTTACGTTAGTGGCACTGCCATTACAGCGGGCATTGCCGGTCGGCAACACGATGATTGCCACCGAACCGGCCTCGACGGTGTTCGCGCCGTTCAAACTGGCCTTTTTCGTCGCCGTGTTTCTGGCGATGCCCGTCATCCTGTATCAAGTGTGGGCATTCATTGCGCCAGGCTTGTACAAGAAAGAAAAGCGCTTTGCCGTGCCGCTGCTGGCCAGCAGCATCGTGCTGTTTTACACCGGCGTGCTGTTTGCCTACTTTGTCGTCTTCCCGCTGATCTTCGGCTTCGTGGTTGCGTTCGCGCCCGAAGGCGTTGAAAACATGACCGACATCTCCAGCTATCTGTCGTTCGCAATGACACTGTTCCTGGCCTTTGGCATCGCGTTCGAAGTGCCGGTGGCGACGGTGCTGCTGTGCTGGGCCGGTTTCACGTCACCCGCCAAGCTCAAGCGCATGCGCGCCTACGTGTTCCTCGGCTGCTTTGTCGTGGGCATGTTCCTGACGCCACCGGATATCTTCAGCCAGACCTTGCTGGCGATCCCGGTTTACGTGCTGTTCGAGGCCGGCATCATCATGTCGGCGCTGCTGCTTAAGCACAAAGCCGATAACGAACCGCTCGAACATACCGGCGACGGCGACGAAGAGTTCGATTAGTCGAGGTTGAAGCTGCCGATCGACGAGCGGTTAAGGCAGTCGTCTGATCACTTCTGCGAAAGGTGGAGTTGCCGGTCGGCTGCCAACGAACACCGGCGACTGCGCCGCTCAGGCCGCCCGCTTATCCGCCGCAGCAGATTTGCGCACCCAGACTCGCGCCTTCGAGCCGACGTGCCAGACCTGATAGAGCGCGTTGCTAAACGGCTTGTTTGAATAGGTGCGCCAGTCCACTAATTCAAAACCGGTCATATCCAGCAGCGTCTTGAACGCCGGCTTACAGAACTCGTTGACGTGTCCGGGGCGCCACTCCGGCGCGAACTTCTTGTTGCGCATGCCGCGGTTCTTGAAAAAGCGTTTGAACGCAAACGCGAATGAACGTGTGTTCGGAAACTCCAACAGGGCATGACCGCCCGGCTTCAATAGCTCACCAATCTTGCTCATGGCCAGCACCGAATCCGGCAAATGCTCCAGCACATGCCGCAACACGACCACGTCATATTCGCCCTTGTCGTCGCCGTCGTAGCGCAGAAAATCGCTGACAGCGACTTCGACGCCCAGCTCGGCGCTGACGTCGCGCGCGGCTTCATCCGACAGCTCGAGACCTTTGACGTGCCAGCCGGCTTGCTGGGCCAGATACAGCAAGCGGCCGTTACCACAGCCAATATCCATGAACCTGGCCGGCGTCGGATGCCGCTTGCGAATGTAGTCCCACGACTGCGTGCCATCGACGTTCGACTTGTAGTCCGCCACCGTCGGGCTGACATAGGTGTGCGTGTACTGAGTCTGATCGACGCCCAGCGACAGGTCATAGTTGACGAGCTGGCAGTCCTGGCACTGATAGAAGTGCAAGTCCTGCGCGTGACCGTCCGACATGTAGTGCTTCAGGTTGTCGCCGTTACACAGCCGGCATTGTTCCAACATCACAAATCCTATCCGTAGTGTCTGAAACGAACGCGCCGTGAGATTTGGCCGCCCACTCGTTGGCCGCAATCTGTTTGGGAGTGACACGCCTCGCCGAGGCCCAATCTGCCGCGCGGGTTGCAGCTTAACGGGTCGAACGCCTCACGCGTTATCGTCTAGCGACGCAACAAATCCTCAACGTTGCTGGCACCGGTCGCGTCAATCTGGTCTTCCGTCATCGTCTGAACGTTGCGACCGCTATCCACGCCGGCTCGACGGATCAGCCGGGTCCCGGTTTGTGGCTGTGGCCTCGGAAGATCGGCGCGCGCATCACCTTCAATCGCTGGCGTCGCGGCGCATCCATACGACATCGCTGCCATCACAATCACAAGCAAAGTGCTGATTTTCATGACTATTATTCCTTGTACTCGGTCAAACCGCCCCATTTCGCTGGAAACTGCAGCAACGCAAGATCCGTTCATATGAACCAGTGACCCCGGTCGCTGAACGCAGCCCCAGCTGACTGCGCTTCACACCAGCATAGTCTGTCGACATCAGGTATTCAAAAACGATCCTGACGCCAAATAAAAACCGCCTCGTGATACGTCCATGGCAGTCGAGCCGTTAACGTCAACGACTGGCAGATCATGTGATTGCCATAATGCACCGCTGCATTTGACTAACGACGGTAACTGCTGAAAGCTTACGGCAAAATTTTTAGGGGAGATTCAATGTCTGACGCACCGATTTCGGCGGCGGAAAAGACCATCATCGGTCATCCGCGCGGCCTCGCTACGCTGTTTTTCACAGAAATGTGGGAACGCTTCAGTTACTACGGTATGCGCGCATTGCTCGTGTTGTTCATGACCGATCAAATCGCAACCGGCGGTTTGGGGCTGACTGACAAGACCGCCACAGCGATTTACGGACTGTATACGGCGGCCGTTTACCTCGTGGCGCTGCCGGGTGGCTGGATCGCCGACCGCCTGCTCGGCGCACAGCGCGCCGTCTGGTTTGGCGGCATCATCATCATGGCAGGTCATTTCGTTCTGGCCGTACCTAGCGTTCAGGCGTTTTTCCTGGGGTTGGTGCTCGTCGTGGTCGGTACCGGCTTGTTGAAGCCCAATATTAGCGCCATCGTTGGTGAGCTGTATGCCGAAGGCGACCCGCGCCGCGATGCTGGTTTCACGATTTTCTACATGGGTATTAACCTGGGCGCCGCCTTCGGTCCGCTGATTTGTGGCGGCCTCGGCCAGAGCGACAACTGGGGTTGGCACTACGGTTTCGCGGCCGCTGGCGTCGGCATGTTGTTCGGCCTCATACAATTCCGCATGACGACGAAATATCTTGGCGACTCAGGCCGATTGCCCAGCAGCAGCGGCGACGTTGACAAGGATCTGAAACAACGCCGCACAGGCTGGACCATCGTCACGATTGCGATGCTGATTCTGGCGACTGTTGTCGCGCTGAGCCTGACCGGCATCATCAAATTCGACGCGGTCTCACTGGCATCTGTGATGACCTATGTCATCGTTTCGATGGCAGCCCTATTCTTCCTATACGTGCTGCTATTCGGCGGACTCACAAGCGTTGAGAAAAAACGCGTTGTCGTCATTATTGTATTGTTCCTCGGCGCGGCTATGTTCTGGTCCGGGTTCGAGCAGGCTGGCTCCTCGTTGAACCTGTTTGCCGAGCGTTACACCGATCGCATGGTGGGTACGTTCGAGATCCCGGCGTCGTGGTTCCAGTCACTGAACGCCATCTTCATTATCCTGCTGGCGCCGTTTTATGCTGCGATGTGGGTCGGTTTGGCCAAGCGCAACATGGAACCGGCAACGCCGTTCAAGTTTGCGGTTGGTCTGATCATTCTCGCGCTGGGTTTCCTGACGATGGTCGCCGCTGCAAAAATCGTCGCTGCCGGTAATCAGGCCATGCCGTATTGGCTGGTGCTGACCTACCTGCTGCACACGATGGGCGAGCTGACACTGTCTCCGGTAGGACTCTCGGCGACGACAAAACTTGCGCCGAAGCGCTACGTCGGTCAAATGATGGGTATCTGGTTTTTGGCAGCATCGCTCGGCAACCTGATTGCGGGGCTGATCGCCGGTGAGTTCGACGCCAACAACGTCGCAGCGATGCCCGATCAATACATGAACATTGTCATGACGACCGGCGGCGCCGGCCTGATCCTGCTGGTGCTCAGCAAACCGGTGCGCTCTCTGATGGGAGGTATAAAATGACGCTACGTCAACGCATAACAGTACGCCTGACCTTGCTGGGCGCGCTGACTGCAATCGCCGGCTGTGCAACCACAACGCAACCAGCTACGGACGAGGCGCCGTTGTTGTCGCCTGAGCAATTCGTGCAGGCACTGAACGACGAGTCTTACGAACTGGGTCTGGAGAGCGGCGCAGCCGCGTGGGTTCGTTCGACCTACATCACGTCGGACACTGCGATTCTGGCGGCTAAATCGCAAGAGCGCAGTGCAGCCTTCCATTCGCGATCAGTCGCAGCAGCCAACCGTTACGACTTGTCGCAGATGGACGCAAGCTCTGCCCGGGCGTTGCAAAAACTCAAACTCGGCACATCGCAGCCGGCTCCGGACAGTGATGCTGCACGGCGCGAGCTTGCACAGATCACGACGCGCATGGAAGGCGTTTACGGCGCGGGCACGTATTGCCCTGCGGAAGGTCAGTGCCTGACACTTGGCGAGTTGTCGAACATCATGGCGACCAGCCGCGATTACGACGAGCAGCTCGATGCCTGGCTGGGTTGGCGCACGGTTTCACCGGCAATGCGGGATGACTATGCACGCTTTGCCGAGCTCACCAATGCCGGCGCGCAGGAGCTGGGCTTCGACGATCTGGGTCACATGTGGCGCTCGTCCTATGACATGTCGCCCGTTGAATTCGACCGTGAATCATCGCGGTTGTGGACGCAGGTTGAACCGCTATACGAGGCACTGCATTGCTATGTGCGTCGTGAACTGTCGGAAACCTACGGACCCGACAAGGTAGCCGTCGATGCACCGATTCCGGCGCACCTTCTCGGCAACATGTGGTCGCAGAGCTGGAGCAACATCTACGAACTCGTTGAACCTTATCCGGGTGTGCCGAGCGCCGATGTCACAGCAGCACTGGTTGAGCAGGACTACACACCGGAACAAATGGTTCGGCTTGGCGAAGATTTTTTCGTCTCGCTGGGTCTGCCTGAATTACCCGACACGTTCTATGAGCGCTCACAGCTGACCAAGCCGCGCGATCGGGATGTTGTATGCCACGCCAGTGCATGGCCGTTGGAGTGGGGCGAAGATGTGCGCATCAAAATGTGTATCGAGCCGACGTTTGAAATGCTGTCAACGATCTACCACGAGCTCGGCCACATCTATTACTTCATCGCCTATAAGGACCAGCCGCCGCTGTTCCAGGATGGCGCGCACGACGGCTTCCACGAAGGCATAGGTGACACTGTTACCTTGTCCCTGACGCCTTCCTTCCTCGCGGATCTCGGCCTGGCCGACGCTGCTGACAGCAGCGAAGAAGCTCTGATCAACGCACAAATGCGTATGGCACTCGACAAGCTTGCGTTCCTGCCATTTGGCAAATTGATCGACGAGTGGCGCTGGCGCGTGTTCTCGGGCGAGATCGCGCCGGAAAATTATAACGCTGCCTGGTGGGAATTGCGCACACGCTACCAGGGCATTGCACCGCCCGTTGCGCGTAGCGAAGCTGACTTTGATCCAGGCGCCAAGTATCACATCCCGGCCAACACGCCCTACACGCGTTACTTCCTTGCGCACATCTTGCAGTTCCAGTTCCAGCGCGCATTGTGCGAAGCGGCCGGCAACGATGGTCCGCTGCACGACTGCTCGATCTACGGCAGCAAGGAAGCCGGCGCGCGGCTCGAAGCGATGCTTGCAGCCGGCGCCAGCCAGCCGTGGCAGGACTCGCTTGAAATGGTGACCGGCACGCGTGAGATGGACGCATCCGCGATGGTCGAGTACTTCTCACCCTTACTCGGATGGCTCGAAACGCGCAACGAAGGCCAGCAATGCGGCTGGTAACCTTGCCACGCTAACTGCGCTAGCCGACTCGGTTAGCGACAGGAAAAAGGGGTCAGTAACTGACCCCTTTTTTTTACCCCCGATTGCTGCAGTCGAACGCTTGATCTGCGTGTCACTGATTTTCGACTCATCGACATAGCGCACATGCCGCTAGGCTTGAGCCCAACGATGTAGACGAAACGGCAGATCAAGCATGCACAGAATTTTAGCCAGCCTCACAGCCACATTAGGCATTCGCGCTAAACGCAAACCAGCCGTTGCGGCGATCGGCGACGAGCAACGCGCAGCCATCGACGCCAACACGCAGCTGGTCATCGGCGAGCTTTCGGCATCAGCGGGTTTTACGTTGGCGCTTGATCATCAATCAGTGGTCTGGATCGACGGCTTTATCGAGCGCTCGCGACATATCGACATTGACACGCTGCACGACATTATTGCATCGTTCTACGGCAGCGCGATCATCGCGATTTATGGTGGTCAGTGGATTATCGAGTCCGGCGAAACGGCCATTGCGATTGAACCTGACTTCATCATGTATCCGTTCTCAAGCGTAGCCAAACACTTCACCGCCGGACGCGATCACTCTGTGTTGTCACTGTTCAATGGCATTGAGCCGATGCTCGCCAGCCACCGCGCCCAGTAAAGACCTCACTGTGATGATGACAACGCGATCAGACGCCCCTTGCTGTCACGCTGGTAAGGCATCCACAGCAAACCGACGAAGTGCACCTGAATGTCGGTAGACTTGGGTTTCACAATGATTTCGTCGAGCGCTTCGGTCTGCGCATCAAACGCATCATCCAGCGCATCGACATCTGCCTGAAACGTCGCTTCCAGCTCAGCCAGCTCTTCACGCACCTTGGCCGCCGTTTGCTTGGCGCGTGCAACGTCCGCTGCCTCTTTGCGGGCACCGCCGGCACTCTTCATCGCCGTGCCGATTTTGCTCGCCGACGTCGATGAAATGCGCTTGCGCCCAAGCACCGCGCCGAGAATCGCCGTACCAAACGAGATCGCCGTGTCGAGCGTTTTCTTTTTCGACTGCGCAGCCTCTCGCTCAATGGCCTGCTCTGCGCGCAACAATCGACCTTCGAGCGTGTTCATCTTCGATGAATGTTTCTTGCGCAGTTTCGCCACTGCCAGGTCGCGTTTTTCGCTACCGAGCGTCTGTAGCCGCGCACGAAACTCGCCTTCGGTTTCGTTCGCCGCGGACGTGACTTTCATCGACGGCGAACGATACAGCGTGATCGTCTGTGTCTGTCGTAACCAGCGCTTGAACTGTTTCTCCCATCCGGCATACTGTTTGGGCGCTGCCAACACGTCGGGCAACGCAGCATAAGCCGCTCGCGCGACCGGCGGCTGCGTGTGCAAGTCATCAACCGGCGTCGTCAACACTGCGGCATCATCCCAATCGATGGCAACCGGCCCGTCATCGGGCAACACCGTGGCCACGCATTCGCGCTCTTGCTCAACTTTGTAGCGTGCCGAGCTGAAGAACAACTCGGCAGCACCGACCAGCGCCGGCCGATAAACGAGCGCACTCGCATCACCATCGAGCCAGTATTCATTGATACCTGAGGGCACCACCGGCGCCGAGGTAGCTGACTCCGCAACGCGTTTGCTGGTGGCCGCATTCAGCGTCGCCGCTTTGGTCGCATTGGTCTGCGCCTGCGTGTGCGCGGACTTGCGCGTCGCCATCAACGTCTTGATCTGTTCACGCGTCATCGGACCTGCGAGGTACGACATGACCCAGCGGGTGCCGAACACGACCGGATGACTCTCGTGTACGTTGTGCAACAGGAAACGACGCTTGCCGAGCCCGGCCAGCGTCTGCTCCATCGCCTGCCGATCGAATTCGCCGGCGGCACTGGCGCCTTCAAGGCCTTCCATCACGCGCGCCTTGTCGCGTTCGGTCTGCAGCCGCCCAATCATCCACGTGCCGGTGTTGGACAGCCCTTTGTAATCCAGATCAACCGGGTTCTGCGTCGACAATGTCAGACCAACGCCATACGCACGCGCCTGTTTCAACAGTGTCAGCAACAACGTCTTGGAAGGCGGGTTCGCAACCGGCGGCATGTAACCGAAAATCTCGTCCATGTAGAGCATGGCGCGTAGACTCGAGGTGCCCGACTGTGCGCGCATCCATGCAATCAATTGATTGAGCAACATGCAAACAAAAAACATGCGCTCAGCATCGGATAAATGTGCAATTGACATGATCGACACGCGCGGCTGACCGCTGTCGGTATAGAACAGCTTCTGGATATCCAGTGCTTCACCTTCCATCCACGCTTCGAAACCCGGCGCGGCGAGCAGACTATTCAGTTGCATCGCCAGCGCCATTCGGTCCTTTTCCGGATAGAACGTATCCAGTGGCATCACCCCGATCGTCTTCATCGGCGGGCGCTGAATCAGCGTGATCATCGCGGGCAGGTCAAGGCTCTGACCTTGCTGCCAGTGATGGTCCAACAAGTTGGCAATCAGAATGTGCTCGCGACTAGTCACCGGATCGGCATCAACGCCAAGCAGCGCCAGGATGCTGGTCGCGGTGACCTGAACGCGCTCCCGATACAAGTCGCGATCCTCGCGCACGGCGGCCGCGGGGGCGTCAAAGCTCTTCAATACGCTGATCGGTAAGCCTGCATTCGAGCCCGGCGTGTAAACGTTCATGTCGACGCGTTTCTTCAGCTCACGCACGCGTGCAGGCTTCTGACCCCAACCGGCAATGCCGTCTTTCCACAGCTTTGCTTGCCCTGTCGCAAATTGCGCGACCGTCTCGCCCCGATTGGCAGCGGACTGTGGATTCACCCACGGTTCAAAATCGGTGCCGCGAAATTCCGGGAACGTCAGCATCAGGTTCGCCATATCGCCTTTCGGATCAATCGCAATCACCGGGATGTTGTCCATCGCCGCTTCCTCGATCATACCGATACCCAGGCCGGTCTTGCCGCTACCGGTCATACCGATAATGACGGCGTGGGTGTTCAGATCCTTGGAGTCGTACAACACCAATTCATCGCTGATCTCGTCGGTCTGCGCATCGATGCGTTTACCCAGATAGAAGGCGCCCAGTTTCTCGAAAGTACTCATGTGCCGGTGTTCCCCGTTGATCTGCAGCAAAGTGTAGCAAGTCGCACGCGCTTGCGGTGATGCGCGTCGTGCAGCAGCTCGCCAGCGACGCACAGACTTTGCTATCGTCATCACTGGCCGCCGGAGTGCACACGATGCCAACGATGCCGAAAAACCTATGGACGCTATTCGCCGTTTCGGTCTGTGCGCTTGCCCTCACCGGCGTCGCGGACTCGTTCAGCAAGCAATACGCCGCCTCTGCGCTGGAGCGCGCGTTCGTGACGTGGGCAGCCGCACGCGGCCTGAACAGCGTTATCTCCGTTGCGCAAGGCACCGAAATTGCGCTGGAGCCGGGTGGCGTTGGTGTGAATCTGACGGTGGGTCAGGCGCTCGACCCCGTGAACGATCTGGTGGAACGTTTCTCGTCTGTCATGCTGGTTGCAACCAGCGCAATCGGTTTGCAAAACCTGTTGTTGAAGATTACCGGCACGCAAGGCGTGAGTTGGCTGCTGTGCGCTGCTGCCTTGCTGGCGCTTTGTACGCTGTGGATACCGGCGCTGCATGTGCGCCTCAGACTGCGCGCGTTCGCGCTACGTTTTCTGCTGATTGCATTTCTTGTGCGATTTGCGCTGCCGTTTTTGGTCATTGGTTCAAACGTCGTGTTCGACCTGTTTCTGGCCGATCAGCAGAGTGCGGCAACAACAGCGCTTGAATCCACATCAGACGACATTCGTACGATTACCGAAGACGCAACGCAGTCGTCCGACTCACAAGACAGCGGATTTTTTTCGCGCTTTGGCGATTTCGTTGGTGACTCGATTGCAGCCCTGGACGTGCGTGAGCGACTGTCCAATTTGCAAGAGCGCGTTGCCGGTGCGACCGAACACATTGTCAATTTGATTGTGATTTTTGTACTGCAGACGATTCTGCTGCCGGTGCTGTTCCTGTGGCTACTCACCGAAGGCATCAAGGCATTGGCGACGCGCGCCACACGTTTCTAGCTCGGGTTGCGACGCCCAAACAGGCGCTCAAACTGTGCATCCGACATTGCGGTGAGCAATTGACGATTGCGCGCCGGTATCGCGTTGGTATCCGCATGCGCATCTATCGCTTCGGCAAGACTGGCTTCGCGCAACACATGCAATGTCGGCCACGGCGCCCGATTCGTGAAGTTATCGCGGTCGGCACGGGCTGCACCTTCAAACTGATAGTGCGGGTGAAATGTTGCCAGCTGCAGCACGCCGCGCAGCGCCAACGCGTCGATGACGTCGTCGACCAGCGCTGCGAACTGCACATAATCGTCGAATTGCTGCAGGTCGTGGCTGAACACGATCAGCACGGTATCGGTTTGCGTGGCGGGCACGGCTACGAGACGGTTCAACTCATGCAGCGTATCGCGCAGTAACGCATCAGCGCCTACCGCGTCCGAAACGACAATATCAACGGCATCTGCCCGCAGCGCCGGTGCGGCGAACGGGCACAGATTCAGATCGACAACAATGCGTTGCAACCAATCAAGCGTGTCGTCAGCGGGCGTCGACATGGAGTCAGTGGACGGCGTTGCCGCCGGCTAGAGATTCAGCTCTATGATCTTCTTCAACGAGTAATCGGTGTGACCGGGCGGGTAGTCTTCGAGTTGCGCATAGACCTCGTAACCCTGCTTCAGATAGAAATCCAGCGCCTGAAATGAGGTCGTGCCCACATGGAATCGGAACACGCCATCAGCAAGTGCCAAACGCTCGAGCCGCGCCAGCACTTCGCCGCCGACGCCGGTGCCGCGCAATGATTCGTCCACCCAC
This sequence comes from Pseudomonadota bacterium, assembly GCA_038529355.1. GTDB lineage: Bacteria > Pseudomonadota > Gammaproteobacteria > Steroidobacterales > Woeseiaceae > CALBPI01. Next base: position 131,645 of record JBCBDU010000003.1, read on the forward strand.
AGGCGTTCGATATACAGCCAACCCCAGGTGACCGTGCCATGCGCGCCCCCGACGACGCGATTGGCTTCGTTGCGTGCAAAGCAAGCGAGCTTTTGCTGCGGCACCTGTCCGGTGAACTGCTCGTTATAGGCCGTCAGGCCACGTTGCACCGCTTCGATATCTTCGTCGGCCGGATCAAACTGCGCAATGTAACTGAGCCTGACTTGACCATTGTCGCGCTTGAACCAATCCGAGACGCGCCGGCGCAGTGATATTTTCGCGCTCATTGCGACTGGCTCGTGTCTGCGCAGGCGCCCGCGTACAGCATGGTTTGGCCTGCCTGATCGAGCAAGCAACGATTGCTGTAAGTGCGCCCGTTCACCGCGCAGACCGGTTGGTAGCGGTCGCGACAGTTGTGTCGCTCGCAATCACCGGCCGCAATGATTCGCACACCGGCGCGCTCTGCTTCACAAGCGTTTCCGTAAGTCTTGTTGTCGACCCCACACACCGGCACAAAGACTTTTGGGCAAGCGCGCTTGCCGCAAGCACCAATCGTAGCGACTTCCGCGCCGTCAGCGGCGGCCAAACACGCGTTGGCGTAAGTTTCGCCGTCGGCTGTGCACACCGGTGCCTGCACGTTCGGACAATCATTCACATCGCAGGTGCCGGTGTACATGACGCCAACCCGTGCTTGCCCGGCAGTACAGCGGTTCAGGAAGGTTCGGCCGTTGCGCCCACACACCGGCAGCGATTCCTGCGGGCAATCGCCTTCTGCGCAGACGCCCAGCTCCTTGACCGTGGTCTCGGCCAGCGACGCAAAACACGTGTTTGTATACGTGTTGCCATCGGCGCCGCACACCGGTGCGAAGCGCGCCGGGCATTCATTGTTCTCATCGGGGACAATCGCCAACTCGTCGCGCGGACACTCACCCTGCGACTCGACGATGACGCCGGCGTTGCGTATCACGCAGTCATTCGCATACGTCTTGTTGTCGGCACCACACACCGGTTGCCACACTTCAGGACACAAGCTTGCGCCTTCTATGCTCTGCTGCGAAAACGCCGGCCGCGCAACGCCCAACAAAACGAGTGCCAATGCCAGCCACCGATACTTAATGCGTTGCATGTTGTCAGCTTCTCCCTCGATCTCTAAGCAACAATTGATCATCCGAAAAGTGGATACCGCGCGTTGCTAACCAATCGCGCAACGCATAGCCGGTGCCACTTGCCCAGGGTTTGACGTCGGACAACGCGACCTCGCGGTAGTCCTCCAACTCCTCGGCATCAATGACGATGTCGCCATCTGCCAGTGCGACGTGATACACGATCAAAATCTGGTTCATCCGGTAAAACGGATAAACGCCAATCAAGTCGCCGAGCGTGCCCGGCAACCCTGTCTCTTCTTTGACCTCGCGCAACACGCCTTGTTCAGCCGATTCTCCGGCTTCCAGGAACCCGGTGACCAAACCGAACCACCCGGGCGGCCAGCCGTGGCTGCGCACCTGCACGATGCATCCGTTGCGTTCAACGATAGCCGCGACTACGGGCGTCGGGTTGTTCCAGTGGACAAACTGACAGCGATGATCGCTGCAGGCAAGACGCTGCCGGTCGCCGTGCATGGCCGGCACCAACGGTGCCGCGCAGACGGGGCAGAATCGGAAATTCGACATAACCGAGTCCGGAAAAATCTACAGTCGTAAGGGTAGCATGGGCATCAGTCGGCCGATGCGTCAGCGGTCACGTCACGCACGCTAACCAACGCGCCGGGCGACACCAGTTCGATGCCACGGGCTGCCAGTCGCGATTCTAGATCGGTCAGTGCTATCAGCGTCGCCGGCAGCGGGTGCCCGATCGCCAGCGCAAAACCCTGTTGCTCTGCCTTGTCCATCAATCGCTCGATTTGCGCATCGATAGCATCGGCGTGCGGCTCATGGTCAAGGAACACATGTCGCCGCGTCGCCGGCACCAGGGCGCGCCGCGCTTCGGCCAGCGCAACGCTGTCGGCACTGGTGTAGCTATCGATGAAATACAGGTTGCGCTGACAGGCCAGTGCGTGCATCAACCAACGCATCGAGCGCGTTGTCTGCGTCAATTTGCTGCCACGGTGATTGTTGATGCCGGTCGCGCCCGGCACCTGAACAATCGCGCGCTGCAATCTGCGTCGTAGCTGTTGTTCGTCATCGCCGCTGTGCAGCGCATCGTCATGGCGCGCAAACTGCGCCGCGTCATCGTGCATCGCCTCCATCGGCAAATGCACCAACACCTCGCGCTGCTGGGCAACAGCTTCTCTGGCCATCTGACTACCGTGCGGCGAGCCCGGAATCACCGCCACCGCAATAGACCTCGGCAACGCGAGCACCTGCTCATCCTGGGCGCGGCGATAGCCAATGTCATCAATGATGATCGCAATGCGTGGCGCAGCCGACAGCGGCGCTGCCATCCACAGCAACAGTAGCAACGTCAGTACCCGCATCAGAGATTGCCCGGCAACTCCGGTTGCGCGCGTGCTAGCTCGCGTTGTGCGCGTTGCAGTTGTTTGTCGTCGGCATCGCTGGCGGTATTCGAATCGCGTACGACGATATCCGGCGTGATACCGCGGTCATGAATGTAGTCGCCGTTGGGCGTGTAATAGCGCGACGTGGTTAGCTTGATGGCCTGACCGCGCGACAGCGGCATAACCGTTTGCACAAGGCCCTTGCCAAACGTTGAGCTGCCAACAAGCTGTGCACGCTGATGATCGTGCAGCGCACCTGCGAGGATCTCGGCAGCAGAGGCTGATGCCCCGTTAACCAGCACCACCAGCTGCGTCTGCGCCAGCAGCATGCCTGGTGTCGCGTGATGCTCAAACACGGCATCAGCCGCACGGCCGCGTGCACTGACAATCAACCCTTCATCGAGAAACAGATCAGCGACATCAATTGCCGCATCCAGTAAACCGCCAGGGTTATTGCGCAGATCAATGATCAGGCCACCCAGCGGCGTCAGGTTGGAGTCTTCCAGAGATTGCACGGCAGCGCGCACTTCAGTGACTGTACGCTCGTGGAACTGACTGATCTTCAGATAGCCGACGTCCGGCGACAACAGTCGATGGCTGACGCTCGCAAGCGTCAGCTGCTCACGTCGCAACGAAAACTCCAGCGTGCGCGCGTCGCGCAATACCGACAGGGACACATAGGTGCCCGGTGCACCGCGCATACGCTGAACCGTGCTATACAGCGCATCGCCGGTAACCGGCACCTCGTCAACGGCAACCACGACATCGCCGCTGCGGATGCCTGCGCGCGCCGCTGGTGATCCGGCAAAGGGTGCGATCACAGTCACCTGATCGTCTTCCAGCGTCACCTCAATACCAACGCCCGAGTAGCGACCGCTGGCACCTTCACGCACATGCTCGAACTGACTCTTGTCGAGGAATTCAGAGTGCGCGTCGAGATCAGCAACCATCCCGCGCACAGCCGCTTCCAGCAGCACCGAATCTTCTATCGGATCGACGTACTCACTTTGCACGCGCTCCAATACCTCGGTCAGCAGCTGCGCATCGGTCGCGAGCGCGGTCTGCCGCTTATCGGGCAACAGGCGCTCGCTGACCAGCAATGCCGCGGTCAGCGCACAGCCAACCGTGATCGCAGTCAACATTCGGCTGGTCATGTTCATCGCCGCAAAACCTTCCTCTCACACGGTCTTCGCAACATACAGGAAATCAACGCTGCTGCGCCAGCGAACCGGTCAACGACGCGAACGCGACGGTTTATTGCGAAACCAACGGCCCGGATTCAACGGTTTACCCTGGCTGCGCAGCTCGAAATACAGCGCCGGGCGCGCCTGACCACCCGTGTTTCCAACGGTTGCGATAATATCGCCAGGCGACACCCAGTCGCCTACCGATTTGAGCAACGTCTCGTTGTAGCCGTACAGCGAGAGCAGATCATCGCCATGATCTACGATGATGAGCAGCCCCAGGCCCGGTAACCAATCCGCGTAGGCGACCCTGCCGTGATAGATCACGCGAACGTCGCTACCGGCGTCGGTCGCCAACACGACGCCATTGCTGCGCAGATTGGCGCTGCGCCGGTCGCCGTAGGCCGTCACCAAATCACCGGCTACAGGCCACGTCAGCTTGCCTTTGAGCTCGCTCAGAGGCGCCTCCGCATTGACCGGATAGTCGGCAAGGATGTTCGACAGCTCGGCAAGCAGATTCGCCAGATCGCGCTCGCGCTGGTTCAGCTCGCTCATCATCGCGCTCTCGCGCTGCAGTTGTGCGTCGATCTCGCTCAGCAGTGTCTTGCGCTCGGCACGCCCTTCAGTCAGTTGTGCGACCAGCGCATCGGCCTCGTCGGCAAGTCTTGCCAACTGCGCGCGCTCTTCGTTGATGCTCCCTTGCAGCGCAGCAATTCGGCCCAAAAGGTCGCGCAACGCATCAATGTTGCCCACCCGCGCATCGTTGAGATAGCGGTAGTACGTCATCATGCGACCGAGCTGCTCGGGCGATTGCTGGTTGAGCACCAGCTTGATGCGCTCCTGACGCCCGCTCGTGTAGGCCGCGCGTAGCTGCCGCGCGAGTTCCTGGCGCTCGGCAGCCAGTGCCAACTCTTCTTGCGCATACTGCTTTTGCGCATCCGCCAGCCGCGCATTAGCAGCCGTTTGCTGGCGCGACACATCGCGGCGGCGTTGTTGGGCGGCTGCCAGTGATTTTTCGATGTCCGCCAGCGAGCGGTTCAGCGAACCGCGCTCCTGCGTGCGCGCGGTCATCTGCGCAGAGAGCTTCGCAATACGCTCGCGCACGTCGTTCAATTGCCGCTCACTGGCGACCTGCGCCGCTGCCAACGGGCACACCATCAGCGCCAGCAAGCACAGTAGTGGCAGTTGGAAATGGTCCCGCGATCGCATCCGCTAATAGTGGTGCGCGGGCACGCCGCTGTCCAGCCGTTTGACAGTCGCCCCGTGCAGGACGGGCGTGTACAGTGGAGGCGCCGGCACGCTGTCGCAGTCTGCCGGGCATACCAGATTTTCTAGGGATACGAATGACCGATCTGCGTCAACAACTGTTCACGCCACGCACTGCTGCGTCGATTGTCATCGCCAACATGGTCGGCACCGGCGTCTTTACCAGCCTGGGGTTCCAGTTAGTCGACATCAGCTCCGGGTTCGTTCTGATGATGCTGTGGTTGATTGGCGGGGTCACGGCGTTTTGCGGCGCGATGTGCTACGCCGAATTGGGCGCAGCATTGCCGCGCTCTGGTGGCGAGTATCACTTCCTCGGCAAGATCTATCACCCGGCGGCAGGTTTCGTATCAGGCTGGATTTCCGCCACTGTCGGCTTTGCCGGCCCGACCGCATTGGCCGCTATCACGTTTGCCACTTACCTCACTTCAGCGCTGCCCTTTTTGCCGCAGACACCGTTCACGATTGCTGCGCTCGCCGTCGCACTCGTCGCGATACTAACCGTTGTCCACGCCACGCACCGCAAGACCAGTGGCAGCGTGCAGGTGGCTTTTACAGCACTGAAGATCGCGCTGATCGTCGTCTTTTGCGTGCTAGCGTTCGCGCTGACTGAAACGCCACAGCCGGTCGACTTCACACCCAAATCAGGCGACGGCAAGCTCATGCTGAGCAGCGCCTTTGCGGTTTCGCTGATTTACGTCAGCTATGCCTACACGGGCTGGAATGTTGCCACCTATCTGTCGAGCGAACTGGATAATCCGCAACGCAATCTGCCGATAGTGCTCGGTTTAGGCACGTTGTTAGTCGTCATCCTGTATCTGGCACTGAATTTTGTGTTCCTGTACGCCGCGCCGATGGATGCCATGCGCGGAGAAGTCGAGATTGGCTACATTGCAGCGAACGCAGCATTTGGCGACCTTGGCGCGCGCATGATGGGCGTGGTGCTGGCGCTGCTGCTGATTTCAACGGTCAGCGCAATGATTATTGCCGGCCCGCGCGTTTACCACGCGATCGGCCAGGATCATGCCTTCTTTGCAAAGCTTGCGACGACCAATCGCTTTGGCGTGCCGACCTTCGCCATTTACGTGCAGGGGGCGCTGACGATCCTGTTCATCATCACCTCACCGTTCCAGTTCATTCTGCTGTTTTCCGGCTTCACACTGGCACTCAACACCTTTGCCGCGGTACTCGGATTGTTCGTGTTGCGTATTCGACAGCCGGATCTGCCGCGGCCGTTTCGCGCCTGGGGGTACCCCGTCACGCCGTTGATCTTTCTTGCCCTGACCGGCTGGACGCTGTGGTTCGTGCTGGATCAGGAGTTCAAGGCCGGACTGCTAGGTCTGATTGTCATCGGCGTTGGTTTTGTGTTTTACCTGCTCACGGCAAGCAGCCCGCGCAAGGCAGCATCGGGCAACACCGGCTAGCGCCTCGCCAATTGACTACTGGCAGCGATAGCGCTTGCGCATCGTTGCCACGGACGTTCGCAACAGCCGCGCCAACACTTTGGTGTCGACGCCATCGAGGCGTTTCAAGTACAGACAACTCTTGCCTTTTCGGTGCGGGCCGAGTTGCTGCAGCAATTCGCCGTAGGCGTCGAAACCATCCATGATGTAGACCGCGATATCTTTGCCGCGCGATGCAAAACCGGTCAGGCACATGTCGCCTTCACGGCCGCTATCGTAGACATAGTGATAGCTGCCATAGCCGATGATACTGGTACCCCACAACACCGGTTCGCGACGCGTGACGCGCTGCATGATCGCATCAAGTTCGCGGCAATCCGCGCGGCGTTGCGGATCATCAATGGCATCAAAATAATCGCTGACCGCAGCGTCGCTAGGTTGCGTCTTGTTTGCCTTGGACATGCGTGCGCTCCTGCTGTTTGCTTTTCCCCACGAGTGCAAAATAGCCAATCAGGATCACGCCGGCAATGACGGACTTTGCCAGTGCGCCGATCAGAAACGGCTGTACGCCGTTGAACCACGCCGCCGGTAACCCGACAGAAAAACTCAGCAACAGTGCGCCCAGCCCGACGATCAACACATGGCCTGCGCCTGCGGCCAGCACCGGCGCAAACACACTCGTCTGCAGCCAGCCCCGGTCACGCAAGTACCCGAGCGCGCAGGCAGCAAGCCAGAAGCCGGCCAGATAGCCGCCTGTAGGACCAAACAACACTGCGGCACCGCTGCTTCCGCCGGCAAATATCGGTGCGCCCAATGCACCAATCGCCAGATACAAAATCAGGCACAGACTCGCGTTGGACAGACCAAGCACACCACCGGCTACTAGCACCGCCACCGTCTGGGCAGTCTGCGGTACATCACTACCGGGCAGCGCAAACGACAGTCGCGCCGCAACCCCGATCATCACGACGAATAGCGCAATCAACGCCCACTGCCTGCCCACCATCAACGCTGCTCCGGGGGCACGTCGGCATGTGCTGCCGCGAACGCGCGTAGCTCGGCGTCGCTGTAGCGCGTATGCACACGCTCGGTGGACGCCGGCTGATCCATCAGGCTGACACCAGCGCGGCGAGCCTGCTGCGGTCGAATCGGCCGCGCAACGAATCCGCCGCCACAATTGGGGCAAACGTTACGCAGGACATGCTCGACACAATCAGCGCAAAACGTACATTCATAGGTGCAGATGCGGGCGTTGACGCTGCACGGCGGCAGGTCCTTGTCGCAGCATTCGCAATTCGGTCGTAGTTGCAGCATCGCGAGACTCTACTACGCCTGCAGCGCAGCACGCCACGCAGCCGTTTTCTCGGCAACGCTCATGCTGGCGTGCGCCGGGCTGGTCGACGGCACCTGCAGCATGGGAATCCGTGCCAGTGGTTCCTGCAATATCGGCAGCACGCGCCGACGATACGTCGTAGCGGCATAGCCGCCATTACACAAAATCTTCGAAATATCGGTATATTCCAATAAAAAGCTTTCAAAATCGTTGATCTCGGCTGATTCCGACTCGATCGCCGCATCGAGACTGCCGCGCCGGCGGCAACCCCGCAAGACATCCCACACCGCAACACCCGTCGCCACCAACGCCGCACAGCGTGCGGCGTAATCGAGCTGCTTCGGCACGTCGAACAGGGTTTCGGCAATCTGCCAGAACGCATTGCGCGGATGCGCGTAGTACGCCTGTGCTGCCAGCGATTGCGAGCCTGGCATCGAGCCAAGGATCAGCACCGTCGCGCCAGGACCTGCGAGTGGTGCAAAGCCGGCCAGTGCCTGTCCTGCATCAGTCGCGTCAGTCATCGCCGGCCTGCAAGCGTGCGACGGGTAGCCGCCAGCCGTAGCGAATGGCCATAAAGCGCAAGGCGAAGCAGACCAGTGCACCGACGAACATGGCCGGACCGCGCGGTAGCGACAACGCCACCGCCGCAGCAACGATGATGCCGCCGACGATTGCAGCACTGGCATATAACTCCGAACGCAAGACAGCGGGCACTTCGGCGACCAACATGTCGCGCACAATACCGCCGCCGATACCACTCAACGTGCCCAGCAAGACCGCGGTGGTCGGCGTCATGCCATAAGCCAACGCTTTGCTGGTGCCGGACACCGCATACAAACCCAAACCCGCAGCATCAAAAATCTGCACGGGATTGCGCAAACGCTCGACATGCTCAGCCCAGAAAAACACGACCAAGCCTGCCAGCGTGGCAACCACCAGATACCGCCAATCCGCCAGAGATGCGGGTGGCACTGCACCGATCAGCACATCACGCACGATGCCGCCCGCCGTCGCCGCAGCGAAAGACAGCACCAGCACGCCGAACAGATCCAGCTCACGGCGCACGCCCAGCGTTGCGCCGCTGACGGCGAAAACAAAGGTGCCCGCCAAATCAACAAACGGTAGCCACAGGGAGGTAGAAATCATCGCGCGAGCGTAACGCGGAATCACGCGCGAATCACCTGCAAATGGCTAAAGCCGGCGCTGCGACTGCCGCTACAGGGGCATCAGTGACGCAACCTTGTGCTGTGCGTCGAAACCGCCCTACCAGACTGGAGAGTTCAGTGACATCGACGCCAACCACGACATTCGGTCGCTACGAGGTCAAACGCGTGCTGGGACATGGCTCGCAAGGCAAGGTGTACCTTGCCTTTGACCCGGAGCTGCAGCGTCAGGTGGCCATCAAAGTCGTGACCTCGAGCCGAGCAGAATTTAATCAGACAGGCGACAACGGCACACCACTCGAAGCGCTCGTGTCGAGCAAGTTGCGACACCCCAACATCGTACCGATCCACGACATCGGCACTTCGGAACTGGGGCCTCATCTGGTGTTCGGTTTCGTCGACGGCAAGCCGATGGCCACCGAGCTGGTTGCGCGCCACCACTTTGAGATGGAAGAAGCTGTCGTCATGATGGCAGCAATTCTGGATGCCGTTGCCGCAGCGCACGCCACCGGTGTGCTGCACCTGGATCTCGGGCCACGCAACATCATGCTCGATGAAAACGGCAAGCCACAAATCATGGACTTCGGGCTTGCGCAATTCGTGAACTTTGAGCGTGAGGACCTGAGTCTGGCAACCGGCACGCTGCGTTATATGGCACCGGAGCACTTCCTGCGCCAGGATCTCGGACCGTTTACCGACGTGTTCGCGCTGGCGTCAACGTTCTATGAAATGCTGTTGGGCGAGCGAGCAATACCAGGTGAGAACGTCGAGGCGATTCAGCGCAACATTGTCAGTGTTGCCGTCGACTATCAGAAGCTGGCCAAACTCAAGCATGGCGAGCATCTCGTGCGGTTCCTGAAAGGTGCCTTCGTCATGGACACCGAAGCGCGCTACCAGGACGGTGGCGCCATGCGCGAGGCATTCAATTTATTTGTGACTGCGGCAGGTCTTGCAGACGCGGTGCGCGTCGACTCACCGAGTCACAGCACGATCGACTTTCTGCTGCGCCGTATGCAGCACAAACAAGACTTCCCCGCGATTTCCAGTACGCTCACCGACATCAACAAACTGACCGGTGATGAAGGCGGCGGCTCCGCCGACAAACTGGCCAATGTCATCCTGCGTGATCTGTCGCTGACCAGCAAACTGCTTAAGATGGCTAACTCTTCGTTTTACGGCTCGCGTGCGACGGAAGTCGCCAGCGTGTCACAAGCCGTCGTACTGCTTGGCGTGCAGCAAATCCGTATGGTTGCCTCGAGTTTGACGTTGTTTGGTCACCTGAAAGGTGATTCGGACGTGCTGAAGGACTCCATGAGCAAGTCTTTTCTGAGCGGATTGATCGCCCGTCACATGGCAAAGCGCGAAAAAATGCGCAATGCAGAAGAGGCGTTCATCGCCGGCATGTGCCAAAACCTCGGCGAAAACCTCGCGATCTTCTATTTTGACGAAGAGCACGAAATCATCCTGCGCCAGCAGCGTGAGGACGGCATCGATCGCGATAAGGCCGCAACAGATGTGCTGGGCGTGACCTTTGCAACGCTGGGCTCAGCCGTCGCGCAAATCTGGGCGCTGCCCTCATCGATCACTGATGCGATCGACGGGATTGCGGATGACACACAGTTAGCACCCACGAATGACGACGAGCGACTGCGCAATCTGTCTGTGCTGGCCAATGAGTTATGCAACGTGTTCTTTAATGCGGACCCGAGCATGTTCACAGAGCGTCTTGATGCGCTGTGCGAGCGGTTTCGCCCAACCACCGATATGTCGCCGATCTATACGTTCAAACTATTCAATGCTGCATTTGAAAAGCTCAAACAATTCGCACCCATTTTTGAGATTAATGTCGGCGACAGCGTGTTCCTGAACAGCGTCAACCAATGGTTGACGGCTCGAGAGCGCGAGATCGAGATCGAGGAAAAGGCGGCTGCAGCGAGCGACACGCAGGCAGCCGCTGGCGCACGCTAGCCAACAACACACCCCCCCAATTTGGCAACAGGGTCCGGCTCCACTACCCTTGATTACCTTAGTCGGTGTAACCGCAGCCTGGATCTGATCCACGATGACAGATATCGAACGACCGCCTGCTTCAGGCCGGTCTCTGAAGCCGTTGCGCACGTTGTGGCCGTTCATCCAACCGTATCGCGGCACGCTCATATTTGCGTTGCTATCGTTGCTGGTGGCAGCGGCCGCGCTGCTCGCGCTTCCCGTCGCGTTTCGCTACCTGATAGACAGCGGGTTCACCGGTGGTGATGCCAGCGACATCAACCGCTATTTCGCTGGTTTTCTCGCTGCAGCTCTGGTGTTTGGCGCGTTCGCAGCGCTGCGCTTTTATTTGGTCACGTGGTTGGGAGAGCGCGTTGTCGCCGATATGCGTCGCGACGTGTTCGACAACATCGTGCACATGGATCCGACGTTCTTTGAAACCACAAAGACCGGCGAAGTGCTGTCCAGGCTGACCACCGATACGACGTTGGTACAGAGCATCTCCGGCGTCAGTCTTTCGATCGCGCTGCGCTCAGTGATCACATTCGTCGGCGCGTTGGTGCTGTTGTTAATCACTAACCTGCAGCTCGCGCTGTACATGTTGCTGCTGATTCCGCTGGTCGTCGTGCCGCTCATTGCCGTTGGACGGCGAATCCGTCATCTGTCGCGGCGCGCGCAAGATCGCATCGCCGACACCAGCGGCATGGCCGAAGAGACGTTCAATGCGATCCAGACCGTGCAGGCGTTCAGCATGGAACGCGCGCAAAGCGAGCGCTACGCCGAGGCCGTCAAGGACAGCTTCGATGCCGGCATTGCGCGCACCAAGGTGCGCGCGCTGATCAGCGCGATGGGCATCATTCTAGTATTCGGTGCAATCACCGCCGTGCTGTGGCTTGGCGCGCGACAGGTTATGGCCGGTACATTAACGAGTGGCCAGTTGGGGCAGTTCCTGCTCTACGCCGGCTTCGTTGGTAGTTCGGCCGCAAGCCTCAGCGAAGTCTGGGGCGAAATACAGCGCGGTGCCGGTGCCATGGAGCGTCTGGCCGAATTGCTCAACGCCGCGCCGGCGATCACAGCGCCGGGCACACCGGTCGCGTTGCCATCGCCATGTCTGGGCGAGGTAGCCTTCGAACAGGTTACGTTCCGCTACCCGTCGCGGCCTGATACCAAAGCGCTCGACGCTGTCAGTTTTCATATCGAGCGCGGCAAGACGGTCGCGCTCGTCGGCCCTTCCGGCGCAGGCAAAAGCACAACGCTGCAACTGCTGCTGCGATTCTACGATCCGGCGTCAGGTAGTGTGCGGATCGACGGCATCGATGTTGCCAGCACCGCGCCACACGCGCTGCGCCAACAAATCAGCCTGGTGCCGCAGGATACTGTGCTATTCGGCACCAGCGCGCGGGAAAACATCCGCTTCGGCCGCCCCGATGCCACTGACGCAGAAGTGATTGACGCGGCCAAGAGCGCAGCCGCACATGAGTTCGTCATGGCGCTACCAGAAGGTTACGACTCGTTTCTGGGTGAGAAAGGCATTCGCCTGTCGGGCGGTCAACGCCAACGCATCGCGATCGCCCGCGCACTGCTCAAGAACGCACCCGTCCTGCTGCTGGACGAAGCCACCAGTTCACTGGATGCGGAGAGCGAACGCCTTGTGCAAGGTGCGCTGGATCAGCTGATGGATGGGCGCACAACGCTCGTCATCGCGCACCGGCTCGCGACCGTCAAGCAAGCAGATATGATCATCGTCATGGATGAAGGCAAGCTGGTTGCTACCGGCACCCACGACGAGTTGGTCGCCAGTAACCCGTTGTATGCGAAGCTCGCCGCGTTGCAATTTGGCGAGCAGGAGACAAGCCTCGGCTAGCGCTTCGTATTGCAGTTGCTGGACGCGCGGCACGTCACACTGGCCGCACATCATGGCATCACAATAATTGCTCTAGGGCGAGGTCATGGCGACGTCACCCGCTCAAACCACGCCGACATCACGGCAATGGCCGCAGGGTCGTCGACAACCTGGTTGTGGTCCAAGTCGGGCAACACCACCGTCTCACCAGCACTGTGCTGCGCCACAAAATCGGCGTAGGCATCGGCGACGAACACTTCGTCATCGGCGCCCACCACCACCAACAACGGTGCTTTAATGCCTTGCAGCGCGATGTACGCAGTCAGCGGCCGAATCGGTTGACCGGACATCGTCGCGCGGTAGCTGTATTGCGATACACCGGTCGGTTCATTGAAAGACATCAGCGGCAGGCTATCAAGCGCCGTAATGCCAACGACGTTGAGCATCAGCAACCCAAACAAACGCGGCGTACGAAAATGCACCCAATGCGACAAATCGGGTCCGTCGCCGCTATCTTCGCGTTGCGTGGGCGCTTCGCCAAAGCTTGGCGCTAGCAGCAGATAGCCATCCGGCTCCGGCGCAGCGTCTTTGAGCGCATAGCGCGCCAGCACACCACCACCCATGGAGTGACCAACAAGGATAATACGCGGATCACCAAATCGTGCACTAGCCCATACCATCCAGTCTTCGACATCGTCCTCGTACTGACCGATGTAATCGATGTCATACGGCTCGCCACCTGAGCGGGCATGGCCGCGTTGATCAATGACCAGCACCAGCGCACCCGTCGCGGCGTGAAATGCTGCGGCGCCTTTGGCGTGATCACTGCTTTCGGAGGTGATGCCGTGCAACCAAATGGCCACCGTATCGCTCTGGACGCCGAACTGCTGTGCAAACAGCATTGTATTGTCGCGCGCCTGAATCTTCACCGGCTCACCGACGACCGGCAACGGCCCGGCGTTTGCAACACCCTGGACCTCAAAAGCAGGCGTTGACGGCCAGTAGATCAGCGCTGCTGCAAACAGCAGATAAACCACGGCAATCGACAGACTGATCTTCAACATTTTGCTGACAGCAGCTTTCGACAACACGCGTGATATCACAGACATCAACGCAAGTTAGCAAACCACCATAGGCAAAGCTACAGGTAAGGTTATGATTGTCGTCAACGCTATGCACGCAGCAACAGCCGACCGGAGCCGTACGATGACAGATCGCCACAAGCCAATCGCGCGCGATGCCTATGAGCGTCTCGCGCAGGGTTATTCCGACATAGCAGAGCGTAAAGCCGAGAATGGCTACAACGAGCATCCGGCGATGCGCGCACAGATCGGCGACGTCGATGATTTGATCGTTCTGGATGCCGGTTGTGGCCCAGGCTTTCTGGTTCGCGATCTGATCAAAGCTGGTGCCCGCCGTGTCGCCGGTTTCGACGTAAGCCCCGCGATGATCGAGTTGGCCAGAAACCGCGCCGGTGCCGGCGCTGAATTGTTTGTTGCCGATCTGGCGCAGCCGATACCGCTGGCAAGCGCAAGTTTTGATCTGGTCGTCTCGTCTCTGGCGATCGACTACGTGTACGACTGGTCGACGCCGCTCGGCGAATTTCACCGACTGCTGAAGCCAGCAGGTCGTCTGGTCATCTCCGTCCAGCACCCGATGGGCTCCTATCGCTGGTTCAAGCCGCCGAGCGCGTTCGGTATTCACTATTGCGAGGCAAGCTGGAGCGGTTTTACCGCCGAACCGGTGGTTGTGCCTGACTACTATCGCTCGTTCGAGCACATCATCAATCCGCTGCTCGACGCCCGATTCCAACTGGAGCGCGTGACGGAGACACAACCGATTGATGCTTTGCGGAAGATTGACCCGCGACGGTACGCAAAACACTCGACGTTTCCCACGTTTATGGTGCTTTGCGCACGCTCTATCGCTTCTGGTTAAAAGTCGGGAGAACGCTGTTGCGGTGCGCGCATCACCGCCGGCGCAATATCCCTAATGGCTTGCGAATACGTTAATCTCGGAATCAGGCGAGGTTGAAAACGCAGGCAGGCAATGACACAAAACAAAGCAGCCATCACTATTGAGAAAGTGCTTGTGCGCGACGATATCGACCAGCCGCAAGCAATATTGATCGTCGGAACAACGTCAGTGGATACCGAAGCCGGCGATATTTGGGTGCACCTTGGCGACGAGGCGTTCGCACCGGAGGAGCAATCCAGCAAAGACCGCATCTGCGAACTGGCAAGCATCATTGGCGCTGATCCCAACTCGTCAGCACAAGTTTCCGACCTCTACAGGGATTGCAACGCAACGGAATCCGACAACACGCGCAGTTTCTATGGCATAGAATGCGAGGCAGGTCGCTCAATCTGGGTCGCCGATATCTATGTCAGCGACCATCGGCGCTGGACGCGCTTCAACGATGTCAGCACAGACATTGAGGCAGTTTGGCGCTCAACGGTCATGGCCGCAGATGCCGGCAACCCGTTGGTAGTGACAGCGTGGCAGCAGCCATGCTCAACGGATTCAGCACCACTCGACGATGACGGGAGCGCACCGAGAGCGAAGCCGCAGCAAAAAGCTGCGCATCAGGTCGCAAAACCCATCCGCCGGTCGGATATCGAAATAGCTCACAAATTCGCTGTAGGAATCTTGTTCATACACGGCATCGGCAACCATAAGGTGCGCGACACATTAACCAAATTCGGTGAACCGATTGCTGCGTTCTGGGATCAGATTCTGCGCAGGAAAACACATCGATCGAAAGCAATGATGTCCGGCGCGCAGCGTAAGACGCTCAAAGCGATCGCGATGGACGGTTTCTTGCGGCAAAGAGAGGACCGAGACGGCATTCGCTCGGTCGTCGACGATTTCGATATTCCTTCTGACACGAACCAACAAGGCAGCGTTTTTGCAGACAGCGAGAGCATTGATCTTGCTTGCGGTGCCATGCGTATTGAAGACAGTTTTTTTCCGGCAACCGGGGGCGATGTGCCGGTAGCCAGTAGCGTACGGCTTGCTGGAGTTGGACCGGACG
This sequence comes from Pseudomonadota bacterium, assembly GCA_038529355.1. Taxonomy (GTDB): domain Bacteria; phylum Pseudomonadota; class Gammaproteobacteria; order Steroidobacterales; family Woeseiaceae; genus CALBPI01. The sequence continues at coordinate 147,327 of JBCBDU010000003.1, forward strand.
GCAAGGCACATGAAGCACACGTATTGATGGCCGAAAGCTATTGGAGTGACAAGACGGTTTATCCCAGCGCCAGTGAGTTATTTGAGTGGATCAACAAGGCCCTGCCATCCATCTTGTTTTTGTATGCATGCGCGACACTGCGCCCAGAGTTACACGCAATCCGCAGCGGCGTTCGACGAATTTTTGGTAGTTCGAGCCACTCACAGGTCGCCTTTGATCGTAAAAACCGCAGTCGCATGCTACCGATTGCTGCGACGATCAAACTACCTGTGGATATTACGATCGCATTGGTTAGGCTGGTATTACTGTCATTATTGATACCAGCCGCGATCATTGCTCAGTCTTTTCTAAACGCGCTCGCGTTCATCAGCCTGATTCCGAACGAAGCGATCAAGAAGGCGTCGCGTAGTCTAATCGACGTGATGATGGGTACTGTCGGGCAAAGCTATGCCTTAAAAACCAGTCCGTTGCGACGTAACGCCATCATCAGCAAAGCGACAAAAGATCTCGATTGGTTGCGAAATCAATGCTCGGAGCTGGTTGTCGTTTCGCACTCGCAAGGCGCAGAAGTTGCCCGCTTGTTACTGCGCAGTCAGGCATGGACCGAAGTTAAGCGGTGGTTCTCTCTCGGTTCGGGCATCAAGCCACTTTCGCTACTGGAGCCTGAGCGCACACCTAGCTCGTCAGAGCGTTTGTTCAAACAGATCTTCACGCTGCTCTTAGTGGCGACCATTTTGTCAGCGCTTGCCTGGTTATTCATGCCAATGTTGACCGACACCCGAGCCGACTTCCGTTGGCAACTCTGGTATGGCTGGAGCAAGACACTCATTCTTAGTAGCCTGTTCGTCATGTTGTTTGTCGTGCCGAAGCTTGAGGGTGGCGCTAACTATGGCTTCAAATTCAATCCCAACATCGCCGGCAACTGGACAGATTTTTTCGCCAGCCATGACCCGGTACCAGCTGGCTCACTGCAACGGACGCCGGCCGAAGGTATCGAAGAGTCTCTGTGGACAAAAAAGCGCAAAGATAGGCTGTTTCGCGAAGTATGTGTCGACAACTATCGATCGGTTGTCCGCGACCACACCACGTATTTCAAGAATACGGAACAGTTTGTCGGGCCTGTGGCAACCGATGTGATGGACATGCTTGGCTTCAAGGCATCCGAAACTGAACGCAACGATGCGTTTTTCTCGGCCTCAAGGCGTCGGCATGTCATCGTGTATGCGTTCATGCTCTTGCATAAGCTGCTGTTCGCCGTTACGGCTATCTATGCGGTAAGCGTTTTCGTCGCATTTGGCGGTGACTGGAGCGCCCAGATCGCAGCAGCATGGCAGCAATCAGATAGCACGCTGGCCAGTGTGCAATCACTATGGGCAGATCGCTTTTTTCATGCGATCGGAGCGCCACTGTTGCCACTAGCGCTAAGCGTCATGGTTGCAAAAATCTTGCTCGGTATGACTCAGGGGCAATTGCTTGCGCAATCACGAAACCGCCTGGTAGATGACATTGCAACGAACGTACGCATCACTGCGAAACGACTCTAGTGGCGTCTGGTGCTAACGTACCACCGGTGCATACCGTAGAGACTAAACGATATCGCTAGGAGCGCTGCAAGGCGCTTGACCATATGCGTCAAGATAGAAACGAACGGCGTCTTGCACATGGCGAAAGCGATCGCCACCCAGATGCTTACCGCCGTACCAGCGCGTGACGACGATGATGTGGTTGTGCAGTCTGGCGCGCTCAAGCATACGCACGATAATCATGCCCGCGCCCGACTCACCGTCATCGTGCTTGAGCGGGCCTGATGCCAGCACTAGCCCCCAGGTGTTATGCGTCGCTTTGGCGAACTTCTTGCGCTTGCATAGCTGCTTGATGAAGTCGCTGGCTGTTTCAGCGTCGCCACATGCGCCACCCGAAACAGCGTATTTCGAGCCTCGATCGACGATGATGTTGTCAAAAGTCTGCACGGCGCCGGCAGTGTAGCGCGATCGTTGGCGGTCAATCCAATTCACGGCACCGAGCTGACATACGACTGTGATAATATCCGGCCGCTAAGCCCGTTATCTGTGCAGCTATTGCACGACAGCACACAACCCACGCAGGAGATCTGTTGTGTCCAATATTTTGGCAGGCATTTTTGGCTCGTCGCCGGTGGCACCGTTGGAAAATCATGCCAACCTCGTGCACAAATGCGCGCGCGAGCTGGTGGGATTCTTTCAGGCTGTTGCGACCGAAGACTGGGAAACAGCGAACGCACATCGCAGCGAAATCGAACGCCTCGAAAACGAGGCGGATGATGTCAAGAAACAGATTCGCCAGAATCTGCCGAAAAGCCTGTTTATGCCGGTGCCACGAGAAGACTTGCTAGAGCTGTTGCTTGTGCAGGACAAGATTGCCAATCGTACCCGCGATGTATCCGGCATTGTCATGGGTCGCAAGCTCACCATCCCGGATCACATCTCGGCGGACTTTCTCGACTTTGTCTCACGCTGTATCGACGCGACCAAACAGGCGCGCAAAAGCGTTCGCGAACTTGACGAGCTGTTCACCAGCGGTTTTCGTGGCGCCGAAGCGGAGCTGGTCGTCAGCATGATCGAAAAACTCGACCAGATTGAGACGGACACCGATGCCCGTGAAGCAGACCTGCGTGGTAAGTTGTTTGCGATCGAAAACGACTTCAATCCGATCGATGTCATGTTCCTGTATCAAACGATTGGTAAAATCGGCGAGATTGCGGATATGGCGGAACGGGTCGGAAGACGCCTCGAGCTGTTGCTCTCACATTAAATAGATAAGAATTACGGGGCTCCTGGATGGAAGCGCAGTTCATCTACATCGGCCTCGCCGCCGTGTTCGGTATTTTCATGGCCTGGGGCATCGGTGCCAATGACGTCGCCAATGCGATGGCGACCTCCGTAGGCTCCAAAGCTCTCACGATTCGTCAGGCGATCGTCGTTGCCGCCATCTTCGAGTTTCTGGGCGCCGTACTTGCCGGTGGCGAAGTCACCTCGACGATCCGCAAAGGTATTGTCGATTCTGATCTGTTGGGCGACTCGCCGGAGCTACTAATCTACGGCATGCTGGCTGCACTGCTCGCTGCCGGAACCTGGTTGTTGATTGCGTCATGGCGCGGTTGGCCGGTTTCTACGACGCATTCCATTGTAGGCGCTATCGTTGGCTTCGCAGCCGTTGGTATTGGCGTTGATGCTGTGCAATGGTCAAAAGTCGGCAGTATCGCGATGAGTTGGATTGTCTCTCCAATCACCGCCGGCTTTATTGCGTTCCTGATTTATATGTCCGTACAACGGCTCATCCTCAGTCAGGAGAATCCGCTCGAGAAAGCCAAGCGTTATGTGCCCGTATATATCTTTTTCGCTGCGTTCACAATCACGCTCGTTACGATTCTGAAAGGCCTCAAGCATGTTGGGCTGGACCTGAGCACACAGACCAGCTACCTACTGGCAACGGCGATTGCCATCGGCATCGCTATCATTGGCGGCATTATCATCCAGCGCATCCAACCCGATGCGAAACTGGACAAGAAGCAACATTTCTACTCGGTCGAACGTGTATTTGCTGTCTTGATGGTGATTACCGCGTGCGGGATGGCTTTTGCACATGGATCGAATGACGTAGCGAATGCGATTGGGCCGCTGGCGGCCGTCATCACTGTGGCGCAAACCGGGGTGATCACAGCCAAATCTGCGAC
>JBCBDU010000004.1:0-12564 GCA_038529355.1 Pseudomonadota bacterium
CGACATTCCAGTTGCCAGACCCGTACATGATGCGCGTGAAGAAAAAGTCCCAGCCTTGCGCGGACAAGACCTGCGGACAGGCGGCAGCGCAAGCCGCCGCCTGTACGAATCTGCGCCTGCTCAGCGATGCATCAGACCGCGTCAGACAAGCTCGAGAACGTGAACTCATTGACCCGCATCGATGGCATCATCACCGGCAAACCGAACAAGTTGACCCGCTTCGACTGACCTAGCTCGTCGAGGTTGTTCAACATGATGACCGGGCTTTCGTTGAAGCGGAAATTCTTCACCGGGTACTTGATTTCGCCATCTTCAATGTAGAACGTGCCGTCGCGGGTAAGGCCCGTGTACAGCTGCGTTTGCGGATCCAATCCGCGGATATACCACAAACGCGACACCAGTATCCCGCGCTCGGTATTCTTGATTAATTCCGCCTGGCTCTTGTCACCACCAACCATGATCAGGTTGTTTGGCAGCGGCACCGAATCCACTTCCTTCTGTGCCGCCCAGTAGCGGGAGAAGAACATGTTGCTGACAACACCGTTCTTGATGATGTCGAGCCGCTCTACCGGCTCCCCTTCCTGATTCCAAGTCGCCACCGGGACGTTCTTGTCAAGCGGATCGCCATAGGCTGAAATGCGCTCGTCGAACACCTGCTCGCCGAGCCGGATACCACCACCCTTCTTGGACAGGAAGCTGCGGCCTTCGTCGGCCTGGCGGGCGTCAAAACCAAAGAACATACGACCAATCAACTGACCCGCCGCATCAGGCTCAAGGATCACCGTGTACTTGCCAGGCTCGAGCGCTTTCGCCTCGCGCGACGCCAATGCTTTTTGCAACGCAACTTCAGACGTTGCAGCGGTATCCAATCGGCGCACATCATTGTCGTCACTGGTTGCCCAACCGGAGCCGGTACCGTCGTTACTGCGCACGGTCACCGTAAAATTGACGTTCGTTCCGGTGTGGTAGGCAAACAGACCGGCGCTGTTCATCATTGCTGAAAAGTCTGCGGTATCGTTCAAAAAGCCTGCCGCTGTGGCGTCCTGCTTTTTTGCAGGCCCGATACTGGCAGCCGCCGCCTTAGCGCGAAACTCCGGATCGATATCGGCGGTTTGCTGGATGAACGCATTGCTGTTGGCATACTTCTGCGCCCCCAATACCGGCATAAATTCCGGCGATTCCGGTGCCAGACGCGCGGTCTCTTCAGCGCGTGCAACCACCTTTGCCAAAGACGCATCATCGAATTCATTGATGGTAGCGGTACCGACTTTTTTGCCGAAATTACACTGCACGGCCAAACCGACATCCTGCGTGATGCCGGCCGTCGATACGCTGTTGCGCGCATAACGAATATTGCCGGAGCGCGAACCGTTCAGATTGGCCTGGCAGCCGTCAGCCTTCGATAGTGCAATTACCTTCTTGAGGATCGCTTGAGCCTCGTCGCGGTTAAGAATAGTCATGTTAGTGCTCTCTTCAGAATTCTGATTATCGATTAGCCGAGTTTGCGTGCGGTATTAATCACGTTGACGTCGTCGAAACGCGTCGTTGCGCAACCATGCGATACAGCGCTGACCTGCGAAGGCTGACCCTTACCGTCAAAGAACGATCCGCCCAGACGGTAATCGCGCTCATCACAAATGGCCGAACACGAATTCCAGAACTCCTGCGTATTTGACTGATAAGCGACATCCTCGATCTGCTCGGTGATCTTGCCTTCCTTGATCTCGTAAAACAGCTGACCGCCAAACTGAAAGTTGTAGCGTTGCTGATCGATCGAGTACGAGCCGCGCCCGACGATGTAGATGCCATCCTCAACATCGGCGATCATGTCATCAACAGACAGCTTGTCTTTGCCCGGTTCCAGAGACACGTTCGGCATACGCTGGAACTGCACAGTGCTCCAGCTATCGGCGTAGCAGCAGCCGTGGGACGCCTCTTCATCGATGATGTGCGCCTGATCCCGCGTCGCCTGATAGTTGACCAACACACCATCGCGCACGAGATCCCATTTCTTCGTCTTGACACCCTCGTCGTCGTAGCCAACTGCCCCCAGCGAGTGCGGCTGCACCTTGTCGGCGAACAGGTTCACAAGCTCCGAGCCATATTCGAAGTCGCCGCTCTGCCACTTGTCCAGCGTTGCAAAGCTGGTACCGGCATAGTTCGCTTCGTATCCCAGCACACGATCAAGCTCTAACGGGTGTCCTACCGATTCGTGAATCGTCAACATTAGATGCGTTGGATCGAGCACCAGACTGTACTGGCCTGGCTTGACCGATGGCGCCGTGAGTTTGGCCTTCGCCTGCGCTGCGGCTAGCTTGGCGTCTTCCACCATGTCGTAGCTGTAACGATAGCGCGTCGTGACACCCGGGATTTTTTCACCGTCATCGCCACTGAAGTATTCCCAGCCCATACCCATCGGATCGGACAAACCGTTACGCGTGCGGAACTTGCCGGATTCCTGATCCACGGCCGTAACGCTCATCGGCGCCCAGACACGATGCACATCCTGATCAATGTAGGAGCCGTCAGTCGATGCGAAGTACTTTTGCTCGTTGACCAGATAGAACGTGGAATTGACGAAATCGGCGCCGTTGTCGAGTGCAGCGGCATTCACTGCCATCAGCATATCGACCTTATCGGCGATCGGTATTTCCATCGCATTCTTTTTAATCGGTGTTTTCCAGCTCACCTCGCCGACACCTTTGACGGGTGCCAGACGCACCGGCTCGGTCTGGTACACCGCATTGGCCTTGGCAATCGCAACGGCATCGCGTGCGGCCTGCGCTACCGCTTGCGGTGTTAGGGAACTGGTCGCCGCAAAACCCCAGGTGTCTTTTGCCAAAACACGCACGCCAACGCCGACGGACTCAGTATTAACGATGTCCTGCACCTTGCGTTCGCGAGTCACGACAAACTGGTTCAGGTAGCGGCCAACGCGCACGTCGGCGTAGGTCGCTCCGGCCTTTTTGGCCGCTCCGAGCGCTGCATCTGCGAGCACTTGCTGCTGCGTGCCGTTCGCCGGCATCAGCAGTTCCTCAGCCGCGATCGCCCGGCCGGAAATGGGCAACGCAATACTGCCCGCGCCAACGCCTGCGACTTTCACAAACTTTCGTCTGTCCATTAATTCACCCCTGAGTGTTGCACTGCGACAAACCAGAAACGTGCAGCGCGCGCAATGCCCAAACATAATGGAAGCCATCACAATTGACCAGTTGCACCAGTAACCGACAATGCGCATCACGACGCCTGGAAATCGCGTTTCGCATATTTCAAGTCGCTGATACCGCAAAATAAACTCGCTAACGGTCAGCAAATTAACAGCGCTAAGCAACTCACCAGTTTTTGTAGTTATTGCAGGCATTCGGCGCCGTTAGCTTACGCCGTGCGCAATCACGTCGACGTTGCGTCATAGATGCAATCCAACTGGGCACAGGGCATCATTCAGCCGTCACACCAGAGCAGTTGTCATGTCACGCCTTACGACGATCCATATTCACAACCAGTATCTAAAGTTCTCCGCTGCGCACTTCACCATTTTTTCGGCCACCGAGCGCGAGCGTTTGCATGGTCATAACTTTGCAGTGACTGCCGACATCACTGCGCAAGTTGGCGACGATGGTCTGTGCTTTGACTACAACATCATGAAAAAGCGCTTGCGCGGCTTGTGCGACGGCCTGGATGAGTACGTTCTGATGCCGGCGCATTCGCCGTTTCTGAGCGTTGCACAAACCGCGAGCGAGGTCAGCGTGACATTCAATGGCGAGACACTGCGTTTTCCAGCAAGCGATACGATCGTCATGCCGCTCGCGAATATTACCGCCGAGGAACTCTCGCACTGGCTGCTCCAGCAAATGCTGCGCGATGACGTAGCGAGCACTTACGGCATCCACGCAATGCGCGTCACCGTCGGCTCCGGCTATGGACAATCGGCGAGCAGCGAATGGCCCAGCAACGAGCAATCACAATGAGCAAATTAGCAATTGTTACCGGTGCGAGCACCGGCATTGGTCACGCAACAGCGCACACTCTGCTGCGCGACGGATTCGATGTTATCAGTCTGGCTCGCCGACGATGCGATGTGCCGGGCGTCGTCAGCCTGCAGGCGGATTTGACCGAACCGCTGGCTGCCGATGTACGCACAACACTGCTCGACACGTGTAAGGACCGACAGCAGATTGCGATCGTGCACAGCGCCGGTTGGCTCGCCGGCGACAGCGCGCAAAGCATTAGTCTGGAGGCTTTAGACCGCGCGTTTGCTGTCAACGTCACAGCGCCGGCGATGCTCAATGCACTATTGATTCCACACTTGCCCGTCAGCTCGTCGATTGTTTTTGTCAGCTCGACGCTGGGCACCAAAGCTGTGCCTGGTGCGTTGAGTTATGCGGTGAGCAAACACGCTGTTGACGGCCTGATGCAGGCGACCTGTCAGGATCTTGCCGGCAGCGGTGTCCACACGGCCTGCGTTGCGCCCGGGTTCACCAACACGCAGATGCTGCGCGACCATGTTGGCAACGATCCGCAGATTCTGGCCGGCATTGCGTCGGGCGTGACCTTCAATCGCCTGATCGAGCCCGCTGAGATCGCCGCCACGATCGCTTTTTGTATCGACAATCCGGTGATCAATGGCGCGATAATTCACGCAAACCTGGGGCAAATTGAGCGCTAGCGGCTAACCACCTGGCGTGCAGACCGCCGGCTGGCAAGCGAACGATCGCTACGGATTCAAAGGATCGATGACCAGAACCTCGACCACGTTCGGGTCGAGCGTGTCAGCGAGGACAACCTGGCGGATGTCGCCAGCCTGCAATGGCAGATCGATAGGCCCGGCCAGAATACTGTCATCCGCGTTGTTGGTCACGACAATGCGATAGTTGTCGGCGCTGATGACCGTCGATGTCAGCACACGGCTACCGTCAAAAGCCGGACTGATCAGAATCGGATTAGTCTCCTCAAGCACATCATCCTCGCGCAACAGATAGAACTCGATGCGATCCACGTCCAGAACCGTGTTGAATATGCCCAGTCGGGCCGCGTCAAACACAGGCTGCCGAACAACTTCGGTACGCGCCAATGCAAGCGTTTCATCGGCCTGATCACCGAACAGCACAATGAAATTCACACCAGCGTCGATCAGGACGACTTCCTGTTCGACCAACTGCACGCCGGGGTCTCCAGCCGGCGTGACGAATAGCGTCAACGCTTCAGCGCCCGCTTCTTCAATCGTTGTTGGCACCGTTGTCTGCCCAAATGAAAGCGCGGCAATTGCCGGCGTGGTCGACGCATCGACCAACAAATCAATGGATCCGGCCGACGCTGACGCATGGACGAGCTGTACTTGCGATGGTGCGGCTACGTCGACCAGCGCAACGCTCGTTGCAGCGCTGGTGGAGATACTCATCGTGAACTCACCAGTATCGAGGTTCTGGCTATCAAATAGGTTGAGCAGCGCACGATCGCCGCCTGTCAGGGTGACGAGCTCCGTACGAATCAGTATGTCGGCAGGATCACCAGCTCGCGTTGCCACCAATTGCAATGAGCCCGCATCGATCGTAACCAGTTCGCTGAAGGTATTGTTGGCAACAGTCAACAGCGGCGTGGTCGAGGCCGGATCAAAATCGGCTTCGCCGAGATACAAATCGACTTCGTCCGCGACGCGACTAAGATTGGAGAACCACAATTCAACGGTTGTCGCGCTGTCGTCTTCGACGAGCTCCGGCAACGTCGCCAACGTGACAACCGGTGCGTCCGGCGTTCCGGTCAGGAAGAAGGTGTAGTCCGTGTCGGGCGCCAGCGTCAGCGTTTGCGACGCAAGCCGCAGCGTCTGCACCGTAACCCCGTCGACGGTATCAAAATTGAAATCGTAGTTAAGGCTGTCGAATTGCTCAAACGCGCCCGTTTCCTGATACGTCAGCTGCGACAGCGTGACGGCCTCAATCAGGAACGCAACGGTGCCAAACTCGGGAATCGCATGTACCGCACGAATGCGACCTTGGCCCGCGGGCGCGTCCGGCGTGTCGGTACACCCGGCCAGGCAGACAGCGACGAGCGCAAGCGCTGCGAATGCAGCGCGCAGCCGCGAACGCAATGTATCAGGGGTCTTCATCGTATTTTGCATAACCTTCCGACGTTCAGCGCGCGTCCGATTGAGTGATATCAGAGTGCGCAGCGCAGACTTTAGTTCAAATTGTTGAGCTCAGGCGACGGCTGAACAGCCCTGGCCGGCGGGCGGCAGTGTATCACCAAGCCCTGACCGACAGCTATTGCAGCGCGGTTTGCGACGTAGCCAGTCTCATTTCAGGCCAGCGTCCGGTACACTATACGGATGCCTGAAATGAGCTTGCACATGGCCGACGACGCTTCTGACACCCCCCGTTCCCAGCCCGATCGGCAACGCGCCCTGCGAACGGCACTAGGCCAGTTTGCGACGGGTGTGTGCATCGTTTCCTGCGCCGACGACACGGCCCATCCAACACCGTTTGCCATTACCGTCAATTCGTTTGCATCGGTATCGCTCGAGCCGGCGCTGGTTTTGTGGTGCATCCAGAAGCAGTCAACAACCTACGAGCTGTGGATGCGCGCCAAGCAATTCGGCATCAGCGTATTGAATGAACAGCAGAGTGATCTGTGCAACCGCTTCGCGCTGCGCGGCAACCATGCCATGGGCGCAGCCGGCGACTACGAATTCTCAACCGCGGGCAATCCACTGATCGTCGGCGCCGTCGCGACCTTTGATTGCGACACCGATGCGCATCACGACGCGGGTGATCACACGATTATCGTTGCCAGGGTGCGCAACTTCACCAGTGATGAATCGCAGCAACCGCTGATCTACGCGCGCGGAGCCGTCTATGAATCGACGTGAAGTTGCCCGGCTACTCGCAGCCGGCACTTTGGCCGCAGCAACCGGCTGCCGCGCACGTCCGACGGTCAACAGCAGCGACGATCTGATCCATCTCGATGCCATCGCGCAGGCTGATCTGATTGTCGCCGGCGAGGTGCAGGCGCAGGATCTCGTGCGCAGTGCCGCACAACGCATTCAAACCGTCAATCCGAAACTCAACGCGATTATCTACACTGACACGGATCGGGCGCTGGCACGCGCGCGCGCCTCGAACGGACTGCTTGGTGGCATTCCGTATCTCAACAAGGGACTCAGCGCGTATAAAGGGATGCCTCTGACACGTGGTTCGCGACTCTTCGCACAGACCATAGCCAGCGACCAATCCGCCTACACGGATCGCCTCGACGCCGCCGGCGTTGTCGTCATGGGGCAAACCAACACACCGGAATTCGGACTGCTGCCATCGACAGAGCCGCTACTGCATGGCGCCACCCGTAATCCGTGGAATCTGAACCATACACCGGGCGGCTCCAGCGGCGGCGCGGCGGCGGCAGTCGCAGCGCGATTGGTGCCGGCCGCACATGCAAGCGATGGTGGCGGCTCGATTCGCATCCCGGCGGCGCAATGTGGGCTGTTCGGGCTGAAACCGTCACACGGGCGGTTCCCCGACCAGGGCTATGGCGACCAGGCATGGCCGATTTCCATTCAGCACGCCGTCACAATCAGTGTGCGCGATAGCGCCCTACTGCTTGCGCTAACCGAGCGCGCGGACAACTCGGCTTTGCTGCCGGTCGGGTTCGTACAACCTGAGCGCGTGCAGCAACTGCGCATCGCACTGTCGCTGAACGCCGCTGAAGTGACGCCCGATAACGACGTCGCGCAGCGCGTGGCGCAAATGGCAAACACGCTCGAATCGCTGGGGCATGAGATTATTCCGGTTGAGCAAACGCCGCTGATGGATGAGCGGTTTGATGATGACTTTCTGACGTTGTGGGCCAGCGGTGCACACGCAATCGCCCAACAAGTCACGCGCACAACCGGAATGCCGGCGAGCGACAGTGGCTTGCTGGAGCCGTTCACATTGGGCTTGGCCACATGGTTCGCTGAGCAACCCGCCAATACGTTGCGCGACGCGCTGGACCGGTTGCGCAGTTACCAGGCCCGCGTACGTACGTTTTTGAGCGCCTATGACGCCTGGCTAACGCCTGTCACTGCCAGCGCCGCCCCGCCTGTCGGTTACCTCGCGCCAGACGTCAGCTACGATATCCTGTTGCCACGCGTGCGCCGATTTGCCGCGTATACACCGCTGCACAACGTTGCCGGCACGCCAGCGATGTCGATACCTGCCGGCTTTTCGCAAACCGGTTTGCCCATCGGTGCACAGCTCGCCGCAGCGCACGGCAATGAGGCATTACTGCTGGCATTGGCCTATCAGATTGAAGCGACATCGCCATGGGCACAACAACTGCCACCGGTGCACGGATAACGAGCTATGACAGACACCACGCACCACAAAGACGATAACGTCACCGAACTTCTGGCACCGCGCCGCGAGATCAGCTTCCGGTGGCGCCTTGGCCATTATCACTTGCGTTATGACGACGCTCTTTTGCAGATCGACTGGACCGTCGGCGGGCGTTGCCGGCGCACCAAGCATGATTTGCTGCTGCTCAATCCGTTGTTTATCGAAGATGATACGCTGCCGGACACACTCTGGGAGGCGGCAAAACCGGCCGCCGCTGCGCTGCTCGGCGCAAGCGTCGTGTGGTTTTCAGCCATCAACGCCGCGGTGCCACTGTTGGTACCGATACTGTTGCTGATCGCGGGCGGGTACGGCGCTATAATTGCGGTGCATTTGAAGGAGCGCGGCCCGCGCACGCTCATCTGTGACAGCAACGGCGACGTTGTGATCGATATCCCTCACATGCTGGTAGATACCAGTGAGCGACTGGGGTTCGAGGCGGGGCTCAAACAACAGGTTGAAACGCTGGACGCACGATGGCGCGACGGCGATCTGTAGCGGTGTCACGCATCGCCACCAACAAAGGAACATACGATGACGGATAGCGCAGGCAAACGGTTCAGGCAGGCACTTGCCGCAGAACGACCGTTACAGATTGTGGGTACGATGAATGCCTACACAGCAATGATGGCCGAGCAAACCGGCTTTAACGCCGTTTATTTATCGGGCGCAGGCGTTGCCAACGCGTCCTACGGTTTGCCGGATCTCGGCATGACATCACTTGAGAACGTGCTCGAAGACGCAAGCCGCATTACCGGTGCAACGCAGACACCGCTGCTCGTCGACATCGACACCGGCTGGGGCGGTGCTTTCAACATCGCACGCACCGTACAACAGATGACGCGTGCCGGCTGTGCAGCCGTGCATCTGGAAGATCAGGTTGGACAAAAGCGTTGCGGTCATCGCCCGAATAAGGAACTCGTGAGCCAGGCGGAAATGGTCGACCGCATCAAAGCGGCCGTCGATGCCAAGACGGACGATGATTTCGTTGTCATGGCACGCACCGATGCGCTGGCCGTCGAAGGTATGGAGCCGATGCTCGAGCGGATCGCCGCCTACGAAGCTGCCGGCGCGGATGCTATTTTCGCCGAAGCCATGACCGAGATCGGCATGTACCAGCAAGTCACCGATCAAGTCGGCATACCCGTGTTGGCTAACCTCACCGAATTCGGCATGACGCCGATGTACACGACGGAAGAGTTAGCCAGCGTCGGCATTCGCATGGCGCTGTACCCACTCTCGGCCTTCCGCGCGATGAACGCGGCGGCATTGAAGGTCTATCGCGAAATCCGCACCAAGGGCACGCAAAGCGGCGTCATCGACATGATGCAAACGCGTATGGAGCTCTACGACTTTCTGAATTATCACGAATTTGAACAAAAACTGGACGCACTGTTCGGTGCGGCCAACGACGACTGACATTCGCTCACGACTTGATCCGGGAAAGACCATGGTAGACAAAAAACTCGGTGGCGCCGGCCTGCGCGGCCAAAGCGCTGGTGAAACCACATTGTGCACAGTAGGCGTTTCGGGCAGTGGCCTGACCTACTGTGGCTACGACATCGCAGAACTGGCGGAACACGCCACCTTTGAGGAAGTAGCATGGCTGCTGTTCAATGGCGAGCTGCCTTTGCAACAGCAACTGCATGACTACAAGGCGCATCTGCGCACGTTGCGTGAACTGCCGCCCGCGCTGCGTGAAGTGCTTGAACGCATTCCGGCCGATGCGCATCCGATGGACGTCATGCGTACCGGCTGTTCGATGCTTGGCAATCTGGAGCCAGAGAGCGATTTTTCGCAGCAGCAAGCGGCAACCGATCGTTTGCTCGCCACGCTGCCATCGATAATTACCTATTGGTACCGTTACAGCCACGACGGCGTGCGTATCGACACCGCATGTGATGCCGACAACATCGCCGGCCAGTTTTTGCAGATGTTGCACGGCAAAGCCGCCGACCCGACCCATGTTCGCGTCATGGACGTATCGCTAATTCTCTACGCCGAGCATGAATTCAATGCATCGACATTTACCGCGCGCGTGTGCGCGTCGACGTTATCGGACCTGCACTCGTGCATCACCGGCGCGATCGGCTCGCTGCGCGGTCCGCTGCATGGCGGCGCCAATGAAGCTGCCATGGCGCTGATCGACAGCTTTGATAGCGTTGATGATGCGATTGCCGGCATCAAAGATCGACTTGCTCGCAAAGACAAGATCATGGGCTTCGGTCACGCCGTGTATCGCACCAGCGACCCACGCAATGCACTGATCAAGCGCTGGTCGAAAGCACTCTCGGAAGCTGCCGGAGACGACAAACTGTTTGCGATATCGGAAACCATTGAAACGATGATGTGGGATGAGAAGAAGCTGTTTCCGAACGCCGATTTCTTCCACGCCTCCACGTATCGATTCATGGGCATTCCGACGAAACTGTTCACGCCGATTTTTGTCATGTCGCGCCTCACCGGCTGGGCGGCGCATGTCATGGAGCAGCGCTCGAACAACCGCATCATTCGCCCGAATGCCGACTACGTCGGCCCGGCAGCACGCGCCTATGTGCCGATCGAGCAGCGTTAAGCGCGCGACTTACCCCGACAACCCCAAACACAACGGAACCCCGCTATGAGCAACCGCGTCGAAACCAATGTGCGACCTGATCCCGATCCGGAACTGGTGCGCATTGCCAGCTATGTCTACAACCACACCATAGACAGTGATCTGGCCTACACCACCGCCCGTCATTGTCTGATGGATACACTCGGTTGCGGCTTCCTTGCACTGTCGTTCCCCGAATGCGCCAAACACATAGGACCGCTGGTCCCCGGCACGACTGTGCCCAATGGCGCACGCGTGCCCGGCACGCAGCACGTAATGGATCCGGTCAAGGCTGCCTGGGACATCGGCTGCATGATTCGCTGGCTGGACTTCAACGACACTTGGCTTGCTGCCGAATGGGGACATCCGTCCGATAACCTCGGCGCGATCCTCGCCGTTGCCGACTATCTGTCGCGCCAGCGCGTTGCGGCGGGCGAAGCACCGCTGACCATGCGCGATGTGTTGACCGCGATGATTAAGGCCCACGAAATTCAGGGTGTGCTTGCGCTGGACAACAGCTTTAACCGCGTCGGTCTCGATCACGTTCTGCTGGTGCGAGTCGCATCGACCGCGGTCGTCACGGCAATGCTCGGCGGCAGCGAGTCGCAAATCATCGATGCGTTGTCGCACGCGTGGGTCGATGGCTCGGCGTTGCGTACCTACCGACATGCACCTAACGCCGGACCGCGTAAATCTTGGGCAGCCGGTGATGCCACATCGCGCGCCGTGCGTCTGGCGATGTTAGTGATGAAAGGCGAGATCGGCTACCCGAGCGTACTGAGCGCACCGACATGGGGATTCTATGATGTCTCGTTCAAAGGCCAGGCGTTCAAATTCCAGCGCGATTTCGACGCATACGTGATGGAACAGGTGTTATTCAAGATTTCGTTCCCGGCCGAGTTTCACGCGCAAACGGCCGTTGAGGCGGCTGTTGTATTGCATCCGGCGGTACGCGATCGCCTCGACGACATCGACAGAATCGTGCTTACGACGCACGAATCAGCCATTCGGATCATCAGCAAGGAAGGCGCACTGAATAACCCGGCCGACCGTGACCACTGCTTGCAGTACATGGTCGCGATTGGTTTGCTGAAAGGCGATTTGGTCGCCGAAGACTATGAAGATGATGTTGCCGCAGATCCGCGCGTCGATGCGCTGCGCGCAAAAATGCAGGTTGAAGAGGATGCGCGTTACAGCGCTGAATACCACGAACCTGACAAGCGCTCTATCGCGAACGCTATGCAGGTGTTCTTCAAGGACGGTAGCAGCACCGATCGCGTAGAGATCGAATACCCGATTGGCCACCGCCGTCGTCGCGAAGAAGGTATCCCGGTGCTCGAAGCCAAGTTTGCACGCAATCTGGCCACGCGCTTCCCCGCCGCACAATGCCAACGCATTATCGCGCTGTGCAGCGATCAGAAAACATTGGAAGCGACAGCGGTCAACGACTTCGTTGATGCGATGACGATCTAGGATCTGCGCTAGAATTTGAATTGTAAGGCGGAGTAGGACTAGAACTAGAACTAGAACTAGAACTAGAACCATAACTGGAACTGGAACTGGAACTGGAACTGGAATTTAGGGATTAGAAACGAGAATCCGAAACCA
>JBCBDU010000004.1:12661-139471 GCA_038529355.1 Pseudomonadota bacterium
CCAGGAACCAGGAACCAGGAACCAGGAACCAGGAACCAGGAACCAGGAACCAGGAACCAGGAACCAGGAACCAGGAACCAGGAACCGGGAGTATTAACAATTAGGTTTGTAAAATCTTGCGGGCGGCGTCGGTAAATTGTTTGGTTTTCTCGGCGTCGCCGGTAATGTCTTCGCGTTTGGTCGGCACATCGATGCCACGCTGACACGCCGGTCGCGCCGCCAGCGCATCGCGCCAACGTTTCAAATGCGGCATGCCGTCGACGTCGACGCCCGACCAGCGATGGATGCGCACCCAGCACCAATTCGCAATGTCAGCAATCGAGAACTCGCCGGCGAGCCACTCGTTATCTGCAAGGTGCCCATCGAGCACCTCAAACAAGCGCCGGCTTTCATTCTGATAGCGATCAATGACCGGTTGAATCTTCTCGGGAAAATAGCGATAAAACACATTGGCCTGTCCCATCATCGGCCCGACACCACCCATCTGGAACATCAGCCACTGAATCACTCGCGAACGCGCCTTGGCCTCGCTCGGCAGCAATTGCCCGGTCATGTCGGCCAGGTAAATCATGATGGCGCCAGACTCGAATACGGCGAAGTCGTCATTGTCGCGGTCGACGATCACAGGGATTCGCCCGTTCGGATTCATTGCCAGAAAATGCGCGGACTTTTGTTCGCCTTGCGTCAAATCGACTGCATGCACGTCGTAGTCCAGACCTAATTCCTCGAGCGTGACGGAAGCCTTGTGGCCATTCGGGGTGGCGGCCGTATACAGATCAATCATGGTGTTCTCACTATCGGACCTATCGCAATGGCAAATGCCATCATGGTGTTCCCTCTATCGGTTCTATCGCGGTGGCAACTGCCATCATCGTGCCCTCTCTATCGGACCTATCGCGGTGGCAAACGCCATCATGGCGCGCGCTCTATCAGACCTATCTCAGTGGCAAAACCCATCAAGGCCGCAGTCAGTCATCGAAGGCGTAACTTACGCCGAGCGCTGATACTGCTCGACCAGACGTCTTTTGTACAACTTGCCATTATCGTGGCGTGGCAAGTTGTCACTGAAGTCGACGCGTTTAGGAACCTTAATGCTCGAAAGATGTTCGCGCATGAACCCGATCAGCGTTGCCTCCATATCAGCGTCTGCGGCGACGTCGGCGACCGGCTGTACGACGGCATGCACGGCCTCACCAAATTCCTCGTGCGGTATGCCAAACACAGCCGCATCAGCAACCGCCGGGTGCGTCAGCAACAGATTTTCAACTTCCTGCGGGTACACGTTCACGCCGCCGGTGATGATCATGTAGTTCTTGCGATCAGTCAGGAACAGAAAACCGTCTTCATCCAGATAGCCGACATCGCCGACCGTGGCCCAGCCGTCGCGGTTATAGGCTCCGGTCGTTTTGTCTGCCTCATCGAAGTATTCGAACTTGCGCGCAATCCCCGAAAAGTAAATCGTGCCCACCTCGCCTGCCGTCAATTCATTGCCCTCGTCATCGAGGATATGAATATTGTCGCTACGCGACTTGCCGACCGAGCCCGGCTTCTGCAACCAGGTCTGCGCATCAATCGCCGTAAAGCCGGCGCCTTCCGTCGACGCGTAGTACTCGGCGAGCACCGGCCCCCACCATTCAATCATTGCGTGTTTGGTGCCGACCGGGCACGGTGCGGCACCATGCACCGCAACGCGGTGTGTGGATAGGTTATAGCGATTGCGCACGTCCTCGGGCAGTTTAAGCATGCGCACGAACATGATCGGCACCCATTGGCTATGCGTGATGTGATATTGCTCGATGCAGCGCAGCGCCGCTTCGGCATCGAATTTTTCCATGATCACGACAGTGCCGCCCAATGACAGCGTCATGACCGCAAAAGTAATGGGCGCCGCATGATAGAGCGGCGCTGTCGACAGATAGCGACTCTCTGCCGAGATGCCAAACGCCTGCACGAGCGCCAACGCGACCGGGTGCGGTTCATCGATCGGCGTACCGAGCTTCAGCTCGGCCAGCACGCCTTTCGGCAGTCCGGTCGTGCCTGACGAATACAGCATCTGAATGCCCATTTGCTCATCGGCAATCGGCGTGTCCGGTTGCTCATCGACCAACGCCTCAAACGACGCAAAGCCCGGCGCACTGCCGCGAATGATCAGACGCGCCTCGAGTTGCGTACCATCCAATGGCATCGTCAGTGCCTGCTCGAACTCCGGCGAGGTTATCAGTAACTTTGCACGACAATTGCCGACGATGTAGCGCACCTCCTCTTGCAGCAGATGCGTGCTGATCGGTGTGTACACCAGGCCGGCGCGTTGGGCACCAACAACCAGTTCCAGAAACTCCACACAATTACCGAGTTGAAAAGCAATGTGATCGCCAGCTTGCAAACCCAAACTGCGCAGCGCGTGTGCTATCTGGTTCGACCTGCGCTCCAATTCGGCGTAAGTCCGGGTCGTGCCCGACCCTGCCATGATGATTGCCTGATGTTCCGGTTTGCTCTTCGCGTGATGACTCGGATGCATGTCTCGCCCCTATTGCCCGCCCGTTCCGTATAATGGCGTTGATCTTCTGTATTGCGCAAGTCGCGCGTGCGGTAACTACCCCAACCAAAGCCAATCCTTTATGCCACGCAACCAAGCTGAACTTCGCTACGCCGATATTGATATCCCCGAACACGGGCAAACGAGTGGGGTCGCGCCGGGCATTGAATGGCTGCGCATGCCGCTGCCGTTCCTGCTTGGCCACATCAATCTGTGGTTGCTGGGCGACGAGGCACACGTCACCATCGTTGACTCGGGGCTCAATACCGACGAGACGAAGCAATTGTGGCCGCAGGTTCTGCGCGGACGCAGCGTCGAGCAAGTGATCGTAACGCACATGCATCCGGATCACGTCGGCTGCGCCGGCTGGCTGTGCGAACAGCATGATGTGGCGCTGCACATGACACGCGGCGAGTATCTGATGTGTCGCGTACTGGTCGCGGATACCGGCAAACAGGCGCCAGAGGCCGGCCACCGTTTCTATCAGGCGGCAGGCTTCACCGGGCAGGCATTGCAGCGCTACCAGAAACTGTTCGGCAGCTTCGGACGCGCTGTGCATCACCTGCCAGACGCGTTTGAACGCCTGCAACATGGCCAGAAGATGACAATCGGACCGCGCACCTGGGAGATCATTGCAACCAGCGGACACTGCCCCGAGCATGCCTCGCTGTATTGCCGGGATGAGAATATCCTGATTGCCGGCGACCAACTGCTGCCAACCATCTCTTCCAATGTCAGCGTCTGGCCAACCGAGCCGAATGCCGATCCGCTCGGTTTCTGGCTAGACAGTTGTCAGTTGCTGATCGATACGATCGCTCCCGACACACTGGTATTACCTTCGCATGGCAAACCGTTTCGCAGTGCTCACCTGCGACTGCGACAACTGATTGATGAGCATCACGACGGCCTCGACAAATTGCGCGCCTGTTGCGCCTCTCCGGTACGCGCCGTCGATACGTTCAGCGCTTTGTTCAAGAGTCGTATCGATGAGAACAATCTGATTATGGCGACCGGCGAAGCAATAGCGCACCTGAACTATCTGGTCGCGCGCAAGCAAATGACCGTCACAAGCGACGCCGACGGCGTCAGCTGGTACCAGACGGCCTAGGCTGTGCAACGTGACTGAACTGCTGCGCATCGCGCCTGATGTCATCGTCTATGAGGACGACATCGCGTGGCAGGCCATGCGGGCGCAAGGCGCCGGCGGACAACACGTCAACAAAACGTCGAGCGCGGTTGAAATGCGCTTTGACATTGCCAACAGTCACCTGCCCGAGGCCGTTCGGATGCGCTTGCTGTCACGCGGCGATCAACGTGTTAACAGTCATGGCGTTCTGATCGTAAAAGCACAGGGATCACGCTCGCAACACCGCAATCGTGATGAAGCGCTGCAACGACTGCGGGCGATTATCGAACAGGCGTGTATCGTGCCGCGAGCGCGCAAGGCCACGCGCCCGAGCCGTGCTGCCAAGCGCAAGCGCCTGGAGCGCAAACGAAAACTGTCCGCGACCAAACGCATGCGCGCACGGCCGGGCATGCACGATTAGGCATGACGACGCAGCAAGTCGACGTGGTCATCATTGGCGCCGGGCTTGCCGGTACGACGCTTGCGTGGCAACTACGCAAGCTTGGCGTCACGTTTGCGATCATTGATGATGGTAGGCTCGGCGCCTCGCATGTTGCCGCAGGGCTCATCACGCCGGTCACGGGAAAAGCACTACGCGTGCAGCCTGACTACGCGCGACTTTTACGCAGTGCCCAACACCTTTATCGGCACGTTGAGCAGACAACGGGTTGCCCGCTACTCGATGTTCAGACAACTGTGCGACATCTAACCGACGCCAAGTCACAAAGCGTCTGGCAACAGCGCGGCGCGCTCGGTATTGCCTACGCTGATGCGACACCGGCGGGCGCAAATGACGAGCAATCGCTGCGCGTGCCGTCATTGACCCTGCGCTGCACCTACCGATTAAATGTGCCGCAATATCTTGCCGCATCGCGCGCTGTTTGGCAGGCCATGGGGGCCTATCGACGCGGCGCGCCCAATGATGCACAGATCGCGCAGGCGCTTGCGAAGCCCGAGCACGGTCTGCACTGCGCCGACGGTCGAATCGCCGCGAAATACATCGTGTGTTGCCGCGGCGCCTTTGATCGGCACAGCCCATGGTTTAACGGCCTGCGTTGGCGTTGTGCCAAAGGCGACCTGTTGCAGATCCAATCGGAGCAACCGTTCGCGCCGATACGCGTCCATGCCAGTGGCCTGTGGCTGTGCCCAACGGCCAGCCATTCGGCAATGCTCGGCGCCACCTACTCCTGGGACGTTCTCAATAATGCGCCAGATGCGGATGCGCAACGGTTCTTGCTCGACAAGGCACCGGCGCTGACCGCCAACCCGATAACGGTGACGCAACACCTGGCTGGCGTACGGCCGATTGTCGGCGGTCGTGAGCCGGTGATTGGATCAGTGCCTGATCAACCGAATCTGCTGCTATGCAACGGATTGGGCTCCAAAGGCAGCCTGCTCGCGCCGCAAGTCACCGGTCAGCTCGCCCGCTACCTAGCACGCGGCACGCCCATCGCTGCGCAGTTCTCATTGCAACAACGCCTCGCGGGTCTCGCTGCGTGAGCACACGGTTAACGGCATTGGCACATCAACTACTGCGGGCGCACCTGGCGCCGGGAGACACAGCGATCGATGCAACCACCGGTAACGGGCACGATACGTTGATGCTTGCCCAATGCGTGGGCGCAAAAGGTCGCGTATTCGGCTTTGATGTGCAACCGGCCGCGCTAGACAGCACGCGCAACCGGCTCCAGCACGCCACCGCATTGCAGCAGGTTACGCTGCTGCTGCGCAGCCACGCAGAGCTTGCAAGCGCACTAGGCGAATATGGCATGGAGACCACACGCGCTGCTGTATTCAATCTGGGGTATCTGCCCGGCAGCGACAAACACATCACGACGCTTACCCCATCGACGCTCTCGGCCCTTGAGCAATCGCTGCAGCTACTGGACATCGATGGCGTGCTGCTTGTCATGGCTTATCGCGGGCACCCGGCCGGTGCCGAGGAATCTGCGCACATTGAGCAGTGGATGCAGGATCAAGCCAGGCGTTGGCAAGTTCGCAGGCGCTGTGCTGCAAACAACGGTCCGATACTGTATGCGTTGCACAAGACGGCCGCCGACAAAACGACGGCCGTCATCGGCACGATTGACTAAGCTGCGTCGGCTCGCTTGGCGCTGACCGCTTGTTTTTTCTTCTGGCGCGGATCCAAACCGATCGAGCGCGCAATGATTTCGCGCATGATTTCAGAACTACCGGCGTAGATACGTGACACCCGAGCGTCGGTGTACATGCGCGAGATCTTGTACTCGTCCATATAGCCAGCGCCACCGTGCAGTTGAACGCAAGCATCCATGACGCGTGCTTCGAGCTCGCTGCCGTAGAGCTTGATGCGTGCAGCCATATCCGCGCTCAGGTTGCCTGCATTGTGCTCCTCGACGCAGCGATCCAAAAAGACCTGGGCCATGTCGATCTCGGTGCGCATGTCCGCCATCTTGAAACGTGTGTTCTGAAAATCAGCAATGCTCTGGCCAAAAGCTTTGCGCTCGCGAATAAACTCCATCGTGATATCGAAAGCATGTTGACAGGCGGCAATGTAACCAACTGCACCCAGCAGGCGTTCTTCAGCGAGGAATTGCATCAGGTTGTAGAAACCGCGCGTCGGGTCGCCGAGCACATTTTCTTTTGGCACCTTGACGTCGTTGAAGAACAGCTCGGCCGTATCCTGCGCGGCAAGCCCCATCTTCTTCAGATTGCGACCGCGCTCGAACCCAGGCATGCCGCGTTCGACGACAAACAATCCGAGACCATGCGATGAATTCGGTACCGTACGCGCCGCAACAATGACCAGGTCGGCGTTGATCCCATTGGAAATGTAGGTCTTGGAGCCGTTCAGCAACCAATGGTCGCCTTTATCAACCGCATTCGTTTTCATACCCGCAACGTCGCTGCCGGCACCCGGCTCGGTCATCGC
The DNA here is from genome assembly GCA_038529355.1 of Pseudomonadota bacterium. Classification (GTDB taxonomy): domain Bacteria; phylum Pseudomonadota; class Gammaproteobacteria; order Steroidobacterales; family Woeseiaceae; genus CALBPI01. The sequence continues at coordinate 19,235 of JBCBDU010000004.1, forward strand.
GATCGCCAGAATGCTCTCGCCTGATATACACTTTGGTAACCAACGTTGCTTTTGTTCGTCGCTACCCAACTCGCCGATGTATGGTGCAACCAACCGCGAGTGCAGCGTCATGAAAAAGCCCGGGTCGCCATGCTTGGTGAGCTCTTCGATAACGATTTGCTCGTAGCGGAAATCGCTGACGCCGGCGCCTCCGTATTGCTCGTCAGCCCACATCAATAGCAAACCTTGCTCGCCGGCTTTACGGAACGCCTCGCGATCCACAATACCATCCTCGCGCCATTGTTCGGCGTGCGGGCCAATTTCATTGATCATGAATGCACGCACCGCGTCGCGGAACATCTCATGTTCTTCTTCAAAACAATTTCGTTGCATCTCGTATTACTCCGTCACGCTGCTCGGCGTGTCGTTAACCTTTAAATTGCGGTGCGCGCTTTTGCAAGAATGCGCTCACACCCTCTACGTTATCCGGCGATCCGGCAAGCTCGGTTTGCAGCTTTGCTTCCAGATCGAACGTCGAAGCCCAGTCATTACCTTCGGCGTGTCGCATCGCCGCTTTCGTCGCCGCCATAGACCCTGGCGCGCGTGCCGCCAACGTGTGCGCCCATGCTACTGCATTCGCGAGCACCTCGTCCTGATCAACAACACGATTGACCAAGCCCCAGTCGAGACAGCGCTGTGCATCTATACGCTCTGCCTCAACGCACAACTGATACGCGCGTTTGTAGCCGAGCTGCTGCTGCAGTAACCACGTTGCGCCACCGTCCGGCACCAATGCGATGGTCGAGAACGGCGCCAATATAAACGACTGATCTCCCATGACCGCCAGATCGGCGATCAGTGCGAAGGACAAGCCGATGCCTGCGGCGGCACCATTGATCGCAGCGATCACTGGCTTCGGCATCATGATGATTTCGTTGAACGCCGGACGATACTCACGCTGTAGCTGCGCCTCGACCGTTTGGTGTTGCGGAAAACCTGCAGTCAGGTCGGCGCCCGCAGAGAACGCACGGCCGGTGCCGGTAAGCACCACTGAACGTACGCTGTCGTCGCTGCCGGCTTCGGCCAACGCCGCCGTCAGCTCACGACGAACCTCGCGGGTGAACGCATTCATCGCATCCGGGCGGTTAATGGCGACAATCGCGACCGCGCCATCGCGATTCAGCGTCACTGTTGCTGCCTCACTCATCGCAACACTCACGCTGCGCTGCGCGCAGACTCGGTCGCCTTCGGATAAAAGCTGCCGCCACTGTTGGCCAACTCGCGCAGACTGTCCGGCACAGCGAACCGCTCACCGTAGCTATCGGCCATCCGATCGCACTCGGCGACAAACTGCGCCAGACCAACGGTCTCGATCAGTGACAGCGTACCGCCGGTGTACGGTGGGAAACCCCAGCCGAGAATCGAACCGATGTCGCCGTCCGCAGGATGGGTGATGACTTTCTCATCCAGGCAACGGACCGTATCGAGCGCTTGCACGTACAGCAGTCGTTTGCGCACTTCGTCGGCGCTCGGCTGGTCCTCGCGCAGTGGGTATACATCGGCGAGCCCTGGCCACAATGACTTCTTACCGTTCTCGGGGTAGTCGTAAAAACCCTTGCCGAATCGCTTGCCGCGACGATCGAGCGTTTCAACAAAGTGCTCGATGACGGGCGCAGCCGTGTTGGGTTTGAATGCATCGCCCAGTGCAACTTTGGTTGCCTTGCCAACATGGTAGGCCAGCTCCAGCGAGACCTCGTCGGTCACGGCCAGTGGTCCTACGGCCATACCGGCCTGCTTGGCAACGTTTTCAATCAGCGCAGGACTGACGCCTTCGCTGAGCATCGTCATGCCTTCATTCGTGTAGGTACCAAAAACACGCGACGTGTAGAAACCGCGACTGTCGTTGACAACGATTGGCGTCTTGCGGATTTGCTGAATGTAATCCAGTGATACCGCGATCGCGCGATCTGCCGTCTTCTCGCCAACGATCACTTCGACCAGCGGCATTTTGTCCACCGGTGAGAAAAAGTGGATACCGATAAACTGCTCGGGACGCGCCGATGCTTCTGCAAGACCGGTGATTGGCAGCGTCGACGTATTGGAAGCAAAAATGGCTGTCTCGGGAATAACCGCTTCGGTCTTGGCGGTCACATCCGCTTTGATGCCCTTGTCCTCAAACACCGCTTCGATTATCAGGTCGCAGCCTTCTAGTGCCGCGTAATCGGCTGTCGTCTCGATGCGCGCAAGTACTGCCTGCGCCTTCTCAGCCGTCGTGCGGCCGCGATCAACCTGTTTTTGCAACAACGCTCGCGAGTAGTCTTTGCCCTTCTCGGCAGCATCCTGATCACGATCCAGCAAAACGACCTGCATTTTCGCTCGCGCTGAAACGTAAGCAATGCCGGCACCCATCATGCCTGCACCGAGCACGCCGAGTTTTTTGACCGTCGTTTTCTCAACACCCTGCGGACGGCGCACGAGCTTATCCGCGGCACCCTTGTTGATGAACAGCGTGCGGATCATGTTGCGCGACACCGGATCCATCAGCAATGACGTGAAGTACTTCGATTCAATATCAAGTCCGGTATCAATCGGTACAACCGTGCCTTCGTAAACGCACGACATGATCGCGATTGGCGCAGGATAGTTGTGGTTGGTCTCCTTGGCGATCAACGCCGCGCCAACCATCAGGGTTTGCACCGAGCCTGCGTGCATGAGGCCGGCGCCGCCCGGCACACGGAAGCCTTTCTTGTCCCACGGCTGCACGCCTTCACCGCCATCGAGAATCCATTGTTTGGCTGCTGCGATCAATTGATCGGCCGGTACGACGGCATCAATGAAGCCGTGCTCGAGCGCTTTCGCGACACTGACATGCGTGCCCTGTGTCATCAATTGCAGCGCCGGTTGCTGGCCAATCAGACGCGGCAGGCGTTGCGTGCCGCCACCACCGGGCAACAACCCGACAGTCACTTCCGGCAAGCCCAATTTGGTTTTCGGATTGTCTGCGGCAACGCGATGATGGCATGCCAGACAAATCTCGAGACCACCGCCTAGCGCCGTGCCGTTGATCGCAGCAACCACCGGCTTACCACACGTCTCCATGCCCCGCAGAATCGACTGGAAGCTGCGTGCGCCGCGATATTTGTGCTCGGCGCTGCGACCGTCGTCGTACGCATTAACCAGATCCATCAGGTCGGCGCCCGCAACGAATGCGTCCTTACCGGATGTCAGCACAACACCTTTGACAGCATCGTCGTCCGCCGCCTTAGCGATAGCGGCTTTCAAGTCGGCGACAAACGTCGGCGTCAGCACATTCATCGAACGTTCTTTGACATCAATCGTCAGCAGCGCAATACCGTCCGCGTCGATTTCAAAATTAATCGTATCCATTACAAATTCCTTGATTACTTCGTCGCCGCGTTACACGCGTTCGATGATGGTTGCGGTACCCATACCACCGCCAACACATAAATTGACCAGTGCTGTCGTGTCGTCACGACGTTCCAGTTCGTCGAGCACAGTACCGAGAATCATTGCCCCCGTTGCGCCCAGCGGATGGCCCATTGCGATCGCACCACCGTTGACGTTGATACGGCTGTGATCAATGTCGAGCTTTTGCATGAACAACATGACCACCGATGCGAACGCCTCATTGAGCTCAAACAAATCGATGTCACTGGTTTGCATGCCGCAACGTTTGAGCACTTTCTCTGCCGAAGGCGCCGGACCTGTCAGCATGATGGTCGGCTCGCTGCCAACCGATGAGAAACCCTTGATCTTCGCACGCGGCTTCAAGCCAAGCGCCTCACCGATCGCCTTGGTACCGATTAACACCCCTGCCGCGCCATCGACGATGCCGCTTGAGTTGCCACCGGTATGGACGTGGTTGATCGCTTCAACTTCCGGGTAGCGCTGCAACGCCACGGCGTCAAAGCCTGCCTGCTGACCCGGAATCACAAACGCCGGATTCAATTGCGCAAGATCGTCCACACTGGTACCCGGGCGCATGTGCTCATCGCGCTCGAGCACTGTCATACCCAACATGTCCTTGACGGGAATCACTGATCCGTCGAAGTAGCCAGACTCCCATGCATGCGCTGCACGTTTCTGACTCTCTGCTGCGTACGCGTCGACATCTGCGCGCGAGAAGCCCCATTTGGTCGCAATCAAATCAGCGCCAATGCCTTGCGGTGCGAAATAGGTGTCATAAGCCACACGCGGGTCAGCGGCCATCGCGCCGGAATCCGACCCCATCGGCACGCGCGACATGCACTCAACGCCACCGCCGATCGCAAGGTCACTTTGACCGGCCATCACCTGCGCCGCGGCGGCATTCACCGCTTCCAGCCCCGATGCACAGAACCGGTTGAGTTGCTTGCCGGGCACGTTCTGCGCGTAGTCGGCAACCAGCACCGCGGCACGCGCGATATTCGCGCCCTGCTCGCCAACCGGCGAGACGCATCCCAGCACCACATCATCGACATAGCTGGTATCGAGCTCATTGCGATCGCGCAGCGCCGCCAACATCTGGCGGGTCAAGTCTATGGGGGTGATCTGATGCAGCGAGCCACTCGCTTTGCCGCGCCCTCGCGGAGTGCGAACAGCATCAAAAATATAAGCGTCAGCCATGGTGTATTTCCTTTAACGTGATGGGGTGACAGCAGGCTACGGTGCCAGCTGCTCACTGAGCGTTCGAATAAACTCGCGGTGTATGTCCGCAAAATCCAGTTGACTGGGGTTGAGCAGCCAGATGTAAGTGATGCCGGCGATGTGCGCGACATACTGTGTTGCGGCCGTACGCGGCGAAATATCATCGCGCACCGAACCGTCGGCTATACCGTCTGTGATCCAGCGCTCCGCGTCAGCGATCTGGCGTGCAAATGCCTGCTTCGAAATGCCGCGCAGTTCGCCATTCGGGGACGCGCCGCCGTAGTACAAAATATGCAACACGCGGATGTCTTTGGGCGCATCGGTCACAAAGCGATAATAGGCGTCCGCGGCTGCCGATAGCGCTGCCGCACCCGTTTGCTCGCCAACTGCGGTGTTCAGGTAACCAACCCAGCGGCGCTGAATCGTGTTGACCACTTCCTCGAACAGACCTGCTTTGGAGCCAAAACGGTACGTCGCCAGACCGCGGCTGTACCCTGCGCGCTCACCGATCGCCGACAGCGTTGTGTGGTTGGTGCCACGTTCGAGAATCAGGTCTATAGCGGCGGCGATCATGGCCTGATCCGACGCGGCAACCCGCTCAGCCTGCGTCTTCGACTCCGGGCTTGTTACCGGGTTCGCTTCGTTTGCTCGTGCCACGCGCGCCCCCGCTCGTCTGGCCAAAATCAAGCCACAAGAATGCGGTGAAAAATACTTGTTGTCAACAAGCAAGTAGGCGTATGGTTGCCAGACAGGCGTCGACAACCGGAGTCATTATGAGCGCAAGCATTGACCAGCACAGCCATTCCGTACCCGTAGCGACCAGCGATATTCAGCATATTCCCGGCGAACGGGGATTGCCATTACTGGGGCACTTGCCTGAGTTATTGCGCAATCCGCGCGGACTGCGGGCCCGAATGCACGACACCTACGGCCCCGTGTTCAAAACCCGCGTGCTCGGCCAATGGACGGTGAACCTGAATGGCGTCGATGCACTACAGATGGTGATGCAGGATCGTGAGCACAACTTTTCCAGCGAGCAGGGTTGGGATCACACGATCGGCAAGTTATTCAAACGCGGCCTGATGTTGCTTGACTTCGACGAGCATCGCTACCACCGGCGCATCTTGCAGACGGCGTTCAAAAGCGATGCGCTGGCACACTATCTCGACAGCATGCAGCAGGTTGCCAGGCAATCATTTGCAACATGGTCCGAGCAGTCAACCCTGCGAGTTTATCCGGCCATCAAACAACTGGCGCTGGACAACGCTGCAGTCGCTTTTCTCGGCATCGAACTCGACGCACGCGCCGATTCCCTGAACCAGGCGTTTATTGACACTGTCACGGCGAGTCTGGCTGTCGTTCGATGGCCGATTCCCGGGCTCGCCTATCAGCGTGGTCTGAAAGGACGAGCGCTATTACACGAATTCTTCGCCAGTCAAATTGCCGAGCGGCGTACGAAAGATGCGAGCGATATGTTTACGCTATTGTGTCAGGCAAGCAACGATGACGGCGAGGCGTTCAGCGATGAGGACATCATCAATCACATGATTTTTCTGCTGATGGCCGCGCATGACACGGTCACCAGTTCACTCACCATCGCCATTCACGGCCTGGCCGCGCATCCGCAATGGCAGGAGCGACTGCGTGCCGAAAATGCGGCCGTTGGCGATGGGCCGCTGGACTTTGCACAGCTCGATCAGCTCGAACAGACCGGTTGGCTGTTCAACGAAGCGTTGCGCTTGTGGGGTCCGGTGCCGTTGCTTCCGCGCCGTGCGTTGCGCGCCTTCCAGTTCGCGGACGTCGAAATTCCCGCGAACACGCAAATCGCGATTTCCCCGGACAGCGCACACTACGATGCCAGCGTCTGGTCTAACCCAACCGCCTTCGATCCGGAGCGTTTCAGCCCGGCACGCGCCGAGCACAAGCAACACGCGTTTGCGTTTTGTCCGTATGGCGGCGGTGCGCACAAGTGCATCGGCATGCGCTTTGCGCAGATGCTGGCAAAAGTCGTGTTACGTGAATTCGTCACGACGTTCGATTGCACGTTGACCGACGGTTACGCGCTCGACATGCAACCGCTGCCCATCCCAAAGCCACGCGACGGCCTGCCAGTTCGGATTACGCGCAGATAAGCCGCAACGGCACTGGCAGCGAGAACGTGCTGGTGCCGGCGACGCCGAACGCCGCGCAACGCAACTGTTGCGTCGCAGTCGCTAACAGCTCATACGACAAATTCGTTGAGCGTCGTCTACAGCGGATTGCAGCTATGACCACCGTCGACAGTAATCGTGCTGCCCGTGATGAAACTGCCAGCGTCACTGGCTAGCAGCAACATGGCACCGTCCAGCTCTGAGCGCTCGCCAGGACGGCGCATTGGAATCCTGCGCAGCAACTTCTCCGAGTGCGCGGTTTCGAAGAACTCACGATTGATGTCGGTGACGAAGAAGCCTGGTGCGATCGCATTCACGCGAATACCGCTGCGCACCCACTCCAACGCCAGCGCCTCGGTCATACGAATGACACCGGCCTTGGCGGCCGAGTAAGACGCCAGCATCATCTGCACACGGCGACCCAGAATCGATGCGATATTGACGATGCTACCCTGCGTTTGCGTCTCGATCATGCGTCTGGCCGTTGCTTGCGCGACCCAGAACACGCCTTTCAGATTCGTATCGATGACAGCATCGAAGTCCGCCTGCTCGACATCTACTGCGAACGCTTCGCGCGAAATGCCCGCGTTATTAATTACAATGCTGGCCACGCCCAGCGCCTGCTCCGCGGCTGCGAGACCGTCGATGATCGAGGCGCGGTCGGTAACATCCATCGCAACGGCAAAGGTCTTGCGGCCATAGTGATCGGCGATTGCGGCTGCGGTTTGTTCCAGTTTATCGACACGCCGTGCAGCGAGGATGACATCCGCACCTGCCTCGGCGAGCGTCATCGCAAATTGCTGACCGAGACCGGTACCAGCGCCTGTTACAAGCGCAGTGCGCCCGCTGACTGAAAAACGTTCATTCATGATCTTATTCTCCGCTACGTTTGCGTAGCACAAAAGTACATTGGGCGGTCGCCGCGATCTGCTCGTCGGGGTCATCTGACAACGACGGATCGAGAATCACCGATTGGGTAAAGGCAGTCCGGCCGGTGCGACGTACGACTCTCCCTTCGGCAATCAACTCTGCGCCGGTTACAGCGCGGATGAAACTGGTCGTCTGCGTGGTAGTGATCGACACCATGCGACCGCTCTGACCAACGTGCGCACTGAACGCCGCAGCGATATCGAGCATCGACATGATGATGCCGCCGTGCGCCATTGCCAGCGTATTGGTGTGGTGTTTTTCCAGCGGCATGCGCATGCGCACGAAACCTTCGCGTGCCTCAATGACACTGAAGCCGAGGAAGTCCAGATACGTGCCTTCGTAGTTCGGGATACCGAAATCTGCGGGTGTCATTCCGGTTGTCATCAGACAAAACCCTGCAAGCGTTCGTCGGTGTCGGTGATGTCGAATTCCGATGTCGCTTCAATCGCCAACCCTTCGTGCAACGGCACGTCAGCGCTGCGTCGCCACAAGTCCTTGTAAGCGGCAATGACATCGTGACTGTTGGCAAGAATAGCGTCGAGGACCTCAGCAACATGCGCGTCGAGCGCGTCCGGCGCAACACTGGCATTGAACAAGCGCCATTGCACGCCCTCATCAGCCGTGAACGTGCGCGCCGTCAGCGCAAGCTCCGCCGCGATTCGACTACCGGCCTGTCTTGGCATCCGTTGCGACATACCCCACGTTGGTCTGACGCCCCACTTGGCATGCGTATCACCGAACTTGGCCTTGTTGCTCGCGTAGACCAGATCGCACCCGAGCACCAGCTCCAAGGCGCCGGTAAAGCAGTGACCGTTAACCTTCGCGATCACCGGCTTGCTCATTGTTGCCATCGTGTCGATCGCACGGCGAGCCGGCACATCCAGAACGTCGCCCACCTTGCCATTGACGATCGGGCGCCCGCCGAGTGCCTTCAAGTCAACACCAGCCGAAAAACCGCGCCCTGCTCCGGTGATCACGACAGCATTGACCACAGGATCGCCGGCCGCCGCATCCAGTGCATCAGCCAACGCCTCCAGCATCGACGGCGTTAGCGCGTTCAACGTTTCGGGTCGGTTCAGCGTGATTGTTGTAACGGCGTTGCCAGTCTGGACCAGCAATGATTCATGACTCATTCAAATTTCCTACATGTTGCGGCGGTACTCGCCGCCAACCTGATACAACGCGGCCGAAATCTGGCCCAGCGAGCAACTCTGCACAGCCTCAACGAGTGCCTCGAACACATTACCGCGCTCGCGTGCAACCTGCTGCAGCTGCTGTAACGCTGCCGCCGTCTGTTCTGATTCATTCGCTTGATACGCGCGCAGTGCGGCAATCTGTTGGTGTTTTTCATCGTCGGTCGAGCGCATCAACTCCAGCTCATGCACTTCGTCTTCCTGCCCTTCGGGCGGCAGGAACGTATTGACACCGATCAGCGGCAAGCTGCCATCGTGCTTCTTGCTTTCGTAGTACAGACTCTCATCCTGGATTTTGCCGCGTTGATACATCGTGTCCATCGCGCCCAGCACACCACCGCGCTCCGAGATGCGCTCAAACTCCTGATAGACCGCCTCTTCAACAAGGTCTGTCAGCTCGTCAATGACGAACGAGCCTTGCAACGGGTTTTCGCAAAAATTCAGACCTAACTCGCGGTTGATAATCAGTTGAATCGCAACTGCCCGTCGCACCGACTGCTCGGTCGGTGTCGTAATCGCCTCATCGAATGCATTGGTATGCAAACTGTTGCAGTTGTCGAATAATGCATACAACGCCTGCAGCGTTGTACGAATATCATTAAAGCTGATTTCCTGCGCGTGCAGGCTGCGGCCGGAAGTCTGGATGTGGTATTTCATCATCTGGCTGCGCGGGCTTGCCCCATAGCGCTCTTTCATTGCACGCGCCCAGATGCGCCGCGCAACGCGACCGATCACCGCATACTCCGGATCCATGCCGTTGGAAAAAAAGAACGACAGGTTCGGCGCAAAATCATCGATGTCCATGCCACGCGCAAGATAGTACTCAACGATCGTAAAACCGTTTGACAGCGTGAACGCCAGCTGGCTGATCGGATTCGCACCGGCTTCGGCGATGTGATAGCCGCTGATCGACACGCTGTAATAATTGCGTACCTCGTGATCAATGAAGTACTGCTGGACGTCACCCATCATCTTCATCGCGAATTCCGTCGAGAAAATACAGGTGTTTTGCGCCTGGTCTTCTTTGAGAATATCGGCCTGCACCGTGCCGCGAACCGTTTTCAATGTGTCACGCTTGATCGTCGCATAGGTTTGTGCATCAACCACCTCATGACCCGGAATACCCAACAGGCGCAAACCCAGGCCGTTGTGGCCAGTCGGCAGATCGCCAACATACTGCGGTCGCTGACGGTGCTCGAAGTAGGCGTCGATCTTCGTCTGCGCCGTATCCCAGCCGTTGTTGTCGTCAAGGTAGCGCTCGACCTGCTGATCAATCGCCGTGTTTAGGAAAAACGCCAGAATCATCGGCGCAGGACCGTTGATCGTCATCGACACTGACGTCGTCGGCGAACACAAATCGAAACCCGAGTAGAGTTTTTTCATGTCGTCAACGGTGGCAATTGACACGCCGGAATTGCCGACCTTGCCAAAAATATCCGGGCGCTCGTGCGGGTCTTCGCCATACAGCGTGACTGAATCGAACGCCGTCGATAGCCGCGCCGCAGGTTGGCCTTGCGAGAGAAAGTGAAAGCGTCGATTGGTGCGCTCCGGTGTGCCCTCACCTGCGAACATGCGAATCGGATCTTCGCCGGCACGCCGGTACGGATACACGCCGGCCGTGTACGGATAGCCACCCGGAAGATTCTCACACAGCAAGAACTTCAGCTGTTGCCCCCAATCCTCGCTCGATGGCGCTGCAATTTTTGGAATACGTTGCTGGCTCAGTGTCGTGCGATAGTTGTCGCCCGAGATTTCGCGGCCGCGCACGGTGTAACTGAAGCGCTCGCTTTGCACGCCGGCCTTGCGCCCGGGCCAGACCTCCAACAGCGCAACCGATTCACTGGACAGACAACCAATCGCTTCCTGATAACGTTGGCGCAATGTCAGCAGACTGTTATCGCCACCCTCGGTCAACGCCTGCGCGCTGTAGCGCGCCAACGGACGTGGCAACTCGGGATCCTGCAGCGCCTGCAATGCCATGTAGTAGTGTTGTGCCTGACTGGCCGATTCCGCTTCAGAAACCGCACGCGAATTCGCCTGGCGACCCTGTTCGGCGATTTCGGCGAGGTAACGCACGCGCGCGCCGGGAATCAGCGCAGCCTGCCGTGGTTCGCGGATGTCGCTGGTCTCGGCGACCGCCCAACGCGCCGCATCCAGTCCAAGCTTTTCGGTCAGACGCGCGCACAGTTGCGCAAACATCCACGTTAAACCCGGATCATTAAACTGACTGGCAATGGTTGGATACACCGGCACTTCATCATCGCTGGCATGGAACTGCAGACGGTTACGCTTCCACTGTTTGCGAATGTCGCGCAGTGCATCTTCGGCGCCACGTTTGTCGTACTTGTTCAGCACAATCAAATCGGCGTAGTCGAGCATATCGATCTTTTCCAGCTGACTCGCCGCACCGTAGTCCGACGTCATGACATAGGTAGAGAAATCCACGAGATCGACGATATCGCTATCACTTTGGCCGATGCCCGCCGTCTCTACAACGATCAGGTCGAAACCGGCGCTTTTCAAAAACGCAACAATGTCATCGAGCATCTCACTGGTTGCACGGTGCTGCCTGCGCGTCGCAATCGAGCGCATGTACAGCTGCTCGGAGCGCAGTGTATTCATACGGATACGATCGCCCAGCAACGCACCGCCGGTGCGGCGACGCGTTGGATCCACGGCGACGACGGCAATGCGCCGGTCCGGGAAACTCAGTGTGAAGCGATTGAGCAGTTCATCGGTGACACTGGATTTACCGGCCCCACCGGTACCGGTAATGCCGATAACCGGCACCGCACCCGCCAGTGACCATTCACGCCGCAATCGTACCAAGTCATCTTCGGCGATAGACTGTTGCTCGATAGCGGACACCACCGCCGCGATATCGCGCGATTTACCGGTATCGACATCGACAGGCAACGCGCCGAAGTTGCCGCGTTGCGCTCGGCCCGCTTCGGTCGTGCGAATCAGATCGTCGATCATCGCAGCGAGCCCCAACTGCATACCGTCATTCGGATGGTAGATACGCGCAACCCCGTAGGCCATCAGGTCCTGAATCTCTTCGGGTGTGATCGTGCCACCACCACCGCCGAAGACCTTGATATGGTCGGCGCCCAGCTCGCGCAGCATGTCAATCATGTAGCGGAAGTATTCGTTGTGACCACCCTGGTACGAACTGATCGCAATGCCGTCAGCATCTTCCTGGATTGCCGCGTGCACAACGTCCGCCACGCTGCGGTTGTGGCCTAAATGAATGACCTCCGCACCCTTCGACTGGATTAGCCGGCGCATGATGTTGATGGCAGCGTCATGCCCGTCGAACAGCGACGCGGCGGTGACAAATCGCAATGGCACCGGTTTGGGCTGCGACGCGGCGCCCGAAGCCTGTTTAACACTCATGTTCATGGATGCTCTCCCGAGCGACAGCACGGCCGACCTGGCCTGCGGGTGACAACGGAAATTTTAATGGGCATTAAAATACGGCTAATCACCTTATGAATCAAGGCGCAAGCTGTTGTTGCAGCGCGCCACGCGTGGCCGTATTCTCGCACACGTGAGACGACGGAGATGCCCACCTTGGACAATGTCAGCAGCGCCACCGCAGCATTTGGCGATAAGCGCGCGCAGCTGCTGCGGGCTGCGGCCCGGTGTTTCAACGAAAAAGGCTATAGCGGCACCTCGCTAAAGGATGTCGCGCGCCTGCTCGGGCTCACTGATGCGGCCATCTACTACTACATCGATGGCAAACAACAATTGGTCTACGAATGCTATCTGCATGCGGCCGACATCGGCGCGCACGCTTTGGAATGCGCAAACACGGCCGGCGGCACCGGGCTCGAGATTGCCCACCGATACTTCTCACTGCATGTTGCAGCGCTTTGCGGCGATGCTGGCCCCGTTGCGATCATGAGCGAGATTCCGGCGCTACTGCCAGCGCACCGCGAGGATATTCTGGCGCGCTCGCGCCGTCACAGCCGACAGTTCGAAGCGGTTCTGCGGCGCGGTATTGACGATGGCAGCATTATCGAATGTGACGTTCGCATGACCGGCAACGCGATTATGGGCGCGATTAACTGGATACCAAAATGGTTTCATGGCGACGCCACCACGGCACAACACATTGAGGCGAGCTTTCCCGATTACCTCGCGCGCGGCCTTGCCTCGTGAGCCTGCGCCACGGTGTTGCTATTGCATTGCTGCTTGCGGTAATGAACTGCCATGCACAGTCTGCGCAGACCACAAAACCCGCAACGAAACCAGCGCTCGCGCTGTGGGAGTTTGGCGCCGGTTTCGCGGCCGCATCGACACCGAGTTATCCGGGCGCGAGTGGCAACCGCTTGCGCGCACTACCGATCCCGGTGGTGATTTACCGCGGCAACTTCCTGCGCATTGGCGACGGCAGTGTGGCTTCCGGCCGGTTGTTTCGCAGCGACCGTATCAAACTGGATGTCAGCCTGAACGGCTCGTTTGATGCGCGCAGCGAAGATGTCGATGTGCGGCGCAACATGCCAGACCTGGGATTCGCATTCGAGGTTGGACCCGAGATCGAATGGCAACTGAGCGACCCGACAATTCGCGATCGTCGCTGGAAACTCGAGTTACCGTTGCGTGCTGCTTTCTCGCTGGATGATCGCAAACTCAACGAACGTGGCTTCGTGTTCAGCCCGCAGCTCGAATACGAGCGCCAGTTTGCCGACGGCCGCTACGAGTGGTCTGCCTCGGTGACCCCGAGTTTCGCGTCACGCAAGCTGCACGATTACTTTTTTACTGTTGCGCCGCAGTTCGCGACGGTCGACAGAGCCGCTTTTGAAGCGCAGGGTGGCTATCTACAAACAACGTTGGATCTGAGCCTGCAACGACGCGGTCGCAAGTCTTTTGCAGCCTTCGGCGTCAGCTATATCAGTTTCGCCGGCGGCGCGAACGACGATTCGCCATTGTATGAACAAGACAACGGCTGGCGCGCAGGCTTTGTCGTTGTGTGGCGATTGTGGGAAAGTAAGCAGCGTGCACCACGTTGAGCACGCTTCGAATATGCCGATCACGCAGACAGTCAAGGCGTACGATTTCGCAGGTATGATGTCCGGATGAACATGCAACACGCAACAACACGCTTTGTGATTCTGACCTTGATGGCACTGGCAGGCGGCTGCGCCCCGGTGACCCAATCCACTGCGCCGGATGCGCGACCTGGTGAGCCGGTCGCAGCAACCGGAGGCTTGCGCGACCGACAGCCGCCCGCCGCAGCGGAGCGTTTCTCCGTGGTTTCCGCAGCCAGCGAATTGCGCGTGCTGACGTTTCGTGACGGACCGATGGCGCGCTTTGGTCACAACCATGTCATTCGCAGCACGGCCATATCCGGCAGCATCTGGCTTGCTGACCCAATCAGTGACAGCATCGTGCGCATCGTACTTCCGGTTGATAGCCTGAGCGTTGACGAGCAGGCATTGCGCGACGAGGAAGGTGAGGGCTTCGAGTCGACGCCGGACGAAAAAGCGCGCAGCGGCACCCGCGCAAACATGCTCGGCGCCGCGCTGCTGAATCAGGCTGAGCACGCATTTGTGCGTGCAACCTGCGCCACTGATGCGCTCGCCGACGGGCAATGGCCACAGCAGATCACTTGCGAAGTCGGTATCGCCGGCAGCGACGTCTCGTTGACTCTGCCGATGGCGTTACAGATCGACGACAATCAGTTGATTGCTGAAGGCGAGGCAACAGTCACCCACGAGCAACTCGGACTGACGCCGTTCTCTGCGGCCGGCGGCGCGATCAGCGTCGCTGAAGGCATGACGCTGCGCTACCGCATCGTTGGTCAAAAACTCTCTAACTGACGCTGCGGTTGATCAGACCAGCAATCGACAATATCCGTTGTCCAGCACCACGCTGTCGCGCTCATTGACAATGCAGCGAAACAGGATTTCGTCGCCGCTTTGCCACATCTGTGTGGTCAGTATGTCACCGGGATAGACAGGCGCAGTAAACCGCGCATCCAATTGTCCAATCAGCGTGCTGTCATAGTCACAGATCGTTGCAAGAATCGCGCGGCACGCAAAGCCATACGTACACAAGCCATGCAGAATCGGCTGCGCGAAGCCGGCTTGCCGGGCGCGCGCCGGATCGACATGCAACGGATTCAGGTCTCCGTTCATGCGATACAGTAGCGCCTGCTCCGGGCGCGTCGATGATTCGTGGACAAGGTCTGGCGCGCGCTGCGGGATCGGTGTGACATCGGGCAGTCGATCCTGTGGTCCGTCAAAGCCGCCATCCGCGCGCGCAATCAGTGTCGAGTGCAACGTAAACAGCGGCACATTGCCATGCGCATCGCGCACATCCGTCCTGACGACAATCACGGCCGGACGATTGGCACCTTTGTCATGCACCGCATCCACAGAGAAATTGGCCAACAATTCTGCGGTCGGCTGCAACGGTCGATGCAATGTCATGCGCTGCTCGCCGTGCAGCATTTGTGCGTACTGCCAACCGTAATCCTGCTCGAACACATTGACACTCATGACACCTGCCATGCTGGGTACCGCACGTTGCATCGCACCAGGCAGCAGGTACAGGGACTCAGCGGCATTGTTGGCTTCACGGCCAAAACCAACGCTTAACGCGTACAGCGCTGCCTGTTCAGCGCGCCATGTAAACGCCAAATCGCGACGCGCGAGCGAGCGCAAACGTTCGGTATCGAGCGGCATGGATCGCTACCCCGTCGCGCCCGCTTGTTGCGCATAGCGCCAGCCGGTTTCGGCCAGCGGCACCACCGCCTTGATCTGCGCTGCGGCATGCGCGCTCGCAGCCGTACCATCGCGAACACGACCGGCGATGCCCTGCAAGATCGCTGCGATGCGAAAGAAATTAAACGCCGAATAAAAATCGCGATTGTCGATACCGGACCGGCCAGTGCGCTCGCAATACTGATCAACATAGGCTTGCTCATCCGGAATACCCAGCGCGGCGATGTCCTTGCCGATGAGGCCATTGGAGCCAATGCCGATATCCGGCATCTGCCACGCCATCAAGTGGTAGGTAAAGTCTGCGAGCGGATGACCAATCGTTGATAACTCCCAATCCAGCACGGCGCTAACGTCAGGCGCTGCACTGGCAATGATCATGTTGTCGAGCCGATAATCGCCGTGCACGATGCTGGCTGACTGATCGTCCGGCACATTGTCACCCAGCCATTCAATCAGCGAATCCATCGGTGCGATTTTTTGTGTTTCCGAGGCGTAGTACTGTTTCGACCAGCGCGAAATCTGCCGCGCGAAGTAATTACCGGGCTTGCCATAGTCGGACAAACCGATCGACGCAAAATCAATTGAGTGCAGCTGCGCAACCGTTGCGTTCATGCGATCGTAAATCTGCGTGCGCTCTGCAACCTCACAGCCAGGCAAATCGGGCTCCCAAAAGATGCGGCCCTCCACGCAATCCATCACATAGAACATGGTGCCAATCACGTCGTCGTCGGTGCACAACACATAGGGTTTGGCGACCGGAAAATCTGCGCCGTACAGTGCGCTGATCACACGAAACTCGCGATCAACCGCATGCGCTGACGGTAGCAGCTTGCCCGGCGGCTTGCGGCGCAACACGTAGCTGCGCGTCGATGTCGTCAGCTTGTAAGTCGGATTCGACTGGCCACCCTTGAACTGTTCGACCTGCATGTCTCGTCCGAAATCGGCAATGTGATCTGCCAGATACTCAAACAACCGCGTCTCGTCGATGCGGTGGGCTTCGCGTACCTGTCGGGTTCCGGAGTTTTGCTCCTGGCGTGATGTCATCAGTACAACCTCGTGGCGCTGGCGTTAGCGAATCACAGCGCGCGATGCGCGCCTCGCCGGACATTGTGCTACGTGGCGGCAGCAGATGCACAAAAAAGTGGTGAGCCAACACCTGCATTAGGCAGACCCGACCGCGGCGGTGCGCACGTCACCGGCCGACAGCTCAGGCGCTAGGGTTTGCGCCAGCGCTTCGCCTGTTGCAGCAAGCGCTGTGTTGATGCATTGGCATCGTGCGCCTGGCGCGGATCGGCCACCGCAGGTTCCAGAGATTTCGCAAGCTTCTTGCCAAGCTCGACGCCCCATTGGTCGAAACTGTTGATGCCCCAGACGATACCCTCGACAAATACCTTGTGCTCATACAGAGCGATCAATTGACCGAGCGCCAGCGCTGTCAGGGCCCGCATCATGATCACAGTACTTGGCCGGTTACCCTCGTGCACCTTGTGCTGCGCCAGTGCAGCGGCCTGCCTGTTGGACAGGCCCCGCGCCAGCAGGTCTTTGCGTGCCTGCGACTCGCTAAAGCCCTGCATCAGCGCGTCGGCTTGCGCCAGGCAGTTAGCGATCGCGAGATCTTGTGCATGCTGGGTCGCTCCGGACGAGCGCACCGGCAAAATAAAGTCAGCCGGAATGATATCCGTACCCTGGTGCAAGAGTTGGTAGAAGGAATGCTGTGCATTCGAACCCGCCTCTCCCCAGATCACGCGACCGGTGTCGGCGCGCACAGCCCGACCATCGTGGCGAACACGCTTGCCGCTGCTCTCCATCTGCAGCTGTTGCAGATAGGCCGGGAATCTGTCGAGCCGGTTGTCATAGGGCAAAATCGCCTGCGACGTCGCGCCGAGGAAATTGCTGTTCCAGATGCCTAGCAACGCCAGCAACATCGGCGCATTCTCCTGCACCGGCGCCGTTGCAAAGTGCTGGTCCATTTTGCGCGCACCCGCCAGCAGTTGCTTGAACTGGTCGCTGCCAATACCCAACGCAATCGACAAACCCACCGCCGACCACAGCGAATAACGACCGCCGACCCAGTCCCAAAAACCAAAACGGCGATCCGGATTGATATCAAAAGCATCCATAGCCGGATGATTGGTCGAGGCGGCAGCAAAATGCGCACGCACGGCACCCTCACCCAGGCGTGATTTGATCCACGCCCGAGCAGCGTTCGCATTTGTCATCGTCTCAAGCGTCGTGAACGTTTTGGAACACACCACCACCAGCGTGCGCGCTGGATCAAGCGCCGCCATCAAGTCTGCGAGCTGCGTACCATCAACGTTGGAGACGGTATGCACATTGAGACCTGTTGCTACATGCGCAAGCGCGCGTGTCGCCATGACAATCCCGAGGTCCGAACCACCAATACCGATATTGATGACATCGCTAAACGGTTGCCCCGTCGCACCGACGATAGCACCGTCATGCACGGCGTCGACGAAGCGCAGCATGTCGCGGCGCACCCGCCGCACCTCACTGCTGACCAAAACGCCATCTACGCTGAATGCGTCACGTGAGTTGCCGCGCAACGCCATGTGCAACACCGCACGGCCTTCTGTTGAATTGATCGCCTGGCCTGCGATCATGCGGTCTCGCGCACCGACCACATCGGCCTGCTTCGCCAACTGCGTCAGCAACTGCAGCGTGCGTGGCTTGATGCGTTGGCGCGAGACATCCAGCAACAGGTCAGCAACCCGCATCGAAAAACGTTCGGCGCGTTTTTTGTCCTGCGCGAACAGTTTACTCGTCGCCAATGGCTTCAGGTCACGCGCATGTGCTTTCAGCGATGCCCATGCCGGCAGATCGAGCGGGTAGCGAGCGGAGTACTTTTTCATGTGAGTATCTTGTGCAGTGAAGTGGACTCGTGAACGTTACACGCCGTAATAGCTACGATACCATTCAATGAAGCGCTCGACGCCCGTCTCAATCGGTGTCGCGGGCTTGTAGTCGACATCGGCAACCAGATCGGTCACGTCAGCATAGGTATCCGGAACGTCACCCGGCTGCAACGGCAACAGGTTTTTTTCGGCCTTCTTGCCCAGACACGTTTCTATGATTTCGATATAGCGCAACAACTCGACCGGTTCGTTATTGCCGATATTGTAGATCCGGTAAGGGGCACGGCTTGTGCCAGGATCCGGGTTAGCCGGATCCCAATCAGGGTTCGGCGCCGCGACATTATCGAGGGTGCGCACAATACCTTCGACGATGTCATCGACGTAGGTGAAATCGCGCCGGTGTTTGCCATAGTTGAAGACATCAATTGGCTCACCAGCGAGGATTTTGCGCGTGAACAGGAACAACGCCATGTCGGGGCGACCGTATGGGCCATACACGGTGAAAAACCGCAGACCGGTCGTTGGCAGGTTGTACAAATTGGAATAGGTATGCGCCATCAGTTCGTTGGCTTTTTTTGTCGCCCCGTACAACGCCAGCGGGTGATCGACGTTGTCGTGAATCGAAAATGGCATGCTCGAATTGGCACCGTAAACACTGCTCGACGACGCATAGACCAAATGCTCGACTCCATGATGCCGGCAACCTTCCAGAATATTCGTGGTGCCGACAATGTTGCTGTCGATATAGCTGTGCGGATTCTCGATCGAATAGCGCACCCCGGCTTGCGCGGCGAGGTGCACAACACGATCAAACTGATGCGTCTTGAACAGTTGCTCGACCGCGGCGCGATCTTCGAGCGCGGCACGCACAAAACTGAAATTATCGTAGCCCGCCAGCAACTTCAGTCGCGCCTCTTTCAGCGTGGGGTCATAGTAGTCATTGACGATGTCAAACCCGACCACTGTGTCGCCGCGCTCCAGCAGATACCGCGACGTAAAATAACCGATGAAGCCCGCCGCACCGGTAACCAGAATTTTCATACCACCCTCTCCCGCCAAATGGCGTGGCTACAGTCGCTCGTCCGAAACACCTTCCGGCAACAAATACTTGATGTCATAAACGACACCACCGTCCTTGCACAATCCGCGAATCTCTCCCGCATCCATCGCGCGGAACTGTTGATGCGCAACGGCAATGACAACGGCGTCGTAATCACCTGATTGCGGGCGATCGGTCAACTCAATATCGAACTCCGCACGAGCCTCCTCCGAGTCCGCCCACGGATCATGCACATCAATCGCGCAGCCATAACGCTGCAACTCGGCGATCAAATCGATCACTTTCGTATTGCGCACATCAGGGCAATCCTCTTTGAAGGTTAACCCCATCATCAGCACGCGCGCGCCGTTCGGTTGTATATCGCGACTGATCATCAACTTGATGATTTGCGACGCCACGTACAGCGACATGTTGTCATTGATACGCCGTCCGGCCAGGATCATTTCCGGGTGATAACCTAACTCGACCGCCTTATGCGTCAAATAGTACGGGTCTACGCCAATGCAATGCCCGCCTACCATGCCAGGGCGGAATGGCAAGAAATTCCACTTCGTACCGGCCGCCTCCAGCACCGCTTCAGTATCAATGCCGACGCGCTCGAAGATCATGGCCAATTCGTTGATCAACGCGATATTCACATCGCGTTGCGTGTTTTCGATTACCTTCGCCGCCTCGGCAACCTTGATGGACGCAGCGAGAAACGTACCGGCGTCGATGATCGTGGCATACAACGCATCGATCAGCTGAGCGGCAGCCGGCGTTGAGCCAGCGGTGACCTTCTTGATGTTCGGCAAGCGATGCGTCTTGTCACCCGGGTTGATCCGCTCCGGGCTATAGCCGACGAAGAAATCCTCGTTAACACGAAGACCCGAACCTGACTCAAGGAACGGCACGCAGAATTCTTCAGTCGCACCAGGATAAACCGTGGATTCGTAGACGACGATATCGCCTTTCGCCAATACGGTTGCCAACGCCTGACTTGCGCCGCGCAGCGGGCTCAGGATCGGTCTATGATTCTGCCCGACCGGCGTCGGCACGGTAACAATATAAACGTTGCAGTCCCGCAAAGCGTCAAGATCGTCGGTGAACGACAGGTGGCTGGCACTGGCCAGCAACTCAGGCTCGACCTCCAGCGTGCTGTCGGTGCCGGCGCGCAGCTCGTCGATGCGCGCACGCTTCAGATCGTAACCTGTGGTTGGGTACTGTTTGCCGAACTCAACTGCCAGCGGCAAACCGACATAGCCAAGCCCAACGACACCAATCCGAACCTGATCAAGGGTAATCACGCATACACTCCAACAAAATGTGCCGCACGGAACGCTCCGCGCGGCACAATTCTAACCTGCCTACCGGTGCGATCCCATCGACGGGATCACATGATGTTATAGCAAATACATCACACCGAGCAGACCGGTGATTGCCATCGTGATCGTGTAGGGCAGCGCCATGATCACCATCTTGCCATACGACAACCGGATCAGTGGCGCCAGCGCCGACGTGAGCAGGAACAGGAATGCCGCCTGACCGTTCGGCGTGGCGACACTCGGGATGTTGGTGCCGGTGTTAATCGCGACGATCAGCAGATCAAACTGTTCGCGCGAAATCAGCCCGTTGGTCAGGGCCGTCTCGACCTGTGTCGCATACACGGTCGCCACGAACACGTTGTCACTGATCATCGACAGTAGGCCGTTGGCCACGTAGAACATCGATGCCTGCGCTTGGCCGTCAAATGTGAACAACCATTCGGTGACCGGATTGAACAGATGTTGCGTTTCGATGACAGCGACGATCGCGAAGAACACAACCAGCAAAGACGTGAACGGCAGCGCCTCCTCGAAGGCATGGCCGATCTGGTGTTCGTCGATGACGCCGTTGAACGCTGTCGCCAATACGATGACGCCTAAACCGATAATGCCCGGCTCGGCAACGTGGAAGCCCAGCGCAAAGACCAGCAACACCGCAACAGCACCCTGAACAAACAGTTTCATGACATCTTGTTTGCTGCGCTTTTCGGTGTTCTCGCGATCAAAGTCTGCCAGCACCGCACGTACGCTGTCCGGCAGCGTGGCACCGTAACCAAAAATTTTGATCTGCTCGAGCAAAATGCACGTCACGAGGCCGACGGCGAGCACCGGCATCGACACCGGCGCGACCCGCAGGAAGAATTCGACGAACTCCCAATCCGCCGTCTTGGCCAGCAACAGGTTCTGCGGCTCACCAACCAGCGTCGTCACACCACCAAGCGCGGTACCCACTGCACCGTGCATCATCAAGCTGCGCAGGAAAGAACGAAACTGCTCCAGATCGGCGCGCCGCTCTTCCCGCACGCTGCCGTCGTCATTCTGGTCGTAGACGTGATCGTCACCACCGCTCGATACAACGCGGTGATAGACACCGAAGAAGCCGACGGCAACAGCGATAATAACGGCCGTGACCGTCAACGCGTCGAGGAACGCACTCAGAACGGCCGAGACAAAACTGAACAGCAATGCAAGGAAAGTCTTCGAGCGGACTTTCAGCAACAGCTTCGTAAACACGTACAGCAACATGTCTTTTAGGAAGTAGATGCCGGCAACCATGAACATCAGCAGGATGATCACGGGCAGATTGCGGTCGACCTCGTGATAGACGGTCTCAGGCGAAGCCAGACCAATAATCAACGCTTCGAGCGCCAGCAAACCGCCGGGCTGCAGCGGATAACACTTGAGCGCCATCGCCAGCGTGAAAATGAACTCAATGACGAGCACCCAACCGACAATGAACGGATCGATCGTCGCAAACAGGATCGGGTTGATGATGAGGAAGGCAATGATGACCTGCTTGTACCAAACCGGTGCATTTCCGAGGAAATTGTTGCGGAAAGCCTGCGCAAATGTGTACGCCATTGTTGATCGTCCTTTATTACGATGCCGCGGAACGTGCACGATGCACGCCACTTAACCGGCGTTATTGTAGTGTAAGCGGCCGCGCAGCGCAGTTATTTAGCGGGATCGACGCCAAATTGCCGGGGCACCGCTATCGTCGTCGATCCGCTGCAGTAACGCCTCGTGTGCTTCGAGCTCCTCGTCACTCGGTTGAATCACCGGAATCTGCACGTTCAGCGTCATTGGCTGCTCATCGGCCGCGGCTGCCTGTGCTGCAGCCGACGGCGCGCTGTCCAGTAACAGCGCTTCCTGACCGCCTGTCATCAGCAGATAGACATCGCCCAGCAATCGGGCGTCGAGGAGTGCACCGTGCAGATCGCGGCTGGAGTTATCGACCTGATAACGCTTACACAGGGCATCCAGACTGTTGCGCTGGCCGGGGTGCTGCTCGCGCGCCAGCACGAGGCTGTCTGTCACTTTGCACAGGTCGGCGAGGCGTTGCCGCTTGTGCCCCATCCGTTTGAGCTCACTCTCGATAAAGCCAACATCAAAAGGCGCGTTGTGGATCACAAGCTCGGCGCCCACGATGAATTCGAGGAACGCATCAGCAACGTCGGGGAAGCGTGGCTCGTTGGCCAGGTCCTCATTACGGATACCGTGCACAGCGATTGCGCCGGCATCAATCTGACGGTCGGGATTCAAGTACTGATGCCAGTGCTTGCCGGTCACGCGTCGGTCGACCACCTCGACGCAACCAATCTCGATAATCCGGTGTCCTGCCGCCGGATCCAGTCCGGTGGTCTCGGTGTCCAGAACAATCATGCGCTGCATCGTTAGCAACCCTGCGCCAACATGTCATCCAGTCCCTTGTTCGCCAAACGGTCGGCTTCCTCGTTGCCGGCATCGCCCGCATGACCCTTGACCCAATGCCATGCAATGTCATGGCGGGCCGCAGCATCATCCAGTGCTTGCCACAAATCTTGGTTCTTGACCGGCTTCTTGGCCGCGGTGCGCCAGCCGCGCGCCTTCCACCCGTCCAGCCATTTCGTGATGCCATCGCGCACATAGACCGAGTCGGTGTACAGATCGACGTGACACGCGCGTTTGAGCGCATTCAGCGCCTCGATAGCTGCGGTCAGCTCCATCCGATTATTAGTGGTATCGCGCGCGCCGCCGCTCAGCGTCTTTTGCGTCTCACCAAACGATAACAACGCACCCCATCCGCCATTGCCCGGATTGCCGCGACACGCGCCATCGGTGTAGATCGTCACACGCCCGTCAGCCACGGTTATCGTCATCCGAATCAGAGCGATCAAACAGCTCCACCACGTTACGCAGCGAAGGTTCGGTAACGCCACCGACGACGCGGGCCCGCCGGCGCCAGCGCGGCATGATCGGCGTGATGGCGGCCACGCGCTTGCGCGCCTGCAGCAGATAGCAGGCTGCGAGCTCCGGGAACCAGCGCTGCCCGGCGTGCTCCAGTTGCGCGTCATACGTGCCG
The DNA here is from genome assembly GCA_038529355.1 of Pseudomonadota bacterium. GTDB lineage: Bacteria > Pseudomonadota > Gammaproteobacteria > Steroidobacterales > Woeseiaceae > CALBPI01. The sequence goes on from JBCBDU010000004.1 coordinate 43,163, forward strand.
GCCATGCGCGCAAACGGCAGCCGGAAGAAAAAGCGCTGGTGTTGATCAATGCGCATATTGAGCAAACGCAGCCAGTCGCGCAGCGTGCGCTCGCCGAGCGTTTGCTGCACCTGCGGTGGAAATTTGCCGCGCGACCACAGTCTGCGCATGCCCCAGAGTCCAAACGGCTTGAAACCGAGCATCAGCAGGCGGCCGTCGGAGCGCAAAACCCGGTGCACTTCGCGCAACACGTCATGCGGTGAGTCGGTCAGGTCGAGCGTGTGCGGCAAGATCACCGCGTCGACCGAGTCCGAATCAAACGGCAGCCGAGCAAAGTCTGCGCACAGCGTGCCGCCGTGCACGCCTTGCGCGTAGACGGTTGCGGCATGCTGGGTGCGAGCAAGGTCGACAAAGCCCGCCGCATCACCCCAACGCCCGATCTGCAACAGATGCTCGCCGAACACGCCCTCAAGCGCGGCGCTCATGACCTGCCGTTCGCTGTCGCACAGCGCAACCCCGATAGGGCTGTTCAGCCAATCCGGATACGCGCCGCTATGCTCATTTGTGCCTTGCATCAGCAGAACCCTACCGGTGGCGTGCGCGAATGTGAAGCATGGACTTGCATTGCAAAACAGCAACAGTAGGATGAATCGGATGAGCGCATACCATCGAATTGTCTTCACGACATTAGCCGCCACGCTGGCCAGCGTGAGCGCCCTGGCCGCACCGGCGCCAACAACCAGCGCCAGCGGCGCCGGCGCCACGGCCGGAACCGGCGAGCCTTCGCTGATGCGCAGCCACGAGACCTTCATGCTGCGGCCTGGCGCCAGTTGGTTGCGCGAAGCGCCGGCTGAGTATCGCAGCGCAATTGCGCAAGCGGCGGCGTCCGAGCCCGTCGCGCCGCCAAGCGACCTGATTGAGCGCATGCGTGCAGGTTTCACATTACCGGTTGTGCAATCGCCGCGAACCATGGCGCAAATCCGCTGGTTTTCGAGCCATCCGAAATACATGGATCGGGTGTTGACCCGCGCGCGGCCGTATCTGCATCACATTGTCAGCGAGCTCGAGGCGCGCGACATGCCGCTGGAGCTTGCGTTGCTGCCGATCGTCGAGAGTGCGTTTGACCCGTTTGCCTACTCGCATGGGCGCGCAGCCGGCCTGTGGCAGATCATCCCAGGCACCGGCAGGCGTTTTGGACTGAAGCAAGACTGGTGGTATGACGGGCGCCGCGACGTGGTCGCGGCCACCGATGCTGCATTGCGCTATCTTGCGTTCCTGGCCAAACGCTATGACGGCGACTACGAGCTCGCCGTTGCGGCCTACAATTCTGGCGAAGGCACGGTCGATCGGGCGATTCGCCGGAACCGCAAAGCCGGTAAGCCGACGGACTTTTGGTCTCTGAAGCTGCCGCGAGAAACGTCAAGCTATGTGCCCAAACTGCTGGCACTGGCCGACATTGTTGCCAACCCTTCCGTGCACGGCATCGTGCTGCCTGTCATCAACGATGCGCCGGCAATCGAGATCGTCGAAACACCCGGCCAGATTGATCTGGCTCTGGCCGCAGAGTTAGCGCAAATCGATATCGATACGCTGTACCGCTTCAATCCAGGCTTCAATCAATGGGCAACGGCGCCCGACGGACCGCATACGTTGGTCGTGCCGATCACAGCAGCAGAGACGCTGCGCGCAGGCCTTGCCCAGCTGGGTGACGATGAGCGCATGCGCTGGATGCGTCACAAGGTTACTGACGGTCAGACGCTGTCGCACATAGCGCAGCGCTATCAGACAACCACAGCCATCATCAAGCAGGCCAACAACATTGGCGGACACATGATTCGTGTCGGTCAGTATCTGATGATTCCAACAGCCAGCGCGCCGCTCGATGCCTACAGCCAGAGCGCATCGGCGCGCCTGGATCGCACACAGTCGCGTGCGCGCGGTGACGAGCGTATCGACCATATCGTGACCGACGGGCAGAGCTTGTGGACGATCGCCAGACGCTATGGCGTGTCGACGGCAGCATTGGCGCGCTGGAATGGCATGGCTCCGCGGGACACGCTGAGCGTTGGCAAGAAGCTCGTGATCTGGCGTGACAAGGCCAACGCACCGACGGCCAGTGCGAGCGCTCCTGCTAAGCGCCCTGCCACCACCCGCAAGGTTCACTACACCGTGCGCAGCGGTGATTCACTGGCCCGCATCGCAGCGCGTTTTCGCGTTGCCGTCAACGACATCGCACGCTGGAATAACCTGAACGTCGAACGTATTCTGCGCCCCGGCCAGCGGCTGACGATGTTTGTCGACGTGCGCCGTCAGTCAAGCTAGCAGCCAGCGTTGGCGTTGCGCGCTACAATAGCGCGCTAGTCATTCGTTACCGGGAGCACACGATGGGTTTTATGACGGGCAAACGCGCATTGATCGTCGGTTTGGCGAGCAAGCGCTCGATTGCATACGGCATCGCGCAGGCGATGGCCCGCGAAGGTGCCGAGCTGGCATTCACCTACCAGAACGACAAACTCAAAGGTCGGGTCGAAGACATGGCCGGTGACTTTGGCTCCGACCGGTGCTACCCGATGGATGTCGCGTCCGACTACGAAATCGACGCAGCGATCACCGATCTGCGCAAAACCTGGGATACGCTCGATATTGTCGTGCACTCGGTCGGGTTTGCACCGCGCGAACAACTCGCCGGGCGTTTCGTTGACAGCGTCACGCGCGAAGGCTTCAGCATCGCACACGACATCTCCAGCTACTCGTTCGCAGCGCTGGCGAAGGCCTGTCTGCCGATGATGACGAATGGTAACGGTGCGCTACTAACGCTGAGCTATCTCGGTGCGATCCGAGCGATCCCGAACTACAACGTGATGGGCCTGGCAAAGGCGAGCCTTGAGGCCAGCGTACGGTTTCTCGCCTCCGATCTCGGCGCTGACGGCATTCGCGTCAACGGCATCTCGGCAGGCCCGATCAAGACGCTCGCCGCATCTGGCGTCGGCGGCATTCGCAAGATGCTCAGCCATGCAGAAACAGTGTCTCCACTGAAGCGTAACGTCACCATTCAGGACGTCGGCAACGCAGCGGCGTTCCTGTGCTCTGACCTTGCCGGCGGCATTACCGGTGAAATCCTGTACGTGGACGGTGGCTACAGCAACATCGGCATGTCGCTGGACTAGCCCTGCTGCGCGCTCTGGCGCTCTGATTCAGGTGAAACTCAAGAAGCATCGGTCTGCGGTGCTGCTACTCGCCTCGCCTGATAATCGCCGCGCTTAGCTGGACGCGCGTGAACGCCGGTGTGCGCATGTGTGTCGGCGTGCACGTGGGTCGCGAAACAAGGCCCGGGTTACGGCAAGGCTCGCTGGCGGCGCTACGACAGCAGTAGCGCGAATGGATGACGCCTACGCATCTTCCGGGCGAATTGGGGTCGCCGGCAAACCTGCGACCGCTGTTTCCTCACCCTCAAGGCGCGCGACGATCGCCGCACAACAGGCGTCGCCGAAAATATTGACGGACGTGCGCGCCATGTCGAGCACGCGATCGAACACCATCAACACACCGATGGCCTCGACCGGTAATCCGATCGCCGCCAGAATGATCGCGATGGCGACCAGTGACGCTGATGGCACACCGGCCACGCCGATGGACGTCAACAACGCGATCACAACAATCGAAAACTGTACGCCGAGCGTCAGATCCAACCCGTAAGCCTGGGCGAGAAACATCGCGGCTGTGCACTCATAGAGCGCGGTGCCGTTCATGTTGACGGTCGCACCCAGCGGCAACACAAAACTCGAGATGCGGCTCGAAACCCCGGCGTTTTTTTCGACGCAATCCATCGTGACCGGTAACGTGGCCGATGAGGATGACGTTGAAAACGCCGTTAACATCGCAGGGCTCATTGCACGCAACATCTTCGTCGGTTTGATTCCGACGGTACGCAACAGTAGTGGCAGCGTGATTAACGTATGCGCGGCTAACGCCGCCAGTACTACCAGTGAGAACTTGAACAACGGCGCTGCGGCTTCGAAGCCTGTCTTGGCGACCGTTTCAGCGACCAGGCCAAACACGCCGATTGGCGCAACGATCATCACCAGATGCGTAATCTGCATCATGATGCCGAACACGCCTTCCCAGAAACGTTGTTGGGTGCCACGCAAGTCTTCCGGCAACTTACTCAGGCAAAAGCCAAACAGCAGCGCAAAAAAGATCAACCCGAGCATCTGACCTTCGGCGGCAGCAGCAACGATGTTCGGCGGCACCATACGCAGGAAGATGTTAACGACGTCGCCAACGCCTTTGCCTTCCACTCGTGCCGCAACGTCAGCCACGTTCTCTGTCAGCGCGAGTTGCTCGCCGACAGGTTGACCATCTTGGTAGCCGGGCTGGAATACATTGATCAGCAATAACCCGACCAGAATGGCCAGTAGTGTTGTTGTCGCGTAGAACGCAACGGTCTTGCCGCCCAGCCGGCCCAGATTACCGGAGCCACCAAGACCTGCCACGCCGACGATGATCGATGACGTAATCAGCGGAACGATCAACATCCGCAATGCCTGCAGGAACAGGTTGCCAATGAAATCGAAAACGGCGACGAACGTAACCGACGTGCCCGGCAGCGTTGCCTCGGCACCGAGCAGCGTGCCAATCACACCGGCGGCAATGATCGCAAACAGGATTTGCCAGTGCAGTGCTATTCGGCTCATCTCATCATCCCCTGCCACAGTCCCCGGTCACCGTCGATCAAACCCACCACTGCAACCTACCACGGTCAGACACGTGTCGTTCAGAATTGCGCTGCCGCGTTCTGCTCAAGCTGATCAAGCAAGGCACCCATCTTGACCTTCGACTGGTCACGCACGGCTTCTGTGTAGACGCCCAATTGCGCCTGAGCGTCGCGCTGCGCCAATTGCCGGCGCGCCGCTTCCAGCTGCTGTGCTGGCACGTCAGCAACATCACCAGCAACGATACGCGTCAGGCGATACAGCGCGAAACCGACGCCTGACGCACTGACATTCCCGACGACAGGCTCAGCCACATCGGACAGTACCGCATCAAACGCAGCTGCAGCGACGGCGGCGGGCACCTCCGCATCGCCGCGGCCGATCAGGCGCTTTTCAAAGTGCACAGCCGGCGTGTTGGCGACCAGCGCATCAAAATCGGTAAGCGGCTCGGTGTTCAGCACACTGGCCAATTGCTCGCCCTGCTCAACCGCCAGCGCAAGCGCGCGTTCTTCGACCAGCTCGGTGCGAATCGTCTCGGCAACGGTTTCCAGAGGCTGGCGACCCGCTGGCGTGCGCTCGACTACGCGCACTACGGCGGTGCTGCTGTCGTCGATACGCACATCGCTCAACTGCCCGTCTGCCGGTGCCCCCTCGCCGAACAATGCATCGCGCATCGAATCGCTGGCACCAAACGGTAGCGTACTGTCGGCGGTGTAGTCAGCCGCCGACTGCACTTCCAGTGACATCGCATCGGCAATGTCCTGCAACGTGTCGGCCGAGAACAATTGGTTACCCAGTTCCTGTTGCAGCGCCAGAAGCGTTTGGCCTTGCTGCTCGGCGCGATAGCGCGCCTCAACGTCTGCGCGCTCGCTGGCTAGCGTGGGCGCATCGCCCTCGCGAACATCGTCCAGACGGATAATGTGCAAGCCGAATTCGCTCTGCACGACATCGCTCAAGTCGCCCGGCTGCATGCTGAACACTGCGTCTTCGACGGGACCAACGAAATCACCGCGGCTTACCCAACCCAGATCGCCACCCTGACGCGCACTACCGCCATCGTCGGAGTATTCAGTTGCGATATCGGCAAACGGCTCACCAGTCTGAATGCGCGCCAGCAACGATGCAGCAAGCGTGGCCGCAGCTTCAGGGTCCTCATCGTTGCGCAACAGCACATGCCGGGCACGACGTTGCTCCTGTGCGACGTAGTCACCCTTGATGCGTTCGAAGTAGGCCTGCAACGCCTCCTCGCTCATGTCGACGCGCTCGCGTGCCAGCGCATCGTCGACCAGGACATATTCTACGGTGACGCTCTCCGGCGTCTGGAAACGCGTCGGGCTGGTGTCGTAGACCGCTTCGACGTCGTCGTCGCTGACCGTCACCTGATCGGTGAAGTTATCCGCCGAAAGAACGGCATATTCAATTTCGCGTTGCTGATTCGACAGCTCGATCAACGTGCGAAACTCGGCTGGCGTCATGAATGCCGACTCGTTCACCGAGTTCTGAAACTGCGCAATCGCTAACCGCTTGCGGAAACTTGCCTCGAAGGCCGCCGGTGTCAGGTTTTGGAAGGCCAGTACGCGCCGGTAGGTTTCCTGATCGAACGCTCCATCGACCTGAAACGCAGGATCGCTGCGGATGATTTCCGAGACTTGCGCGTCGGACAGGCGGTAGCCGGCTTTTTCAAGATGCTGGCGCAACGCTGTTTGCAAAATCGTTTGCTCCAACGCCACCGCACTTAGCTGTTGTTTGAATGCCTCCGGCAATTCCTGGCCACCGAAGCGGCTTGCCTGGCGGCTGTAATTCTGGTCGTACTCGAACGTTGCAACATTCTCGCCATTCACTTTGGCGATGTACTGACTCGGTGTAATCGTGTAGTTCAGCCCCGTGCCGGCCAACAGCAACAAAATGACGGCAAGCACAATCTTGCCTGTCGTCCCAATGAACTTCTCGCGGATATCCTGCAGCATGTTCGCAGCGGCCTCACTGTCATCTTCTCCGACCGCAGTGGTTGCCGCTGCGGGCAGATTTCGTTAATCGAAATAGCTAAAAAAAAGCCGCCTGGACGAGCAGGCGGCTTGCGTTCAATGGCGGAGTGGACGGGACTCGAACCCGCGACCCCCGGCGTGACAGGCCGGTATTCTAACCAACTGAACTACCACTCCTAATATGGTGGGTGCTGAGGGGATCGAACCCCCGACCTTCGCGGTGTAAACGCGACGCTCTTCCAGCTGAGCTAAGCACCCGTTAGCGGCAGGATCAAATTTACCCGGGTGAACTCACCCAGCCACCTCTGACTCCCCCCGCCCTCGCGAAGGCGCGCTAGTTTACGGCATCCTTCAGGGCTTTGCCAGCCTTGAATGACGGTACGTTGCTTGCCTTGATCGGAATCTCTGCGCCCGTCTGCGGGTTGCGGCCCATACGTGCTGCACGGTGCTTGACAGCAAACGTTCCGAAGCCGACCAACGATACGTTATCGCCCTTTTTCAGGCTGCCGGTAATGGCATCCAGAACGCTGTCAACAGCCTTGCCTGCGTCAGCTTTCGACAGGCCTGCTGAATCAGCTACTGCGTCGATCAAATCGCCCTTGTTCATTTGTATTCCCTCAGTGATGAAAATCGTATGGCACGCACGGATCGTCAAACCTTCGTGCAGGTGCCGGTATCAAATATCGCCGCATCCCAACGAAGCGGCTTACCAGACTGTGCTCTCCCCCTATCGCCCGGTTGCCCGAACGGCGCCTCCTGACGCGACTGCGTTATACCAAGTGGCAAAATCGACTGTCAACAAACTGTAATGAACTTGCGTTGCGCCGGTTTAGTGTGCTGTGACAGGCTTGCCGCCCGCTTTGCCTTGCGACTTATCGGTGCTCTCCTGCGTCGATTTGTCGACCGGTGCCGGCATGTTGCGCAATGCGACTTGCAACACCTCATCGATCCATTTCACTGGAACAATCTTCAGCTTGCCCTTGATGTTCTTGGGAATTTCGGCGAGATCCTTTTCGTTTTCTTGCGGAATAATGACCGTTGTAATGCCACCGCGATGCGCTGCGAGCAGTTTTTCCTTCAGTCCGCCGATCGGTAAAACTTCGCCTCGCAGCGTGATTTCACCGGTCATTGCGACCTCCGATTTGACCGGAATATCGGTAAATGCAGACACCAATGCCGTGCACATTCCGACACCGGCACTCGGACCATCCTTGGGTGTTGCGCCCTCTGGAACGTGGATATGTACATCACACTTCTGATGAAAATCCGCTTTGAGGCCTAACGACTCGGTCCGGCTGCGAACCACCGTCATCGCCGCCTGGATGGACTCTTGCATGACTTCACCCAACTGGCCGGTATAGGTCAGCTTACCTTTGCCAGGCACTGTGGCAGCTTCAATGGTCAGCAACTCGCCACCGACCTGGGTCCAGGCCAACCCGGTAACCTGCCCCACCTGATCGTTCTCTTCGGCGATGCCGTGCCGGAAACGCCGTACACCGAGATAGCGTTCGACATTACGCGGCGTGATCGCGACCTTTTTGGTGCGCTTATCAAGCAACAGTCGCTTGACGGCTTTGCGGCACAACTTCGAAATCTCTCGCTCTAGGTTGCGCACGCCGGCCTCGCGCGTGTAGTGACGAATCACATCCACCAGCGTTGCCCGCGACACACGAATTTCGTCTTCGGCCAGACCATTCTCGCGAATCTGTTTTGGCAGCAGATAACGCTCGGCGATCGCCAGTTTTTCATCTTCGGTATAGCCAGGGATTCGGATGACTTCCATCCGATCCAGCAGCGGCCCGGGAATGTTCATGCTGTTCGCTGTGCAGACAAACATGACATCCGACAAATCGAAATCGACTTCGAGATAGTGATCGTTGAACGCAGAATTTTGCTCCGGATCGAGCACTTCCAGCAACGCAGACGATGGATCGCCACGGAAGTCCATCGCCATCTTGTCGATCTCGTCGAGCAGGAACAGCGGATTGCGGCTTTTCACTTTCGACAGATTCTGGATGACTTTGCCCGGCATTGAGCCAATGTAGGTGCGCCGGTGACCGCGAATCTCCGCCTCATCGCGCACACCACCCAGTGACATGCGTGAAAACTTGCGATTGGTCGCGCGCGCGATGCTCTTGCCAAGCGACGTCTTACCCACCCCCGGCGGTCCCACCAGACACAGGATAGGACCTTTGAGCTTCTTGACGCGCTGCTGCACAGCGAGATACTCAAGAATGCGTTCCTTGACCTTTTCCAGGCCATAGTGATCGGCTTCCAGCACATCTTCAGCAACCGACAAATCACGATGAATCTTGCTGCGCTTTTTCCACGGCGCTTTCGCCAGCCAATCGATGTAGTTGCGCACCACCGTCGCCTCAGCACTCATCGGCGACATCAGTTTCAGCTTGTTTAACTCGGACGTGGCTTTTTCCAGCGCATCTTTTGGCATGCCTGCGTCGGTAATCTTCTTTTCGAGCTCGGCCAACTCGTTCGGCGCATCATCCATATCGCCGAGCTCTTTCTGAATGGCCTTCATTTGCTCATTCAGATAATACTCGCGCTGGCTCTTCTCCATCTGGTTCTTAACCCGACCACGAATGCGCTTTTCGATCTGCAGCAAATCGATCTCGCCTTCGATCATCGACAGCACGTGCTCCATGCGGCCTTTGATGTCACCGATTTCAAGAATTTTCTGTTTGTCAGACAACTTCAGCGCCATGTGCGCGGCGACGGTATCTGCCATCCGACCCGGCTGTTCAATGCCATTGAGTGACGTCAGAATTTCCGGCGGCACTTTTTTGTTCAACTTTACGTAGTGCTCGAACTGCGAAATGATGGATCGCGTCAGCACATCGACCTCGCGTTCGTCGTAGCGGTCTTCCTCATCGAGCACCGAAATTTCTGCCGCAAAGTGCGGGCCGGCGTGCATGCTATCGATCTGGGCTCTCGCGCCACCTTCTACCAGCACCTTGACGGTGCCGTCGGGCATTTTTAGCAGCTGCAAAATTGTCGCCAGCGTGCCGATTTCATACAAGTCAGCAGGCTGCGGATCATCGAGATCAGCACTGCGCTGCGCAACCAGCAGGATTTCCTTGCCGCTATCCATCGCAAGGTCCAGCGCCACTTTCGACTTGTCGCGACCGACAAACAACGGGATCACCATGTGCGGGAAGACGACAACGTCACGCAACGGCAATACCGGGATCAACGAACGCTGATCATCACTAAAAAGACTATCGGTTTCGTTTTCCGTCTGGCTCAAGAGTTGCACCTCAAAATGAACAGGTTACGGGACGCTGCGAAGCACCTGCTTCCCAAACCAATGATCTAAGGGTAACAGATACGACTTTCAAGCCCCGTGAACCGGTGAATACTGTCGCCCGACGGGCCACGAACGCCGGCGAAAACGACGGTCGGCGTCGCTTATGGGCAGGAAAACGCTGGAAGATGCCGGTTAGACCCGGCACAAGTCACGGCAAATGCAAGACTAGTCAGAGCCGGTCGCGCGCGGTTCATCGACAGCGCCGGCATTTTCGGCCTCGGACTCGTAGATGATGTACGGCGCGTTCTCACCGACAACGACCGCCTCGTCGACGACGACTTTGCTGGCGTTAGACAACGATGGCAGCTCGTACATCGTATCGAGCAGAACGTTCTCAAGAATCGTGCGCAATCCACGCGCGCCCGTCTTGCGCTCCATCGCCTTACGCGCTACCGCCCGCAATGCATCAACGCGGAACTCAAGCTCCACGCCTTCCATGTCAAACAACTTGCGATACTGTTTCGTCAGTGCGTTGCGCGGCTCGACCAGAATAGTCACCAATGCATCTTCATCAAGCTCTTCCAAGGTCGCAACCACCGGCAGGCGCCCGACGAACTCGGGAATCAGACCAAAACGAATCAGGTCTTCCGGCTCAACATCGTGCAACAGCTCGCCAATAGAACCATCTTCTTCGTTGTTTTTGACGTCAGCAACAAAGCCGATGCCGCTCTTCGTTGACCGGTTGCGAATGATTTTTTCGAGGCCCGCAAACGCGCCGCCGCAAATGAACAGGATGTTGGAGGTGTCGACCTGCAGGAATTCCTGCTGCGGATGTTTTCGACCACCTTGCGGCGGCACCGATGCCACCGTGCCTTCGATCAACTTCAACAGCGCCTGTTGCACACCTTCGCCAGACACATCGCGCGTGATTGACGGGTTGTCAGACTTACGTGAGATCTTGTCGATTTCATCGATGTAGACGATACCGGTCTGCGCCTTCTCCACATCGTAATCACACTTTTGCAACAGCTTCTGGATGATGTTCTCAACATCTTCGCCCACGTAGCCCGCTTCGGTCAGCGTTGTTGCATCGGCAATGGTGAACGGCACGTTTAGCAAACGCGCCAGTGTCTCGGCAAGCAAAGTCTTACCGCAGCCCGTCGGACCAACGAGCAAGATATTGCTTTTTGCCAGCTCAACTTCGTCCTTGCCGCGATCTTGAGCTTTGCTTTCCAACCGCTTGTAATGGTTGTAGACAGCCACTGACAAAACGCGCTTGGCGCGCGCTTGGCCGATGACATAGTCATCAAGGGTGGTGTTAATCTCGGCCGGTTTCGGGAGCTTCTGAGCACCCAGATCGGCACTCTCTTCCAACTCCTCACGAATGATGTCATTACACAGCTCGACGCATTCGTCGCAAATGAACACAGAAGGGCCCGCAATGAGTTTGCGCACCTCGTGCTGGCTCTTGCCACAGAAAGAGCAGTACAGCAGCTTCCCGTCGTCATTCTTGCCGCGTTTTTCGTCACTCATGCATCTATCCAGCAGGCCAAACCAGATGGCCGATTCGTCTTAAGTATATAAGACCTGTTGTTTACCCGTTATATAACACGCGCTCGCGACAGCCGCAAAAAGGGATGTTGCCCTCGCCAACTGCGTCACATTTCCATTTAATCGTTTGTTTTCAACGACTCCGGACGCGACTCGAGCACTGTATCGATCAACCCGTAGTCGCGCGCCATGTCACTGCTCATGAAGTTATCGCGCTCGGTATCCGTCTGGATCTTGTCAAACGACTGACCGGTGTGTTTGGCCATGATCTCGTTCAAGCGCTTTTTCATGTCGAGGATTTCGCGCGCGTGGATATCGATATCCGTCGCTTGCCCCTGAAAGCCTGCGCTCGGCTGATGCACCATGATGCGCGAATGCGGCAGCGCGTAGCGCTTGCCGGCTGCGCCGCCGCACAGCAGCAGCGCACCCATGCTCGCAGCCTGACCGACACAGATGGTGCTGACGTCGCACTTGATAAACTGCATGGTGTCGTAAATGGCCAGGCCGGCCGTGACCGCACCGCCCGGTGAATTAATATAGAAGTGGATGTCCTTGTCAGGATTCTCAGACTCAAGGAACAGCAACTGCGCGACGATCAGATTGGCCATGTGATCCTCGACCGGACCCACCATGAACAACACGCGCTCTTTCAGCAGCCGCGAATAAATGTCGTACGAACGCTCGCCGCGAGCCGTCTGCTCTACGACCATCGGTACCAGATTCAATGCTGTCGGCGTTGTTTGCACCCAACTCTCCAATAATTCATTTGTTGTCGCACTATACCGATAGCGGCGGAGCGCCACCATGACTTAGTGCACCGTTTAACGTGCGTCCATGTACTCTTTAAAGGCGACCTTTTTAGCCGTCTCCGTGCCTTTCTGACGCAATGCCTCAATGGCCTGATCCTCCAGCACCATCGGCTCGATTTGCTGCAAAAACTTCGGATCATTCAGATAGTTGCCAAGCAAACCTTCAGAATCATCGTAACCAGCAAACAACTCGCGCATCTTGCCCTCTACACGATCACGATCCAGCGTGATGGACTCGCTGCGCAAAAACTCCTGCATCAGCAGCCCGACATGAACCCGCTGCGTGGCAGCCGGCACAAAGTTCTCGCGCGGCGGGGCATCGGCGTGATCAGTCACGTTCATGCGTTTCATCGCATCATGCTGCATCGTGTGTGCTTCCTGATCGACTAACGACTGCGGCACATCACAAGGATTCAGGGACATCAACTGATCGAGCACCTGTTGCTTGATATCTTGCGCACGCTTGGTGGCAAGCTCCGACGCCATGTTCTTTTCAACCTCGGCGCGTAACGTCTCAATATTGCCGTCTTCAATACCAAACTCTTTAACAAACTCCGTATCAATTTCCGGCAACTCGCGCGCGTTAACCAATTTGACCGACGCGTCGAACTGGGCTGTCTTACCAGCCAAGTCTTCCGCCGGGTAATCATCCGGGTAGCTGACATCGAAGGATTTGTCGTCACCGGCTTTGACACCACGCAGCGCCTTGTCGAAGTCGGGCAACATCTGATCCGCGCCAAGCACCACCGGTACATCGGTGCCCTGACCGTTTTCAAGCGGCTCGCCGTCCAGCTTGCCGCTGAAGTCGACGACGACCTGATCGCCGGCTTTCGCTTTGCGATCGACAGCTATCCAGGTGCCGCGTTGCTCGCGCAGGCTATCCAGCATGACATCAACATCTTTGCTGTCGATGCTGACATCTGGCACCTCGATGCTGATCTTGTCGAGGTCCTTCAGTTCTATTTCAGGAAACACCTCGAACACCGCTGTATAGGCAAAGTCCTTACCTTCGGCGATTTCTTCCGGCTCGATATTCGGGTTTCCGGCCGGCAGCAACTGCTCTTTCTGCAGCGCTTCGGCATAACTGGACTGCATCACTTCGGAGATGATCTCCTGGCGAACCTGCGGCCCATAGCGTTTGCGGATCACCTTCGCCGGCACTTTGCCCGGTCGAAATCCTTCCAGTCGCGCATTGCGCCCTACGCTTTTCAGTCGCTCATCGACCTTTGAGTCAATGTCTGCCGCCGGTACCTGTACCCGCATACGCCGCTCAAGCGTGCCGCTCGACTCAACCGAAACCTGCATGGGTCTTTCCTTTTTCTATGTGTGTTGCAGCTGCACCGGCTGCAGCCTTTGCGCCGCAAAGGCTTGATGACTAATCAAAGTAACGGGGCGCGTGGTGCGAAAGGAGAGACTCGAACTCTCACGGGTTACCCCACTGGAACCTAAATCCAGCGCGTCTACCAATTCCGCCACTCTCGCATACGCCGCGTACAATCCAGCCGGATATTATACCGAATTGTGACCTGGATTGGATACCCGCGTCGTAGGTCTAGCCGCCGAGCAAGCTGCCAGCGATGCTCGCATCTTTGGCGGTAATACACCCTGTGCCAATGTCCGCCACCTGCTCAGCGCTCAGGCCCAGCAAATCCAACCACTCGGGGCCTATTTCGCGCGCATGTTCTTCGTCAGTAGCACTGCGCGCACACAGGATCAGCGCGCTCATCGGCGCCGCCGCCGGGTCGCCCATGGCCAACGCCTGGTACGCGGCAACCAATATTTCCGGCATGGACCAACTATGCGCCAGTGACGCCGTGATGGCGGCCGCTGACACCCCGAATTCTGCCGACACTGCGGCATCGATATCCTGACTGTGCGCGTCGTGCTCGTCGAGAACCGTGTTCAGGCGCAATGGCTCGAGCGCCGCCAAAGCCAATGAACCCAAACCGCTGCACAAACCCAACGTGTGCGCCAAAATTTGCGCCTCGCCAGACAGCGTCGACTGCTTGGCCATTTTTTGGCACGCATCGGCCAGACTCATTGCCTGTTGCCAGAACACGCCGGCGTCGAAGTTCGGGCATTGCGACGTGTCGAACGAGCGTTTGACCGCCAGCGCAAAGGCCATCGTGCGCACCGTGTCGACGCCGAGCACGCGATTAACGACCTGGCGCATATCAGTGACCGGCTCTTGCAAGTTAAAGTAGGACGAATTGGCGATGCCAATTAGACGCGCTGTGATGGCCGGATCACCGGCAACGATGTCGGCAACGATATTCCCGTCAAGAAATTCATCACCGAAACTCTGAATGATTTTCATGCCGGTTTCCGGCAAAGGCGGCAATGCGTCAACCTTGCTCACATCGAATACCGATCTGTGGTTGTCTTGTGCCCTGACCACGCTCATCAAACCGCTCTCCTGCAACGTTCGCCCTATGTTTGGTGTGCACGCGACCGCTGATCACCCTTTAGTGATTACACGACAGCACGCCCACGACTCTTCACCCCTTCACCAGCGTTAGCGACCAACGACATTGCAGCTTTAACGTCGACCTGCGTCATCGCGTTATGGCAAAACCGGCATAGGTGAATGGGCGTGAGCGAGGCGCCAGGACCGGGATCACAACCCGGGGCTCTACCTTGCTGCTGCGCAGACTCGCCACACCCAATTGTCTATAGGTGGGTGTAGCTCAGTTGCCAGAGCCAGTCGGTGATGACGATTGAGAAGTGGGGTGGATGACGGGACTCGAACCCGCGACGACCGGGATCACAACCCGGGGCTCTACCAACTGAGCTACACCCACCATTGGAGTCTCGTTGCGCGCCGGACATTGGCACGCCCGGCAGGACTCGAACCTGCAACCCTCGGCTTAGAAGGCCGATGCTCTATCCAGTTGAGCTACGGGCGCAATGTCCTCATGGTGCTGATGATGTGGCGAGATTGTGGTCGGGGCAGAGAGATTCGAACTCCCGACCCTCTGCTCCCAAAGCAGATGCGCTACCAGACTGCGCCATGCCCCGATTACGGCAAGCCACATCCATCAGACGCGCAATTATGCGGGGCGGATAGCTACAGCGTCAACGACCTAGGGCGCTTAATCCACTTCATCCCTCTGCGCAGCTCTGGTATGTTGCCGCCTCAGCTAATACAAAGGTGCACCTATGCGACATTCGAGAATCACCGCGATCGCGCTGGCACTGTTCAGCGTGACATGTTTCGCGCAGGACGACGCCGAACTGATCATTGGCTTTCCGCAAGTATTGGTCGTCACCAATCAGGGCGAGTTCGTTGTCGAGCTGGACGCGGACCGAGCGCCCTACACTGCCACCCGATTCCACGATCTCGTGACGAGTGGTTACTACGACAAAACGATCTTCCATCGGGTCGTGGCCGGATTCGTTATTCAGGGTGGCGGTCATCGCGCAGACATGAGCGTGACCCCCGCAGTGGACAAACTCATCAACGAGTCGGGCAATGGCCTGAGTAACGAGCGCGGAACGATTGCAATGGCTCGCGAGAATTCGCCACACACCGCGACGTCGCAGTTCTACATCAACGTCGCCAACAATGACCGGCTGGATCCGAGCAGGGACCGTTGGGGTTACGCGGTGTTTGGCCGCGTCGTGTCCGGCATGGATACGGTTGACACCATTGCCGCGCTACCGGTATCCAACCGCGGGCAATTCCAGAATGTGCCCAGCATGCCGGTAACAGTGACCTCCATGCGCGTACTGTCGGCGGAGGAAGTTGAGGCGCGCGCGCAAGCCGAGCTTGAAAAAGCCGAGGCCATGCTGCTGGAAATTACAGAGTAGCTGACGGCAGTGGGCGCCCCTACGCTGTTCATTTCCGACTTACACCTGCATGCAAGTGCACCCGAGATATCGTCGCAGTTTTTGCAATTTCTGCGCGGCGAGGCACGCGACGCAGCAGCACTCTACGTATTAGGTGATTTATTCGAAGCCTGGATTGGTGACGATGACCCGGACTCGCACTACGCGCAAGTTCAGGATGCACTCGCAGACTATGCTCGCCACGTGCCGTGGTTTTTTATGCACGGCAATCGAGATTTCATGATCGGCGAGCAATTTGCAGCACGCACCGGCTGCACGTTACTGGACGATCCTGTCGTGCACGATCTGCATGGTGAATCGGTGTTGCTCAGCCACGGCGACCAGTATTGCACCGACGACGTCGAGTATCAGGCCGTGCGTAAAACAGTGCGTGATCCTGCATGGCAACAGCAGGTGTTGTCATTGCCGGTCGCTACCCGTTTGCAAATGGCCAGCCAGGCGCGTGACGAGAGCGCTAACGCCAATCAACACAAAGCAGCCGACATCATGGACGTCAATCCGGACGCTATCGTTGACGCGCTTGAAACCCACGGCGTGCAAACGATGCTGCACGGTCACACGCACCGGCCGGATGTTCATGACATAGCATTGTCGGACGGCACGCCGGCCAGACGAATGGTGCTTGGCGACTGGTATACGCAAGGCAGCGTCGGCATCTGGGATGCGACAGGATACCGCCTCAGTGAATTGCCTCGCTAGCGCTAGCCGGCGCCGGTGGACCACTGTGAAAACGCAGCGCACTGGCCGGCTGCGCAATCAAACGCTGTTCGGCAGCGCGTAGCGCATTGATGCGCGTATCAATCGAGTTTTTTGCAAATGTGCGTGCCAATTCCAGGTAGTGTTCGAAATGGCGCGCTTCTGAAGCCAGTAGGCCCCGATAAAAGTCCCCGAGCGAGCCGTCCAGCAGCGGCGCAATCAACGCGAAACGCTCGCAGGAGCGCGCCTCGATCAGTGCGCCGGTAATCAACGTATCCACCAGTTTGCCCGGCTCGTTAGCTGCAAGCTGTTCGTGCAAGCCACGCGCATACGCAGACGCCGACAGCGTGCGATAGCCAATACCGCGTTGTTTCATCAGCTTGCGAACCTGCTCGAAATGACGCATCTCCTCACGTGCCAGTCGCGACATTCGGTACACGAGCGCGTCGTGCTGACCATAACGGTGCAGCATTGAGATCGCAGTTGAGGCCGCCTTCAGTTCGCAGTTGGCGTGGTCATTCAACAACGTCGGTAAGTCTTGCGACAACGCATGTGCCCATAAAGACGACGACGGCACCTGCAAGAACTGGGCAATCGGGTCGGGCACGCCATCGGCAAATGCCGTGCCGAGCGACGCTGAAACGACCGCCGGAGGCGTTGCCACTAACGCACCGCCTGGCGATGATCGCGCAACTTTTGGTCGGCCTTGCGCTGCTTGTGCAACTTCAGATCATTACGTGTCGCCTGCAGGCGCGCCAGATACTCCTGCGATACGTCGCCGGTGACATACTCGCCAGAAAAACACGACGTATCGAACGCCGAAATACTGCTGTGGTCGTGCTTGACCGACTCGATCAGGCCGTCAAGGTCCTGATACACCAACCAGTCTGCGCCGATCTCCTGCTCAATCTCGGCAATGCTGCGACCGTGCGCAACTAATTCATGCGCTGCGGGCATATCGATGCCGTACACGTTCGGATAGCGCACTGGTGGCGCAGCCGAGGCAAAAAAAACTTGTTTCGCACCCGCCTCGCGCGCCATCCGAATGATTTGCTGGGACGTCGTACCTCGAACAATCGAATCGTCGACTAACAGCACCGTTTTACCGCGAAACTCAAGATCGATTGCGTTGAGTTTGCGCCGCACGGATGCCTCACGCATCGCCTGCCCGGGCATGATGAAGGTCCGCCCGATGTAGCGGTTCTTGATGAAGCCTTCGCGATACTTGACTCCGAGACCGTGCGCGACTTGTACCGCCGCCGTACGGCTCGTATCCGGAATCGGAATCACTACATCAATGCCGTGTTCCGGTCTTTCGCGCCGGATCTTGTCAGCCAACTGATCGCCCATGCGCAGGCGAGCCTTGTAGACCGAGATATTGTCGAGAATAGAATCGGGTCGGGCAAAGTACACATACTCGAAAATACAGGGCGAGTAGGCTTTGCGCGGTGCGCATTGCTGCGCATGCAAGCGACCATTGGCATCGATGAACACGGCCTCACCAGGCGCAACATCGCGCTCGCGCGTGAAGCCTAACGCATCGAACGCCACGCTCTCGGATGCGAGCATGTACTCCACGCCCTCCGCCGTTGAGCGACTGCCGAGCACGAGTGGCCGTATGCCCCACGGGTCGCGAAAGCCTACTATGCCGTGACCAACGATCATCGCGACCACGGCGTAGCCGCCCACACAGCGTTGGTGCAGACCCTCGACGGCTGCGAACATGTTCTCGGGCTTCAGTGACTCGCCAGGTTGTTGGGCAATCTCGTGTGCCAGAACATTCAGCAACGCTTCCGAGTCGGAGCCCGTGTTCAGGTGCCGCCGGTCACGCTCGGCAAGCAATTTGAACAAGCTGTCTGTATTGGTCAGATTGCCGTTGTGCGCCAGCACGATACCGTACGGCGAATTGACATAGAACGGCTGTGCTTCGCTGGCACTGGAACAACCGGCTGTCGGATAGCGCACATGGCCGATACCGGCATTGCCGCGCAACCGTTCCATATGTCGTTGTTGAAACGCGTCGCGAACCAGGCCGTTCTTCTTGCGCGAATACACGTTGCGGCCATCGCTGGTGGTAATGCCGGCAGCATCCTGACCACGATGTTGCATGACTGTTAACGCATCATAGATTGCCTGATTGACCGGTGCTGTTCCCGCAATGCCAACCACACCACACATATCAATTCCCGGGGTTACCGTCGTCAGATCGCTGAGGGTCCGCATCGGATGATGCGCCCGGCTCGCTGGATTCATCCTGCGACAAATCGCTGCGCGGCGGGCTCGTAATGATCTCTTCGCGCAGATAATCAAACGCTTTCGGCGCCAGCACACCGATGCCGTCGGCAACGGCCTGCGCATATGGCAGCAGCGTCGACTGGCGCCACCAATCGTCTTTATCGAGCGCCATGTAAGGTCCCACGATAACCACGAGGCCGCTGATGACTGCACCGCGCAGAAAGCCGAAACCCAGACCGAACATGCGATCCATACTGGTCAACCCGACCTGATTGGCAAATCGCGCAATCAACCAGCCCGCCAGACCGCCCAGCATCAGCACCAGCGCAAAAATGGCAATGCGCGCCGCCCACGTGCGCAGTGCGGCCGAACCAATCCACTCGCCGAGCAAATTCTCACCGAGCGGCGCGAAGTGAAATGCGGCCCAGGTCGCAATCAGCAAAGAGCTCAGCGACACCGCTTCCTTGATGATGCCGCGAAACGCACCGACAACCATCGATGCGCCGATGATGGCGATAAAAATCCAGTCCAAAAGAGTCATAGCAAAGCAGCACAGCCGGCGACGGCGCTCATGATATCAAAGGCTGCGGGTATAGCGTTATCACCCTGCCTGACTCACGGGTGAGGCACCGTGCGCGCCGCCTGCCCGGCGGCCGTCAAACGCACCACAATGGCATCACTGCTAGCGCGATCTGGCTGCGGACCAATGCGCACGCGATGCAGCGTGCGCCCGCCGCTCTGCACTTTGGAGATAAACGCAGGCAAACCCTCATCGCGGAATTTGGCCGCCAAGCGCTGGGCGTTGTCTGCGTCGGAAAAACTACCCAATTGCACCGCCCACAACTGACCGGACGGCGCCGGTTGCGCAGCCGTGGGCGCAGGATCTTCGACGGATTGTTGCGCAACCGCCGGTGGCGATTGCTCTGCCGGGCCCTCTGCGTCGCTCGCAGCAGTTGTTGGCGCCGGAGTCGCTGGCTGATCGGGCTCCGGTTCGCGCTCGCGTAGCGATGCGGCAGCTTCGGTTGTGGCGGTTGCTTCGACCGCTTGCGCCTGCACCTGCTCAGTGCGCCCGGCCTCCGTTGTTGCCACCGGATTGTCCTCGGCTGCGTCCATTGCCGGTGCGGGCAGCGATTCGACAGTGGCGGTCGGCACTTGCGGCTCGGGCTCAGGTTGCTGTTGATACACGATCGTCTCGCGTCGCGTCGGCTGTGCCGAATCAGCAGCGGCCACCGCGCTTGGCAACGTTACCCAACCCTCATCCGACTCCGTGCGCTGCGGCGGCGCATCCAAAAATACCGGGATCAGCAGCCAGGCCACGGTAACCAGCACCACGGCGCCAATGAGTCGTTCTTTAACGGGTCGGTCCATGGCGCGATTATAGCCGACTGCGAATCGCACCGACGACCGGAAACGAACCGGCAACGACGATTTGTCCGTCTTGCGGCGTCAGCCGTCTGGCCTGTTGCATGCCCTGCCATGGCGAGCCCGCGACGAGCGCCGGCGCGGCACTGATGCGCGCCATGTCGGCAGCAACGGCGTCTGCCGTCTGCGCGCGGGCACCTGTTGCCGATACTGCGATCCAGCGCGTCACCAACGTCGCCAGCGGCGCCAGCATCTGCGCAATGGCTTTGTCGCGCATCGCGCCGAACACCAGTGTGCGACCGCCGGCAGGCGCCGGGGTCGCGCTCAGGTACTCAGCCAGTCTCGCAACCGATGCCTCGTTATGGCACACGTCCAGCAAACTGTCTGGCGCACCGCTGACGCGCTCCAACCGGCCTGGCGGGCGCAAGCATGCGGCGTCACGACACGCAGTTTCGTCAAGCGTTACCAGCACGCCGACGGATTCGAGCAACGCAAACACACCTGCCGCGTTGGCCAGCTGCGCGCTGTCAACAAACGGAAGGCCCACCAAGCGCTGCTCGCGACCTTGCCACTCCCAGGTTTCGTTGCCGGACATCTGCGCGTGGAAGTCGCGCTGCGCCAGCCTGAAATCGGCGCCAAGCCGCGCAGCAGTATCCAAAACCGACTGCGGTGGCTGCGGCGCTGCGACTACCGCTGGACGGCGCGTCCGAAAGATAGCCGCCTTTTCCGCGCCAATTGCCTCTGTCGTCGATCCAAGCCAGCGCTGGTGATCGAGCGCAACGTTGGTCAGCAGACAGCCATCGGGTTCAATCGCGTTCACTGCATCCAGACGCCCACCAAGACCGATCTCCAAAACCTGCACGTCGACATCCTGCTGCGCAAAGATCAGCAACGCCGCAAGCGTCGTGAATTCAAAGTAGGTCAGGTGTGTTGCCCCGCGCGCGCGCTCAATTACATCGAACGCTTCGACCAGCGTCGCATCGTCTACGGCTACCCCATCAACGGCGATGCGCTCATTGAAGCGCCACAGATGCGGCGACGTATATCGGCCGACAGAGCGTCCGGCACCACGCAGCAGTGCATCGAGCATCGTGACGCAGGTGCCCTTGCCATTCGTACCCGCGACAGTAAGCGTAAGCGGTCTGTCGCCCAGCGCGAGTCTCGGCAAGACCGCAGTCACCCGCTCCAGGCCAAGGTCAATCTTGCTGGGGTCAAGTTGTTCCAGACGTGCAAGCCAGCCTGCAAGAGGCCCCGCTGCGCTCGTGCTCACCGGCGCTGGCTAGTCGCCGGACTCGCTCAGATCGAGCGCCTTCAGCGTTGCCGTGTCATCAATGCTGCGCATCGGCTGGCCTTGCATCTTGCGCAGCAAATCAGCCAGCTCCTCGCGCATTTGCCGGCGATCCACGATGCGATCAATGGCGCCGTGTTCCAGCAGGAATTCGGCGCGCTGGAAACCGTCGGGCAACGTCTCGCGGACAGTTTGCTCAATAACCCGGCGACCCGCGAAACCAATCAACGCCTTAGGCTCGGCAATATTGACGTCGCCCAACATCGCAAGACTTGCGCTCACGCCGCCCGTGGTCGGATCGGTCAGAACCGAAATGAACGGCAAACCAGCTTCGGACAGCTCGGCAAGCGCAGCACTGGTCTTGGCCATTTGAAATAACGAGAACAGCGCTTCCTGCATACGCGCACCCCCGCTGGCAGAAAACGAAACCAACGGCGTGCGCTCGTCGATCGCATGCCGCGCAGCTCTGCAAAAGCGCTCGCCGACAACAGAACCCATCGAGCCACCCATAAATTTGAACTCGAACGCAACGACCGTCACCGGCATCGCAAACAGCTCGCCGTGCGCGGCGATCAGGGCATCGACTTCACCGGTAGACTTTTGCGCCTGGGAAATTCGGTCGCGGTAGCGTTTGCTATCACGAAACTTCAGCGGGTCTTGCGGTTGCAGCGCAGTACCCAGCTCCACCATCGTGCCCTCGTCGAAAAACGTCGCCAGTCGCTCGCGGGCACCAATGCGCATGTGATGCGTGCACTTGGGGCAAACCAGCAAGTTGCGCGCAAGCTCCGCCCGATACAACTGCGCCGCGCATTGCGGACACTGAATCCACAACCCTTCCGGTACGGATTTGGTGCGTCGTTCTGTTGTGATGCGCGACGGCATCAATTTTTCAAACCAGCTCATAACGCGAAGTTTAACCTGAAAACACGATTACAGCGATGTGGGCATTCAATCAGGCGCAGTCCGGCACCAATGGCAGAACGGGTAACGGTGCATCGTGCTCGACATCGGTTTGCGGCAAATCGAAATGTGTCGGGTACAGCACCTGCGTCAGATACAAACCGTGCGCGGGCGCCGCCGCGGCACTACGTGTCCGATCGCGGCCTTCCAGTACCTGCCCAGCATGCGTCGCTGGCGCCTTGCCCAGACCAATGTGCACAAGCAAACCGACAATGTTGCGCACCATGTGTTGCAGAAACGCATTTGCCGCGATATCGATAACGACCCATCGCCCGTGCTCACGCACTGTCAGCGCTCGGACATCGCGTTGCGGGTGTTTCGCCTGACAGCCGGCGGCGCGAAAAGCACTAAAATCATGGACGCCGAGCAAGCACTGCCCGGCCTCTTCCATGGCCGCGACATTCAGGCTGTGGTGCACATCCCAGCAGCGCTGCCGATAAAGCGCAGCGGGCGTTCGCGAACACCGGATCAGGTAGCGATAGCGTCGTTCGACGGCAGCGAAACGGGCATGGAATGCAGTATCAACCGTTTGCGCCCACAGTACACTGACATCGTTGGGCAGATAGCTGTTGGTGCCGAGCGCGAGCGCGCTGACAGGGCGCTGCGATTCCAGATGCACGATTTGGCCAGTAGCGTGTACACCGGTGTCAGTGCGACCGGCACAGTACACCTCACAGGGCGCATCGATCACTTTGGCAAGCGCCGTCTCCAGAGTCTGCTGGACCGATGGGGAATGGTGCTGACGCTGCCAGCCGCAATAGCGGCTGCCATCGTACTGAATGCACAGTGCAACCCGCGGCACGGCGCCGCCGCAACCCTAGCTCAGGCTATCCAGCAATGCCTGCGCCTCTTCGCGCTGGCTGTCGTCACCTTCGCTAAGCACTTCACCCAGGATACTGCGTGCGCCTTCCGGATCACCCATGTCAACATACGCACGCGCGAGGTCAAGCTTAGTGCCAACCTCCGCGACGTTCGTGTCATCGTCGAGCGCCAAATTCAGACCGGTATCAGCGTTGCTGTCCGCATCACCACCGGAAAACACTTCTTCAGAGAATGCTGTCGGCGATGCATCAACCACCGGTTGCTCCATCGTGGCGTCTTCCAACGCACCCAAATCATCAACCCGCAGCTCCGACGTCAGGTCGTTGATGTCCAAATCGATGTCGCTGGGATCTTCGATCTTCGCCGGCATCACGCCCGTCGCGTCAAGATCATCGTCGGCAGCGGCATCGTCATAAGCCTCGGTGAGATCTTCCATCTCGTTGGTGCCCGTCAGATCCAGATCGCCACCATCCACCGGTGCAGAAATCGTTGACGCCAGTACCGTGGCCTCAGGATCTTCCGGCAAGCTCACTTGATAGTCATCCGGCAGCACCGAGGTCGCGCCCGTTGCCGCCAGCAAGTCTTCCTCGCCAAGGTCAGTCATGCTGTCAAGCATCGCATTCGTGGTGTCAGAGCTCAGGTCGAGACCCGCAATGTCAATCTCGTCGGTGTTGCTGTTTGCATCGTCATCGCCCAGATCGACAATTTGCTCTACGGTGCCGTCGCCATCATCTTGCGCATCAAGATCAAAATCCAGGTCACTGCCCGAAGCATTGCCCGGCACAGCGGCCAGCGATGTCGATGTGTCATCTTCATCGATCAGTGAATCGTCGAACTCGAAGTCAATGCCGCTGATGTCTGCTGGCTGCTGAACGGTGTCACCGTCGCCGGCAGTGTTCTCGAACACCTCGGTAAAGCCGCCCGTCTGCTCGCCATCGCCGAGCTGCGAATCGATGTCGCCGCCGTCTGCACTGTCGAACGACAAATCAAGATCACCGCCATCAGAGCTGATCACCGCGCCGCTGAACATGTCGTTGGCCGGTGCCAGTTGCTGCCCCATGATGACAACTTTGTTCCAACTCGGATCGCTGTCATCAACCAGACCGCGCAGCTCGCTGGCGGCCTCAACAAAGCCGTCCTGATTGCCCCACTGGAAGTAAATCTCACACAGTTTGGCACGCAGCGCCGGGTCAGAGGAGTCGACATTGATCGCACCTTTGACAAGATCCGCCGCCTGATCAAACAGACCATAGGCCATGTGGAAGTCAGCCTCTTTCAGAGGATCTGACTGGTCGAAATTGATCGCGGTATCAGAGCTGAACGTGTCTTCAATACTGAACTCGCCCGTCGCATCAGATTTCGCGACCGGCGCAGCGGCGGGCGCGACCGGCGGCAGCGTCTCGTCGACTGGTGCCGTCATTTCCATCGCATCACGCGCCAACGACTCGTCAATGACCTGCGAACGCTGGGTGTCGCCAGAAGCGCTGATATCGCGCAAGCGACCGGTTGCGGCCAGCGTGCCATCAAGATCTTCCAGATCGGCCGCATCAAGGGCTTCCCAGGTGCCTGTCGGATCATTGTCCCGGTTGCGGCGACTGGCAACAAAACCGAACAAGCCGAGGATAATCGCCGCACCTGCTGCCAGCCAAACCCACGTGCTGTTGAGCAACTTCGGCAACATGCCTTGTTGAGGTTCTGGCACGACAACCACGTTCGTTGTGCTCGCCCGCGGTGTTTCAGCCGCTGTCGGCTCATCGGCCGCAGCCGGCTCTTCAGCGACGATATCGTCAGCGGGTTGTTCTATGTCCGTACCGTCATCAGCAAAAATTTCGCCAGCGGTAATCGGCGCGTCGTCGGTACTCTCGCCGGTGTCAGCGTAAGGACCATCAGTTGCCGGATCGACAGGCGCGACCGGCTCGGGATCAGCAACCGATTCCGGCGCTGGCACCTCAGCAGCCTGACCCAAACGCGCCTGCAACTCGGCTAACTCCTGATTACGTACGGCGATCAGTCGCTCTTTCTCGCGCAGCTCACTCTGCAAGCGGGCCAACTCGGCATTAACGGCAGTACCGCCGGCTTCCGGCGTGCCGGTGCTGCCACCGCTGACGCCGCCAAGGCTTACGTCCTCGTCAGGCTTAGTGAGCACGAGCTGGCCACTGCCGCCACCACGCCAATCGCGGTTCTGACGCTGCACTTCCTGCAACGCGTTACTCTTGTTGATCGCAAACAAAGCATCGCGCGACGGCAATGCAAGCACGGCTCCTGCTTTCAGGCGATTAATATTACCGTCAAACGCAGACGGGTTTGCTTCGAAAATGGCAACCATGACCTGATTGATCGAGACCGATTGGTCAGGTTGGATGTCACGTGCAATTTCCCACAGCGTGTCGCGTCGCTGCACGCGATATTCGGTGCCGTCGATAGAACGATTACGTGCCGGTGACGTTGCAGGCGCGCTGCGTTGAATGTTGCCTGCGTTCGCGCTGGCGCGAGCAGGTTGCTGCGTCGTGCGGCGGGCAGGCGCTGGCGCAGCGCTCACCGGCGCGGCATAGGTTGGCGGATCCAGCAGAACGGTGTATTCACGCAACAAGCGTCCGCGCGGCCACACGGCCTCGATCAACATCGTGACAAAAGGCTCGGTGATGGGCTGCGAAGAGGTGATTTCGACCGTCGGCTGCGCACCGCCGCGAACACGGAAACGAAGACCGTTCAAATAGGCGGCTTTCTCGATGCCGTAGCGCTCAAAGGTTTCAGCACTGGCCAGGCGCACTTCCAGCGTGGTCAGCTCGTCTCGCGTGGCGCCAAGCAGAGCGATCTCCGCCTGCATGGGCTCATTCAGTGCGGACTCAGTTTTGATATCGCCAAGACCCAGTGCCACGGCACTGTGTGAGGCCAACAGAGCAACCGCGACAAAAACAGCGGCAAACCAACGATGCATATTCCATTCTCCAGCCTGTTGCGCACCAGGCGTTATAATTTTCATGGCGTTACGCGGCACGACATAATGCTGTACCAAAACCGCCGCAATGATAGCTCATAAATAATTTTTCGCCAAAATTTCAGCGATTTGCACACTATTTAGAGCCGCGCCCTTACGAATGTTATCGGCCACAACCCATAAATTAATGCCGCAAGGGTGACTTATGTCTTCTCGAATGCGGCCAATAAATACAGGATCATGGCCTGTTGCTTCTGTGACCGGTGTCGGATATCCGCCCAAAACATGATTGTCGAGCACTTTTACGCCCGGCGCCGCAGCGAGTAATTCACGCACTTTTTGCGCAGAAATCGGGCTTTTCGTCTCCAGGTGTACCGCTTCACTGTGTCCGTAGAATACCGGTATACGTACTGCTGTTGCGTTGACTGAAATCGCATCATCCGCAAGAATTTTTTGCGTTTCCCAGTGCATTTTCATCTCTTCGCGGGTGTATCCGTTGTCCTGAAACGTATCGATATGCGGCAGCGCGTTAAACGCGATCTGTTTTTCATCATCGTCGAGTTCAAGCGCCAGACCGTTCAGCAGGCGCGCCGTCTGCCCCGCCAGCTTCTCGATGGCTCTGGTGCCTGCACCCGACACCGCCTGATAGGTTGCGACATTGATACGCGCGATGCCGACTGCATCGTAAATCGGCTTCAGCGCGACGAGCATTTGCATTGTGGAGCAATTGGGGTTGGCGATAATCCCCCGTGCGGTGTAGCCAGCGATGTGCTGCGGATTTACCTCGCTAACGACTAACGGCACATCGGCCTCACGCCGAAAATGCGACGTGTTGTCGATAACAACGCACCCGGCATCAGCAGCCCGCGGCGCATACTCTGCTGACACACTGCCACCGGCTGAAAACAGCGCAATGCGCACCTGACTAAAGTCAAACGTTGCAAGATCCTGGACCCGTAAATGCTTGTCGCCGTAGCTAACCCGCTTGCCCACCGACCGCTCGCTAGCCAGCGCGTGCACAGTGCCGCTGGTGACATCACGTTCGGCCAGAATCGACAGCATCGCCTCGCCAACTGCACCCGTCGCCCCGACCACGGCAATATCCATTTCAATCTGACTCATGCAGTTAATCCGTTCGTGATTGCGCGGCAATGGCCGGCGTCTGCGATTCGACATCGGCATTCTGTGCGCGGTGCAGCAACGCATGATCTAACAGCGTCAGACACACCATCGCTTCGGCGATCGGCGTGGCGCGCAAACCAACGCAGGGATCGTGGCGCCCTGTCGTAACGATGTCAGTTGCCTGACCCGTCGCATCCACGGTCTTGCCGGTACGGGTGATGCTCGATGTCGGCTTCAACGCAATACTGACGACGATATCCTGGCCACTGGAGATGCCGCCCAGCGTGCCGCCGGCATCGTTCTTGGCGAATCCGTCCGGGTTCATTTCATCCCGATGTTCCGAACCTCGCTGGGCAACGGCCGCGAAGCCGGCACCGAACTCGACGCCCTTGACTGCATTGATGCTCATAAGCCCATGCGCCAACGTTGCACCGAGCTTGTCGAATACCGGATCGCCAAGACCTGCTGGCACGCCACGCGCAATGCAGGTGACACGCGCACCAATTGAGTCACCATCGCGACGCAACTGATCCATGTAGCTATCCAGAGTCTCGAGCATCGAAGGGTCAGCGCAGAAAAACGGATTGTCGTCGACGATCGACAAATCAGTTGCGGCCAGACGGTGCGGTCCGAGTTGCGACACATAGCCCTGAACCTCGATACCCCAGCGCATTTTCAGATACTTGCGGGCGACGGCACCCGCCGCGACTCGCATCACCGTCTCGCGCGCCGACGAGCGACCGCCACCGCGATAATCGCGAATGCCGTATTTCTGCTGATAGGTGTAGTCCGCATGACCCGGCCTGAACTTGTCCTTGATCTTGCTATAGTCGCGCGAGCGTTGATCCTGGTTACGGATCAGCAACCCGATCGGCGTACCGGTGGTGACGCCCTCGAAGACGCCGGAAAGAATCTCGACCTGGTCCGGCTCCTTGCGCTGGCTGGTATGGCGCGACTTGCCGGTGCGACGACGCTCCAGATCGATCTGGATATCTTCGGCCGACAACGCCATGCCTGGCGGGCAACCGTCAATGGTGCAACCCAGCGCAACGCCATGACTTTCGCCAAACGTGCTGACACGAAACAGCTGGCCGAAGCTGCTACCCGGCATCAGGAGTTTCCTGCATGCGCGCTGCGAACAGCTCGTGGTGCTCTATCAGTGTCTCTTTATCCAAGATCGTCACGCCTTGTGCATCGTCAGCAAACGTTAGCCATATGAATGGTACCTCGGCGTACTCGCGTTGCAACGCCTCATCACTGGCTCCCACTTCAAGGATCAAATGACCACCGTCGTTCAAAAACGCCGGCGCCTGTGCCAACAAGCGCCGCGCAATGCTCAGTCCGTCGTGCCCTGCCGCCAGACCCAGCTCGGGCTCATGCCGGTATTCTGCAGGTCGCGCGTGCATTTCATCGGCATCTACGTAGGGTGGATTACTGACAATCAGATCGAAGCGCTGACCCGACAACCCGTCGAACACGTCGGATTGGTGTAACGTGACCCGGTCGGCCAGCCCGTGGTACGCAACATTTGTCGCAGCGCAGGCTAACGCATTTGCGCAAACATCACTGGCATGCACCTGCGCGTGCGGCAGTGCCAGCGCGGTTGCGATCGCGATGCAACCGCTGCCGGTGCCAATGTCCAGCACCCGGTCTATGTGTGCACCATCAAGCCAGGGCGCAAACCCGTCGCCAATCAGTTCACCGATCGGCGAACGCGGCACGAGTACCTGTTCGTTAACCATGAATTTCAAGCCAGCAAACCACGCTTCGCCGAGCAAATAGGCCAGCGGCTGACGCGTCGCGATGCGCGTATGCGCCAACTCAGCAATGCGCGCAATGGTAGCGGTGTCCGGGGGAGCATCGAGAACGCACTGCAACTGCAGCTGCCAGTCGGCCGCTGAGTACTCAATGTCATGCACCGCGGCAAACAACCAGGTTGCCTCGTCGGCAGCGCAGTCGGTGCCATGCCCGTAATGCAGTTCGGCGGCTTCAAACGCTTGGGTAACGGCGCTTTGCAACTGCCATCCGTTGGTTGCGCGCCGCAACGTATCGTGCAATGTCTGGAGGCTGCTCATGCGTGCACGTTAGGCGAGCGCTACGCGCAAGTCTAGCGCAAGTGATGCGCGCGTCGAATCTCATTGCGGCCAGGCAAAACGCTATGGGACAATCGTACTTCAGCACTACCGGTATTCTTCCGGCTAACGGATTTCACGATGTCTCGCTCCGCATTCACAACCCTACTGATCATCAGCGCATTTGCGATCGGTATTGCATTCGGGCTTTCCCGGCAACAGCCCGCAGCCATAGCGCTCGAGGCTGGCACCTTGTTGGAACCCGCGCGCAACTTGCAGCCGTTCACGCTTGCCACCGCGGCGGATGCCAACTTCACCAATGCCGATCTGCAAGGTCGCTGGACGCTGGTATTTTTCGGCTTTGCCAATTGCCCCGATATCTGTCCCACAACACTGCAACTGCTGGCAGCTGCGCGCGCGCAGGCCGAGCTGCCTGACGCGCTGGCGCCAACCATTGCACTGATCAGCGTCGACCCTGAGCGCGACGATGCACAAACTCTAGCGCGCTACGTCGACTATTTTGGCGACAATTTGCTGGGCGTTACCGGCGCACCGGACATGATCGAACAGGTCGCAACGGACTTCGGTGTGGTCTATCAGCGCGTAGAGACTGGCACTGATGGACAATACACCATGGATCACAGCGGTTCAGTGCTGCTGATCAATCCCGACGGCCAACTACGTGCCGTTTTCAGCCCGCCATTGTCGCGTACAGCGATCGCCGCGGATCTTGCACACATTATCGGTTAGGACAATGAATATGTTCAGACATTGGCTCGGTTGCCTGATCGTAGTCAGCAGCATCGTGGCAGCCGGATGCCAGCGCGACGCATCAAACGTTACGGCGCTCGGCATGCAAGACGCATGGGTTCGAGCACCCTTGCCCGGACGCACGATGACCGCAGGCTACGTCAGCATTGCCAATGCAACTCAGAATGAGCGTGTGATCACAGGCGTCAGCAGCGCACAGTTCGCGCGCGTCGAATTGCACGAGACAACGATGGTTGATAACACGATGCAGATGCGTCAACTCACGCAATTGACGATACCTGCCGGGGCAACCGCGGCACTTGCGCCGGGCGGTATGCACCTGATGCTGATTGACGCCAGGTCTGCGCTCGAAGACGGCGACTCGGTGACCGTGACGTTTACCGTCAGTGACGGCTCGCAAATTGATTTGATGATGCCTGTCAGCAAGGACAATCCCTATGAGCGGTGACCGAGAATCCGCGCTCACTTGGCGCCAGAAAAGTTTTGCCATGCTGCAGTATTTTTTGCCGCAGATTGCAATGACGCGTGGCGTTGGATGGTTGATGCAACGCGAACAGCCATGGCTGAAGAATCTGCTGATCAATAATTTCATCAAACTGTTCAAAGTCGATACGCAAGAACTCGATGCGGCAGCGCCTGATGCCTACGCATCACTGAACGCTTTTTTCATCCGCGAGCTTGCGGCGGATGCGAGACCTATCGACGCTGATCCCGACAGCCTGACCTCGCCGGCCGACGGTGTCGTCAGCGCGTCCGGCAGCATCAAGGACGGTATGGTGATTCAGGCCAAGGGATTTACATACAGCGCGACGGATCTGCTCGGCAATGCCGAGCTCGCAGAACGTTTCAATGGCGGTGTATTCGCAACTATCTACCTTGCACCGTATAACTACCATCGCGTGCATACGCCGGTTGCTGGCGAGGTCGTTGAACACCGGCACATTCCCGGCAAACTGTTCTCGGTCAATGGCGCTACCGCGCGCGCCGTGCCAAAGCTATTCAGTCGCAATGAACGCCGCGTGTTCGACTTAGCCGGCACGCACGGTCACAGCGCGTTAGTCATGGTGGGTGCGCTGAATGTCGGCAGCATCAGCACAGTCTGGGACGGCTACGTAGCCGCCGGCTCAAAACCCGTTGCGATACGTATGGCGCTGCCGCCCGAGCCTTTTGCGAAAGGCGCAACAGTGGGCTGGTTCAACATGGGTTCAACCGTCATCATGTTGTTTGAGGCAGGTGCTGCGCGATGGCACGACGATTTTGCCGCCGGCGCCATCGTCCGAGTTGGTCAACCGATAGGCAGGTTGACGCCGAACGCCAACCGATGAACTGGCAACCCGGCGCCAGTGTCGCAACAGCTCAATTGCGCGCCGCAATGCTACAACGCCTGCGCGCACGGTTCGACGACCAGCAGGTGATGGAAGTGCAAACACCTGGTTTGTGCAGATATGCTGTGACCGATGTGCATATCGACTGCTTGAGCGCCAGCGCGCCGCTGCTGGACAGGCAGTTTTTTTTACGCACGTCGCCCGAATACGCACTGAAGCGACTGCTTGCGGCTGGCTACCCGGATGTCTATGAAATCGGCCCCGTATACCGCGATGGTGAGTGTGGCGCACGACATGAACCCGAATTCACGATGCTCGAATGGTATCGCCACGAGTTCGATCTCGACGCAATCATTGATGATACGTTGCAAGTGTTACAAACGGCCTTGCTGCCGCTGAGCGATTCCGGTTGGTTGCAGCCCACAGCGGACACGCGACGCTATGATGACTGGCTGCTTGCAGCAACTCACTGTGACAGCGACAGCGATATGCAAACGCTGCAAGGCAAGCTTGCCGAGGATTTTCCCGCAGACCTGTCCAGTGACCGGCAGGCCGTTCTGGACTGGCTGTTCGATCGACAGGTTACAGCCATCATGCCGCGCAATCAGTTCTGCGTCGTCACGCACTACCCCGCAGCACAAGCGGCACTGGCGCGCCTCGACGCCACCGGTGAGCGCGCGTTGCGTTTCGAGGTGTATTTCAACGGGCTCGAACTGGCCAACGGCTTCGTCGAATTAGCAGACGCACGCGAACAACGCGCGCGGTTTACGAATGATCAAGCCGTACGCGCGGCGCAAAGCCGGTTCGCACCGCACATTGATGAGCCATTCATCGCTGCCCTGACCGCAGGTCTGCCCGATTGCGCAGGCGTTGCGATCGGCGTCGATCGGCTCGTGATGCTGCTTAGCGGCTGCGACCACATCCGTGACGTCGTCAGCTTCACATCGACCCAGGGATAAACGCCATGCACTACGAAACAGACTACTCATTGCTGCTCGCCCAAAGTCGCGCGCTGATTGAAGGTGAGCCAGACAGCCTTGCCAATGTCAGCAACCTCTGCGCTCTGTTGTTCCAGACGCTGGACGCCGTCAACTGGGCTGGTGTCTACCTGCTGCGTGGTGACGAATTGGTGCTCGGGCCATTCCAGGGACAAAACGCTTGCGTCAGAATAGCCATCGGTGCCGGTGTTTGCGGCACGGCGGTCGCAGAACGTCGCCTGTTATGCGTCGACGACGTCCACCAATTTGATGGCCACATCGCGTGCGACGCTGCCAGCCAATCGGAAATCGTTGTGCCACTGATTCACAACGAACAGGTGCTTGGCGTGTTGGATATTGATAGCCCGGTCAAGGCAAGATTCTCAGCGGCTGACGAACGCGGCTTGGCTGACATTGCACAGCTGCTCACCCACTGCATGGCAGATCATCCGCAGTCAGTCGGATTGATACTCAATCCTTGACGCGCGACACATACTCCCCGGAGCGCGTGTCAACGCGAATCACTTCGCCCTCTTCGACGAATAACGGCACGCGCACCGTCGCGCCGGTCTCAAGCAAAGCAGGCTTCACACCGCCTTGTGCGGTATCGCCTTTCAAACCCGGATCGGTTTGCGTAATCGTCAGCTCAACAAAGTTTGGTGGGCTCACAGCCAGTGGCGAGTCATTCCACAACGTCACACTGCACACATCCTGATCCTTTAACCATTGTGCGGCATCGGCTACCGCCGATTCCGGCGCGGCATGTTGATCGTAGCTGTCCGGATCCATGAAGTGCCAGAACTCACCATCGTTGTATAAGTACTGCATGTCCGTCTCCATGAC
Source organism: Pseudomonadota bacterium (assembly GCA_038529355.1). Taxonomy (GTDB): domain Bacteria; phylum Pseudomonadota; class Gammaproteobacteria; order Steroidobacterales; family Woeseiaceae; genus CALBPI01. Next base: position 76,721 of record JBCBDU010000004.1, read on the forward strand.
ATCCGCAGCCTCCACTGATTCGCCAGATTTGAATGTCTTGTCCAACACCTTGTTGGTCTTCAGATTGCGCACGCGCACACGGTTGAAGGCCTGACCTTTGCCGGGCTTGACGAACTCATTCTCGACAATCGTGTAAGGATCACCGTCGAGGATAATTTTGAGCCCGGAGCGGAATTCATTTGTGCTGTAAGACGCCATATTCGACCTTGTGCAACCCTGTCAGTCAGCGTGCATGGTAACGCGCGCAGGGTCCTGCGCAAAACGGATTGAATAGCAGCGAGAATCTGTCGCTAAAAGCAATATGGCGCACAGACCATGACGCAGATCGCCACACAGCCTGCAATATGGGGAACTGCGTCACGTTTTGAGGTTGACAGTCGCGGCTGGCAGGCCTGCCTGTACTAATATTTAAGAACCCGTCAAACCTTCTGCAGGAGCGCGTTCCCCGCAACCACATGCAACCAAAAGCAATCCACATCGACGTGTTGTCCGCCGCCGAGGACGACGCAGAAGCGCTCAACCGCATCTTGCGTGAAGCCGGCATGGCAGCGCGGTGCCACTGGCATGCCAATGCAGACGCGCTATTGCAGTCTGTTGCCAAGCAAGGTCACCTCGTTGTGTTGCGCGTCGAACCGGACGCAGAGCAAATCAAAGCGCTGGTCGATGCCGTTCGCAATCGCGATTGTGAACAGTCAGTTGTCTTGCTCGGCAAGGCTGCAACCGAGGCGGACATCGCAACCGCACAATCCGCCGGCGCGGCTGATGCGATTACGCTTACGCATCCGCAACGCGTGGCCATCACACTGCAACGTGAGATTCGCCAGATCGAAATGATTCGGCAGATTAATCAAAACAAAGACAGTGCGGCTAACGTGCAACGGCAGTTCACAAGCCTGCTCGACAATGTGCCAGACGCGATTGCACACGTACAGGAAGGGATCGTTGTCGAGGTCAACAAGGCCTGGCTCGATCTGTTTGGTTACGGCAACGAATCAGACTGTACAGCACTGCCGTTCATGGACATGATTGCGCCGCACTCACAGGGCACCGTCAAGGGCGCTTTGGTTGCGATCGGCAAAGACAAGTGGACTGGCGAATCGCTGGACATCGATGCAATTAAAAAAGACGGTAAGGCACTGACGCTGAACGTTGGTCTGCAGGGCGCCGTGTTTGACGATGAGCCGGCGGTACGGGTCGCGATCAAACCCGAAGATAAAGAAGACAAGCGCACCGCGTCGCTGATGCGCGATGCAATGAACAAGGATCAAAGCACGTTCCTGTATCACCGCCGCCATTTCATGAAGCTAGTGCAAAAGCGCATCAACACGCCACTGCAAAGCGGCCAGAGAATGATGGCCTGGATCCGCATTGACAAATTTAAGGATATCCGCACGGAGCTCGGCGTCATTCTGAGCGAGGAAATCATCAGCGACTTTGCCGAAGTGTTGCGCCAACGCCTGGAGAAAACCGACATCGCGGGTCGTTTCGAGGGCACAGCGTTCACGGTGCTACTCGAACGTGGCACCGAGCATGACGCTGAGGTTTGGGGTAAGAAGCTGTGCGAACACGTCGAACAGCGGGTATTTGAAGCCAGCAACAGAACGGTTAGCCTCACCTGCACGATCGGCATCGCATCGCACAGCAAGATCGTCAGGGACGCAGCCGGCCTGATTGAACTTGCAGAACATACCTATCGCGAAGCGAAAGGCAGCGGTAACACCAGCCAGATTGCGCTCGAGAGACCCAACGACGAAGATACCAAAATACGCAGGCATGACGCTATGTGGTCGAAACGCCTCACGGAAGCCTTGCGCGACAATCGCTTCCGGCTGTTGCAACAGCCCGTCGCCGCGCTTGACGGCACGACGACCAGCATTGCCGATCTCTTAATTCGGTTCGTGGACGAGCAAGGCGATGCGGTAGCTCCATCGGAATTCCTGCCAGCCGCACGCCGCACGAACATGATGCAGGCGCTGGATCGTTGGGTGATCAATGCCTCTTTGATCTTATGTAGAGAACGGCAACCAGATCTGGTCTTCATCCGGTTGTCGGAACAATCGATCGTCGACAAGTCATTCCACGCCTGGTTGAAATCGATGATTGCCAAAAACGCCGACACGCCAGCGTCGCTGTGTTTCCAAATTCCTGAGGAAACCGCACTCAAATACCTCAAGGCCGTGGTCCAGACGGCAACTTTTGTGAAACAGCTTGGCTGTAAATTTGCGCTGGAGCACAGCGGAGTTGCACCACAATCGGCTAAACTGTTGCAATCAATGCCGTTGGATTTCGTCAAGATCGATGGTTCGCTGATTACGACGCTGTCGACCGACGAGGATGCGCACAGCACGACACGCGAATTGGTCACGATTGCAAAAGCCAAAGGCATCGAGACTATTGCTGAAAAGGTACAGGACGCCAACACGATGGCAGCGCTGTGGCAGTTGGGGATCAGCTACATGCAGGGACACTATGTGCAGGAACCCGAAGTCGTCCTTCAGGAATCTGCATAACACGCAAGGGACCGGACACGATGAACAATAACAAACAAAAAAACGTCCTTCGATCGCGGCTGCTGCCAGGGTTGATTGCTACCATTCTCGCCGGCGGCATCACGCCGGCATACGCACTCGAACTCGGCGATGCCACGGTGCGCTCCGCGATTGGCGAACGGCTGTTAGTCGAGATCCCGTTTCAAACCGATTCCTTCACCGCATCGAGCTGTTTCCTGCCGACGCTTAATGGCGGACCGGCGCTAGGTAGTGTGCGCGTGACGCAACGCGGCAGTTCGTTAATCCTGACGACAACGCGCCTGATTCGTGAGCCGATGCTCGATCTGCGGATCGATGTTGAATGCGCAGGCACACCTCGATTGCGGCGTGAGTATGTGTTGTTTATCGACCCGGCCAGTCGCGTATCGGACGTGCAACGGCGTATTTCAGCGGCACCGGTTGTCGTTGCACAGGATACGCGCCGCCCTCGCGCGCGACGCACAGTACCTGCACCTGTGCAATCAGCGCGCATTGAAGGCACGCAATATGAAGTGCAGCGCGGAGATTCGGTCTCTGCGATCGCGCTGCGCATCAAACAACCCGAACAAAAAATGTGGGACGTCGTCGACGATATCGTGGCGGCCAATCCAGACGCATTCATCGATGGTGACGCGGATCGACTCCTCGCCGGCGTTGCGCTGACGTTGCCCGCTTATGCCGTCACTATGAATGCCAGTGCGCCAGCGACAACGGCCAGCGCATCAGTCACGCCCATTAACAGCGTCGCAAGCGCTGCTACAGCGCCGACCGAGCCGGAGCCGACACCGCCTGCAACGACTGCCGGCACGCCTGCCCCGGCCAGCGACGCGCCGTCCAGCGCCACAGCGGAGCAAACCCGCGCGCTGATGTCAGTACTGCAAGATGCGGCGGCCGAACGCGCGCAGCGCGCCAACGAAGCGGCCGCGACACCTACACCAGAGACTGTTGCGGATGCATCAATCGCTGACAGTCCATTCAAGCCGCTGCCTGCGCCGGTCGCCACACCGCTGCCTGCGCCGGTCACTGAAAGCGCCGCCGATGCGCAGAGCATTCCTTTGGCACAAAGCACAACGTTGCTTGACCGTCTGGTCGCGATGATGTTGGGTATGGCTGGCGCGATTGCGCTTTGGATGCTGTGGCAAATCGCCAGCGCTGGTAGCCGACGCAAGAAACGCGATGCGGCGAAAGCATCGTTGATCGTCAAGCCTGCGCGCACGATGTCTGCGCCGCGTGCTGTCGTAAATCGCAACGCCGCGGTGGCGACTCCAACAACACCGCTGCGCGACAATGAGATCGAAATTACCCGCCTGGATATCGATTTCGGCGCCGTTCCCGATGACAATATTCCGGCAATTGACCTGAATCTTGATGCACCGCTAGACGCGCCGGAGACGGCTGTCGATAGCATGGCGATGGACGAGCAATATGCCGATCCTCGCTTCGCCACGCCTATCGAAGTACAGGAGCTGCATACAGCCGAAGGCACGACAGCGCGTGAGGCGCTGGATGCAGAAACGCAACGTCTGCTCGAACAGGATTACGAGCAACAGCTGACGCGAACTCAACAGCTCAACAAGGAAATCGCGGCCAAAGCCCTGGGCATCGCGCGCGACGACGTCGACGCCACCGCGCAGCTGCCGCGCGTCGACGACGATGATGCGACCGCACAGTTGCCACGCATTGATGACACCGAAGAATTCGATGCCCTGGATGAGACCCTGTCCGGTGTCGAAGCGCTTGATGAGCCAACGGTGACGCAAGAGGTCATTGACGATGAGGACATCACAGCAAACATGTCTCTGGACATTGATCTTGACGATGAAGACTACAACGACGTGTCGGGTCTGTTGCGCAGTCCAACCGACGACATCGTCAATGCTGAGCTGGATGAAGCCAGCGATGACTTCGACAACGACCGCACCGAAAAATTGACCCGCCGCGCCTACTAGCCTGGCGGTTGCAGCTACTCTGAGACGCTGAGCCGGTCCACCTTACGGTAATTGCGCGACAACATTTGCCCGCGATTGCCGCGCGTGCCGATGTAGCGCTCCAGCTCAGCCGGCTTCAGCGTCATGTGCCGATCGCCGCAATGGACCACCAGTGATGCGCCCGGCGCAATAGACGCTATGGCCACCATCCATTCGTCGCCGGACTCGAATTTGCGCTTCGGTATATCGACAATCTTGTTGCCTTTGCCGCGCGCCAGCTCGGGCAGATCGTCTAGATCAAACACCAGCAGTCGACCAGTGTTACTCACCGCCGCCAATTGCTCACCTTCGAGCCATTGCGTCGCGGCGGGCACGAGTACACCGGCGTTCTTGGTAACATTTAAAACCGCTTTGCCGGCCTTCGCGCGACTGACAACGGTTTCCGCCTGCAGCACAAAACCGTAGCCGGCGCTGGTGGCAACCACCCAGCGATCCTCGGGCGAACCAAACATGACACCGCAAAACGCGGCACCATCCGGCGGATTGAAATGACCCGAAAGTGGCTCACCTTGTCCACGCGCTGACGGCAACGCATGTGCCAGCACGCTGTACACGCGACCGGTGCTGTCGACGAACAGCGCTGTCTGGTTGCTCTTGCCACGCGCCGAAGACAGGAATTCATCACCGGCCTTATAGTTCAGCGCGCGCGGATCGATTTCGTGTCCTTTCGCCGCACGCGCCCAACCACGGCGTGACAGCACGACGGTTACCGGTTCGCTCGCGACGAGCGCCGTCTCATCCAGCGCGCGCCCGACCTCACGCTCGACCAATACGGTACGACGCTCGTCACCGTGCAGCTCGGCATCAGCTTTGATCTCTTTCTTGATCAGCGTCTTCAGTCGGGCATCGCTACCCAGCAGTTTTTCGATCTCCGCTTTTTCCGCATTTAGCTCGTCCTGCTCACCGCGGATTTTCATCTCTTCGAGTTTGGCAAGATTGCGCAAGCGCAAATTCAGGATCGCATCGGCCTGGCGCTCACTGAGCTTGAAGCGCCGCATCAACTCATCGCGCGGTTTGTCTTGCTCGCGAATAATTGCGATGACCTCGTCAATGTCGAGATAGGCAATGAGCAAACCGGCCAAAATATGCAAGCGGTCGTCGACCTTCGCCAGACGCGTCTCGAGGCGGCGCACGACACAGCCCTTGCGAAACGCCAACCACTCCACCAACAAGCTGCGCAAGTCGAACACCTGCGGTTTGCCGGACAGACCGATCACATTCATGTTCACGCGTAGCGTTTTTTCCAGGGTTGTTGTCGCATACAGATGCGACATCAACGCATCTACATCAACGCGGCGTGATTTCGGCGTGATGACAATACGCACCGGTGCCACGTGGTCAGATTCATCGCGCACGTCCTCGACCATCGGCAATTTCTTGTTGCGAATCTGTGCTGCGATTTCCGTGATAATTTTGGCGCCGGACGTCTGGAACGGCAGCTCGGTGATCACAATGTCATCGTCTTCACGTAACCACACCGCCCGCGCGCGCAGCGTGCCGTTGCCGGTCTCATAGATGGCAGCGATATCGCTGGCAGGCGAAATGATCTCGCCGCCGGTCGGAAAATCCGGTCCTTTGATGTGACGACACAGATCGGCGACGGTCGCTTTGGGTTTTTCGAGCAAGTGCACCAGCGCATTGGCAACTTCGCGCAGGTTGTGTGGCGGGATATCCGTCGACATGCCCACCGCAATTCCGCTGGTGCCATTCAATAACAAGTTCGGCAATCGCGCCGGCAGCGCAACCGGCTCATCCATCGTGCCGTCGAAGTTGGGCTGCCAATCCACGGTGCCCAGACCGAGTTCGGCCAGCAGTGTGTCGGCGTACGGACGCAGCTTCGCCTCGGTGTAGCGCATCGCAGCGAATGATTTCGGATCGTCGGTGGAACCCCAGTTGCCTTGCCCGAACACGATCGGGTAGCGGTAGGAGAAATCCTGCGCCATCAGCACCATCGCCTCGTAGCACGCAGAATCGCCGTGCGGATGGTACTTGCCGATGACATCGCCGACCGTGCGTGCCGATTTTTTCGGTTTCGCATCGGCGCCCAGTCGCAACTCGCTCATCGCGTAGATGATGCGGCGCTGTACCGGTTTGAGTCCATCACCAACGTGCGGCAGCGCGCGATCCAGAATGACGTACATCGAGTAGTCGAGGTAAGCCTTTTCCGTGTAGCTGCGCAGCGCCAGTTGCTCTACGCCTTCAAAGTTCAACGTGTTTTGCATGATGTATCGTTTCTCACCGTCGCTCAGACGGCCGCAAGATTTCCGGTTGTCTCAAGCCACTCGCGACGATCCGCTGCACGCTTTTTGCTCAGCAGCATGTCCAGCATCTGATCCGTATTGGCTTCACCGTCGATGGTCAGTTGCACCAACCGACGCGTATCGGGGTTCATTGTCGTTTCACGCAATTGCGCAGGGCTCATCTCGCCCAGACCCTTAAATCGGGTAACGGTCGTCTTCAGGCGCTTCTTATCGGCAGGCAAACCATCGATGATCGCCTGTCGCTCGGCCTCATCAAGCGCGTAGAACACTTCCTTTCCCACGTCCACGCGATACAACGGCGGCATCGCAACGTAGACATGACCGGCACCGACCAGTGGCCGAAAGTGACGCAAGAACAGCGCGCACAGCAATGTGGCAATGTGCGCGCCATCCGAATCGGCGTCCGCCAGAATGCACACCTTGTGATAGCGCAACGCGTCGAGATCAAGCGCCCCCGGATCCACGCCAATCGCCACGCTGATGTCATGAACTTCCTGCGAGGCCAAAATTTGCGTGGTGTCGACCTCCCATGTGTTCAGAATCTTGCCACGCAGCGGCATGATCGCCTGGGTTTCGCGATCACGCGCCTGTTTGGCCGAGCCGCCCGCCGAGTCACCTTCGACCAGAAACAACTCCGAGCGGACCGGCTCCTGACAGGCACAGTCCGCAAGCTTGCCGGGCAGCGCTGGCCCAGCAACGACTTTCTTGCGCACGACCTTCTTCGCCGCTCGCAGACGCTGCTGCGCGCGCGATATTGCCAGCTGGGCGATCTGCTCACCGGTATCCGGATGCTGGTTAAGCCACAGGGCAAAATTGTCCTTGACGACGCCGGTCACGTAACCGGCCGCCTCGCGCGATGACAGTCGCTCTTTGGTTTGGCCGGAGAACTGGGCGTCGGCCAATTTTACCGACACGACGTAACTGACGCGATCCCAAACGTCGTCAGGTGCCAGCTTCACGCCGCGCGGCAGGATGTTGCGGAACTCGCAAAAGTCGCGAATTGCTTCTGTGAGCCCGGTGCGCAAACCGTTGACGTGCGTGCCACCCTGCGCGGTCGGGATCAGATTCACATAGCTTTCCGTCGACAGTGGCCCATCATCGGTCTGCCAGACCAGCGCCCAGTCGAGCGCAGCATCGTCGTCGCTGTCGGATCCCGAATACGGTGTGGCCGGCAGTGTTGCCGCGCCATCCAGCGCCTCGGTCAGATACTGCTCCAGACCCTGATCGTAATGCCAGACTTCAGACTCGCCGCTCTTCTCGTCCTTGAAGCTGACGCGCAGCCCCGGGCACAGCACAGCTTTGGCGCGCAACGCATGCTTGAGCCGGCCGACCGAGAAATTGACCGAGTCAAAATACTGCTTGTCGGGCCAGAAGCGCAGTCGTGTACCCGTGTTGGCCTTGCCGACCTTGCCAACGACTTCCAACGCACTGGTGCGCTTGCCACCCTTGAACGAAATATTGTGTTCTTTGCCGTCGCGTTTGATCCAGACTTCGAGTTGTGACGACAGTGCATTGACGACAGATACACCCACGCCATGCAAACCACCGGAGAATTGATAGTTGTCGTTGGAGAATTTACCGCCGGCATGCAGCCGCGTGAGAATCAGCTCGACCCCCGGGATCTTCTCTTTCGGGTGTTTATCGACCGGCATTCCACGCCCATCGTCACTCACTTGTAGCGAGCCGTCCTTGTACAGCACCACGTCAATGCTGTCGCAATGTCCGCCCAGCGCTTCATCGACGCTGTTATCGATGACTTCGTGCGCGAGGTGGTTCGGGCGTGCCGTATCCGTATACATCCCCGGCCGCCGGCGCACCGGTTCCAGGCCGCTTAGCACCTCGATATCGGAAGCCTGATAACTGTTGCTCATCGTATCTCCAAACAGCCGTTGCAAACGGCGAGCGCGATAAATCGCGACATTTTATCGCGCCATGATAACAGGCAGATGCCTGTTCCGCGCTTATCGCGTGACTGGTAATCAACAGCAGATAGACAGCACTGGCACCGATATTGTGTACACTCTCGGCCAGACAAACTACAGGTGGTTGTGATGGCCAAAAAGGTCGATTTGGAGAAATCCCTGGCGGAACTCGAGGCACTAGTCGGTGAACTGGAGAGCGGTGAGCTGGGGCTGGATGCAGCAATGAAAAAATTCGAGCGCGGCGTTGCGCTAACGCGCGATTGCCAAACGGCCCTGACGAGCGCCGAACAGCGCGTTAGCGTGTTACTTGCAGAGTCCGGTCTGGATGATGATCCGGTGCCGCTGGATAATGACGACTAGGCTAAGGGTGTAGCTGTCACCGCAGCGCGCCTCGTTCGGCTAATTAGATTTTCGTGCCAGATCAACAACTGCGCACTGCATCGGGCAAAGCAGCGTGTATTCGCGATAGTTGGACAACCTCTGATAAATTCGGATCAGGCCGTCATCGTTGGTACAAACCCTGACGGTAAGGGCTAAAGATCACACCGCATGCTCAACGTAAACGTTGCGCCAGCCATTCGCAGTAACGCTTGCGCCTATGCAACAACTTCAGGTTTGCGCACCACCTGCTCGCTGCAGACGCTCGATCAACGAACGCAGGAAGACCTTGTTGAAACGCAGCTGACAGCTTGACGAGACCTGCTCCATCAGCGTGGCACTGACGCGCAACAAGTTGACCGGCGACTTGGCACGAATCGATGCATTGCGTTTGGCGTCGCTCAAATAGCTGGACTCGCCGAAACAATCGCCGCGACCAAGCTCACCGACTGCGCGCCGACCGCTGATGACTTGCGCCTCACCGGTCACAATGATGTAGAAGCGGTCATCAATCTCACCCTCGCGCACGATGTCTTCGTCGGCATCGTACTCGCTAATCTCGCCAGCGCGCAGTACTTCCCAGATTTCCGAATGCGAAAAGTCGTGGAAGAAGCTCAAACGACGCAGCAAATCGAAATGTTCCTGGTTATCGAACTGGTCTGCCTTCGCACGCAGATCCTGATAGACATGCGTCAGCTCCGCCGCCAGCGACAAACCGTTCGCATAGCGTTTGTCAGGCGACTTTTGCAGCATGACTGCCACGATATTCTCCAGCTCGTCAGGAATGTCTTCGCGATAGCGATGGATCGGCGGCGGGGTCGCAAACACGATCTGGTGCAACAGCTTCGACAGGTTACCGGCGCGGAACGGTCGGAAGCCAGTCAACAACTCATACATGACGGCGCCGAGTGAGTACAGATCCGAGCGATTGGTTAGCTCCTCTGACTGCACCTGCTCGGGCGACATGTAACTCGGTGATCCTGCGATGCCTTCAATACGTGAAACATCGGCGTCCTTGATGATCGCGATACCGAAGTCGATGACACGTACGTCATTGTCGACTGTCAACATGATGTTGCTGGGCTTGATATCGCGATGGATGACGCCGCGACCGTGCGCGTAGTGCAACGCCTTAGCCGTCTTGTAGATGATCTCGATGACGTCATCGACAGGGAGCAATCGACCGGGCTTGCAGTACGATGCCAGCGTGCGGGCGCCATGAATGTGTTCGGTAACGACGTAATATTTGCCGTTCTCTTCGCCGGCATCATAGATCGGCATGATGTTCGGATGCTGCAACATGCCAACCATGTGCGCTTCGTTGAAAAACATCTTGCGCGTGACACGCGAACGTTCGGCTTCGACCTCATCGGAACCGATGTTGTAGACCTTGATGGCGACGTCGCGCCGGTAGTACGGGTCGTGCGACAGATAGACGGTGCCAGTACTGCCACGCCCTACTTCATTCACGATGACGTATTTGCCGAACTTGTCCGGCACATCATTGGCCGGGACTGTCGTGGCTGCACTACTGGCCATAAAACTATCTCTAATCAGGGCATCATAAACCCTGCCATTATTGTTAAACCGGCGGCGCCGATGAGCGCTGCCACGAGGTCATCAAGCATAATTCCGAGGCCGCCGTGGAGTCTGTGATCCAGTTCTCTTATCGGCCATGGTTTAACAATATCTAGGATGCGAAAGACCACAAAACCACCGATCAGCCACCACCAATCACGTGGTAGTGGCAACATAATCAGATACGCGCCAGCGATCTCGTCCCAGACAATACCGCCGTGATCATGCACGCCAAGACGCTTCGAACTTTCGCCGCAAATCCAGATGCCAGCGACCGACAACGCGATCGCAATAGCAAGCTCGATCTGCCAGCCAAGCGATACCGTCAGCGCGGCCAGCAGTGTTCCCCAAACGCTGCCGGCTGTGCCCGGCGCCTTTGGCGACAAGCCGGCACCGAATCCGAATGCAAGAAAATGTACCGGATCTGAAAACACCATCGCCGGTGAAACCTTGAGCGCATTCTTGTCAGTCAAAGTGGTTATATCCAGTGCGCGTCGGGCTGTTGGCGCCAAATAACTGCACATTGCCCTTACCCGCTACAACGTCACCGATGCGCTGCACGCCGGAAAAACGCTGCGCAAGTCCCGCATCGGCTGATGTGAAACACAGCACATAGTCATCGCCGCCGCCCAACGCCATATCCAGAGCACGCGCATCCCCGAACACGCGTCGCAGCGCATCGCTGACAGGGACACAATCGGCATCAATGATCAGGTCAACGTCACTGGCAACCGCGATATGCCGGGCATCAGCCAGCAAGCCATCCGACACGTCAATAGCTGAATGCGCGCAATCGGTCAGAGACAATCCTAGCGATATCTGCGGTTGCGGATACAAAAAACGCTCGCGCAACAGCGCCGCATCATTACCGTCGATCTTTTGCTCCCAACAGGCCAACCCGCCTGCCGCATCACCGAGCACGCCGCCCACATACACACCGTCCTGCGGTTGTGCGGCTGCCCGTGTCAACGACGGCGCGGGCGCATCGCCCAACAGCTGCACCGTGACCGTCAGCGGACCGCGAGTGGTATCGCCGCCGATCAGAGACACACCAAACTGCGCGGCGATGTCAAACAGACCACGACTGAAGCGCGCAACCCATGCGGCATCGTTCTCCGGCAATGTCAGCGCCAGTGTCATCCATCGCGGCTTGGCACCCATCGCAGCCAAATCGCTCAAATTAACGGCAAGCGCACGGTGGCCAATCGCTTCGGGCGGCGCATCGTTCGGAAAATGCACGCCGGCAACCAGCGTATCGACTGCTACGGCCAACGGTTGATTGGTTGGCGCGATGAGCGCTGCATCATCACCAATACCGAGCAGCACATCGCTGTCGTGACCGGAGAAAAATTGCTCGATCAGGCGGAATTCGTCCATCGGCACACCGCGAGGCCCGTCAGGCGCGCTCGCGCCCTTTGACTTCGACAGCGCGGTGCGTGCGCGCGGCGCGATCCAGTACCGCGTTAATGTATTTATGCGCGGCCTCAGCAGCAAACCGGTGCGCCAATGCGACTGCTTCGTTGATCACAACGCGATACGGAATGTCGATACGCTCGCGAAGCTCCGTCAGCGCAACGCGCAGGATTGCGATTTCGACCGGGTTCAACTGCTCGGCGCTACGATCGGCGAGTGACACAATCTCTGCGTCCAGCGCAACCGTGTCTGCCAGTGACTGCGTCAGCAGCGTATCAAAGTACTCGGGATCAACGCGCTCATATTCACGCCGCTCGGCAAACTGACGCGCAAGCTCCGCGCGCGACGTGCCATCCAGCTGCTGCTGGTAATGCGCCTGCATCAGCAGCGCACGGGTGTGCGAGCGACGCGCCTGATTCGACAATCCGCTCATCAACCAATCGCTTTGATCAGGCTGACCATTTCGATCGCTGTGATCGCAGCCTCAGCGCCCTTGTTGCCGGCTTTGCTGCCAGCACGCTCGATCGCTTGTTCGATCGAATCCACGGTAAGCACACCGAAGATCACCGGCAAGCCGTGCCGCTCGCCCACAGCGGCGATACCGCGTGCCGCACCACCGGAGACATATTCAAAGTGGGCCGTCGCGCCACGAATCACGGCGCCTAAAGTGATGATCGCATCATAGCGCTGCGTCGCTGCCATCTTGTCCGCCGCCAGTGCGATCTCCCAGGCGCCGGGCACCCAGGCAAGATCGATCGCGCTGTCTTCGGCACCGTGGCGCAGCAATGCGTCGTGCGCGCCGCTGACCAGCTTGTCGACAATAAAATCGTTAAAGCGTGCCGCGACGATGGCAAAGCGTGCGCCGCGAACGACCAGGTCCCCTGTCATCGTATTCATAGTGATTAACCGTTATCAATGTATTCGACAATCTCAAGGCCAAAGCCCGAGATTGCATGCATCTGCACCGGTGCCGACAGCACGCGCATGCGACTGACACCGAGCGCGCGCAGAATCTGCGCGCCCACGCCATACTGGCGCAACTCGTTACCGGCATCAGTGTCCACTGGCGCTGGCTGCGCGCGCTTGGCCAGCGCCTGAATGGTGTCGACCAGATCACGCGGCCCCTCCGGATAACGCAGCAACACGACGACCCCGGCACCGGCATCAACGATGCGCTGCATCGCATCCTGCAACGGCCAACCGAGCCGGCGATCGCGCACGCCGATGATGTCACCAATCGTATCGGTGACATGGACGCGGACGAGCGGCGCATCGGCACTGTCGATATCACCATGCACCAGTGCCAGATGTACGTTTCGGTTTACGTAGTCTTCATACGCATGCATCGTAAACGCGCCTTGATCGGTCTCGACCGGCACGCTGTAAATGCGTTCTACCGCGACCTCTTTCTCGAGCCGGTAGCGGATCAGATCGGCAATGGTGCCGATCAGCAAATCATGCTCTGCAGCAAACGCCTCCAGGTCAGGGCGGCGCGCCATGCTGCCATCTTCATTCAGAATTTCGACAATGACTGACGCCGGCTCCGCTTCACCAGCTAATCGAGCAAGATCACAGCCAGCTTCAGTGTGACCTGCGCGGGTCAGCACGCCGCCTGGTTGCGCCATGACCGGAAAGATATGGCCGGGTTGCACCAAGTCCGCGGCCCCAGCCGCCGGATCGACGGCGACCTTTACCGTCTGCGCGCGGTCATGCGCCGAGATGCCCGTCGTTATACCTTCGGCTGCCTCAATCGACACGGTGAAGTTCGTGCTGTGTTGCACATCAGTACCGCTGACCATCAGCGGCAGACGCAGCGTCTCGCAACGCTCACGCGTCAGCGTCAGACAAATCAGCCCTCGGCCGTAGCGCGCCATGTAGTTGATCGCCTCAGGCGTCACCTTGCTGGCCAGCATAATCAGATCACCTTCGTTCTCGCGATCTTCGTCATCGACCATGATGACCATACGGCCATTGCCGAGCGCTTCAAGAATATCCTCAATCGGCGCAAAGTTACTGCTGTCCGCCGCTTTCAATGATGTCGATGCCATGATTACTACCTCACCAGCACTAGCTGGCAAATCCGTGTTCGCGCAGAAAATCCCCGTCCACCGCCGTCGTGTCATCACGACCTTGCAGCAGGCGCTCTGCGTAACGCGCCAGCAAGTCGATTTCGATGTTGACCGGATCACCGACGCGCAAACCGCCGAGGGTTGTTTCATGCGCCGTGTGCGGAATGATATTAACGTCAAATGTCGCGTCAGTAACGGCATTTACCGTCAGGCTGGTGCCGTCGACGCACACCGAGCCTTTGCGCGCGATATAGCGCGCCAATGCAGGCGGCGTAGCAAAGCGCAGTCGAATCGAGCGCGCATCATCGTGCCGTGCTTCGAGCGTTGCCACGCCGTCCGTATGACCGGTCACCAGATGTCCACCCAGACGGTCACCGATCGCCAACGACGGCTCAAGATTCACGTGCGTGCCGACTTTCCATGATGCGAATGCCGTGACGTCGAGCGTCTCGCGCGATACATCGGCGGAAAAACCGGTGGCATCGATGTCGAGTGCAGTTAGACACACACCCGACACGCAGATGCTCTCGCCTTCTGCAAAACGTTGTGGCGACAGGTCGGGACATGCAATGCGCACGCGCACATCGCCGCCGCGCGGTGCCAGCGCTTCAATAGTGCCCTTCGCCAAGATAATTCCTGTAAACATCCCGAGTATTCCGCCAGAGTTAGAATGATCAGCGCCCCACAGCTTCCGCGACAGGTGCGGCCGTTGCCGCTATTGCGTGGCCCCAACAGCGGCCGTGATGCGCATGTCAGGCCCCACGCGCCGCAGATCGGTGATACGTAGTGTTTGCCCGTTTGCAAGTGTAAGCCAGTTTGGTGTCGCAAACAGGCCTCGCGTCTCACTCCCCAGTAGTTTCGGCGCCATGTAGATCACAATCCGGTCCACCAGACCCTCGCTGAGCAGCGCACCGCACAACGTCGCTCCCGCCTCGACCAGCACCTCGTTGACGCCACGCGCTGCCAACGCAGCAATCGCAGCGGACAGGTCAACTTGACCGCTATCGTCGGACGCAACCTGCTCAACCGCGCTCAGCGCGCCAAGCGCCGCCGGCACCTGATCGCTGGTCGTCACGATGAGTGTATCGCCGTCCAGTGTCAGCATCCGCGACGTCGGTGGCGTGCGCAACTGCGAATCGACCACGACCCGCAGTGGCTGTCGCGCGGCACTGGCACCACTGCGCAGTCGAACCGTCAGCGACGGATCGTCCGCCAGCACGGTGCCAACGCCTGTCAAAATAGCGCAGGCGCGCGCCCGCATCTGTTGCACATCGGCGCGCGCTGCCGGCGATGTGATCCATTGGCTTTCGCCGCTGCGCATCGCCGTCGCGCCATCCAGGCTACTGGCAATCTTCAGCGTGACACGCGGCCGACCGCTGCCCATCCGCTGGCAATAACCCGGATTCACGGCCGCCGCCGCGTCCGCCATCAAGCCGATTGCAACCTCAACCCCGGCGCTGCGCAATTGTGCCGCGCCATTGCCGCTGACAGCCGGATTCGGGTCTGCCATCGCAAATACTACCCGCGCAATACCGGCGGCAATTAATGCATCGGCACACGGCGGGGTGCGGCCATGCGTCGAGCACGGCTCGAGCGTCACGAAAGCCGTTGCACCAGCCGCACGCTCGCCCGCCTGGCGCAGCGCATTGACCTCGGCGTGCGGCTGACCGGCGCGCTCGTGAAAGCCTTCACCGAGCACCGCATCGCCTTTCGCGATGACGCAGCCGACGGCCGGATTCGGCGTGACGGTTTGCACGCCACGCATCGCCAGCTGCAGGGCGCGGGCCATGTGCTCGTGTTCGATTGCGCTAAAACTCATCGCTGCTGACAACCTCGACTATTTGCGCGAGGTGGTTTTGGCTGCAGCACCGGACTCGGGCAACAACGACATTTGTTCGCGATCATCAGCGCGCGACATTTGCTCCAGGCGCGCAATTTCTTCCTGGAATTCGGTGACGTCCTGAAAACTGCGGTAGACCGATGCGAAGCGCACGTACGCAACTTCATCAAGTTTGCGCAGCGCATCCATGACAATTTCACCGAGCAACTGCGATGGAATTTCGCGCTCGCCCATGGTCTGCAACTGGTGAACGATCCGGCTCATCGCTGCCTCGAGCTGTTCGGCACCGACCGGGCGCTTTTCGAGCGCGCGCGACATGCTGGCGCGCAGCTTGTCTTCATCAAACGGCTGACGGCTGTCGTCGCGTTTGATCAGGCGCGGCATGACCAGTTCTGGCGACTCGAAGGTCGTAAAACGTTCGCGACATTCGGCGCACTGACGACGCCTGCGCACCTGACGACCATCGGCGGCAAGGCGCGAGTCGCTGACCTTGGTTTCACCATGACCGCAAAACGGGCAATGCATCGCGCGTGGCCGCCTTAGCTGGCGCCGTGACCGACCTCGCGCCGGGCCTGCGCGCTACCGCTCGCATAGACCGGGAATCGCGCGCACAACGCAAGCACTTCACTGCGGATACGCGACTGCCGCACCTCGTCGGTGATGTCGTCGAGAATATCGGCAATCCAGCCGGCCAGCTGCGCCGACTCTTCAAGGCCGAAACCGCGGGTCGTAATCGCCGGCGTACCGATGCGTAAACCACTCGTCACGAACGGCGAGCGCGGATCACCGGGCACGGTATTCATATTGACGGTGATGTTGGCTGCATGCAGCGCCGCGTCAGCGTCTTTGCCGGTAATGTCCTTGTCAATCAGGTCGACTAGGAACAAATGATTGTCGGTGCCGCCGGAGACAATCTTGAAGCCCCGCGCCTGCAGCACGTCGGTCATCTTGCGTGCATTGGCAACAACCTGCTCCTGGTAGGCCTTGAACTCGGGCGCCAGTGCCTCCTTGTAGGCCACGGCCTTCGCCGCGATGACATGCATCAGCGGTCCACCCTGCGTACCCGGGAAGACGAGCGAGTTGAATTTTTTCGTCAATGCATCGTTCTTGCGCGCCAGAATCATGCCACCACGCGGCCCACGCAACGTCTTGTGCGTCGTTGTCGTCACGACGTCCGCATGCGGGATCGGCGACGGATAGACACCGGCAGCAACCAGCCCGGCCACGTGCGCCATATCAACGTGGAACAGCGCACCGCACGAGCGCGCGATCTCGGCCATGCGCGCCCAGTCGACCACGCGGGAGTAGGCGGAGAATCCGCCAATCAGCAACTTCGGCTGATGCTCATCAGCCAGACGCTGCATCTCGTCGTAATCGATCAAGCCGTTCTCATCGACACCGTACTGCACCGCGTTGAACAGTTTGCCGGAAAAATTGACCTTGGCGCCGTGTGTCAGGTGACCACCATGCGTCAGGCTCATGCCCAGAATCGTGTCACCAGCATTTAGCAAGGCCAGATAAACCGCCGCGTTGGCTTGCGAGCCCGAGTGCGGTTGCACGTTGGCATAATCGGCACCGAACAGCTCGCAGGCGCGATCCATCGCCAGCTGCTCGGCAATGTCGACATGTTCGCAGCCACCGTAGTAACGCTTGGACGGATAGCCCTCGGCGTACTTGTTGGTCAATACCGAACCCTGCGCTTCGAGCACCCGCGGGCTCGCATAGTTCTCGGACGCGATCAGCTCAATGTGCTGCTCCTGGCGCACAGACTCGGCGCACATCGCCGTAGCCAGCTCATCATCAAACCCGTCAATCGTGACATCATCGGTGAACATGGGGGTGACCTCAAAGGTGTTGTCGCATCGAAGCTGCCAGTGTACCTGAGCGTCGTGAGCCGCGCAGCAGCCGGCGGCGGCTACGCGCTGGTCGAAGCGGTCGCATTCGGTGATAAACTTGCACGCAGCCAGTACAACACTACGGCCTGTTTCCAGTCACCTACCGAGCGAGTTGCAACACTGCCATGGCGCAATACATTTACACGATGAACCGCGTGTCCAAGATCGTTCCGCCGAAGCGGCAGATCTTGCGCGACATCTCCCTGTCGTTTTTCCCCGGCGCGAAGATCGGCGTACTTGGCCTGAACGGCTCCGGCAAATCCTCGTTGCTGCGCATTATGGCCGGCGAAGACTCCTCGTTTGACGGCGAGGCGCGACCGCAGCCTGGCATCAACATCGGCTACCTGCCGCAGGAGCCACAACTAGACGAAAGCAAAGACGTGCGTGGCAACGTTGAAGAAGGTGTCGGCGAGGTCAAGGCATTGCTGGTTCGGTTTAACGAGATCAGCAATCGTTTTGCCGAGCCGATGGAAGACGATGAGATGACAGCGTTGCTCGAGGAGCAAGGCAAGCTGCAGGACCGTATCGAAGCTGCCGACGGCTGGGAGCTTGAGCGCACGCTGGACATCGCCGCCGACGCGCTGCGACTGCCGCCGTGGGACGCCGATGTCAGCAAGCTGTCCGGCGGTGAGCGGCGGCGCGTCGCGCTATGCCGCCTATTGCTGTCGAAACCGGACATGCTGCTGCTCGACGAGCCGACCAACCATCTGGATGCCGAGTCGGTTGCGTGGCTGGAGCGTTTTCTGGAGGAGTATCCGGGCACCGTAATCGCCGTCACCCATGATCGCTACTTCCTGGATAACGTCGCCGGCTGGATTCTGGAACTTGATCGCGGTCACGGCATTCCATGGGAAGGCAACTACAGCTCCTGGCTGGAGCAAAAGCAGGCACGACTGGCTACCGAGGAGCGCTCGGAGGCGGCGAGGCAGAAAGCGATGCAACAGGAATTGGAATGGGTGCGTAGCAATCCCAAAGGTCGGCAGGCCAAAGCCAAGGCGCGCCTGAAGCGATTTGCAGAACTGTCGTCGCAGGAATACCAAAAACGCAACGAGACCAACGAGATCTATATCCCGCCAGGCCCGCGGCTTGGCGATGTGGTGGTCGAGGTGCAGGAGGTGCGCAAGGCGTTCGGCGAGAAGCTGTTAGTCGACGATTTGTCGTTTCAGCTGCCACCCGGTGGCATCGTCGGCGTCATCGGTCCGAACGGCGCGGGCAAAACCACGCTGTTTCGTATGATCAGCGGACAGGCCGAACCGGACTCGGGCTCCATCAAACTGGGCAGCACTGTTATCCCCGCCTACGTCGATCAATCGCGCGACTCGCTGGACGACAACAAAACCGTTTGGGAGGAAATCTCCGGCGGCCAGGACAACATCGTCATTGGTAACTACGAAGTGAGCTCGCGCGCCTATGTCGGCCGCTTTAATTTCCGCGGCGCCGATCAGCAAAAGAAGATTGGTCTACTGTCGGGCGGTGAGCGCAATCGCGTGCATTTAGCGAAAGTACTGCGCGCCGGCGGCAATCTGCTGATGCTCGATGAGCCCACCAACGATCTGGATGTTGAAACGCTGCGCGCGCTCGAAGCCGCGCTGCTCGAATTCCCCGGCTCCGCTGTGGTCATCTCGCATGATCGCTGGTTCCTCGATCGTATCGCCACGCATATCCTGGCGTTCGAGGGCGACAGCAAGGCCGAGTTTTTCGCCGGCAACTTCGCCGACTATGTCGCGGATCGACAACGGCGGCTGGGCGATGATGCGATGAAGCCGAGCCGGATCAAATACAAGCGACTGAGCAGTTGATCCGCGCATGTTGATACGCGAACACCATAGCCTGCAGCAGTTGCTCGAGCATGCACTCAAGCGCCGCTGCCCGCATTGCGACGTCTTCGCACATATGGCGCTGCAAAGCACGCCATCCTGGCAGTCGCTGATGGACCAGCGTCCGAGTCGACTCGGCGTCGTCGCCGTTTGTCCGTCGTGCTCGCTGCCGGTTTTTTTCACCAGCGATCCGCTGCGCTACGCTGAAGACCACATTTCGATGGCCGGAGAGTTGCAACCGGTCGTGACGCCACGCCAGCGCATGGATTTGAACTTCCTGCCTGCCGCGTTGCGTGATTTGGTCGACGAAGTGCTCGGTTGCTTTGCCGATGGCCATTGGCAGGCAGTGGCACTGCTTGCACATCGTATCGCTACCGCTGCCGCGAGGGATCTTGGCGGCAACGGCAAGCTGACCATTTTCAACGCCGTTGCCGACGCGGCAGAAATGGCGTCAATCGAAAAACCGCTGCTGCGGCTGTGCCAACACATTTTGTTTGATCTGGACGACGATGACGAAGTGCCAGCGCTCAATCGCACCCAGGCGACCGTGTTGATGGCGCTGCTGCGCGATTTTCTCGATCAAATTTTTGTACGCTCGGGCAACCTCAAGCGCGCGGCGCGCGCTGTGCGCTAGCGCATCAGTCGAGCGCGGCGCGAGCATTCAGGAACAGGCGTAGCCACGGCGCGTCTTCCCCCCAGCCATCAGGCCGCCAACTGTGCTGCACGCTGCGCACGACACGCTCGGGGTGCGGCATGCTGATCGCGACCCGCCCATCGGCGCTGGTCAACATCGCAACAGCGTCTTCGGAGCCATTCGGGTTGGCAGGGTAGCGCTGCGCAAGCGCGCCGCGTCCATCCACATAACGCGCTGCGATTTTGCAATCAGCGCTCGTCTTGCCGCTCACGAACTGCGCCCTGCCCTCCGCATGCGACACGACGACCGGCAGTCGGGCACCCGCCATTTGATCGAACCAGGGTCCGCCCGCCGCAAACACTTCGACCTGCGACAGACGCGCCTCGAATTGTGCCGAGCGGTTGTGCCCAAAACGTGGCCACGCCTCACTGCCAGGAATCAGCGCCGTCAGTTGCGACAGCATCTGGCAACCATTGCAGACGCCTAACGTTAACGTATCGGAGCGTTGGAAGAATGCCGCGAAAGCATCGGTCAATGCCGGCACGTACAGAATCGACTTGGCCCAACCGCCACCGGCGCCCAACACATCGCCATAGGAGAAACCACCGCACGCTGCCAGCGCCTGAAAATCTGCCAAATCAACGCGGCCGTGCTCAATGTCACTCATATGCACATCGACGGCATCAAAACCGGCCGCGACGAACGCCGCTGCCATTTCACGCTGACTGTTAACACCTTGCTCACGCACAATCGCAACGTTCGGTTTGGCGCCACGAATGATGCGCGGGGCACCGATCTCGAAGGGCACATACGCACCTAGCCCCGGATCGCCATCATCAGCGATTGACTCGTAAGCCTCGGCCGCCGTTGTCGGGTTGTCGCGCAGCGCTTGCATCCGGAAACTGGTTTCTGACCAGCGCAGTTGCAGATCGCGTCGCGCGCGCTCGAAAACGACCTCACCCTGCGCACGCAAAGTCAGCGCCGGTGTTTGTTGCAGGCCACCGAGCACATGGCAACACGCGCCCAGTCCATGCGCGCGCAGTACGTCCATCGCCGCTTGCGCATCGCGCACCTGCAACACAGCGCCGGGCGCCTCATTGAATAGCCACGTCAACGCATCGCCAATGGCGGTCGGCACGGTCAGATCCAGGCCCAGACGCGCCGCAAACAGCATCTCGCACAGGCTGACAAAAAAGCCGCCATCACCGCGGTCGTGATAGGCCAATACAAGCTCGCTGTCGCGCAGCTCGCGCATGGCTGCAACCAATCCACGCAGCGCGTGCGCGGAAATCAGGTCTGCACAGGCCCCACCCTGGCGCTGCCACACCTGCGCCAGCGCGCTGCGACCCAGCCCCGATGCTGCACTGCCAAGGTCAATGCTGAGCAGCGCGCTGCCGGCAACATTGCGCAGCTCGGGCGTCAACGTGCGCCGCACATCGCCGACTGGCGCGAATGCCGTCACGACCAGCGACACCGGTGCGGTGACACTGCGTGACTCGCCGTCGTGCTGCCACGATGTATGCATTGACAAAGAGTCCTTGCCAACAGGTACCGCAATGCCGAGCTCGGGACACAGCTCGCGCCCGACCACATGGACCGCATCAAATAACGCGGCATCTTCGCCAGGCTGGCCGGCCGCAGCCATCCAGTTCGCGGACAACTTAATGTCGCCGATCGCGCGGACGTCGGCCGCTATGATGTTGGTGATCGCCTCGGCAATTGCCAGACGGGCTGCAGCAGCAGGCGCCTCGCAAGCAACCGGCGTACGCTCACCCATCGCCATCGCCTCGCCGGCGAATGCCGTATGCGACGCTGCGGTCACCGCGACATCGGCAACCGGTATCTGCCAGCGCCCAACGAGTTGGTCACGGCAGGTGTTGCCACCGACGGTTCGATCGCCGATATGAATCAGGAAACTTTTGTCAGCAACGCATGGCAATGCGAGCACGCGATGCCAGGCATCATCCAGCGACACGTCGGAAAAGTCATCGCTGCCCGTTGAACGTTCAGTGCGCTGCACATCGCGCAGCAATTTCGGCGTATTGCCAAGCAGCAACGACATCGGCAGATCGACGGGTGGCCGCGGCGATCCGGCATCGTGCACGACGATGTCTGGCGCCTGTTGCAACACACCCAACTCGGCGAACGGGCAGCGTTCACGCTCACAGATAGCGCGGAACGCCGCGAGTCGATCCGGCTCGATCAGCAGCACATAGCGCTCCTGGGATTCGTTGCACCACAGCTCCATCGGGCTCATCGACGGCTCATCGCTGGGCACCTGATCCAGATCGAAAATGCCGCCCAGCGCGGAATGATCGACGGCTTCGGGCACAGCGTTCGACAAGCCACCTGCCCCCACATCGTGAATCAACGCAATCGGGTTATCGGCAGCCAGCGCCCGACACTGGTCGATGACCGCCTGCGCGCGCCGCTGCATTTCCGGATTGCCACGTTGCACCGAAGCAAAATCCAGCGCCGCGTCACTGGCCCCGCTGCTAACGCTGGATGCGGCGCCGCCGCCCAGTCCGATCAGCATTGCCGGCCCGCCCAGCACCACCAACACACTGCCCGGCTCTACATCGCGCTTCAGTGCGTGCTCGCGGTGTACGTTGCCAAGCCCGCCGGCAATCATGATCGGCTTGTGATAGCCCCACCAGCGATCAGGCGTCTCGCGCGCTGCAACGAACGTGCGAAAGTAGCCGCCCAGATTCGGCCGGCCGAATTCGTTATTGAACGCAGCCGCGCCCAGCGGACCTTGCGTCATGATTTCGAACGACGAAACGATGCGCTCGGGCTTGCCAATGGCGTGTTCCCACGGTTGCGGCCAATCAGGCACCTGCAAATCCGAGACACTGAAACCAACCAGACCTGCCTTCGGCGTGGCACCCAAACCGGTTGCCCCTTCATCGCGAATCTCGCCACCGGCGCCAGTTGCAGCGCCGGCAAATGGCGCAATCGCCGTTGGATGATTGTGGGTTTCGACCTTGATCGCGATATCGAGCGGGCCGTCTACTAACGTATAGCGACCATCGCTGCCAACCGTCAATGTGCCGACGTCCGGCCCGGCCAAAACGGCCGCGTTGTCGGAGTAGGCACTGACGACGCCGTCGGGCGATTGCGTGGTCGTATTGCGGATCATTGCAAACAGCGACTCCGCTTGCGGCTGCCCTTCGATGCGCCAGTCGGCATTGAAAATCTTGTGCCGGCAATGCTCGGAATTGGCCTGCGCGAACATCATCAGTTCTGTATCGGTGGGGTCGCGGTGCAAGGCTGAAAACTCGCGCGCAAGATAGTCGATTTCCGCCTCCGACAACGCAAGGCCCAGCGTTTGGTTGGCTTGCGCCAGCGCAGCGGTCGGATCATCGCCCAGCGCTATTTCGTGCAACGTCTTTTGGGGCACGGCACCGAACAGCGCACTGGCTGCGGCACCGGGCGCAAAACTGCTTTGGGTCATGCGATCAAACAGCAGCGGCGCAAGCGCGGCCAACTGCGCAGCATCAACACCATCGATTCGAAAACGGGTCAGGCGCTCCACGCGCACGACAGGGTGCAGACCGCAACGATGCACGATGTCCGTTGCTTTACTTGACCAGGGTGAAATCGTCCCCGGACGTGGTCCGACGTCAACGCAACCCGTCTCGTCCCACAGCGTATGAGCGCGCTTGTCACACAGCACATCGCGCAGCGTCGTAGACAGCTGTGCATCCGGCGTCTCGCTGAACGCGACCAAAAACACCGTCTGCGCGGCGACCGATTCGACGCCGGCATTAGCGGCCTGCAATCGGGCCTTTAACTGCTCGACCTGAAACGGGGTCAGCGCGTCATCGCCAGGGAAAATCTCGAATGCGTAAGCTGCTTGCTGTGCCATTGCCGCCGCGCTGCCGGAGTTGTGGAACGCGGATGATACCCGCCGTCGCAGCGCGCGTCTCTAGTCTGGCTTCACCGGCGGAAACGCTGGCGACGGAAACGGCGTGACATTGTCGCCCTTGAACTGGCTGATCTTGCTGACACCCTGCTTGTCGACCTCATCAATGCGCAATACCGAGTGCAGCGGGATGAACGTGGTTGAAACGCCGGCAAACTCGGCCTTGATTTTTTCCTCGCTGGGATCAACGACAACGGACGTGCGCTCGCCGAATTTCAGACCCGAGACCTCGAGAAACCCGAACAGGGCACCCTGATTTACGCTTTCGGCATAAACCTCGTAGACTTTGCCCTGATTGACAAAAGCGATCCGAAACAGTGTTTTCATCTTGGTCCACTCCACGACATGTGTCGATAATTGGAGACATTTGTTGACGGTTCAAGCGCCTGAGCGCACTTTTTTGGGTCATGCGGTTATGTAAATGTGATCAAATACCGACGAGCCATGCGGGTTTTGCGGATAATCACGGCCTATAACATCGAACGGTAAACTCGAGGATCGACCTGCGGTATGCAGCTTACGTTACAAGTCACCAATTCCATGCGCGATCAGCTCGGCGAGCAGTTCGAACATGTGTTCACCAGCAAGGGTGGCACAATTGGGCGCGCGCCACACAACGATTGGGTCCTGCCGGATCCAAAGCGTTTCGTGTCGAGCGTGCACGCCAGCATCGAAGCACGTGATGGTGGTTTCTATCTGGTCGATACCAGCATGAATGGCGTCTACGTGGACGGCAGCAGCACGCCGCTGGGCCCAACCGCACCACAACGCCTGACCAACGGTCTTAAGCTGCGGATGGGCAACTACCGCATGCGTGTTGTACACGTCGACGCCAACCTCAACAGTCAGCAGCAAACGCTGATGAGCGCCGATTTCTTCGAAGACGCAGCTAACCCCGAGCCATCCGCGGAACTGTCGATCGAGCTGTTGGTCGAGGATGACATCGCGGACAGCATTGACCTGGAAGAACTGCTCGATGACCGGATCGCCTCCGCCAACATGTCGATGTTGACGCAGTCACCGCTGCGCGAGAATGCGCCCGCAGCAGATGTTCTGGAAGAACTGTCAGAAAGCACACAGCCGCATACGGCAACGGTACATCGATTGCCCGGCGCACGGCGCAAGGCCGATGTTACCGGCGAGCGACGTGACGTTGCGACCTATCGAGCACTGTTAAAAGGCCTGGGCCTGGATCCGGCAACCTTCGAGGCACGCAATCCGAACGATGTGGCGTTCGCCATTGGCCAGTGCCTGCGCGCCAGTATCCAGGGTGTCAAGGCAATGAAGGCTGCGCGTGCGCGCGGCCGCCAGTCACTGGACGTTGCGCCGACCCAGCAAGACGTTGATGACCTGACGCCGACCGACATCACCGAAGACATCGCCGACTTGCTGCTGGGTCGCGGCCAGATTCATCGTAAGCCGGCTGAGAATATTGCCGACGATGTGCGCGCACTGATGCAGCACCAGCTTGCCATGCGCGAATCGGCTGCTGCCGCCACCAACGAATTTCTCGATCAGCTGGAGCCTGATGCGCTGCAAGACAAGCTGACGGAGCTTGGCGGTGGCAAGGGTCTGTTCACGGCCTCGAAGAAGGCCAGTTTGTGGGATCAGTACTGCCGCTATTTTGAAGTGATCGCGATGCGCGATGACAATCAGCTACCGGCTTTCATCCGCGAGGAGATGGCGCGCGCGTACACGGCACGCCTGCAAACGCTGGCCAGCGCAGAACACGACGACTAGCGCCCCGACCCGCGGCCGGCGTACGAATCAGCGCTGCGCAACGGCGCTCTGAAGCCCCTCAGACAACTCGCGACGATGCTCGGCACGAGCGCGGCGTACGTGCTGACGGCAAGACGCCACATGCTGAGTGGCATGCGCCGAGTTCGAGCGTTGCCGCTCGGCGATGTACAGATTCTGATTCTCCGACATGCCTGGCAAAACATTGTCCGCACGCGCTTGTTCCGCGAACCGGTTCTCCTGGAACGCACTCGCATGAGTGCCAAGATAATCATCGCCGCCACACAGCGCGTTTGACTGCAACGACGGATCGGATGCGCAACCGCTGACAGCCGCAATGATTGCGGTGATTGCTAGCGCGATATACGGGTTTGGACGGTTGGACATAGCACGTTCTCCTACCAGATATTTTCCCTTAATTGGAGTTTCATCTTACCTCGGTTCAAACGTTTTGAGTCGATAATGAGAACGGCTTACTCGATCCTTAATAGCCGATTTCCGGAACGACCGTTTGACGCGCAACTGCACCACAGATGCACCAGCACACCTCAAGTAACACGCATAACTTTATGAAAAATAATATTTTTTAGGATCAATCTAGAACCTGCATCACCAATCGCCGCCAACTGACTGGTTTGCGCTGCGGCCTCGAATCGGTACTAGCTTAGCGAAAACAAAAAGACCGTAAAGCATTGATACCTAAAGGTCTTTATTGGGCCGCCCCAAACCTCGCGGCATCGACAGCGGTGTTGGCGGAGAGAGGGACTACGCATCCCGCCGCTAGCGCGACGGCATGCGCTCCTCAAGGGAGCCGCTCGCACCCTCGGTGCTGCGCGTTTCCTACGGCGCTGGCGCGCCTTCGGATCGAACCCGGGAGGGCTCATCCACACCGCTCTCTCCTTCGCACACAAAAAAGGCCCCAGCGGGGCCCTTCTTGTGTGTGGCGGAGAGAGAGGGATTCGAACCCTCGGTACGGTATCACCGCACACTCGCTTTCCAGGCGAGCACCTTAAACCACTCAGCCATCTCTCCAATTGTTAATTCGACCGGTACGCGTCGTTACCGGCATCGCTCGTTGGGGGTCAGTTACCGGCAGCAGTATCCTCATCAAAATACCGCGGCGGCTTTTCCAGGCAACGTCGCCCCACGTCCGGTGGTGTCGACGATACCGGAATCTGCAAGCGTTCGTCTTC
This sequence comes from Pseudomonadota bacterium, assembly GCA_038529355.1. Taxonomy (GTDB): domain Bacteria; phylum Pseudomonadota; class Gammaproteobacteria; order Steroidobacterales; family Woeseiaceae; genus CALBPI01. Next base: position 103,899 of record JBCBDU010000004.1, read on the forward strand.
GGGTAACGGATCGAGGCTGTCCGGCACCGCAATAGGCGCAATCTGGCGCACGTTAACGTAGTCGCTGCGCTCTTCGCAGGCGGCCGGCGTCATACACCCGCTGGTCATCACCGCGGCCGCGCTTACCACTATCGATACTGTCAGTCTGATCATTACAATAAATCCGCGTTTTTCAACGCTGTTATAAGTTGAGTATGGTGCGTCGCATCCAGAACTGCCAGTGGCGAGCGTATCGAGCCGTCACCGTAGCCGAGCTGTTGCAACGCCCATTTCACCGGTATGGGGTTCGACTCCACAAACATCGCCTCGTTCAATGCCGCTAGACGGGCATCGATCAACCGCGCCGATTTGCGATCGCCAGCGGCACACATCTGGCACAGCTGCACCATCAGCGCAGGGGCCACATTGGCCGTTACCGACACAACGCCATGGCCACCACGCAGCATGAACTCGCAGCCGGTAAAATCATCGCCACTGAAATACAGAAAACCTTCCGGACACACCGATTGCAGCTCGGCCAATCGGTCAAGGTCGCCGGTAGCATCCTTGATTGCCACGACGTTCGGATGCTCGGCCAGCACCGCAACGCTATCGGCTGCAAGGTCTGCCACCGTCCGACCGGGCACGTTATACAGCATCACCGGCTTGCTGACGACGTCAGCAACTGCATGGAAATGCGTGATCATGCCGCGTTGCGGTGGCTTGTTGTAATACGGCGCCACCAGCAGGAAACCGTCGACGCCGGCAACATCGGTGGCTTTGGACAGCGCAACCGTTTGCGCAGTGGAGTTTGAACCGGTGCCAGCGATCAGGTGCATGCGCCCATCGATCATCTCAACACTGCGATGGATCAGCTCGGCGTGCTCGGTGGCCGTCAACGTCGCCGACTCGCCGGTGGTGCCACCTACTACGATACCGCTCGTGCCGGCCGCCGCATGTAGCTCGATGAGCCGCTTCAGCGCTGCGTAATCGATGCCGCCGCCGTCCACAAACGGTGTGATGATGGCAACGATACTGCCGCTAAACATGCCTGACTCCAGATTCAAAGCCCGCAGAGTGTAATCGCTGCCAACGCTTCGCGGCAAGCGTCAAACTGCGTACAATGGACCCGTCTGGCACAGTCGACTTGCGAGCGTTAGCGCTTATGTCACAACTCATTGTCATCTCCGCCGTTGGCGCCGATCGCACCGGCGTTGTGCACGACCTGTCGCAGGTGGTGCTCAAGCACGAAGGCAATATCCTGGAAAGCCGGATGGCAACGCTGGGCAGCGAGTTCGCGATGCTGCTACTGGTGTCCGGCCATTGGCATACCATCGGCAGATTGGAAAAGGCGCTGGATGCATTCGCCGACGACAGCGGCCTGACCGTCAACGTGCGGCAGACCAGCGAACGCAAGGACGCACAGCCGCGCGTACCATACGCCGTCGACCTGGTCTGCCTCGATCAGGAAGGCATCGTGTTCAACCTATCAGGTTTTTTCAGCGCCAGACACGTCGAGATCGGCGAGCTTAATACGCGCAGCTATCCGGCAGCACACACTGGCGCACCGATGTTCAGCGTTCAAGCCACCGTGCACATGCCTGCCACGTTGCCGATCGCACAATTGCGCGACGAATTCATGCAATTCTGCGACCATATGAACATCGACGGCATTCTCGAACCGATCAAGATATAAGGACAACACCGATGAGCGCACCGGCACTGAACCGCGTAGTCAAAGATTTCAAGGCAGCTGCAACCGGCGACCAGCAGGTCCAACTCAAGGCGCTGCGCGGCAAGCAAGTTGTGCTGTATTTCTACCCGAAAGACGCAACGCCCGGCTGCACGAATGAGAGTATCGACTTCACTGAGCTGCATCCGAAATTCAAGCGCACGAACACCATCGTGTTTGGGATTTCAAGAGATACGCTGGCCTCGCACGAAAAATTCAAAGCCAAACATGCCATGCCGTTCGAACTCATCAGCGACAGCGATGAGTCATTGTGCCGCTATTTTGATGTCATCAAAGAAAAGAACATGTACGGCAAGAAAGTAATGGGCATCGAGCGCAGCACTTTTTTGATTGACGCAAACGGCAAGCTGCGTGAGGAATGGCGCAAGGTTCGCGTCGCCGGACATGCGCAGGCTGTGCTGGACGCAGCGAAAGCATTGAACAAGGGCTAGGGCTAAGGAACGTAGTGTCGCAACAGGTGTCTGAGACCCCATGAAATCAGTCTGTAATCCGTTTAGCACGGTGCTGGCGTGGCTCGTAATGACGCTCATCGCATTGCAGCCAACCTGCGTCTGGGCCCAGTCTTTCGATCTGCCGGACATCGGCAGTCCGGCCGATGCGTTGTTGCCGAAAACCGAAGAGGCGCGCATTGGCCGCCAGCTGATGCGCATGTTCCACGCGCAGGGGCGGGTGGTTCAAGACCCGGAACTCACCGAATACATCAACGACATTGGCCACGAGCTGGTCGGCAATGCTAACAACGGCGACTACCAATTCGAGTTTTTCGTCGTCAACGACCCGAGCATCAATGCGTTCGCGCTACCCGGTGGCTTTATCGGTGTACATACGGGTCTGATCCAACTCACGCGTAGTGAAGACGAGCTGGCCAGCGTGTTGGCGCACGAAATCGCCCACGTAACCCAGCGCCATATTGCGCGCACGATCCATGACAACGCGCGCGCGAGCATCTTGACGATCGCTGCGCTGCTCGGCGCAATTGCCGTCGGTGCGGCGACTGGCGCCGGTGGTGAGGTCATTGAAGGCGCCCTGGCAACGTCACAGGCGGTCACGGTGCAGCAACAGATCAACTTCACGCGCGGCTACGAATACGAGGCCGACCGAATCGGCATTGCAACGCTCGGTGCATCCGGCTTTGACGCCAGCGCCATGGCGACATTCTTTGAACGTATGGGACGGCGCACCAACAATTCGCTGAGCCCCGGCCCGCAATTTGAATATTTGCGCACGCATCCGGTATCCAGTTCTCGCACGGCTGAAGCCAAAGCGCGCGCGAGCCGCTTCGAGCTGTCGGTACGCGAGCCCAGCCTCAACTATTTCTTGATGAAGGCGCGCACACAGGCGCTTTACAGCAACACGCCTGAGGCGGCGTTGGCGTTTTTCTCTGACACCGATAACGAACTTATCGACGAGCGCGCGCGGCTGTACGGTCAGGCTTTAGCAGCCATGCGCGACAACAAACCGCGCATGGCCGTCAGCATCTTTGAGCGCCTGATCGAGGGGCAACACAAAGTGATTGCTTACCACACCGGTCTAGCATTGGCACAGACGGCGGCAGACGCCGAGAACGATGCGCTGGACACATTTGAGCGTGCCCAGAAACTGTTCCCGCGCAACGTGCCGCTGACCATACGCCACGCCGAAGTGCTGCTGGAGACCAATCAGGCAGAGAAGGCTCACGAATTGTTGCTGGATCTTTTGAACAACGTGCCACCAACGCCGGAGCAGGTACGACTGATCGCGCGCGCTGCGATCGACGCCGAAAAAATGGGCGAGGCACACTACTACATGGCCGAGTACAACATTATGATCGGGAATCTGGTCCAGGCGGTTGTCCTGCTACGCCGCGGCGCGAGCCTGCCCGAGACAACCAGCATTCAGCGCGCACGGTTTCTGGCGCGCGCCGATTTTGTTGGCGAATACCTGACCGAAGAGCAAAAACTCGAGGTGCGCCGCGACAGACGACAGGGCGTGGCGTCGTCGCAGCGGCGCTAGGACAGACCACGATGCGAATTCAGCGACTGTGCGCAACCGGCGCCATCATCCTGACCGCCGCGCTTAGCGGCTGTGCGAGCAACCAAACCGTACCAGCGAATGACTCCTGGGAGGGCGTGAACCGGGCGATTTACGGCTTCAATAACGTCGCTGATACCATCATTGTCAAACCGTTGGCCAAGGGCTATCGTTTCGTGACCCCGGATCCAGTTGAGCAAGGCGTCAGCAACGTCTTCTCAAACCTCGCCTACCCGACTGTCGCGGTCAACAATTTGCTGCAAGGCAAACCGGGCGATGCGGCTAGGGACGCGGCACGGTTCGTGCTCAATTCCACGCTCGGCATAGCAGGCATTTTCGATGTCGCTAAACGCGCGGGCCTGGAAAAGAACAACGAAGACTTCGGACAAACCCTGGCGGTTTGGGGAGTCCCGAGCGGCCCGTATGTCATGCTGCCATTCTTAGGTCCGTCGACGCTTCGCGATGCCGTCTCACTGCCGCTTGACCAGGCGCTGCATGTGCGCAACTACATTGACGAAAGCGGCACGCGCGACAAGCTGCTGGTGTTGCAGATCATCTCACTGCGAGCACGGTTATTAGCATTCGATGAGCAGATTCAAGCGTCAAACGATCCGTATATCTTCATCCGCGAAGCCTATTTGCAGAATCGCAACTTCTCGATCTACGATGGCGCCCCACCAGAGACCGTCGACGAATTCGACATTGATGATGATTTTGATGCCGATCTCGAAGACTTCGAGTCGGAGCTGTAATCGACCGATCTAAAGAAAACCGCGCCAGCGTTCACCCGCTTCGAGCAGGTCCTCGACCTCACTGATCGAGGCAATGTTGATCAGGCGTTGCGGGATTTGTTTGTAGCGAATTTCGCGCACGCTGTGATTGGCCCAAGTCACCCATTCGATTAACAGCGACAAGCCCGCGCTGTCCGACTGCTGCACAGCAGACAGATCGATGATGATGCGGCTGTGCGGCTCGAAACGTTTTTGGCCGCTATCCAATAACGGTCCAACGGTGCGAAACGTCAGATCGCCTTCGACGCGAAAATTACCGTCACCGTCATCATGCAGCGTAACGGTGTCCACTAACCGATGCCCGCCTCTTTCTCTAGCCGCGCGATTACAGCATCAAGGCTGGTCTTCTTGATCTCACTGTCGATTTCCGCGCGGAAATTGCGAATGTAGGAGATACCTTCGATATTGACATCGTAGACTTTCCAGCCTGCGTCTCCGCGCTTCACCAAGCCGTAGTTGACCGGCACTTGCTCGTTATTGTCCAGCGTCACCACAGTGCGCACTGTGGCGCGTGACGCCGAGCTTTGCTTGCCGCGCATGGGCAGAATCTCAACGCGCTCTTCCTGAAACTCGAGAATGCCGGCAGCGTAGCGACTGAGCATCGCGTTATAGAATCCATCGATAAAACGCTTTTTCTGCTCAGTGCTGGCCTTTTTCCAGTGTGTTGCCAACACGAGACGGCCGGCGTAGTTGCGATCAAAACGTGGCGCGAGCAGCCCGTCGACAAACGTCTTCAGCGCCGCCTCGTCGGATTCAAAGGCATCGCGATTGTCCGCCAGGCCCGCCTTGATATCGTCAACCGCACCGTTGATCAATGCCAACGGGGTGTCTTCCTGCGCAGCCGCGTTGCCGGCCAGCGCAAACAGTGCCACCACAGCCGACACCAATGACCAGTGCCTGCCAAAATTCTTGAAACGTTGCATTGTATCTTTCTCCCAATTGAAGCCGCTCAAAGGCCGCTGCATTACTCGCCGGAGTTGACCAGGAATTTGCCGATCAGGTTCTCAAGCACAACAGCAGACTGCGTGAACAGCAGTTCGCTGCCATTTTCGAGATATAGGTCCGAACCACCCGCTTGCAAGCCGACATACTGCGAACCGAGCAGCCCCGCTGTCAGAATGCTGGCATCAGTGTCATCGGGCAGCTCCGTGTAACGCGCATCGATGTTCATCGTGACCACGGCCGTATAGTCTTCCGGGTCAAACTCGATCGAGTGAACCTGACCGATCTTGACGCCGGCCATGCTGACAGGCGAACGCGCCTTCAGACCGCCGATGTTCTCGAAACGCGCAGTGACCTGGAAATAACCTTGGTCGAATGACTGCAGGTTGGTCGTTTGCGTGGTCAGAAAAAACAATGCTGCAAAGCCCAGCGCGACAAAAGCCCCGGTGCCGATTTCAACTGCCTTGGTTTGTTGCATGGTCTGGTTACCCCTGACTGATGGCAATCGCCGTAATAATAAAATCGAAAATGAGGATGACCACAGCAGTGATCACCACCGTGCGCGTCGTGGCGCGCCCGACACCCTCGGCCGTAGGCACGGCATTGTAGCCCTCCCAAACGGCAATGAGACTTCCCGCAATGCCGAACACAACGCTCTTAATGATGCCTTCATAGACATCGGCCTTGCCGACCCCCTGCTGGAGCTCGGACCAGAACGCACCACTGTCGAGCCCCATCAATGGCACACCGACGACGTAGGAACCCAACATGCCGACGCAGGTGAAAATCGCGACCAGCAACGGCATCGAAATCACGCCGCCCAGAAAACGCGGCACCGCAACCCGTACAACCGGATCGATCGCCATCATCTCCATTGCGGAGAGCTGGTCGGTGGCACGCATCAGACCAATCTCGGAGGCCAACGCTGTGCCCGCGCGACCGGCGAACAACAATGCGGTAATAACCGGACCCAGCTCTTTCATCAACGACAGCGCCGAGAACGGACCGACCTGATCTTCCGCACCAAATCGCGCCAGATTACTGTAGGCCTGCAAACCGATGACGGCACCAACAAAGAAACCGCACACCATGATCAGCACCAGTGACAGGGCACCGGCATTGAACACCTGACGCGACACCAGACGCGGGCGTGCCAGCACGCGCGGCGACTCGACCAACAACCGCAAGAAAAACAGTTGCAATGCACCAAAGGTACGCAAAAAGCCCGACAATGCCTCAAACAACTCGCGCATTAGTCTTTTCCATCACTACGTTTGGCTTTGCTGTCGCTGAACAACTGGCTGGCGTAGTCAGGCGCCGGAAAATGAAACGGCACCGGACCATCAGCCATGCCATGCATGAACTGCCGCACTAACTCTGACGGCGCATTGCTGAGCTCGTCAGGACTACCGGACGCTGCGACTTTGCCATCGGAGATCAGATAGCTGCGATCAGCCACCGAGCTGATTTCCTGCACATCGTGACTGACGACGATTGACGAGATGTTCAACGCATCGTTCATGCGGCGCACAAGGCGAACGATCACGCCCATCGAAATCGGATCCAGACCCACAAACGGCTCGTCGTAGATCAGAATGCGCGGGTCTGTCGCCATCGCGCGCGCAAGCGCTACGCGTCGCGCCATGCCGCCCGACAGCTCGGCCGGTTGCATGTATGCGGCGCCACGCAATCCGACAGCATGTAGTTTCGTCAACACGATATGGCGAATCAGCCGCTCCGGTAGCTCGAAGTGCTCACGCAACGGAAACGCAACATTTTCGAAGACATCGAGATCTGTCAGCAATGCGCCGTTCTGGAACAACATGCCGATATTGCGGCGCAACTGGTAAAGCCCGGTGCGCTTGAGCTCATCCAGCCACTTACCGTCAACGCGGATTCGACCGCGATCCGGCAGCAGTTGACCGGTAATCAGACGCAGCAGCGTCGTCTTGCCGGTGCCACTGGGTCCCATGATTGCGGTCACCTCACCGCGGCGAATGTTCAGATCCAGACCGCTGAAAATCGGTCTGCTCCCGCGTGCATAGTGCAGATCGCTGATTTCGACAATGTTTTCCGGATTCATGCCAGCCATAGACCCTGTGCAACAACGACAATTCCACAGCCTTTACGCTGGAATATCATTCACACTGTTGTATTTTGGCGACAGTCTCCATCGCCTGAAACGCTGTATTGACGGCAGCGCGGTGCCCATGTTGTGCATTATAGCAACACACCATGGTGATGTATTTATTCGTTGCTATTGAGGCTTCGGATCAATAGGACTAAAATAGTCCTCATTGTTTCGGAGATCGCGATGTTGCGGATCAGCAAAATGACAGACTACGGCACGCTTATCCTTGCCGAGCTTGCGAACGGCGCTGCAGAGCCACGCAGCGCTACTGACATTGCTGCCAGCACCGGCCTGGGTGCGCCCACTGCGAGCAAGCTGCTGAAGTCTCTAGCGCGCGCCGGTCTGGTCACTTCGCAGCGCGGCAGCCGCGGCGGCTATGTGCTTGCGAAGCCGGCTGATGCGATCACTGCCGTTGCCATTATCGATGCCATCGAAGGCCCTGTCGCGTTGACCGCTTGCGCATCGAACGACACGCAATGCGAGCTGGAGCACGTGTGCGGCGTCGGCTCGTCATGGCAACAAATCAGCGCCAGCATCCGCGCCGGCCTTGCCGCGATCAGCCTTGACGACATGCGGCGCAACCGTAACCTGCCCGCCGAAATGCCTTTGCGCCCGATGTACGGCGCCGCCAACACCGAATCTCGCGCGCACCTGCTGCCGCGCGACCAATAAGGAAACCGATGAGCACCAACAGCAACGACGTCAACGATTTCGTCGATCAGAAATACAAGCATGGTTTCGTAACGGACATCGAGTCTGAAACATTTCCACCAGGTCTGGATGAGTCAGTGATCCGTGCGATATCGGCGCGCAAGCAGGAACCCGAGTTCATGCTTGAGTGGCGTCTGAAAGCCTATCGTACGTGGCTGGATATGAAACCGCCGTCGTGGGCACATGTGTCACATCCGCCGATTGACTACGAAGCCATATCGTATTTCTCGGCACCCAAGAAAGATGCCGACAAACCACAGAGCCTGGACGAGGTCGATCCGAAGTTGCTGGAGACCTACGACAAGCTTGGCATACCGTTGCATGAACGCGCGCGCCTGGCCGGCGTCGCCGTGGACGCAGTATTTGACAGTGTGTCGGTCACGACAACGTTTCGGGACAAGCTGGCCGAGTCTGGCGTCATTTTCTGTTCTTTCTCAGAGGCTGCGCGCGAGCATCCAGAGCTGGTCAAGAAATATCTGGGTACGGTCGTGCCACAGCGCGACAATTATTTCGCGGCGCTGAACTCAGCAGTATTCAGTGATGGCTCGTTCGTGTTTATTCCGAAAGGCGTGCGCTGCCCGATGGAACTGTCCACGTATTTCCGCATCAACGAAATGAACACCGGGCAGTTTGAACGCACGCTGATCATTGCCGAGGAAGGCAGCCACGTGAGCTACCTCGAAGGCTGCACGGCGCCGATGCGCGATGAAAACCAGCTACATGCCGCCGTGGTTGAGCTAGTTGCGCTTGACGATGCCGAGATCAAATATTCGACCGTGCAAAATTGGTATCCGGGCGATGAGGAAGGTCGTGGCGGTATCTACAATTTCGTCACCAAACGCGGCGACTGCCGGGGTGACAATTCAAAAATCTCCTGGACCCAGGTCGAAACCGGCTCCGCAATTACGTGGAAATATCCGAGCTGCATCCTGCGTGGCGACAACTCGGTCGGCGAATTCTATTCGGTCGCCGTAACCAACAACCGCCAGCAAGCCGACACCGGCACGAAAATGATCCACATCGGTGAAAACACTCGCAGCACCATTGTCTCCAAGGGCATTTCCGCCGGTCGCGCACAGAACGCCTATCGGGGTCTCGTCAAGATCATGCCGCAGGCTAAAGGCGCACGAAACTACACGCAATGCGATTCGTTGCTGATTGGCAGCGACTGCGGCGCACACACGTTCCCGTACATGGAAGTCAAGAATGCCAGCGCCAAAGTAGAGCATGAGGCAACCACGTCGCGTATTGCCGATGACCAGCTGTTTTATTGTCGCCAGCGCGGCATCGGCGAAGAGGACGCGGTGAACCTGATCGTAAACGGCTTCTGCAAAGACGTGTTTCGCGAGTTGCCGATGGAGTTCGCAGTCGAAGCGCAAGCCCTGTTAAATGTCAGCCTCGAAGGAGCTGTCGGATAAATGACTAACACAATGATTGAAATCAAAGACCTGACCGCCGCCGTCGATGGCACCGACATCCTGAAAGGATTGTCGCTGAGCATCAAGCCGGGTGAAGTGCACGCCATCATGGGTCCGAACGGCTCCGGCAAGAGCACGCTGGCGAATGTATTGGCCGGCCGACCGGACTACATCGTCACCGGCGGCAGTGTCACATTTAATGGTGTCGATCTGCTGGGGTTGGAACCTGAAGAGCGCGCGCGTGCCGGCGTATTTCTTGCGTTCCAGTATCCGGCAGAAATTCCGGGCGTCAACAACACCTACCTGCTGCGCGCGGCGCTCAACGCGGTGCGCACGGCACGCGGCGAAGCCGAGATCAGCGCCGTCGACTTCATGAAGCTTGCCCGCGAAAAAATGAAGTTGATGCAAATGGACGCCAGCTTCCTGAATCGTGGCGTTAACGAAGGATTTTCGGGTGGCGAAAAGAAACGCAATGAAGTGTTCCAGATGGCTGTCCTCGAGCCGACATTGTGCGTGCTTGACGAAACCGATTCGGGTTTGGACATCGACGCACTGAAAATCGTCGCCAATGGCGTCAACGCGCTGCGTGATGAGGCGCGCTCGTTTCTGATGGTGACGCATTATCAAAGACTGCTGGACTACATTGTTCCGGACTACGTGCACGTACTTGCCGGCGGCCGCATTATTCGTTCGGGCGACAAGTCACTGGCGCTGGAACTCGAAGCGCGCGGTTACGACTGGTTGCTGGAGGAAGCTGCAGCATGAACCTTGCACCGCTTGAACAGGCACTGGCGATGCGCTTCCCGGATGCCGGCGTGCGGCAGCGCGCGGCGCTGGACGCGTTGCTCACGCATGGCTTCCCGGACCGTCACGTGGAGCGCTGGAAATACACCCGCAGTGCGCCGTACGCGGACTATGCGTTGCGCGCCTTAGCAGCGCAACAACCGGGAAACGCACTGGACAACACGCTCACCGAACGACTGGCCCAGTGGCAACAACAGTTTGCCGCGAGCTACATCATTGTCATCGTCAACGGACAAATGAACACGGCGCACACGTGCTTGCCGAGCGGCGTCACAATGACACCGGCTATTGCGGACCGCGCCGCGTTCAAGGCAACGCCCGACGATGCTCTGGCCTTGCTCAACGACGCCTTGCCGACAACGCAACTGACGTTATCGGTGGCGGACAACACCAAGACCGATGCGCCTTTGCATATTGTGCATTTGAGCCATGCGCAGAACGCGTTGGCACAGGTGCGTATTGATGTTGATTTGCAACCCAACAGTCAATTGACCATCGTTGAGCACATCTTGCCGGCCGACTGCAAAGAGCCGATGCACAGCACCGTTGCAACCGCGCAGCTCGCGCAAGGGGCGACGCTTGCGTGGTATCGCCTGCAGCAGGCCGGCGGCGATGCATTGGTCGCAACACGTCTCGATGCAGTGCTGGCCAACGACGCCGTTCTGGACACGTTGACGCTGGATGTTGGCGGCAAGCTGGTGCGCAACGATCTGAATGTCGTCCTCGCCGAAGCTGGTGCCAGTGTGAACATGCGCGGTGTCTATCTGATCAATGGCCAGCAGCACGTCGACAACCATACCCATGTCGACCATGCGGCAAAAGACACGACCAGCAACGAAGATTATCGCGGCGTACTGCGTGATCACAGTCGCGCAGTGTTCAACGGCAAGGTCTATGTGCACGAGGGCGCCGATGGCACCGACGCTGCGCAATCCAACAAGAACCTGCTGCTGTCCGATCACGCAGAAATCGATACCAAGCCGGAGCTGGAAATTTATGCGGATGACGTCAAGTGTGCGCACGGCGCAACGGTCGGCCAGCTTGATGACGCCTCGCTGTTCTACCTGCGCTCGCGCGGTATCGACAGCGACACCGCCACGCAACTGCTGACGTTTGCGTTCTGCCGCGAGGTGATCCGCGACATCGCTGACTTACCGGTCAAAACTGCCGCGGAGCGTTTGGTCGCCAACGAGATTCCGGACTTCACAGCATTGGATCTTGCCTCATGAGTGCAGCGGCCGACCTGACGCACGATGTGCGCGAGCTGGAGCAACAGATGCGCGCGCTGCGCGGCGATTTTCCGGCATTGCATCAATCGGTCAACGAACATCCGCTGGTGTTCCTCGACAGCGCCGCTTCCTCGCAGCGCGCGCAACCGGTGATTGATGCGGTTACGCACTACGAAACGCATGATCATGCCAACGTGCATCGCGGCGTACATACGCTGAGCCATCGTGCTACCAGCGCCTACGAAGGCGCACGCGAAACGGTGCGCGACTTTATCGGCGCCGCAAGCATCAACGAAATCATTTTCACGCGCGGCACGACCGAAGGCATCAATCTGGTTGCCCAGAGTTTTGTTGCCCCGCGTCTGAAAGCTGGCGATGAAATCGTCATTACCCATCTGGAGCATCACGCCAACATCGTGCCGTGGCAGATGCTTGCGGCGACGCACGACATCACGTTGCGCGTCGCGCCGGTCAACGATGATGGTAGCGTTGATACCAATGCTGTCATCGAGCTGCTGAACGAGCGCACGGTAATGCTCGCGATCTCCGCAGTGTCCAATGCACTCGGTACGATTCTGCCACTGGGTGACATCATTCCGACGGCACGCGCGGCCGGCATTCCGGTGCTCGTTGACGGCGCTCAGGCGGTGCCGCACAGCCATGTCGACGTGGTCGCGCTGGATGCCGATTTCTTTGTATTTTCAGCACACAAAATGTGCGGCCCAACCGGCGTCGGCGTGTTGTATGGTCGCGAGGCACTGCTCGACGCCATGCCGCCGTGGCAAGGCGGCGGCGACATGATCCGTGAGGTGAGTTTCGCCGGCACCACTTACAACGACCTACCCTACAAATTCGAGGCAGGCACGCCCAACATTAGTGGCGTCGTGGGCCTGGGCGCAGCTTGCGACTACCTGTCTGCAGTGGGCATGCAGCGCATCGCTGATTACGAGCACTGGTTACTCGAGCAGCTGACGACACGTCTCCAGCCAATGGATGACATCCGTATTGTCGGCACCGCGCCGCGCAAAGCCGCCGTTGTGTCCTTCGTGATGCGTGACGTTCATCCGCATGATCTGGGCACTATCGTGGATCAGAAAGGCGTCGCGATTCGCACTGGTCATCATTGCGCGATGCCCGTCATGGATCGCTTCGACGTACCCGGCACTGCGCGCGCTTCAATGGCGTTCTACAACACACTCGAAGATATCGAAGCGCTGGTCGCAGCGTTAGATGTCGTGCGCAGGATGTTCCATTGAGTACAGCAGATTTGGCGCAACTCTATCGCGACCAGGTGCTGCAACACTCACGCGCGCCAACACACCGGCGCCGTGTCGACAACGCCACGATGGCGGTAACCGGTAACAACCCGCTGTGCGGCGACAAACTGACCGTCTATCTGACGTTGCATGCTGACACGATTGCGGATGTCTCTTTCGAAGGCTCAGGCTGCGCCATCAGTGTTGCCTCAGCCTCGATGCTGAGCGAGATGCTCAGCGGCGTTGAGCGACCACACGCACAGCAGCTGATCAATGACACACTGAGCTGGCTGGGCTCGGCGATCGACACGCCGCCACCGACACAACTGGCAAAAACACCCATCAGCGCGCTGGCTGCTGTTCGCCAGTATCCATCGCGGGTAAAATGCGCCACGCTCGCGTGGCATGCCGCCGCGAACGCAACACACAACCAATCAACGACTGTGACGACTGAGTAACGGCTATGTATTCGAACGATAGCGAACCCTTCACCCTGCAACGCGATGTCGAAGCGGTCATTATCCCCGTCGGCATGCAAGTGACGCTGCGCAAAGGCAGCAATGGCTACATCACACAAGGCCTGGGTGGCAATTTCACGATCTATCTCGAGGGCAGCCTGTTCCGGGTCGACGGCAAAGACGCCGACGCGCTGGGCAAAGAACCGGTCAAACCACCCGAGGTACCGGCCGGTATCAGCGATGATGATTTCGAACAAATTATCTGGCGCCAGTTGAAAACCTGCTTTGACCCGGAAATCCCGGTCGATATCGTCGAACTGGGTCTCGTCTATCGCGTCGACATCAGCAAGGACGGCGACGGCCAGCGCCGCGTCGATGTGGATATGACATTGACTGCACCGGGCTGCGGCATGGGCGACGTCATCGTTGACGACGTACGCCAGAAAGTGGCGATTGTGCCAACCGTCGATGAGGTCAACGTTGAGCTTGTCTTTGACCCGCCATGGAATCACATGATGATGAGCGAAGAAGCACGTCTGCAAACCGGCATGATGTATTAAGGTGCGTTAACGGATGGGTTTCAAAACGCACTCCCTGACGCTGCTGCGGCACGCCAAATCGGACTGGAGTCGGGAGTCCCTGTCCGACCATGACCGTCCGCTGAACGAGCGCGGTGAACGTGATGCGCCGCAAATGGGCAAGCGGCTCAAAGCACTCGGCGTGCGACCTTCACTGCTGGTCACGAGCACCGCCAAGCGGGCAGTCCAGACGTGCAAGCTGGTTGCCAACAACCTCGGCTTCCCGCTGGAGTTCATCCACCGCGAGCGCGACCTGTATCTGGCCTCGCCACAGCAAATTATGCGCACGCTGGCGCAGCAGGATCCGAGTTTTCACCATGTGTTGCTGGTGGGCCACAACCCAGGCATCTCCGAGCTTGCGCAACGATTATCCGACGGGCTCGTGGTTGATATGCCAACCGCCGCCATGCTGACCGTTGAGGGAGAAACGCCAGATTGGGCCAGCTTTGAGCAGATAGCCAGACGCGTCGTAGGCTACGACTACCCCAAGAACCACGCAGGCGTTATCACACGCCAATAGGTCTCGCGCATGGCGACTGCAGCCGGGTGATTGCGAACCAAGCCGGGTTCAACCATTCTGTTTGATATATTGATTCGATCTTTTAATTGAATTTTTATAAACAGTATTGACGCCCTATTCTAGGCGCATCTTCGTCGCCCGGATGCTGATATGAACCCTGCAAATCGAAATGCGCTCCGCAGCCTGCAAGCCGTCCCCAGCACCCGCAACCCGCTGCGAATTGCCCTGGCGATCGGCGACGATGCACGCTCCAGGACGCTGGTAACGGCGCTGCAATCGACACTGGCGCAGTGCGACGCGCGCGTTGCACACGAGTCCCTACCCGGCAGCGAAAGTTGCGGATTATCGGTAGCACTGCCGCGCGAGGACGCCGGCAACATGGGTGCGTTGTACCGCTTCCGTGCACTGGCGCCGCTGTGCAAAGCACATGCACACTCTATGGATCTGACCATCGCAGCTGACGAGAGCGGCCATACCCTCAGCGAGCCCAACGCAAGAATCAGCAGCGTATCGCCGAGCGAGCAGACCATTGATCTGGCGTGCCGATATGCGCTGCAACGCGGCAGGCAAGGCGTTAGTCTGGTAACCCATGTCGAGATGTCCGACGGTACGCGGGCGTTCATGCAGCGCATGACTAGCGAGTTTTCGGTGCGCTATCCGGCGCTGACGCTCAACACGCTGGATGCAGACGACGCACTGTACGCCATGTTCAAGGACGCAGGCTCGCTGGATGTCCTGGTCAGCTCACCGGCTATCGCACAAACGTTGTGCGCAGCAGCGGTCAATCTTGCCAATGCGGCCGACACGGCAACGGTGATGCGCGTTCGCGATCAGCAGTGCGATGTCTTGCCATGGCGTTCGACAAGAGCGGGGGATACACCTGCAAGCCTGTCGGCCTGGATCGCCTGTGTGACGGAGTGTTTGTTGATGCTGGGTCGTTCACGCCAGGCACTGGCTTTGGACAATGCGTGGCTGGCGACGCTGGAGCACGGCGCGCAGTGCGGCGGCGTGCACTTGATTAGCCCGTACACGTCAACGCTTAACGCTGAAGCATTCGCTGATGCCGTTTGCTTGCGTCTGGGCGAGCGACCGCAAAAAGTGGCACAACGATTGTCACCAGCGCAGCCGGCGCAGCCACAGCGACTTGCATTGGTCGCAATGCGTCACTGATTGCCCGGTAAGCGGACGGTACTGTGGACACGTGCGCACAGGCCAAGGCACAAGACACTAGGCTTACGGCTTACGGCTTACGGCCCAAAGCATAAAGTACAAAGCGCTAAGCACTAAGCTGCCAGACCAGAAGCGAAGGGCCACATTCTTGAAGTCCGGCAAGTTGGACCGCTAGCTGCCGACCAACGCGACTCGCCCTAACGCACCCTTCCCGTACTAATAGACTCGACAGCTCACATCGAACCACGAGGATCACACCTTCGAATCGGGCGCGCCGCGCGTGTAGACTGGCGTCATCGCTGACTGGAGTTGCCATGAAGTCTATGCCCCTGCTCGCCGCACTATGCGTGCTCGCTCACAGCGCAAGCTACGCCGATCACGCGCCGTTATCAGTTGCCGATTATCCGGCGCGACCCGTTGTCATGAATCGCATCATCGCGAAGCGACTGGACACGCTGCTACCGCGCGTCATGCGCGAAACCGGTGTCGATATGTGGCTGGTCATTGCGCGCGAGTACAACAACGACCCGGTGTTCCTGTCGTTGGTTCCCAGGCCACGTTTCACAGCGCGACGCACAACGATGTTGATGTTCCACGACCGTGGCCCCGAGCTGGGGGTTGAGCGTTTGACAATCAGTCGCTACCCGCTCGGCACGCTGTACGAGGCCGCCTGGGAAGGCGGCGAGCTCGACGCGCAGTGGCAACGATTGGGCGAACTGATTGCGCAGCGCAATCCAAAGTCAATCGCCGTCAACGTCAGCGATACCTGGCCGGTTGCAGATGGCCTCAGTCATGGCCTGCACCGCAAATTGGTGGCAGCACTGGGTCCGAAACACGCGCAGAAATTGGTGTCGTCCGAAGCGCTCGTCGTACGTTGGCTGGAGACGCGGATTGATGATGAAGTGGCCGTATGGCAGCGCGCAGTAGGCATTGCACGACAGACGATCGCAACAGCATTTAGCGCAGAGGTGATCACGCCGAACGTCACAACACTGGGCGAAGTCGCGTGGTTTATTCGGCGCGAATTCGAACGCCACGGACTGGCTCCCTGGTTCCATCCAGACGTTAATTTGCAGCGCCCGGGCCAACCGTACCCGAGTGACGCTGAATTCTTTGGTGAGGCCAGTGCAGATCTGGTCATAGAGCGCGGCGACGTGCTGCACACCGACGTCGGGCTGTGCTATCTCGGCTTGTGCACTGATACGCAAGAGATGGGCTATGTGCTGCGCCTCGGTGAAGACAACGCACCTGCCGGACTACAAGCCGCGATGGCAGTAGGCAATCGCTGGCAAGATTTGTTGACGCAGGAATTCGTCAGCGGCCGCACCGGCAACGATATCCTCGCCAGTGCGCAACGCAACATGGCAAAAGCCGGTATCACCTCGGCGACCTACACACACCCGCTGGGTATTTTCGGCCATGCGCCAGGGCCGACGATCGGCATGTGGGACAACCAGGGGCCAACACCGGGTCGCGGTGACTGGCCGCTATATCCGATGACTGGCTACGCAATCGAAGGCAATGTGAAAGTAGCCGTACCGGAATTTGCGGATCAGTTAATTCAGATGAAGCTCGAACAAAGCGCGCTGTTTGATGGTGACACCGTGCACTATCTCGCCGGGCGTCAGACAGCCCTGCATCTGGTGCGCTAGCATCGCGCTTAGAATCACCCGGAGTCCATCGACAACGCTAACGCAATGCCAACAACAAGAATGCCGCCACCCAGCGACAACACCATGGGCAAGCCATAGTATGCGCAGGCGATCGCTCCGGCTCCGGTGCCCACGACAAACGCGATGACAACTTTCAAAAGATCGCGCGCCAGACCTGCCATCAAGTCGAGCAGAAAACCGGTGAAACCGCTCCGCGCTGGTTGCTTATCATCGCTCATCAAAACCCCCTAGGTTGCGCCGTGAAAACACCACAGCGTGACGCCCGGCCAGACTCGACACAGGTTATCGACATCGACCGCCTGACGACACATGG
Source organism: Pseudomonadota bacterium (assembly GCA_038529355.1). Classification (GTDB taxonomy): domain Bacteria; phylum Pseudomonadota; class Gammaproteobacteria; order Steroidobacterales; family Woeseiaceae; genus CALBPI01. The sequence goes on from JBCBDU010000004.1 coordinate 121,635, forward strand.
AAAACCCGCAGCATCGCTCATAGATCGAGCAAGTGCTCCAGACCAACGGTCACGCCAGCCTCAAGTGTTGCCGCCCTTTGTAGCGCCAATACGATCCCCGGCACAAAACACTGGTAGTCACTGGTGTCATGTCGCAACGTCAGGTATTGCCCGACTGTGCCCAGAATCACTTCCTGATGCGCTGCGGTGCCATGCAGGCGCAATGAGTGTACCGCCACCCCGTCGACGTCGGCGCCCAGCGCGCCAGCGACGATCTCACTGCCTCGGTTGTGTGCGGCATGCTGACGCGCCGACCCGATGCGCGCCGCGGTGTGCAGCGCCGTGCCCGAAGGTGCGTCGGGTTTATCGTGACGATGCATCTCGACGATTTCAGCAGACTCGAAAAACGGCGCCGCCTGCTCGGCAAAACGCATCATTAACACCGCACCAATCGAAAAATTCGGCACGATAAGACACCGCGCATCGTGATCCGACCACGCATCGCGCAACGCTCCGAGCCGCGCTTCGGTATAGCCGGAGGTACCGACCACAACATCAGTACCAAGCGCCTGCCAGCGCGGCAGATTCTCATCGGCGGCGGCCGGGTGGGTCAATTCAATGATCACGTCACAGGCCGACAGCTTCGCGGCATCACCGCACGCGGCGTGACCTAGAATCTGCTCACCACCGTGCCCAGGCGCATACAGCCAGGCGACCGAGAGCCCGTCGGTCGCTTCAATGGCGTTAATCGTCAACCGACCCATCACGCCGTTAGCGCCCGAAACACCAACCGTTTTCATGCTATCACCAGGCGCGGCGACCTGTGTTGTGCTTGCGAGCAAGGCACGACTGCCAACGCCATGCGCGTGACCGCCGAGCTCAAAGAGAATCTAAACATTGCGCGCCAACGCCTCGTGCACCGATCAACCACCGTACGCTCATGGTAGTGCATTTTTGTGTTCGGCAGTACCGTGCTTGGCTGTGCCGGCACGAACTATGGCTAATCCATAGGTGTGCGCTTGTGACATCAGTCACGAAGTCGGCAGCACAGTGGCCGATTTACGCTACTCGGGTGGCAGATTGCTACCCTCAAGCCATGCGGCTTTGGCATCGCGCGCGCGTTGCGCAGATACCTCACCGACCCAATCGGCAACAAAATCAACACCCTGCATTAACCAGTCCGGCAGCGCATCGACCGCCAGCGAATACACACGACGGCGCCCTTCGCTGCGCTCGCTGACAAGCTGGAAGGCGCGCAACATCCCCAGATGTTGCGACGTGCGAGTTGGCGAAATGCCAACACGCGCGGCCATGTCATTAACATCCGACTCGCCGTTCGCCGCGAGTGCATGCACGATCAGGATCCGATCCGGATTTGATATCACCTTCAAAAGGGAGCCTAACTCCTTGGCGACGAGACGGCGATTCGGCATAAAAGCTCCGGTAGTGTGCAAAAAACGGATCGCAGCGACGCATCCGACGCCGCTGCGAGACCATCATGCCGAAAGGCGTGTGGAGACCGCGCTGTTGTCGTCAGCTGTCAAACTCGCAGGTTGTGCATCGACCCAACCTGCTGCGGGATTGTAGCCTCGAATCTTGCCACTATAGGCGTCCATCGCAAACAATTTCAGCCAACCATTGTCGACGAGCTCGCGCACGTGATCATGCTTCATCAGGATGGCGCTGATCGCGGCCTCCGGCGCTTCGAGTACTGCATGCAACCGCAACGCTTCATGGGTTGCCTTATCACCATCATGCAGTGACTGCACAGGCAGCCCGACGCGCAAGTCGCCGGCGATACCCTCGAGCACACCGATACCACCGACAACGTTGTGCAGTGTTTTCTCGCCGCTGCCAAACGTATCGTTGTCGACCGTAGATGCGTAGTACTGCAGATTGATCCACGTCGCGACCACGAGCGGCGCCGTCATGATCATTTCCAGCACTGCGAACCCATCATCCTTTTTCCAGTCATAGGAGTGCAGAAAACCGCGCCCTTCCAGACTGATTTTCCGCGTCCTCGCACGCGGCGCGGCAACAAACGCCATACAGCCAGCAAGACCCCACTCCGGACGCACTTCCGACCAGTCCGTGCTGCGCCGCACGATCGCACGATCGACATCTTTCGCAGCGTTGTTTGTGAACAGCGGCGCGCGTTCGCGGCGCGTCGTGCGCGTCGCTTGCTGCAGTGCCGCTTGCAAATCACGGACGTCCTGCACATGCGATGGCGGGCGTTGATCGATGTTCAACAGCGTCACGTCATCGGTTGCTGTGTCATGCAACGCTGCGACGAAGAAGGTGTCCCATGGAATACGAATGCCGCGCTTTTCCAAACCGATACGTACACTACTGTCGTTAAGCACTTCTGCTGCGATCTGCGCATTGGCTTCGCCGGTATGCCCACCGCACGCACCACAGTTGTAGCGCGTCTGATAAGGATTGTTGGTGCTGGTCGAGCCGTGGCCGACCAACAGCACGAGGCGCGCAAAATCATCCACCAGCGACATGCCAGCTAACGCTCCGGCACCCAACTCAATGCGCTCATCCAACGCAATACCAGCCGTTCGAGGGCCAACTGGCATCGCTTTGGCGCTGGGCGCCAGCGACGCTGCCGATGCTTTCATTCGCCAGCCAAAGCCGTCTGCAAGCAGGCGCCACGCATAAGTCAGACCCAGAGTTTCGACAAACGCAAACGATGAGATTGCTAGCGCACTGAACCGGTGCCACACGGCGCTCATACGGCGCGCCAGTGAACGCTCGCGTACCGCTTCGTCAATTTGCTCCGGCGTGCCTTCACGCACCGTTTCACGCACCAGATATTTCGGTGTCAGCAAAACCGGACACTGCGCCGCACCGCGTTGCTGGTCGATGTCGGCAACCTCAATGGCGAAGCCAAAGAACCCGGCAAAACCGAGGGTTTCGATGCTGTTGTCGGCCTGCTCCAACGCACGCCGATAGCGCTCTGAACGCACGTCAATACAAAACACCGCTTGCGCCGACGCGCGCGTGGTCGCACTTGGCGACTGCGCCCGCGTCAACGAAGGCCGCAGCTTGTTGAGCAGGCCGTCGCGCCGGGCAATCTCAAACGCGGTATGCAAAACAATATCGACCCGATACGATTGCCGCGCATCAGGATGCAGCGGCGTTGTCAGGTTGCTGGCCAGGCGATCGACCACCTGCTGTCTGGACGCACAAACCTTGCGCAGCAGGATCAGCTCCCACGCACAGCGCACTGCCAGAATCTGCTTGACCATGCCGTGTTGTTGACCGGCCAGCTCGTCCAGCCAACCACGATAGCGTGCATGACCTGCCCAACCGGCGACGGTCGCCAGCAGCCGGTAAAAATACAAATCCAGCGCAGGCTCACTCAAGCCCAACTCACCTGCGACCAGTTGCAGCAGCGCGTCGGCGTCGTCCGGCAACGCCGCCACTTCCTCACGAAACCCGCCCAGCCCTAACATTTCGACCGAACGATCCAGCATCGACTCGCTGCGCCAGGCACTAAATGCAGGCAACATTTTCCACGGCGATGACCAGCTTGCCTGACCTTCATCAAAATAACTCGCAGCCCATTGCGACAGTCGATCGCTGACCACGCGTCGCCAATCAAGCTTGCCGGCGTCGGACACAATATCGACGATCGTTGCGGCCGCCGGTGACTCCACAGGCTCGATCAACGACAGTGCCAGAATTTTCTCAGCATCAAATTGCTGCCGGTAGACACCGCCAAGTTCATCCAGCGCCATGACGACATGTCCGACGCCAAACACCTGCTGGCGCATCTGCTCAAGATAGAACTGCCGCGGCATCACATGGCGCGATTGCCAAATGCGCGCAACCGTGTCGCCTGCTTCGGCAAACGGCAAGTGTGAGATGCCCAGAAACGGATTAACGGCGACGAAACTCTCGAGCGGCCACAACGGCGCGATCATGCGCGACGCGTTATCGGCAGATGCCGTCACTCGCGCTGGACTCACTAACGGCGCATCGACTACCGCATCGTTGAATTGATGTACCGTGTTGTCATCAATGTTCCGATCAGAATTAATCACGCTGCATGGCTCCTGTTAAACGACTGAATACCGCGTTGGCATACAAACCGTTTTTGAAATGAACGTAAACGCGGCGATACCACTGTGCGCTGTTCGCAGGCGGCATCAGCTGGAACAACGTGACCAGCGCGAACGCTACCACCAAGGTCGCAGCGATGCCGCGATCCAGCGCGCTGGATGGCGCGAATTCGGGCAACAACGGCGCAAAGAACGCTGCGGCAGCCAACTGCAGCGTGAAATACAGCACACCGGCAAACAGCGCGATGACCGCTACACGCGGCAGCAAGCCCGGCATTGACGAACTGCGCACTGCGAACACGAACAACCCCATCATGAAAATTGCGCCGAGCGCCTGGACGGCAACGTTGCCGGCCGCACTCGCGGCAAACAGCCAGCACACGCCGGCATAAACCGCCATCATCAGTGCGAAACCGCTTAGCACCGTGCGCATGCGCGGACGCGGATTGTGGTGATCGACCATCGCGTTGCGTACGCCGCTGACCGCGTTGCCCGAAGCCAGAAAACTGTGCGCCTTGTAGAATGCATGCGCCACCAGGTGCAGACCCGCGGCGGAGAACGCGCCAAAACCGGCTTGCACAAGCATGAACCCCATTTGGGCGACCGTTGAGTAGCCCAGCGCTTCCTTGATCGTCGTCTGCGTCGCCATCACCAGCGAGCCGAAAACGGCGGTGATGCCACCGACGATAATCAACAGCTGCATCGATGACGGACTCAACACCATGATGTCGGCAAAGCGGATAATCAAAAAGCCACCTGCATTAACGATACCGGCATGCAGCAACGCCGAAACCGGCGTTGGTGTTTCCATCACTTCAGTTAGCCAGCCGTGCGTCGGAAACTGCGCCGACTTCAGTAACGCTGCAAGCGCGATGAGCGGTGCGGCGAGCGGCACGCCCGTGTCAAACAACTCGCTGCCAATACCGCTGCGCGCAGCCAGCAATAGCTCGGCGATATCCGCCGTGCCGTACACAAGCCACAATTTGACGAATGCGACCGTTAGTGCCAGATCACCCAAGCGGGCCACCACAAATTTCTTGTGCGCTGCCGCGCGGGCACGCGGTCGATCTGAAAAGAAGATCAGCAACTGATGCAAGGTCAAGCTCATCGCAACCCAGCCAATCAACAATTGGCCAAGGTTACCCGCAGTCGTGACCACGATCGCCGTTGCGATCGTCAGCGCAAGGCTGGACATAAACTGCCGCTGTCGCGGATTGCCGGACAGATAGTTACGACTGAATTCGGTGACCAACAGTCCGACCAACGCGATGACAAAGAACAGACTGACGCTGAGCGGGTCAATGCGAGACGCAAAACCCCAACCGCCAATGCCGATCAACGGGCCGGTCATTGACGCGCCCGACATGACACCAGCGATACCAACGAGCGAAAACACCAACGCTGTGACCGCACTGATGCGCGTCAGCGCAAGCCCCAGCGGCGTGCTAACACGAGTGCCGAGTAAGGCAACAAGGATGTAAATGCCGGCTGCAATGCCAGGCAGTGCAGACAAAATTGACGTAGTGATGACCGTATCTCCGGTACCTGCGTTGCCGCTAATTTACGTAACGGTCATAAATATATAAAATTCAATTAAATAGCCTTTTCGTTAACCAAAACAGAATGATTGTCCATGTCGCTGAATTACAAACATTTAAAGTATTTTCAAGCAGTTGCGCACATGGGCAACCTGACCCGAGCCGCCGAGCAACTGTTTGTGTCGCAATCGGCGTTGTCCGTGCAGATCCGCAAGCTCGAGGAGTGGCTAGGGCATGAACTCTTCGAGCGCCAGGGCAAACGTCTGGTACTGACCGAAGCTGGTCGTATCGCGCTGCAACACGCTGATGCGATTTTCAGCGTCGGTGATGAGCTCATCGGCACGCTGCGCGAGCAGGACACCGCGACGCAGCGCGTTTTGCGCATCGGTGCGCTATCAACGCTTTCGCGTAATTTTCAGAGCCGGTTTCTCGAACCGCTGTTCGAAATGCAGCACTTGTTAGTCGTGATCCGTTCCGGTGATCAGAGCAATTTGCTCGATAGCCTTGAAAAACATGACTGCGATGTCGTGCTAACGAATATTGCGCCCAGTCGCGACAGCGGTCGTCGCTGGATCGTCAATCCGATCGCCGAACAGGCCGTCAGCCTGATCGGTAATCCGCAACGACTCGACGGCGATGCATCGCTTGAGTCACTGCTCAGCGAGCACCCGCTTATCGTGCCGACAATGGAGAATTCAATACGCATCAGTTTCGATGCGCTATGCGACAGACTCGATATCCAGCCAACGATCCGCGCCGAAGTTGATGACATGGCATTAATCCGCATTCTCGCCCGCGCTGATATGGGGCTCGCGGTAATACCGCCCATTGTCGTGCGAGATGAACTTGATTCGGGCAGGCTCCGGGAGTTTGCACAGCTCGGCGACTTCACCGAAACGTTTTACGCAATCACGGTGAAGCGCAATTTCCCGAACCCCGTGTTGCAGGCGCTGGTTCGTCAACTCGGCCAATGATCGACGTCTGCGCGGACGACAACAGTGACTGAGATCGACCCTGAGCGGTCGGCGATGCGTGCGCATCGCCGACCGTCATATCGAACAGGCTAGCGGAAGCGCCGCTCGAATCGCAGTCCGAGCGTTAGTGTGCTGGTATCGAGATTGTCGTAGCCGGTGATCGTCTCGTAGTCGATGAAGCCGGCCAGGCCGTTTTCCATCTGCACGGAAATACCCGTCGCTAGCTGCAGAAAACTGCTGTCCGGTGCATCGGTGCGGAAACTGAATCGCGTGTTGGTAGGATCGTTCACAAATCGTGCGATTAGCACACGCTGCTCATCCTCGAGCTCTTCCTGCAACGCGATTCTGAGATGCGGCACGATGACCCCGAAACCGACACTCTTGGTGTAGGACATACGCACACCGGCCGACAAAATCTGCGACTGCACACTCTGCTCGTCAAAAGCGAGCTCCCAACCTTGACCTTCAACTTCACTGTAGCCGTCAATGTTGGTGTCGATAAAATCGTAACCCAGGAACGGTACAAACAACCACCCATTGCGATCGATGTTGTAGCCAAAATTCGCACTGACAATGCGCTGGTCACCTTCGGTACGACCCAGAGCGATCGTGTCGACACCGGTGCCACCGTCGGCAAACACCATCGTACGCGCCGAATCAAAATCGATATCGCCGATGCCGGCGAGTACATCGATGTAGAACCGGTCGGTGAAATAAGTACTGTAGACCGTGTAAGTCAGGCTATCCGAATCGAGGTTGCCACCGGTGTTGTTGTAGTCAACTTCAGCGTTGGCGAATCCGATCGCAGCACCGAACGCCAGATCATTGCGCAGTCGATAATCAATACCGGCTGTGACGCCGAGCGTGTCGAAATCGAAGCCATTTTCTGTGGCCGTCGCACCCTGCTCACCGAAGTTCACGCGGCCATTCATGAACAGACCGAGGCGGCTATCTTGCAATAGCGCGTTGTCAGACTGCTCAACCGCATTGCTAAACAAGTTGCCCGGCAGCGCCTTGCCGCCAACGTTCAACGCAAGCCCCTGCACGCTGACACCACGGGCGCCACCACGCAACGCGGCGAGCCGGCTGTCAATATTCTTGATCTGCGTGTTGAGAATCTGTGTACTGATCAAACTCTGGGCAAACACCTCTTCACCGGCAATCTGGCGCAGCGCATCGCGCACCGCTGCCGTGTTGTCACCGCCGTCGCCAGGATTAGCCAAAGCGATCAACGCTGTGCATCGCTCGAGCAGGTTGGCCTGACCCTCGCTCAGCAGCTCGCTGCGCGCCGGTTGCGGCGACTCGGCCGGTGGCGGAACCGGACCCTCGTCCGGACCGCGCAAAAATGCGCACACGTTGTCGATAGCGCTGGCTAACTCGCGCTCCTCGGGCGTTAATGCCAGCGACGCCAGCGAGTTCTCGCCCGTCGCCGCCGAAACCGTGACCGTCACCTGCGCGGCCTGATCGAGCGAATCGCTGTCGCCGTCAGATACCGTATAGAAGAAACTGTCTGTGCCGACGAAACCCGGGTTTGGTGTATAGGTGACCGTGTCCGCCTCGCCTTCCGACGCATTGATTGCCGCGGTACCGTTAGCCGGTTCGGTAACGCTGACAATGGAAAGGTTCTCAACGCCACCGTCGTCGTCGTCATTCGCCAGCACATCAATCACCGCGGACTCACCGGCGACGACATCCGATCGGTCGTCGGCTAGCGGTCGCGGCGTACCATCGCGCGGTGACACGGTTACGGTAACGCCGGCCGTGTCAGTCTCGCCACCCGCATCACCACCAGAGCCGACGGTATAGCTGAACGTGTCGTCACCGGTAAAGACGACGCCTTCCGGCGTGCGTGGCGGCGGTGTGTACTGCAAGCACTGCCCATCCGACTCCGGGAACTGAAGTGCGCACGACCCGCCCGTGACGACCTCGACCGCGCCGCCGGCCGCGCCCGCCGTCGCAGAAAGCAGCACGTCGCCATTGAGTAACGTATCGTTCGCAAGCACGTCAATGAAAATTCTTTGCTCGACAAATGCCGCGGCCGTGTCAGCGACCAGCGTACGTTCGCTCGGCGCTTCGGGCAGGGACACGACGACGGTCACGGTCGCTGTGCTGCTGCTCTCGGCCTGCTCGACGGTATACGTGAATGTGTCCGTACCTGAGAATGGTTGGCCGCCGGTTGGCGTCGGTGGCGGTTGATAGCGCACACACGCAACGCCCTGCGTTGGGATCTCGCCGGCACAACTGGCCGGCGGCAAAATGACGACGCTGCCACCGGACTGCGGGTTACTGACAAACGTCAATCGCTCGCCGCTCATGAGCGTATCGTTGCCACGCACATCGATGGTCACCGGTTGTTCCGAAACCGTTGTTGCCGTGTCGTCCTGAAGTTCAGGACCCTCCGCGAGCGTTGTCACCGTGACCGTTGCAACGCGATCCTCCGCGTCGACGTTGCCCACAGTGTAGGTGAACGTATCGTCGCCCGAAAACGGCATACCTTGTTCATCCGAGGACGGCGGTGAGTAGCGAATACACTCACGATCAATATCGGCCGCGCTCAGACAATCGTCGCGCGAGAGCAATTGTGCAAAACCACCTCGAGCTGTAGGCGAAACGCTGCGGATGAAGTCGCCGGTTTGCAATGTATCGTTCGCCAACACGTCAATCACGACGGATTCGAGAAAGCCCGTGGTCGCGGTGTCATCCTGTACGGCGAATGCCGCCGGCGCGGCGCCAAGCATCAATACAACCAGACAGGTACGTAGCACGCTTGCCGCACGGCTAGGCGTTTGAAGGTCGGTTGTGTGTTTCATGGTAAGTCCTCGCTCGATGCTTTGCGCACCCTGTCGTTTTTATAAATTTTTGGGAACAAAGAAAAAGTCGCCGACTTCGTGACCGGCGCGACGCAGCGCCTTGATCTCCGGCTCCTGGTTGAAATCCTGGCGCGCCGCCGCTACAACGACGCGATCGCGCAGTTTCAGAAACAGCGCCGGCGTTGTTAGCAAACCCTCGTTCGCCTCCAGCTCATCGATAAACGCATTGGCGAACACCGAATTGCCATTGCCAGCCTCATCGAGCACCGGACGATCACCGCCAGACGACACCATCAGGCGCGCGCGGCGATCGAAGCGTCGATCAACAAACCCTTCGCTCTGGAAGACCCGTTGGTCGCCACTCAAAATCATCTTCATGCCGGGATCGTCGCCCGTCAAAATGCCGGAGTAACACGAATCTGCAACCACCAGAACGCGTTTCGCCTTGAAGTTGCTCATATGACCGGTGATTTGCTCGGTCGGCACCCAATAGGTATCAACTGGCGGACGATCTGCATTGACCGGTAACCAGTAGCCGGTCTCAGTCTCGTCCTGACCAATTCGACTGCCGTGCCCGGCGTAGTAAATCAGCAGGTTGTCCTCAGGACCGACGACCGCATTGAGGTTGTTGATCGCCTCAAGCACCGTGACATCGTTCGCATCGGTCACCAATTGCACCGTGAACCCGTACTTGTCCTCGAGCACTTGCGCGACCCGCTGTGCATCGGACAACGGCGATGCCAGATCTTCCATGCGATCGTAATTCTGGTTGCCAATGACCAATGCGTAGTAACGACCGAAATTGCGCGCGCCTGCGCGTAGCTCATCGCCGGTAATGAAGTCTCGCTCTGGAAACGCCGCTGGCGATGGTGAACGCAACCGCGAACGTTCTGCGACGATTGTCTGCTGCTCGGTTTGCAAGTTGTCGCGCCACTGCTGCAATTGTGCCAGCTCTTCGGTTGCTGCAGCGCTCAGGGTTGCCGTTGCCGACAGCGCGTCGATCTGTTTTTGCAGCAACTTCAGTTGCTGCTCACGTTGCTCGATCTGTTCGCCGAGCGTTTCGCGTATGACTTCAATCTCGCGATCCGCTGCCGAGCGATAAATGACATCATCCTCGTCGAGCCCCCACGACTGGCGATAATAGTTGAGCGCCTTGAGCTGATCTTTCTCAACACCGCGACCGGTTTCGTACAGCGTGCCCAGATTCAGCAACGCGCTCTTGTTGCCCTGCTCTGCCGATTTGCGGTACCAGACTAGCGCCGCTGTATAGTTCGGCTCGCCGCCCAGCCCGCGCTCGAAGATTTCGCCCACGGTGTTCTGCGCCTCGGCATCGCCGTTTTCGGCGCTGGCCATCCACACGCGCAACGCCGATTTAAGATCAGCGCGATCATAGGCGACATATTCGCCACCACGGACACGACAATCGGCGGCCGTCGTGCGCGTCGGGCGACGTGGCGACAGATAGGTCCGGCCACCCAGCTGGCGTACCTGACCGGGCAACAGACAATCAACAATGTACAGGTCCCGAACATCTCGCCGGCCTTCGGTCGCCGCAGCGCTGTCTTGCGCCGTCGGTGCCGACGCGCACGCGCCAAGTGCTGCCACAACAACGGGCACCGCGATTCTCGAAATACTGTGATTCAGCATAAGTACTACCTTGATCCAATCAGTCATCAATCAGCTACGGCGCCACTGCGCAATCTAGTGCACCGCTAGAACTGCCGTTGTCACCAGATGTCATGACAGAGCGCCGCGCGACAAGTCTCGCGTGCAAACTGACAACTACCTGACAACTGCCAACCCACCGCAAATTATCCCGCCAGGCAAGAAATTGCACCCTCTGTCGGTGCTTGTCCTAACGGGCAACGCCGAGTTCGTCCTGCAGACGCTTGCGGGTGCGCCGCAGTGCACCGTGCTCGGCCAGATACTCGTTCTGCGATGCGGTGTTGATATCGTCCAGCAAGCGCCGCTTGTCTTCGTTGTTGGCAGGCGTATCAGCCAGCGCAACCAGTGCTGCAGCCACAGCATCCAGCCCCTCGGTTGCCGCACGATTGCGCGGATGGATGTCATAGGCAGCTGCGAATTCACCATAGGCACCACCAATCCACGGCGGATCATTGGCAAGCCATCCATTACCCGAGCTGACCAGCTGCTCAAACTCACTTTGCTGAGCGAGCGTCAATTCCTCCCACGGAATCGCCGGCCCGGGATCCTGCGTATTCAAATAGGCAAAGTACACTGCGATGCCCGCCAGCACGGCGATGACGATCGCCGCGAATCTTGTGACCTTCTGGGTGCCGCGAAATTCGCGCAGGAACGTTTCGGCATCGCGCGTGCGATCCTCGCGCTTCAGCGCAAGTCCGTGCGCGATAGCCAGCCACTCGCGGCGCTTGAGCGTCTTGATAGGCTCGGGCACCAGTCCAAGCTCCAGCGCTTGCTCCGCCGTCTTGCGATCAAACGGGTGCTTACCGGTCAGCACAAGATAGGCAGTGATGGCCAACGCATAGACATCGTCAGCCGGATGCGGTGTGCCGGCGTTAAACATCTCAAGGCTCGCATAGGCTGGCGTCAGACTGCCAAGATCCCCCGCATCAAACAGTGTTTGTTCGGACTGCGTCTGACCGCTGAACACGCGTGCACGCGCGATACCGAAATCCAGAATCTTGACGCGCTCGTCCTCGGTCAGGAAAACGTTGCCCGGTTTGAAATCGGAGTGGATGATGTTTTGCTGGTGCGCATAGGCCAGACCTTCCGCCATCTCCTCGATGATGGTGCGCGCCTGCGCAAGCTCAAGACCAGTATCACGCTTGCGCCGCAGGATCTTGTCCAACGGCTCACCGCGCATCAGCTCCATCGTCATATAGACCCGGTTGCCGTCGCGGTCGAAGTCGTAAACGGTAATGATGTTCGGATGCGCCAGCGTTTGTGCCTTACGCGCCTCGCGCTGCAGCGCAATCAACGCTTTCGGATGCTCCCGAAACGTATCGTTGAGCACCTTGATCGCAACGAACGGATCGCGATCACTGGCCTCTTCCTTGCGCTTGTCGCGCGCCTTGAACACGACGCCCATGCCACCTTTGCCAAGTTTCGACTCGATCAGGAAGCGTCGCTTAAGAATAGAGCCAGGCCCAAGCGGACCGGTATGTCGCTCGGTCCACTGGTCGGGACGCAGCCAGTTTGAGCCGGTCTGAGCGGTGCCCAGACTCTGCGACGGAAACTGACTCGAATGCAGCGGCTGCGTGTCGCCGGAACCTTCAATCTCCGGCTTCGCAACTTGCGCGAGCGGCAGTGTTGGCTCGTGCGGTCGCTCGATGCGCTGGGTCGCTTCGTACTGCGGTGCGTAATCCGGCTGCGCGTGCGCCGCGGATGCCGCGGCATCGGGCTGGCTCGTATCCAGTTTGACCGTCGGATCGTCGGGCTTGTGAATGCGCACTGTCGGCGCGACATGACTGTTGATGCGTTCGGTCGGATCGGCCGGTATACGCGGCGCATCCGCATCGGGCATGGCCGCTGCTGACGGTGCGCCATCGCCAGCGGCATCGACCAGCGGCAACGTCGCCTGCGCATCGTGCACGTCGTGTTGCTCACGGGGCAATTGCGCAGTGGCATCCGCGTGATCTCGTTCCGACGCATCGGTGCGCGAGGATGCCGCCGTCGAGTCTACCCCCGCGTCGGCTGTTTGATGCGCATCCGCACCCTGCGCGTCGCTCTCATCAGCACCATCCAGCGCAGTCAGCGCCAGATAGGCGGCAGTCGCATCAAGCGCTGCGCGCCGCGCCGCTGTGGCATCCTCGCTGCGCAGATCGCTATCCGGCGCAACCGGCTCGCGCTCGACCGGTGCTGTGGCATCGGATTGACGCCCCACAGCGGCTGAGTCGGGATACGGGTCTGTTGCGTCCGCGCGCGTGTCGTCGTCGTTCGGCGGCGTGGCGCCGCTCAAGCGATCGGCCAGGATGCGGTGCAAAGAGGGCGCCAGTCGACCGGCCTCTAGGTGCTTGTCGATCACCGCCAGCGCATGATCGGTGTCAACCCCTTGCGCGACGACCGCATCGGCAGCGCGCTCGACGTCAACCAACTTCACAGAGCCTGCGAAAAATCCGCCAAGCGCCTGCGTAAACGTGGTCATCTTGCTTTGCGACATGAAATACCCCGCGTTGGCAGCCGCAACAATGAGCGCGGCGCATCAACCTCCCCAAATAGGCAGGCTAGTACCTCAGTTGTGCGACTACAAGGCTAAACATCCCATTGAATGACCTGCGTCACACAGTAAAGTGACAGACCCGTGTTGCCGCGGCGACTTTAGGCGTCCACGGCTGCGCAAACGTATGTGTCCCGGCAATTGATGTCCGGTGTCTTGTTAACCGGTCGTCCACGCGCCGTTCAGAACCTGCTCGATCTCTTCATCGCTCAAACCATACGTGTCGCGCGCTGTGGCACGTGAAATATAACCCAGCAGCAAATCTTGCCTGACCGACTCACGATCGCGCTGCGCCGCATCGCCATAGCCGCCACCACCAGGGAATGCCATGATCACGCGCTGGCCTGCTGGCACCGATTGCTTGCCTTTGCCGCGCATCGCTTTGCCATCGGCACGACCAATCTCGGTGGCCGCACCACAACCGCCACCCTGGCGACCGCGTGCCGGATGGTGTACGCGATCAAGCATCGCGGAAAAATCAAACTCAACGCCGTCCAGTGCGCCGACTTCCATGTACTGACCCAGACCACCCCGAAACTGACCCGCACCACCGCTGTCGGCTCGCAACTCCTTGCGCCAGATAACGACCGGCCCAGTATGTTCGGTTGCCTCAACCGGCATCGTCATGACACCCGAAGGGAACGCCGTTGTGTTCATGCCATCCAGCGTCGGGCGCGCACCACCGCCACCGGAGTTAAACGCGAGCACTTGCGTCGGTTGTGCACCGTGCGCCGAGCGCAGCGATAACTGAAAATTACAGATCGTGCCGGCGCCCTCGGCAGGGACAGTCTGCGGCAGAATTTGATCCAGTGCGCCGTACACGGCATCCGGAATCATGTGACCGATCACATGCCGCAGCGCAACCGGCGCTGGATGGCGCGCATTGAGAATGCTATCCGGCGGGGCGCTGATGACGAACGGCGCCAGTGACGCATCGTTATTCGGGATGTCGCCAGCGATCGCGCATTTCAACGCATAGCACCCGTAAGCTTGCGTATAGACGAGCGGCACATTGATGCCCTTCTTGTCGATCGGCGAGCTGCCGGCGAAGTCGCACACGACGCGATCCTGTTCACAACGCAGCTGTACGCTCAGCGTCACCGGCGTTGCATAACCATCAATCGTCATCTGCGCGCTAGCCGACGCCCGTGGTAAGGCATTAATTCGCTCAAGCGTGGCGCGGCGTGAATGTGTGAACACAAACTCGGCAATGCCACACAGATCGTCGAGTGCAAATTCGGCAAGCATCGTTGCCAGCCTGGCCAACCCGACATCGTTACAGGCCGCCAGCGCGAAAATATCGCCAACCACCTGATCCGGTTCACGCACGTTGGCACGCACCAGACGCACGAAAGGCGCGTCAATCACGCCGCGATCGGCAAGCTTCATAATCGGAATGTACAAACCTTCCTCATAGACGGACTCGGCATCCGCACCGAAGCCGCGACCGCCGATATCGACCACGTGCGCGGTACACGCGAAGAAGCCGATCAGACGGCCGCCGTGAAACGCCGGGCTGACAACGGTGATGTCATGCAGGTGCCCGGTACCCAGCCACGGATCATTAGTCAGATAGATATCGCCCTCGCGCATGCCATCTCCAGCAAAGGCATCGATGAAGTGGCGCACGGCCGCAGCCATCGCATTGACGTGACCGGGCGTGCCCGTCACTGCCTGCGCGATCATGCGACCTTGCGCGTCGTAGACCCCGGCCGACAGATCACCAGCCTCACGAACCGATGTGGAGAACGCCGTGCGCACCAGCGCTTGCGCCTGCTCCTCGACAATCGAAATCAGGCGCTGCCACATGACCTGATAAGCCACTTGCTGTTGTGCGTTAGTCATCGCACGTACCGCACGTCAAGACAGCCATCCGGCTGACAAATCGCAACCATGTCGGCAGGCACGATCGTCGTCGTTTCGTCCTCGACAATCAACGCCGGCCCTGTGACCTGCTGACCGACCTGCAGCGCCGTGCGCGAGACGACGCCTGCATTGGAAAAGGCGCGTTGCAGCGGATCAAACAAGGCGCGCCGCTCACTCACGTCAACCGATTCGCCGTCGTCGAGCGCGGCGACGACTTGTGGCCGCGGCGACGGCGTTGCCGCATTCACTGCCCAGACTGTAATCTCGATATCCGCGCCGTCAACGGTGCGGCCGAACAACGTTCGGTAGGCTGATTCGAACCGGGCACGGATGTGCGTTGCGCAAGAGGTCGCAACATCCTCAGCCGATAACGACACAGGAATTTCCCAACCCTGGCCGGCATATCGCATGTGCACAGTATGCGCACTGACGATATCGTCCGTCACATTGCATGCGCGCACAAAGCTGTCGGCCTCACGCCGCAGCGATGCGAACACATCGCGCGCAACGTGCGCATCGAACAGCGACAACGGCATGAACACGCTGCGGGTGGCCTCGAAACTGAACGGTGCGCGCAAGAAACCGATCGCCGAGCCAACGCCGGCGCCCGGCGGTATCAGCAAGCGTCGCATACCCAATTTCGCGCATAGCCGGCCGGCATGCAGCGGCGCGGCGCCGCCGAATGCAATCATCGTGTAGTCAGCCAGGTCCTGGCCATTTTCAACCGCATGCACGCGCGCGGCATTGGCCATGTTCTCGTCAACCACCTCAACAACACCGAAGGCCGCCGAGCTCGCATCCATCGTCAACGCCGTACCGACGTCTTGCAGTACCGCCGATTCAGCGCGCTCACGATCCAGTGCGATCGCACCACCGGCAAATGCATCCGGATCGAGCTTGCCCAATAGCAAATCAGCATCGGTGACCGTAGCGCACTGTCCGCCACGCGCATAGCAGGCAGGACCCGGTTCGGAACCGGCCGACTCCGGTCCGACACGGATTTGCTGCAACGCATCGATGCTGGCAACGGAGCCGCCGCCGGCTCCAATCTCGACCATATCGATCACCGGAATTGAAATGGGCATGCCCGAGCCCTTCTTGAAACGGTAAGTTCGGGCGACTTCGAACACACGGCTGGTCTTGGGCTGTTGATCGCGGATCAGGCAGATTTTTGCCGTAGTGCCACCCATGTCGAACGACAGCACCTGCTGCAGTTGATAGCGCGCAGCGATCGTCGCTGCGAACACGGCGCCGCCGGCCGGACCCGACTCAACCAGACGCACTGGAAACTCGGCTGCACTATCGAGCGAAATAATGCCACCCCCCGAGTGCATCAAAAAGACAGGGCAGCTAACGCCCGTTTGTTGCAACTGTCGCTCTAACCGCTGCAAGTAGGATTTCATCAACGGTTTGATGTAGGCGTTCGCAACAACTGTATTGAAACGCTCATACTCGCGCATTTGCGGCGATACAGCGCTGGACAGAGAGACACTCAGCGCGGGCGCATGCACGGCCAATGCGGCGGCCACCGCGCGCTCGTGAGTATCGTTGGCGTAAGCATGCATGAAGCCGACCGCAACACTGTCATAACCGGCTTGCACCAGCTGTTTGGCAAGCGCATCGAGCTCGTCGTGGTCAAGCGGCTGCAACACCTGGCCCTGTGCACCTATGCGTTCGTTGAGCGTGTAGCGGTGCTGCCGCGACAGCAGCGGTTCAGGCAAGCGCAGGTTCAGATCATATTGTTCAAACCGTGATTCGGTGCGCATCTCTATGACATCGCGAAAACCGCGCGTCGTGATCAATGCAACACGCGCACCCTTGCGCTCAATTAATGCATTAGTCGCAAGCGTTGTGCCATGAATGACATGGCCGATATCGCCAGGCGCAACGTTCGCTTGCGCGCACAACTGCTGCATACCCGCGATGATCGCACGCTCGGGCGCCTCATAAGTTGTCAGATGCTTTGTCGAAAACAAAGCATCGCCAACCTCCAGCACGACATCGGTGAAGGTGCCACCGATATCGGCGCTGAGTCGAACGGCGGCCGTCTCAGCCATGTCCGTCTGAACACCCGTTGTGTGATGCACTTCGCACGATCAGTCCAGATCAGCAGCGCTATGCCGCTCCGGCAGTTGTTCGGATTCGGGGCCCCACGTGCGGTTAACCCGTCGACCGCGTTGCACGGCTGGCCGTGCAGCGATGGCGTTAGCCCAGCGATTCAGGTGCTTGTAGGACGCAACATCAAGAAACGTCTCGGCCTCATACAGGTTGTACAACATCATGCCGCCGTACCACGGAAAGGTTGCGATGTCGGCAATTGTGTACGCATCCCCCGCCAGATACTCGCGCTCGGCCAAATTGCGATCAAGCACATCAAACTGTCGCTTAACCTCCATGGCAAA